>CANLOE010000458.1 GCA_947492745.1 uncultured Cyclobacteriaceae bacterium | reverse complement strand
GTAAAAGGGGTCTATTTCTCAATACTGATCACGATAGAAGATACGCCCCTGCACCTGCAAGTGGGCAGGACACAGGTACTGAACACCAGGTTCGGTGAAAATGCCAGAGCAGCGGAATACCGTATTGGGAACAAGTTTTATCCCAGTCCCAACTATTACTCCACGACACCCTCGGTCACGGGAGAGCTGATCATTACGCA
>CANLOE010000457.1 GCA_947492745.1 uncultured Cyclobacteriaceae bacterium | reverse complement strand
ATGTTCGAATCGATAGTGCTCAAGGTCGACGAGCTCGACGGGCCGCTCAGGGGCTTCTACGAAAGGCTCAAGGCCCACGTACTGCCCATGGGAAAGGAGCACACCTTCGTGCAGCGGGAGGCCCGCCAGGCACTCGGCACCAGCAAAACACAGATGCACAGGTGCATGGCACAGCTCGAGGAAATGGAGTACGTCATGAA
>CANLOE010000456.1 GCA_947492745.1 uncultured Cyclobacteriaceae bacterium | reverse complement strand
AAAAGCACAAAACCAATAAAAAATTTACTATCTTGGGGCTGTAATCGATAGTATGATTCGTACCCTGTCCCGATACTACTGTCGGGTACGGGGCAGGAAGCTTCTTTCAGGGAAGCCCCGATGGACCGATGACCGATAGACCGATGTAGCCTATCCATGAAATACCGAAAGCGCGGCCGATGCCCCTTCCATCTTTTTCCAT
>CANLOE010000455.1 GCA_947492745.1 uncultured Cyclobacteriaceae bacterium | reverse complement strand
GTTTTCTTCATTCTTTCTGTAAGTTAACCCTATTGAGCTTTTCTTACTGTCCAGTCAAATGTATACACTCCAGTATTCACGATATTTCCATTGAATCAGTCGCCGCGCTGGGCCGATGCATAATCTGGGTTTAATACAAACTTAGCTTTCAAATATCGCATATCTTCCTGTTCATTTTGCTTCACTCTGCGTTGACAATCCT
>CANLOE010000454.1 GCA_947492745.1 uncultured Cyclobacteriaceae bacterium | reverse complement strand
ATCTTTCGGGCAGACCTAAGTTCGATACCGAGCAGAAAACTCACCAAAAAAGGACATACCGGGTCAATAGGACACAGACCTATCGAAAAACACGACCGATCATCAACCAAATGTTCAGCAACATGAACGACATACTGCAAACACTGGAAAAATATGCCATACAACTGATCGCTCAAGCTGAAATAGTAAGGCCAAACAGGAC
>CANLOE010000453.1 GCA_947492745.1 uncultured Cyclobacteriaceae bacterium | reverse complement strand
TTAAAACGGTGTTTTTCACTTTGCCGTCAAGGACGGATGTTCTTTCCCGCGCCGTGAAGATGGGAACGGCCCTTTTGGTGACTTGGTGGGACACCATGGAGCCAAAAGGGCCGTGCGAGCGGTCCGCAACAATGATAAAGTGCTCATTATCGGCCGACGCGCTGCCAAAGTTGCGGTTGTGCGCGGTGCAGGTAAATGTGCG
>CANLOE010000452.1 GCA_947492745.1 uncultured Cyclobacteriaceae bacterium | reverse complement strand
TTGTTCATTGTCAATTCATTGAACCCAAAACCGGAAAAGCATATCCGATGACCGCAACCGTCCTCCCCGAAAAGCCCTCCCACCCACAATACCCAGCCCCTGCCAATTGCCAATTGCCAATTGTTAATTGTTCATTGCTAATTGTCAATTCATTGAACCCAAAACCGGAAAAGCATATCCGATGACCGCAACCGTCCTCCCCG
>CANLOE010000451.1 GCA_947492745.1 uncultured Cyclobacteriaceae bacterium | reverse complement strand
TCGGTAGCATCGGTCACCAAGTGGTAGTACAACTGGTCCCCACCTTGGAACCCGTCCAGTAGCTCCATGGTCACTTGCTTTTTGGGAATGTCAATGCTCGTGATACGGTCATGGATACCCGTGCTATTGGCGACGATCTGGGCGTTGATGACCTGACCACTGGGCAGTACGACCAGTGAAGAGTACTCCTCATCCCCGATAGA
>CANLOE010000450.1 GCA_947492745.1 uncultured Cyclobacteriaceae bacterium | reverse complement strand
TCCCCGCCGACCGTCAGGACGTGGCCTATACCTTCGGCTGGTCCGCCGGCGATGTGGCCCGTACCCCCGCCGACAGCCTCAAGAGGTCCATCACGAACCTCCCCGCCGGACCGTGGACCGTGGAGGCCTTCGATACGGCCGACCCCGGTGTGTGCCGTACGGACAGGACGGTCATTGTGGGTACCGAACAGGTCACCCCCGTAC
>CANLOE010000449.1 GCA_947492745.1 uncultured Cyclobacteriaceae bacterium | reverse complement strand
GCTGCTGCACTGGCAGGGCGGCGGTTTCGTACTGTACTACAAACGCCTGGAGCGGGGCAGTTTCGAGCTTCCCGCCTGACGGTGCGGTTTCGGGCCTTTCATTGGACTACGCACAGCTGGTGCTGTCGGTCGACGGTGTGTCGATCACCAACATCGAGCGCAGGAAAAGGTACAGGGAAAGATAGGGAAAACGAGGAGGTCCGG
>CANLOE010000448.1 GCA_947492745.1 uncultured Cyclobacteriaceae bacterium | reverse complement strand
TCGGAGGCGATCATCATGACGCGGTAGTGGCCCCCGCCCTTGGGGATGATATCGAACCGGTCCACGACGCGGAACTGCTGCTTCACCACCAGTAGGCCGGCCCGCAGTACGGATAGGGGGCTGTCGCAGGCATCATGGGCCTCGGTGATGGCCTTGGCCATGATGAGTGCCTTCTGTTTGTCCATGGCACTGCTGTCATTGGTAT
>CANLOE010000447.1 GCA_947492745.1 uncultured Cyclobacteriaceae bacterium | reverse complement strand
CTGTTTTAAACTGTATCTTTTTCTTTCTTATGTACTTCTTTTGGTGCCTGATTTCGTTGAAATTTCCGCTAGCTAGCTAGCTAGCTAGCTAGCGCGACATGCTATCTTTGTCAATGGCTCACGCGGCAGAAGTGGAGTGTATACATTTGACTGGACAGTAAGAAAAGCTCAATAGGGTTAACTTACAGAAAGAATGAAGAAAACAA
>CANLOE010000446.1 GCA_947492745.1 uncultured Cyclobacteriaceae bacterium | reverse complement strand
CTACGCTGAATCCAAGAAAACGCACTGATGTATTGCCATTTAAGTCCTCATGACGAAGTTCCAACGAACATTCTGGGCTAGGTATATAAGAGACTGTTTTGAAATTATTTTAGAATTTATAATCACTTATTTTGGATAGGACCGAGCGTTAAACCCAAATTGATCGATAGAAATCGTGATGAGCGTATCAATAGCAAAATACCGGC
>CANLOE010000445.1 GCA_947492745.1 uncultured Cyclobacteriaceae bacterium | reverse complement strand
AAATCCCCGATAAAGGTACCGGACAGCGACAAAAAAGGGAGTGCGCGCCAGGGCTACCAATGGGTCTACCACGACCCCGTTGGCCGGCCTGTACTTTTCAATTACCGTAAAGAGCGTGGACAACATGGGCCCAAAGAGCTGCTGGCGGGCTATCAGGGCTATCTGCAATGTGACGGCTATACGGTTACGACAAAATAGGGGCCGCT
>CANLOE010000444.1 GCA_947492745.1 uncultured Cyclobacteriaceae bacterium | reverse complement strand
GGCATGGGCGAGAGGGTCAATGAAATGAAAGAGAACGTCAGACAGATGACAGAGAGGGTCGAACGGGCAAAAAACGGAGAGAAGTGGACGGAGCTGGTACGGACTACCCTGAGCGGGATAAGGAACGACTTGGAAGAGAACCAGGCCACCTGGATCGACCGGAGTGCGTATCTCAGGTTCGACGATGCTACGGATACCGATGGTCCC
>CANLOE010000443.1 GCA_947492745.1 uncultured Cyclobacteriaceae bacterium | reverse complement strand
CTCCAGAAGAGTTTAGTAAAATCAATTATTCAAAATGTGCTTAACTTATTGTCCAGTTTTTTATTGCAATTCCACAATAGCCTTCCTGTGACGAGCCTTAATTGCTTCAAAATCAGCAGTTTTATGCTGCACAGGTTCGTCACCTTAATGATGCAAAAGCCTCCTCACCTAAACCACTGATTTTATTGCAATTATGCTCTCATGACGA
>CANLOE010000442.1 GCA_947492745.1 uncultured Cyclobacteriaceae bacterium | reverse complement strand
GGAACGATTTGAAAGAGTGCAAGACAATGAACAACAACGACTTGGAACAGGACCGTTCCGCGTTCCGGGAAAACGTGCAACGGTGGGACAGGGAAAAGGGACCGGAACAGGGAAGGGAAGCAGCGGCGGGCACCGCAGGGGACTTTGCCGAGCACCTCAAAAGGCTCGGTTACGGCCCAGGCAGCATACGGATACTCCCAAGACTGGT
>CANLOE010000441.1 GCA_947492745.1 uncultured Cyclobacteriaceae bacterium | reverse complement strand
GCTGCACCCCGGCCACCGTCGGCCGCTACATGGGGGAGCTGGAAAGGTTCCATGACATCCTGCGGGAAGCGAAGGGCAGCGAAGGGCCAAAGAACGCCACCCACCGCGACATCATGGAGCACATCGGCAGGATCAGGGAAAGCGGCAGGAACCCCTCCACCGCACTCTGCGCCATCAAGAGGTACCACGCATGGCTGCTGGGAACGGGA
>CANLOE010000440.1 GCA_947492745.1 uncultured Cyclobacteriaceae bacterium | reverse complement strand
TACCGGCCATTTGGATTCGTTCGGCATAGCACCGCTATGGTGAATGAAGACAGGTGGGCAAAGCTTCCGGTATGAAGTTATTTATGCGCGGAATAGATTCTCTATTGATCATTTTGGGTTAAAATCTAAATTTTGTATAATACAGATTTACATTTTTAATGTCGCATTGAAACATTTCATATAATGGTGGTTTGATGTGATTTCCATTAT
>CANLOE010000439.1 GCA_947492745.1 uncultured Cyclobacteriaceae bacterium | reverse complement strand
ACGGCTTCATTGCTTGGGCCTACCTCGATCAACTGTTCTTTCTTTTTGGAAGACAGGAACTGCCTGGTCGGCTTCCACCGATTGGCCTTTACCCTGATCGAAAAGCCCTTCTTTTGGTGATGAAGGGCGGCCGTGGGCCAAAAAGCAGCATAGGCCCTATCCATAATGAGCAGGTCCAACGGGCCCGGGCAGGGAAGGTGGCGCTCGCAC
>CANLOE010000438.1 GCA_947492745.1 uncultured Cyclobacteriaceae bacterium | reverse complement strand
TTCACGGCGCGGGAAAGAACATCCGTCCTTGACGGCAAAGTGAAAAACACCGTTTTAAACGGACAACTTTTTTTGCTCTGCCGTCAAGGGCGCTCCAAACCCAACTGCCATATATATAAAATGTGCCGCCATGACCATGGTGCGGTAAGCAGTGATGTCCCCGAAACACCGATGGCCATGCGAGCCGCACTGCGAGTGCCCCTGACGGCCC
>CANLOE010000437.1 GCA_947492745.1 uncultured Cyclobacteriaceae bacterium | reverse complement strand
ATGCAGAAGATCGTCAGGCGGAGCTTCCCGAAAGCACAACAGGTCACCGACCGCTTCCATGTACAGCAACTTGCCTCTGAGGCGGTCCAGCAGATGAGGATAGAATACCGTTGGGAAGCCATAGAACAAGAAAGCAGGGAAATGGAGTTGGCCAAGGAACTCAACAGGGGATACAATCCCGGAAAACTGCCCAATGGGGACACGTTAAAACA
>CANLOE010000436.1 GCA_947492745.1 uncultured Cyclobacteriaceae bacterium | reverse complement strand
GCGAGGATTGTCAACGCAGAGTGAAGCAAAATGAACAGGAAGATAGGCGATATTTAAAAGCTAAGTTTGTATTATATACATAGATATACCAACTATTTTAACAGTTTGTCGATATATCATCCGTTGGACTTATATGCTTAGCTATAGGATTATCCATGTTGCTTCATTTTGACCCTATCCATATACATTCTTGCTGAAAAACATCTTTTCAT
>CANLOE010000435.1 GCA_947492745.1 uncultured Cyclobacteriaceae bacterium | reverse complement strand
TTTGAGTTCGACCTCTGGGCTGAGCATTTCGGTCTCAATCTCGGGAAAAATGTCCTTTTCGCCGAAATCCTGCTTACTGGCTTCATCGGATTTGGCCTTTTCCCCGGACATGGTATTATCTGAGGTGACTTGGTTCTCTTCGTTCTGTTGGGGGTCGGCACTGCCCGTGGTATCCACTTTCGGGCGTTTTCCACTTTTCGTCCTGAGCGAGG
>CANLOE010000434.1 GCA_947492745.1 uncultured Cyclobacteriaceae bacterium | reverse complement strand
GACGGCAGTGCGCCCTTCGGAGTGAGCGTGAACTATGAAAATACAGCAGGTTGTGCGGCTTCTACGGCCACCAGCGAGACGGTAAGCGTCGATACGGCCCCGACCCCCACCATAACGGGTGGGTTGACCGTATGTGCTGGCGATTCGGAGAGTTACGGTACAGAGCCGGGCCAGTCCGATTATGTCTGGACGGTCACGGGCGGAAGCATCACCGG
>CANLOE010000433.1 GCA_947492745.1 uncultured Cyclobacteriaceae bacterium | reverse complement strand
AGTAATTAGGGTTAAACTTTAAACTGGACATTTAAATTTAATCCTAACTGTCAGATTAAGTCTGAACTACTTCAGTTTAGTAAAATCAATTATTCAAAATGTGCTTAACTTATTGTCCAGTTTTTTATTGCAATTCCACGATAGCGCTGCTATCCCTGTGGTTATCGCCTTGATTGAAACCAAAATGACCCGCGGAATCTTATACGACATTTGAA
>CANLOE010000432.1 GCA_947492745.1 uncultured Cyclobacteriaceae bacterium | reverse complement strand
GTAAGTTGCCTTTCCACGAATGGGAAAGTCCTTGATCAGGGCCGCCTCATAAAAACCCTTGGAGGTCAGTTTCTGACTGGAAAACTCTTTGGGATGGATGTTCTCCTCTTCTAAGTGGATGGTGACCGAATCGCTCGTCTTAACGACCTCAACGATCTTAAAAAACTCCACCAGTCCTTCTGGCAACAACAGGCGCGCTAACTCTTTATCCAATG
>CANLOE010000431.1 GCA_947492745.1 uncultured Cyclobacteriaceae bacterium | reverse complement strand
GCTACCTGATACACGGCCTCGGCCGCAAAATAGGCACTCACGATCTGCATCAACAGGGGCAGTGCCGCCATGATGGCCCCGCCCGTGACAATATTGGCCAGGATGACCCCGGCGATACCCGCAACCAGTCCCGCGATAATGGCCACTTTGTTGTCACTGAACCACTTCACCACGGCATCCTTCATGGTACCGATCAGGTGGGCGGCCCGCTCTCC
>CANLOE010000430.1 GCA_947492745.1 uncultured Cyclobacteriaceae bacterium | reverse complement strand
TCCAGAAGAGTTTAGTAAAATCAATTATTCAAAATGTGCTTAACTTATTGTCCAGTTTTTTATTGCAATTCCAATACACTGTATACGGAGCTTCGTCATGAGCGTATAAAGTACAACAAATCAGAAATATATCATTTTATCCCAAAATGTCCATTAGAAAATCTATTCCGGGCTTAACTGGCTTCAAATCAGTAAATGAATGCGTTTTTTGAATT
>CANLOE010000429.1 GCA_947492745.1 uncultured Cyclobacteriaceae bacterium | reverse complement strand
CATCCCTCCCCGAAATAGAACAGCCTACAGGACTCGAAACGAAGGAACAAAGGGCAAAAGGAAAGGATAAAAAAGAGACAGAAGCGCTCAAAGAAGGCAAAAAACCTGAAATCAAGACCAAATCCAAGGACCGGCCCCAAGAGCGGCCCGAAGAAGAACACGAACAGCCCGGTGAAAAGCCGGCAGTAGATAAAGTCCAAGCTCCGGAGATCACG
>CANLOE010000428.1 GCA_947492745.1 uncultured Cyclobacteriaceae bacterium | reverse complement strand
GACGGGATTTGGATACAGACGTATCCCATCATCACCCCTTCCCACTTCTCTTGTCATGGTCTCGTCTGAGAACAAGCGTTGTACACCAGAGTCATCGTTGATACCGTTACCGTTGGTATCCTCGAAGATGAAGATATTCGAGAAAAAGGAGTCCCCTAGGTTCGGTCGGGCATCATTGTCCGTAACAAAGAACAGGTACTTCATCGTGCCGGTGTA
>CANLOE010000427.1 GCA_947492745.1 uncultured Cyclobacteriaceae bacterium | reverse complement strand
AATCGTGATGAGCGTATAAATAGCAAAATACCGGCCATTTGGATTCGTTCGGCATAGCACCGCTATGGTAAATGAAGGCAGGTGGGCAAAGCTTCCGGTAGGAAGCTATTTATGCGCGGAATAGGTTCTCTATTGATCATTTTGGGTTTAATACAGATTTACATTTTTAATGTCGCATTGAAACATTTCATATAATGGTGGTTTGATGTGATTTCCA
>CANLOE010000426.1 GCA_947492745.1 uncultured Cyclobacteriaceae bacterium | reverse complement strand
CCCCAACATCAATTTTATTCTCCCTATATTGGCATGGGCAACAGTCCCGTGATGATGGTGGACCCCGATGGGGAGTTGGCGTGGTTCGTACCGCTCATTATTGGGGCGGTGATCAATACGGCGAGCAACTTGGACCATATCTCCTCTGCGGACAATTTCTGGCAGGGCTTCGGCCGTGCTGCGGGATATGCCGGGGTAGGTGCCGTGCAGGGAGCGT
>CANLOE010000425.1 GCA_947492745.1 uncultured Cyclobacteriaceae bacterium | reverse complement strand
ATACCGCCCTGCGCAAAAGGATAAGGAAGGGACTCGAAGAACAGCTCGAAAGGATACAGGACATATAAAGGGAACACGATGGAACACTTTTGGAACGATTTGAACAGGCTCAATACACTTAAAAACAACAACTTAGGTCAAAACCGTTCCGCGTTCCGGGAAAACGCGCAACGGTGGGACAGGGAAAAGGGACCGGAACAGGGCGGGGAAGAACAGGG
>CANLOE010000424.1 GCA_947492745.1 uncultured Cyclobacteriaceae bacterium | reverse complement strand
AACAGCCCTGCCCCTGTCACGGGGCGGTGGCCCATATCAAGAAGGGTCATGTCCCCATCGAAGAGGAGGTAGTTCAGGTAGGCGGCGGGCGCTTCGGGATGGGCACTGTTCCCGCCCAAGGACCAGCCCGGGGACGGCGGCAAGGGCATCGTGGACGAACTGCTGTACCTCCGTGCCACCGTTGATACCGCCGAAGGCCGCGGCTATGCCGGCCACCAT
>CANLOE010000423.1 GCA_947492745.1 uncultured Cyclobacteriaceae bacterium | reverse complement strand
ACTCCAGAAGAGTTTAGTAAAATCAATTATTCAAAATGTGCTTAACTTATTGTCCAGTTTTTTATTGCAATTCCATAACAATTAAACCCAAAAGTCTCATAAGAGTTTATATCGAAGCGTGATTATACTGAGGTTATACAAATTTGGGTTTAATACAAACTTAGCTTTTAAATATCGCCTATCTTCCTGTTCATTTTGCTTCACTCTGCGTTGACAATC
>CANLOE010000422.1 GCA_947492745.1 uncultured Cyclobacteriaceae bacterium | reverse complement strand
GGTGCAACGGCAAAACGGACGACCGAAAAGGGACCGACCGTCCCGAAACGATGGGACACACAATGGGACACTCAAAACACTGAAATACAACGGAATACGTCCAGAATCCCGCGTCCCGGGGAAACGCGCAACGGTACGACGGGAAAACGGACGACCGAAAAGGGACCGACCGTCCCGAAACGATGGGACACACAATGGGACACTCAAAATACTGAAATAC
>CANLOE010000421.1 GCA_947492745.1 uncultured Cyclobacteriaceae bacterium | reverse complement strand
CTGAGCGGCCCGTCGAGCTCGTCGACCTTGAGCACTATCGATTCGAACATGATGTCGACCGCGGTGGCGATGTCCCCCTTTTCGGTGATGAGCCTTCCCCTTGCGTCCCTCTGCCTCCGGTACTGGTTCAGTAGCGTGACCTGCTTCACGAAGGACTGGAACAGTCCGTTGAGCCTCCTGATCTTGTGCGCCTCGGGGGGCAGTTCGAGCCTGTTGGCGAA
>CANLOE010000420.1 GCA_947492745.1 uncultured Cyclobacteriaceae bacterium | reverse complement strand
ATTGAGCTTTTCTTACTGTCCAGTCAAATGTATACACTCCACTTTTCTTACTGTCCAGTCAAATGTATACACTCCACGGCAGGCCTTCCTCCATACCTTCTAATACAAACTTAGCTTTCAAATATCGCCTATCTTCCTGTTCATGTTGCTTCACTCTGCGTTGACAATCCTCGGGATAGCGCTGCTATTCCTGCGGTTCTCGCCTTGATTGAAACAAAATGA
>CANLOE010000419.1 GCA_947492745.1 uncultured Cyclobacteriaceae bacterium | reverse complement strand
TTATATTCATGCAACAGATTACAGTTATGGAAATATCACAGCAAAGATCGTACATACAGCAATACATCGGGAACAGTGCCGACGAACGCCTTGTCGAACTGATATATGGGCTCATAGAGGCCGACAGGATCAAGGCCGAAAAAGACACCAAGGAACAGGCACTGCACGCCATAGAACTGGCCGAATCGACGATGGCCTCCGGCCTCAAGGGCACTGCCACCG
>CANLOE010000418.1 GCA_947492745.1 uncultured Cyclobacteriaceae bacterium | reverse complement strand
AATCGAGCAATATCCTTTTGCTCATCAGTCATGTTTTCATTTCCATGACCAGAAAAACTACCCTCTTTAAATTGATCATGTTCACGCTTCCAACGACTGACTAGATCCGACCTGACACCAAGTTCTCTTGCAACTTCACTAGCTGATTTCCCTGTAAGACATAGATTCACGGCCATCAATTTGAATTCCTTGTCGTACTTCCTTCTTGTTTTCTTCATTCTT
>CANLOE010000417.1 GCA_947492745.1 uncultured Cyclobacteriaceae bacterium | reverse complement strand
TGATTCGAGCTTTGGTTCTATCTCGGACCTGTTCAAGTCGAGGTATTTCAGTTACCAAAGGCATGCCAAAGACTATCCCCCCACTGGTCCTCGTTTAGCGATAGCGCAACGAGGATCTAATGAGGTTCAGAATACGAAAAGATAGCGTTGGAATTGCAATAAAAAACTGGACAATAAGTTAAGCACATTTTGAATAATTGATTTTACTAAACTCTTCTGGAGT
>CANLOE010000416.1 GCA_947492745.1 uncultured Cyclobacteriaceae bacterium | reverse complement strand
CTCAGACTATTACTCACCCTCTCCCTACTGGCACTCTATGGCTGTGCCGATGAACTCGGCACCGTCTCGCCCGCCCCTACACAGGAGGAGGCAAAGACCGAAACCGTCATAAGCGACGGGGAGACCATCGACCCGGATTGATACCAAATGCACTAATTCTTACGATGTAAGTTATGGGCCACAGGTCGCGTTGTCATAGTCACGGAAAGTGCTGATATTGCACC
>CANLOE010000415.1 GCA_947492745.1 uncultured Cyclobacteriaceae bacterium | reverse complement strand
TGCCATGCTCCTTATACCGGGATACCCAATTCTCGAGGCACCTCAAACTTACACCAAGGTGATCGGCCAGAGCTTGCTGTAGCCCAAAACGTAAATCCTTTAAACAGAGATCAGCGCATATACTCGACGTTCCTTGGCTAAGGTGGGCCGTTTCTGGAGTGTATACATTTGACTGGACAGTAAGAAAAGCTCAATAGGGTTAACTTACAGAAAGAATGAAGAAAA
>CANLOE010000414.1 GCA_947492745.1 uncultured Cyclobacteriaceae bacterium | reverse complement strand
TATTGCGAGCATAAATCACTTCAAAATCAGCGGTTTTACGCTGCGCAGGCTCGTCACCTTAGTGATACAAAAGCCTCTTCACCTAAACCGCTGATTTTATTGCACTTTATACGCTCATCACGTAATCCTATTGATCAATTTGGGTTTAATACAAACTTAGCTTTCAAATATCGCATATCTTCCTGTTCATTTTGCTTCACTCTGCGTTGATAATCCTCGGGATAG
>CANLOE010000413.1 GCA_947492745.1 uncultured Cyclobacteriaceae bacterium | reverse complement strand
TCAAAATCAGCAGTTTTATGCTACGCAGGTTCGTCACCTTAATGATGCACTAAGCCTCCTCACCTAAACCGCTGATTTTATTGTAATTATGCTCTCATGACGAAATCCTATTGATCGATTTGGGTTTAAATAGCAATACATCAGGGAGTTTTGGAGTGTATACATTTGACTGGACAGTAAGAAAAGCTCAATAGGGTTAACTTACAGAAAGAATGAAGAAAACAAG
>CANLOE010000412.1 GCA_947492745.1 uncultured Cyclobacteriaceae bacterium | reverse complement strand
ACAAACTAGGGATTTTTATTGGATTTGGCATGGCACCGCTATGGTGACTTCAAAAAACGTAGTGCAACGACCGGTTTTCAGCTATTTAGATCCGCAGTAGATTTTTACAATGCATGATCCGGGTTCAATGCATATTGGGGTTTGGAGGATCGGTACTGCGTCAAAATGGGCAGTACAAAAAAGTTCCCCTCCCGATAGTATCAGGAAGGGAACTCTGGGTATCTGTC
>CANLOE010000411.1 GCA_947492745.1 uncultured Cyclobacteriaceae bacterium | reverse complement strand
ATCCCGAGGATTGTCAACGCAGAGTGAAGCAAAATGAACAGGAAGATAGGCGATATTTAAAAGCTAAGTTTGTATAAGGTACCATAAAATCAGCGGTTTAGGTGAGGAGGCTTTTGTATCACTAAGAGCATGTTTAAAATGATTGGTATATATTTAACCCAAAATGTCCATTAGAAAATCTATTCCGGGCTTAACTGGCTTCAAATCAGTAAATGAATGCGTTTTTTG
>CANLOE010000410.1 GCA_947492745.1 uncultured Cyclobacteriaceae bacterium | reverse complement strand
TTTTCGGTCTCCATACCCATGGAAAAAGATGGAAGGGGCATCGGCCGCGCTTTCGGTATTTCATGGATAGGCTACATTGGTCTATCGGTCATCGGTCCATCGGGGACTTGCCCCGGAGGGGCTCCCCTGAAAGATACCCGTACCCGACAGCAGTATCGGGACAGGGTACGAATCATACTATCGATTACAGCCCCAAGATAGTAAATTTTTTATTGGTTTTGTGCTTTT
>CANLOE010000409.1 GCA_947492745.1 uncultured Cyclobacteriaceae bacterium | reverse complement strand
AAAAAGGCCCCAAGGGAGGAGAAAGGGACCGCCGCCACGGTCAGCGGCACCCGGAAACGGGAATGCACCGAGTTCCTCAAAAGACCGGGGCTGCTGCGGGAGATCAACGCACTGATAGGACGGTCGGGAGTGGTCGGGGAAGGGAACAACCGGCTCTTCCTGTTCGCCATCGCATCCAGCTACCGCATGCCCGACACCCTCCACGCACTCATACAGGGCAGCAGCGGC
>CANLOE010000408.1 GCA_947492745.1 uncultured Cyclobacteriaceae bacterium | reverse complement strand
GACGGTAACGGGGACCATATATTGGTCACCAACCTGATCGACCAGAAAGAATATCGGTGTGCCGAACTCAGGGACCTGTACCGTAAAAGATGGCCCGTGGAAGAATCGTTCAAATTGCTCAAGACCAGGACCGAACCGGAAAACCTAAGTGGAAAGACAGCACATACCGTCCGGCAGGATTTTCATGGGATAATCTTTCGGGCAGACCTAAGTTCGGTACCGAGCAGAA
>CANLOE010000407.1 GCA_947492745.1 uncultured Cyclobacteriaceae bacterium | reverse complement strand
GAAGGCCCGCTCATCCGCGGAAGGGACGGCAACGGCATGAAGGGGGGCTCCATGAACAGGCTGGTGAAGGGGATCGCCCAGAGGAGCGGGATAAAGGGGGACATCACACTGCACGTACTGCGCCACGCCATCGCCACACACCTGCTGGAGGCCGGGCTGTCCGTAGAGCACGTACGCGACTTCCTCGGACATGCACACCTGGAGAGCACACAGATCTACACGCACATCGG
>CANLOE010000406.1 GCA_947492745.1 uncultured Cyclobacteriaceae bacterium | reverse complement strand
GACAGAAAAATTTTCAAATGAACTGCTGAAATTCGCACTCCGTCCAACGATATACCAGATTCAATGAGATGACTGAAACACGGTCAACGTAACTAATCATATGAGCATAGTATAACATTGTCGACCTCGTCCCAGACGCGTCGGTCCTGATTATTGGGTTTCCTTGATTTCTCTTCGTGCATGGTATTCCCGATTCGTGATGTGAACGTAGGTTCATGTACTCTTTTTCAG
>CANLOE010000405.1 GCA_947492745.1 uncultured Cyclobacteriaceae bacterium | reverse complement strand
TATCTTAATAATTTCATTTTCCTTACTAGAGCAATTTAACCCAAATTGATCAATAGGATTTCGTCATGAGAGCATAATTGCAATAAAATCAGTGGTTTAGGTGAGGAGGCTTTTGTATCACTAAGGTGACGAGCATGCACAGCGTAAAACTACTGATTTTGGAGTGTATACATTTGACTGGACAGTAAGAAAAGCTCAATAGGGTTAACTTACAGAAAGAATGAAGAAAACAA
>CANLOE010000404.1 GCA_947492745.1 uncultured Cyclobacteriaceae bacterium | reverse complement strand
TGTCAACGCAGAGTGAAGCAAAATGAACAGGAAGATAGGCGATTTTAAAAGCTAAGTTTGTATAAAACCTGCGCAGTATAAAACTGCTGATTTTGAAGCAATTTATGTTCGGAACAGGAAGGCTATTGATCATTTTGGGTTTAAAAGGCAATAGATCAGTGGAGTGTATACATTTGACTGGACAGTAAGAAAAGCTCAATAGGGTTAACTTACAGAAAGAATGAAGAAAACAAG
>CANLOE010000403.1 GCA_947492745.1 uncultured Cyclobacteriaceae bacterium | reverse complement strand
TGGGACAGCATAGAGAGGATAAGGGAAGGGATAGCCAACGGGCTCAGCGCGCAGCTGGAAAGGATGTGACCGTCCCGAAACGATGGGGCACACAATGGGACACTCAAAATACTGTAATACAATGGAATACGTCCAGAATCCCGCGTCCCGGGAAAACGCGCAACGGTGCAACGGCAAAACGGACGACCGAAAAGGGACCGACCGTCCCGAAACGATGGGACACACAATGGGACA
>CANLOE010000402.1 GCA_947492745.1 uncultured Cyclobacteriaceae bacterium | reverse complement strand
CGCTGGTGCCCCCGGTGGACCCCGCCTCCGACTCGGCAGTGGGACTGTCACCGGGCACCTACTTCGTGGAGGTGTCCAATGCGGCCAACAACTGTAGCGCCTCACGCGTGGAGTTCGAGATCGAGGACCTGCGCCCGTTCGATCCTGAAATCGACCTGCTGCGCTTCGCCAACCCCACGCGCTGTGCCCAGCCCGTCAACGTGACGGGACTGCTGGAGGTACGTGCGGTCGGCAC
>CANLOE010000401.1 GCA_947492745.1 uncultured Cyclobacteriaceae bacterium | reverse complement strand
AATGCGCTACTGAAAAATTCTCGCTCCCTTTTCCTACAAGCTTAAGTTAACACTTTTTCCTTAACTAAACGACATTGCCGGGATCATGCGTTGGAACTTCGTAACGAGGGTTTACATATCCATAAATCAGGGAGTCTTATTGGATTTAGCGTAGCAGCGCTATGGTGAATTCAAAAAACGTAGTACAACGACCGGTTTGCAGCTATTTAGATCCGCAGTAGATTTTTCAATGCAT
>CANLOE010000400.1 GCA_947492745.1 uncultured Cyclobacteriaceae bacterium | reverse complement strand
CTCGGGGGCCGTGGGCCAAGGGCAGCGGTCCACAACGTTCGCAGGTACAGCGGTGTTCGTCGGTCCATGTGAGGCGGTCCCGCTGCGCTCCACCGCACACATGGCCCTCCTCACGGCAGTTGTCCTTTTTGTTTTTTAACGGTTGATCTTTTTAAGGGAAAAAAACAAAAACCACTGCCCGTGTCATTGCTCGCCTGCGGGCTCGTCGGGAAGCCACCGGACGTTCCGCGCGAAA
>CANLOE010000399.1 GCA_947492745.1 uncultured Cyclobacteriaceae bacterium | reverse complement strand
CGATAGAAATCGTGATGAGCGTATACATAGCAAAATACCGGCCATTTGTATTCGTTCGGCATAGCACCGCTATGGTGCATGAAGACCGGTGGGCAAAGCTTCCGGTATGAAGTTATTTATGCGCGGAATAGGTTCTCTATTGATCATTTTGGGTTAAATGGCAATACATCAGGGCGTTTTCTTGGATTCAGCGCAGCACCGCTACGGTTAATTCAAAAAACGCATTCATTTACTGA
>CANLOE010000398.1 GCA_947492745.1 uncultured Cyclobacteriaceae bacterium | reverse complement strand
AATTCAAAAAACGTATTCATTTACTGATTTGAAGCCAGTTAAGTCCGGAATAGATTTTCTAATGGACATTTTGGGTTGAAGGGATTTATACAAACTTAGCTTTCAAATATCGCCTATCTTCCTGTTCATTTTGCTTCACTCTGCGTTGACAATCCTCGGTATAGCGCTGCTATTCCTGCGGTTCTCGCCTTGATTGAAACAAAATGACCCGCGGAATCTTATACGACATTTAAAACC
>CANLOE010000397.1 GCA_947492745.1 uncultured Cyclobacteriaceae bacterium | reverse complement strand
CACTCTGCGTTGACAATCCTCGCGATAGCGCTGCTATCCCTGCGGTTATCGCCTTGATTGAAACCAAAATGACCCGCAGAATCTTATACGACATTTAAAACCCAAATTTGTATAACCCGGATCATGCGTTGGAATTTCGTAACGAGGGTTTAAGTGTCAATAAATGGAGTGTATACATTTGACTGGACAGTAAGAAAAGCTCAATAGGGTTAACTTACAGAAAGAATGAAGAAAACAA
>CANLOE010000396.1 GCA_947492745.1 uncultured Cyclobacteriaceae bacterium | reverse complement strand
CGGAAAGGGAGCGGGGCCACTGTCCCCGCCGGTGTTCTGAAAGGTGAACATCACATCGAAGACCGGGCTGCGGTTGATCTCCCTTTTGATGTCCAGGTCCTCCAACAGGGCATCGAAGGGATAGGACTCGTGCTCGAAAGAGGCTAACACCCGGTCCCTCAGGCGGCCGTAGAAGTCCCCGAAACTTTCACCGGGGTCCAGCCTGCTCCTGATGGCAAGTGTGTTCACGTAAAAGCCGAT
>CANLOE010000395.1 GCA_947492745.1 uncultured Cyclobacteriaceae bacterium | reverse complement strand
ATGCTGAATCCAAGAAAACGCCCTGATTTATTGCCATTTAAGTCCTCATGACGAAGTTCCAATGAACATTCTGGGTTTAACGAATTGATCGTTCAGTTCTCCCACAATTTTTGGAGTCCAATACTCATTAAACCCAAATTGATCGATAGAAATCGTGATGAGCGTGTAAATAGCAAAATACCGGCCATTTGGATTCGTTCGGCATAGCACCGCTATGGTGAATGAAGACAGGTGGGCAAAGCT
>CANLOE010000394.1 GCA_947492745.1 uncultured Cyclobacteriaceae bacterium | reverse complement strand
TCGCGAGGATTGTCAACGCAGAGTGAAGCAAAATGAACAGGAAGATAGGCGATAGTTGAAAGCTAAGTTTGTATAAGAGGACTAGGATACACTGAAAGATAACTAGATGCCTTATCTGACAATTACCCCTGCTATTAACCCGGACCATGCATTGAAAAATCTACTGCGAATCTAAATAGCTGCAAACCGGTCGTTGCACTACGTTTTTTGAATTCACCATAGCGGCGCTATGCTAAATCCAATAA
>CANLOE010000393.1 GCA_947492745.1 uncultured Cyclobacteriaceae bacterium | reverse complement strand
AACCCAAAATGTCCATTAGAAAATCTATTCCGGACTCAACTGGCTTCAAATCAGTAAATAAATACGTTTTTTGAATTAACCGTAGCGGTGCTACGCAGAACCCAAGAAAACGCCCTGATGTATTGACATTTAAGTCCTCATGACGAAGTTCCAACGAACATTCTGGGTTATACAAATTTAGGTTTCAACTGTCGTATAAGATTCCGCTGGTCATTTTGTTTCAATCAAGGCGGTAACCGCAGGGAT
>CANLOE010000392.1 GCA_947492745.1 uncultured Cyclobacteriaceae bacterium | reverse complement strand
ACCATAATGGAAATCACATCAAACCACCATTATATGAAATGTTTCAATGCGACATTAAAAATGTAAATCTGTATTACACGACATTTAAAACCCAAATTGTCCATTAGAAAATCTATTCCGGACTTAACCGGTTTAAATATCAATAAATCAGGAAGTTTTATTGGATTTGGCATAGCACCACTATGGTGAATTCAAAAAACGTAGTGCAACGACCGGTTTGCAGCTATTTAGGTCCGCAGTAGATTT
>CANLOE010000391.1 GCA_947492745.1 uncultured Cyclobacteriaceae bacterium | reverse complement strand
ATTTTTTTTCAATCAAGGCGAACACCGCAGGGATAGCAGCGCTATCCCGAGGATGGTCAACGCAGAGTGAAACAAAACGAACAGGAAGATAGGCGATTTTAAAAGCTAAGTTTGTATTAAGTCCTCATGACGAAGTTCCAACGAACATTCTGGGTTTATACCGGAAGCTATGCCCACTGGTCTTCATTCACCATAGCGGTGCTATGCCGAACGAATCCAAATGGCCGGTATTTTGCTATTGATACGC
>CANLOE010000390.1 GCA_947492745.1 uncultured Cyclobacteriaceae bacterium | reverse complement strand
AGGTAGGCGTAGAGGTAGGCGGCCGTCCCCTCCGGGGCCCTCACCGCTGTGCGGGTTTTCAATGAACGCCGTGCGCACCGTCGTGCGCCGCCGCAAGATAGTGCTTTCCGTCGCTATATGGAAACTTCCCGCTGAAAAGAAAAGGGCAGGGGTGCGCCGGAAGGGCAGGTGCGTGGCCGGCGCACGTGGCCCCCCTCCGAACGCTCGGGTCCAAAGGTGTTCGTCCATGTCCGTGAGGTGCCTCCGC
>CANLOE010000389.1 GCA_947492745.1 uncultured Cyclobacteriaceae bacterium | reverse complement strand
CGATAGCGCTGCTATCCCTGCGGTTATCGCCTTGATTGAAACCAAAATGACCCGCGGAATCTTATACGACATTTGAAACCTAAGTTTGTATTAAACCCAAATTGATCAATAGGATTTCGTGATGAGGGCATAATTTCCATAAAATCAGTGGTTTAGGTGGGGAGGCTTGATTGATTGTTAAGGTGTAAAACCTGCGCAGCGTAAAACCGCTGATTTTGAAGTAATTTATGCTCGTAATAGGAAGACTAT
>CANLOE010000388.1 GCA_947492745.1 uncultured Cyclobacteriaceae bacterium | reverse complement strand
CTCCAGAAGAGTTTAGTAAAATCAATTATTCAAAATGTGCTTAACTTATTGTCCAGTTTTTTATTGCAATTCCAGAAGGCTATTGATCATTTTGGGTTTAACCTTAAAACCGAACCATGAATTAGCCATTCGGTTGCTGACTTAAACCCGGATAATGCATTGGAAAATCTATTGCGGATCTAAATAGCTGCAAACCGGTCGTTGCACTACGTTTTTTGAATTCACCATAGCGGTGCTATGCTAAATCCA
>CANLOE010000387.1 GCA_947492745.1 uncultured Cyclobacteriaceae bacterium | reverse complement strand
CCCTTTGGCCTGCCCATGGAAGGTACGGCCTATCACCGTTCGGCGGGTCTGGACGGGCCGCCCACGGACCATCTCTATCAGGGCAAGGAACTACAGCGGGAGAAGGGCCTGGACTGGTACGACTTCCATGCCCGACAGTACGACCCCGCTATAGGAAGATTTCTATCGGCCGACCCCCAACATCAATTTTATTCTCCCTATATTGGCATGGGCAACAGTCCCGTGATGATGGTGGACCCCGATGGGGAGTT
>CANLOE010000386.1 GCA_947492745.1 uncultured Cyclobacteriaceae bacterium | reverse complement strand
ACCCTCGTGACCGTGCACCCCGAAAACGGGCGCAAGAGCCGCCAGCGGCCCGACCTATACGAGGACCGGCAGACCGCAAAAGCGGCAAGGGAGGCCGCCGCAAAGCTCGGGCTCGACCCGACGGCACTCGAAAACGACCTGGCCACACTCACCGACCTATTGGACAGCTACAGGGAAGAAAAAAAGGCCCCAAGGGAGGAGAAAGGGACCGCCGCCACGGTCAGCGGCACCCGGAAACGGGAATGCACCGA
>CANLOE010000385.1 GCA_947492745.1 uncultured Cyclobacteriaceae bacterium | reverse complement strand
TTGTTTTCTTCATTCTTTCTGTAAGTTAACCCTATTGAGCTTTTCTTACTGTCCAGTCAAATGTATACACTCCAATATACTAAAAGACTATATGCAGCAATGTGTATGGCACAAACAGTAAAAGCCTAAGATGAATATCATTCTGCTACGAACACCTTATGCCCGTGAGGCATCAATTCAACCCGGATCATGCATTGAAAAATCTACTGCGGATCTAAATAGCTGCAAACCGGTCGTTGCACTACGTTTTTTG
>CANLOE010000384.1 GCA_947492745.1 uncultured Cyclobacteriaceae bacterium | reverse complement strand
ACTCCAGAAGAGTTTAGTAAAATCAATTATTCAAAATGTGCTTAACTTATTGTCCAGTTTTTTATTGCAATTCCAAATTTTAAATATAACTTCAAAACAGTCTCTAAGATGAGCAATAAATATTCAATGCTACACTTGAACGAAATGGATAGTGGGTTGTTTCTTGATTTGAAAATCTTTTATCCCAAAATGTCCATTAGAAAATCTATTCCGGACTTAACCGGCTTCAAATCAGTAAATGAATGCGTTTTTTGA
>CANLOE010000383.1 GCA_947492745.1 uncultured Cyclobacteriaceae bacterium | reverse complement strand
CTGCGTTGACAATCCTCGCGATAGCGCTGCTATCCCTGCGGTTGTCGCCTTGATTGAAACCAAAATGACCCGCGCAACCTTATACGACATTTAAAACCCAAATTTGTATTAGAGACTGTTTTGAAATTATATTTAAAATTTGTTATCACTTATTTTGGATAGGACCGAGCGTTCTAACCCAGAATAATCAATAGAGAACCTATTCCGCGCATAAATAGCTTCATACCGGAAGCTTTGCCCACCGGTCTTCATTCACCAT
>CANLOE010000382.1 GCA_947492745.1 uncultured Cyclobacteriaceae bacterium | reverse complement strand
AGTATCTCGCCGTTGGTTTTGTTGACCCTGTCGGCACCCAGTGGGGGGCCGTCGAAATCGTCGATGAGCCTGGTCCGCACCGTGCGCAGCAGCAGGGCACCAGGCCGCTCGGGGTCGCCGCTGTAGAAGCTGACGGGAATCTCCGTGCCGCGCGTCAGCGCGATGTCGCCACGGTTGGTGACCTGGAACTCGAAGCCGAAGTCGCGCTCGGGGCAGACGGGAGGCACTACCCTGAGGGAGTTCTCGATCACGGCCAGGT
>CANLOE010000381.1 GCA_947492745.1 uncultured Cyclobacteriaceae bacterium | reverse complement strand
TTTGAAATTGATTTATGATGAAAGCCGGCCAATGCCGGTTTTATGAAAAATAGAAAAAAATAGCCTATAGTATACACGTGCCCGCAAGACGGAACGTAAATAACCTACATCCCCCGGGCCATCATGCAAAACACTCCGGCCCGTCGAAACGGAATGAGGAAAAAAAGCATCGACAGGATACCCTCAGGCCTCAAATGTCCATCGCTGCGAGAAAGAGCAGGTTACTCTCATCGGATTGTTTTTTGGTTTTTTGGTTTTT
>CANLOE010000380.1 GCA_947492745.1 uncultured Cyclobacteriaceae bacterium | reverse complement strand
CGTCAGGAGAAAAAGTCAAGATCAGGGTAAAACAAGACTTATTTGCAGCCAGAAGAAAAAGTCTGAATCACTTCATAGTATCTATAAACCCAAAATGATCAATAGCCTTCCTATTACGAGCATAAGTTGCTTCAAGATTATCGGTTTTACGCTGCGCAGGTTTGTTACCTTATACCAACTTAGCTTTTAACCCAGAATGTTCGTTGGAACTTCGTCATGAGGACTTAAATGGCAATACATCAGGGCGTTTTCTTGGATTC
>CANLOE010000379.1 GCA_947492745.1 uncultured Cyclobacteriaceae bacterium | reverse complement strand
TAGGAAAAGGGGGCGATAATTTTTCAGTAGCGCATTAAAAGTACAGAGATCCTTTACCTTTTCGGAGGATCTTTCAACCCTCATAAAAACAGAGATCGAAGACGGTTCCGTCAAGGAACGGTTCGGGGTTTCCGGAACGGATTTCACACGCAACAGAGGCCTGGGGTTTTCCTCTCTGGTCCACTTCCCGTTACCATTGGGCAAGGGCAGCCTTCAACCCAAAATGTCCATTAGAAAATCTATTCCGGACTTAACTGGCT
>CANLOE010000378.1 GCA_947492745.1 uncultured Cyclobacteriaceae bacterium | reverse complement strand
ACTCCAGAAGAGTTTAGTAAAATCAATTATTCAAAATGTGCTTAACTTATTGTCCAGTTTTTTATTGCAATTCCATTACAGGTAATGCTCGTTTAACCCGGATCATGCATTGGCACTTGACAATGAGGGTTTAAAGAGTTGTAATCAGTGTTTTTTTGGGTCAGTGTAGTATCACCAAAACTGCTTTAACCCAAAATGTTCGTTGGAACTTCGTCATGAGGACTTAAATGGCAATAAGTCAGTGCGTTTTCTTGGGTTCAG
>CANLOE010000377.1 GCA_947492745.1 uncultured Cyclobacteriaceae bacterium | reverse complement strand
ACTTCGAAGTGTACTTTCTTTCCCATCTTGGAAATTAATCAATATATACGACATTAAAAATATTAATCTGTATTAGAGAAGTTTTAATCCGGATTTGATTGGGAACAAAAGAAAACCTCCACCCAGAGACTATTGAGTGGAGGTTTTCTTAAGAATCGACAAATTGTCATGTCACTTTAACCCGGAATGTTCGTTGGAACTTCGTCATGAGGACTTAAATGGCAATACATCAGGGCGTTTTCTTGGATTCAGCGTAGCACC
>CANLOE010000376.1 GCA_947492745.1 uncultured Cyclobacteriaceae bacterium | reverse complement strand
TGGGTGTCGCGGATGTATACCCAGTACTACAATTGGGCTTTTGTAGGCAAATCGGTATCGAGAATGGGCATATTTCTAGAATAGGGTACATCGGGGGATTGGAAGCTGCTTGGTTTTGGTCACTACAGTATATACCGCTAGTGACGAGGCTTCGACGGCCCCGGCAGAGGCCGGGGCCGTCGATAAAACAGGTGCAATATCAGCACTTTCCGTGACTATGACAACGCGACCTGTGGCCCATAACTTACATCGTAAGAATTA
>CANLOE010000375.1 GCA_947492745.1 uncultured Cyclobacteriaceae bacterium | reverse complement strand
TATGGTAGGCCGATACCAGCTTGCGCATCTGTTGGGATAAAGTGGGTTGGGGCATATCTTTTTTTAACCCAAAAATACAAGCCAACATAAATCAAATCAACATGTACTTAGACGGACGTATACTTAACGACTACATCTTTATTATCACAAAACAAAAAAGAAAATCGAATGAAAAAACGAGTAATTAATCCTACTTTTTCGACACAAAAAAATGGGGTAAAAAGTTTCACAAGATAACAAAAGCGGATAGAATGAGTCAATA
>CANLOE010000374.1 GCA_947492745.1 uncultured Cyclobacteriaceae bacterium | reverse complement strand
GGGCTGTATATCCTCATTCCGTAGTCGTAGTTGGTGGTCGTTCCGAAGTCCCTGATGTCGCGTTCCTTCCCGTTGAATGCGAAGCGGTACGTTTTCCCTGCCCCGGCATTGTCCGGTACCAGTCTTTCGTGCGCTATCCTCATGTCGTCGAAGTGGGTTTCGGACCTCCCGCCGGTCTCGTTCGAGAGGTAGGCGTAGAGGTAGGCGGCCGTCCCCTCCGGGGCCCTCACCGCTGTGCGGGTTTTCAATGAACGCCGTGCGCA
>CANLOE010000373.1 GCA_947492745.1 uncultured Cyclobacteriaceae bacterium | reverse complement strand
AATTGATCGATAGAAATCGTGATGAGCGTATAAATAGCAAAATACCGGCCATTTGTATTCGTTCGGCATAGCACCGCCATGGTGAATGAAGACAGATGGGCAAAGCTTCCGGCATGAAGCTATTTATGCGCGGAATAGGTTCTCTATTGATTGTTTTGGGTTTAACTGTCAATAAATCAGGGAGTCTTATTGGATTTAGCATAGCGCCGCTATGGTGAATTCAAAAAACGTAGTGCAACGACCGGTTTGCAGCTATTTAGATT
>CANLOE010000372.1 GCA_947492745.1 uncultured Cyclobacteriaceae bacterium | reverse complement strand
TCCCGAGGATTGTCAACGCAGAGTGAAGCAAAATGAACAGGAAGATAGGCGATATTTGAAAGCTAAGTTTGTATAATCCGAATCATGCCCGCTAAGTCAAGCAATTTGTTGGACGTGGCGTATTCATGGGGCGGTAAATCTGTAGGCGCCTCATCCTATTTTTTTTGCTGAGGTAAATAGTACCTTATACAAATTTGGGTTTTAAATGTCGTATAGGATTGCGCGGGTCATTTTGTTTCAATCAAGGCGAACACCGCAGGGAT
>CANLOE010000371.1 GCA_947492745.1 uncultured Cyclobacteriaceae bacterium | reverse complement strand
TCCTGCGGTTCTCGCCTTGATTGAAACAAAATGACCCGCGCAATCTTATACGACATTTAAAACCTAAATTTGTATAATTTCATTGTAAAGAGGGCAGAAATATCGAGCTACAGATTATCCCATCGCTTCCCCGGACTGACCTGCGGTCACAGATACTCTCCTCCATGGGTTCGAGCGCAACGTTCCGATTGGAATTGCAATAAAAAACTGGACAATAAGTTAAGCACATTTTGAATAATTGATTTTACTAAACTCTTCTGGAG
>CANLOE010000370.1 GCA_947492745.1 uncultured Cyclobacteriaceae bacterium | reverse complement strand
AAGGGCATAGGCTCTGTAATAAAAAAATCGCTCTTTGTGGCAAACTAGGGAAATAATGATAGTATAGCAATTTTTTCGATCAAGAATCCAAGGGGCGGTGGAGCATCGTCCTTCGCTCATCTCGGTGGTTCTGCCCTTCTTGGCCCATGAGCGGGGTCTGAAAACGCGAAAGTAGTGTTCAGGAACTGTTTTATACAAATTTGGGTTTTAAATGTCGTATAAGATTCCGCGGGTCATTTTGGTTTCAATCAAGGCGATAACCGC
>CANLOE010000369.1 GCA_947492745.1 uncultured Cyclobacteriaceae bacterium | reverse complement strand
CTTGTTTTCTTCATTCTTTCTGTAAGTTAACCCTATTGAGCTTTTCTTACTGTCCAGTCAAATGTATACACTCCAGGGAGTTTTTTTAAATTTAGTATAGCACCGCTATGGTGAATTCAAAAAACGTAGTGCAACGACCGATTTGCAGCTATTTAGATCCGCAGTAGATTTTCCAATGCATGATCCGGGTTAAACCCAAAATAATCAATAGTCTTCCTATTACGAGCATAAATTACTTCAAAATCAGCGGTTTTACGCTGCGCAG
>CANLOE010000368.1 GCA_947492745.1 uncultured Cyclobacteriaceae bacterium | reverse complement strand
ATAGGATTATCCATGTTGCTTCATTTTGACCCTATCCATATACATTCTTGCTGAAAAACATCTTTTCATTGCCAAAAAAAGGGTAGAGGACATCTTTGTATCTACCCTTTGGTCCGTTTCGCCTCAAGCCGGCCGGGCGCGTACTCCTGCGTGGCAGACCGGCCCCTGCGCTGAAAGGGTTCCCCGAGACCTTTCTTTACGCTCGGTCCTATCGATAAAATTAAGCAGGACGAAACCCATAGGGATTTCGGGCCAGCCTGTGGGAT
>CANLOE010000367.1 GCA_947492745.1 uncultured Cyclobacteriaceae bacterium | reverse complement strand
AATCGTGATGAGCGTATCAATAGCAAAATACCGGCCATTTGTATTCGTTCGGCATAGCACCGCTATGGTGAATGAAGCCCGGTGGGCAAAGCTTCCGGTTTGCAGCTATTTATGCGCGGAATAGTTTCTCTATCGATCATTTTGGGTTGAACACAAATAACCGAACCAAATCAGGTGCCACTTGGCCCTATTATACAAACTTAGCTTTCAACTATCGCCTATCTTCCTGTTCATTTTGCTTCACTCTGCGTTGACAATCCTCGGGA
>CANLOE010000366.1 GCA_947492745.1 uncultured Cyclobacteriaceae bacterium | reverse complement strand
TATTTCTCAATACTGATCACGATAGAAGATACGCCCCTGCACCTGCAAGTGGGCAGGACACAGGTGCTGAACACCAGATCCATCAAAAATGCCAGAGCGGCGGAATATATAATCAATACAGAACCCTATCCCAGTCCCAACTATTACTCCACGACACCCTCGGTCACGGGAGAGCTGATCATTACGCACAATGATTTCAATAAATCCATCATGAGCGGTACGTTCTGGTTCGATGCGGTGAACAGTCAGGGGGATACCATAAAGGTCAG
>CANLOE010000365.1 GCA_947492745.1 uncultured Cyclobacteriaceae bacterium | reverse complement strand
TAGGGTCTTCTCATTGTTGTTGACCATTTGATATTCAGCACTTGGTGTGCGATCAAAACCCCGTTTTCAACAGATTTGTTTGAAAACGGGGTTTTCTTATTTTGGGTTTCCGAGATCCAAAACCGAATTTAGCTTGCAGGCCGATATTTTCAAACCCTCCGGGACAGTACCTGTCAAATTGTACCTTTTCAGGGACTCCGGGCTGTGCAGGCTCCTTGCCCCCCTTCCCCTGGACGAGCTGGCATCACAGCTCCCCGAAAAGCCCGGGGG
>CANLOE010000364.1 GCA_947492745.1 uncultured Cyclobacteriaceae bacterium | reverse complement strand
TTTCTTTACGCTCGGTCCTATCGATAAAATTAAGCAGGACGAAACCCATAGGGATTTCGGGCCAGCCTGTGGGATACGGGAAATCTTGAAAACGCTGCGCCCGGACAGAAAAATTTTCAAATGAACTACCGGAATTCGGATTGCGTTCAACGATGTACCGGATCTAATGAAATGATCGAAATAAAGTCAATATAACTAAGAGACTGTTTTGAAATTATTTTAGAATTTGTTATCACTTATTTTGGATAGGACCGAGCGTTAAAATAATGCC
>CANLOE010000363.1 GCA_947492745.1 uncultured Cyclobacteriaceae bacterium | reverse complement strand
CCGTGAGGAGGCCGCTGCGTGCGGCGGAGCGCAGCGGAGTCACCTCGCAGCGACCGACGAACACCTTATTACCCAAGAACGTACCTCCGTGGCACGGTACCCTTGAGGGGGTACAATGGCATACCGGGGGAAAAACCCTATATTTACGGTGAGCCCCATGGGAAAGGGGGGACGTTCTCAAAAAAAAACGGGCCGTTGCAGGGGGCCCAGGGACATATCGGTGTTTTTTCCCGGGGCACCATGGAAAAAAGGGGCATGCGGAAAAAAAACGC
>CANLOE010000362.1 GCA_947492745.1 uncultured Cyclobacteriaceae bacterium | reverse complement strand
ATTTTGTTTCAATCAAGGCGAGAACCGCAGGGATAGCAGCGCTATCCCGAGGATTGTCAACACAGAGTGAAGCAAAACGAACAGGAAGATATGCGATATTTGAAAGCTAAGTTTGTATAATACATAATCCGGGTTTAACGCTCGGTCCTATCCAAAATAAGTGATAACAAATTTTAAATATAATTTCAAAACAGTCTCTTATACAGATTAATATTTTTAATGTCGTATATATTGATTAATTTCCAAGATGGGAAAGAAAGTACACTTCGAAGT
>CANLOE010000361.1 GCA_947492745.1 uncultured Cyclobacteriaceae bacterium | reverse complement strand
ATGCCACCGAAAAAGTTCAACGCCACCAACCCCGAAAGTCTCATCTACCAGAACGATCTACTGAAACTGACGGTACTGGGGGGGATCAGGCCCGACGGCCTTGACCGTATGCGTGCGACCCTGAAAATGGAGCTGAAAAACAGCAGCGTACCGCCGGTGCGGCACAACCTGGACCTGTACAACGATACCCAGTTGGAAAAGCTGATCCGCAAGACCGCGGAGAGACTGGAGACCGGGACGAGCGTGATAGCCGCGAGCCTGTCGGAACTGACCGA
>CANLOE010000360.1 GCA_947492745.1 uncultured Cyclobacteriaceae bacterium | reverse complement strand
CCCCCACTGGTCCTCGTTTAGCGATAGCGCAACGAGGACCGAACGAGTTTCAGAATACGAAAAGTCAGCGTTTGCAACGCGGATGATATGAGAGAGTTCCTTGGTGATAAAGGAAACCGGTTATCTCTATATTTATACCAGCTTTGAGGAAAAGTCCTCAAAAGAAAGGGTCTTCCTGTCAGGCCATGGGCTTGGGCAAAAGATCTTTGGCTCTGGCCCGAACTATGGTAGGCCGATACCAGCTTGCGCATCTGTTGGGATAAAGTGGGTTGGGGCAT
>CANLOE010000359.1 GCA_947492745.1 uncultured Cyclobacteriaceae bacterium | reverse complement strand
CATAATGGAAATCACATCAAACCACCATTATATGAAATGTTTCAATGCGACATTAAAAATGTAAATCTGTATTATACGACATTTAAAACCTAAATTTGTATAACATATTGATAAAGAAGGTCTGCCGAACTAGGTAGACCTTTTTTTTGTTTATCCCAACATGATCAATAGAGAACCTATTCAGCGCATAAATAGCTTCCTACCGGAAGCTTTTCCCACCGGTCTTCATTCACCATAGCGGTGCTATGCCGAACGAATCCAAATGGCCGGTATTTTGCTATT
>CANLOE010000358.1 GCA_947492745.1 uncultured Cyclobacteriaceae bacterium | reverse complement strand
GTGCAATTTCATTAGTGGATCGGTCATTGGGCCCGTTCCGGCCGGAAATTGCTTTCGCAACGATCGTCAGTCTGTCCGGGAACAATTGTATTTGGGGATAAGATCATGGAAAAGATCGCGCTATTTCCTGTCGATGATCCGACGGGATGCCCTGTCCAGGGCATGTCCGAACATCAGATCTACCGAGGCCATAAAAATCACATATGGTTCATGGGAAAAAGCACAAAACCAATAAAAAATTTACTATCTTGGGGCTGTAATCGATAGTATGATTCGTACCCT
>CANLOE010000357.1 GCA_947492745.1 uncultured Cyclobacteriaceae bacterium | reverse complement strand
GTGCAATTTCATTAGTGGATCGGTCATTGGGCCCGTTCCGGCCGGAAATTGCTTTCGCAACGATCGTCAGTCTGTCCCGGAACAATTCCATTTGGGGATAAGATCATGAAAAAGATCGCGCTATTTCCTGTCGATGATCCGATGGGATGCCCTGTCCGGGGCATGTCCGAACATCAGATCTACCGAGGCCATAAAAATCACATACGGTTCATGGGAAAAAGCACAAAACCAATAAAAAATTTACTATCTTGGGGCTGTAATCGATAGTATGATTCGTACCCT
>CANLOE010000356.1 GCA_947492745.1 uncultured Cyclobacteriaceae bacterium | reverse complement strand
CAGAGATCGAAGATGGTTCCGTCAAGGAACGGCTCGGGGTTTCCGGAACGGATTTCACACGCAACAGGGGCCTGGGGGTTTCCTCTCTGGTCCACTTCCCGTTACCATTGGGCAAGGGCAGCCTTCAACCCAAAATGATCAATAGGATTTCGTTATGAGAGCATAAAGGGCAATAAAATCAGTGGTTTAGGTGAGGAGGCTTTTGTATCATTAAGGTGTAATACAAATTTAGGTTTTAAATGTCGTATAAGATTCCGCGGGTCATTTTGTTTCAATCAAGGCG
>CANLOE010000355.1 GCA_947492745.1 uncultured Cyclobacteriaceae bacterium | reverse complement strand
TCCAGAAGAGTTTAGTAAAATCAATTATTCAAAATGTGCTTAACTTATTGTCCAGTTTTTTATTGCAATTCCATTTCTTTTTATGAAGTGATTATACCCTCAGCGTCAGGATTATGCTGCCCTAAGAGCCAAAAACGATGCACTTTGAGGGAATCTTAGCTCCTACTATCGCCTGTCAGGGATACAGGAAGCACAAAAGACCAAAGACTTCAACCCAAATTGATAGAAATCGTGATGAGCGTATCAATAGCAAAATACCGGCCATTTGGATTCGTTCGGCATAGC
>CANLOE010000354.1 GCA_947492745.1 uncultured Cyclobacteriaceae bacterium | reverse complement strand
CTCGTCACCTTAGTGATACAAAAGCCCCTCACCTAAACCGCTGATTTTATTACAATTATGTTCTCATAACGCAATCCTATCGATCATTTTGGGTTTAACCGGTGACCTGTACAGGATCGCGAACGGAAAAATTCATATCATCAATTGCTTTCCCCTAATGTCCAATTCTTCAAACCATAAACTGTTTTGACATGAAAAGAACGATAAGAGGTGAGCTTCAGGCGGGCGGACTCGTTGAAGGCATCAAAGGAGAAGCGGTCCACGAAGCTGATGCCGCCTGCCTGG
>CANLOE010000353.1 GCA_947492745.1 uncultured Cyclobacteriaceae bacterium | reverse complement strand
ATCCCGAGGATTGTCAACGCAGAGTGAAGCAAAATGAACAGGAAGATAGGCGATATTTGAAAGCTAAATTTGTATTAGAAGGTATGGAGGAAGGCCTGCCGGTTTTATGACTTACAAACCTTAACTAAACGACATTGATGATTCGGGTTAAAATTTGTTATCACTTATTTTGGATAGGACCGAGCGTTAAAATAATGCCCCGAGGGCATTACTAGTGAAGGGGCCGGTCTGCCGCGTCAGCCATTGACAAAGATAGCATGTCGCGCTAGCTAGCGGAAATTTCAACGAAA
>CANLOE010000352.1 GCA_947492745.1 uncultured Cyclobacteriaceae bacterium | reverse complement strand
TAAGTACATAAAATGCTTCTGTAGCCACTGTTTCTCTACGGATTTTGAGGTGTATTGCATCAATGTAAACAATAGGACAATAGTGATCTAATTGTCGATCCAACCAAGCTTCAACTAAGGATGAAAAGTCTGTTGTTATTCGCGATACACTGCTTTTACTATAGCTTGAACCGTAAATCTTAGCTCTAATACAAACTTAGCTTTTAAATATCGCCTATCTTCCTGTTCATTTTGCTTCACTCTGTGTTGACAATCCTCAGGATAGCGCTGCTATCCCTGCGGTTCTCGCCTT
>CANLOE010000351.1 GCA_947492745.1 uncultured Cyclobacteriaceae bacterium | reverse complement strand
ATAGCGCTGCTATCCCTGCGGTTATCGCCTTGATTGAAAAAAAATGACCCGCGGAATCTTATACGACATTTAAAACCCAAATTTGTATTAAACCCAAAATGATCAATAGAGAACCTATTTCGCTCATAAATAGCTTCATATCAGAAGCTTTGCCCATCGGTCTTCATTCACCATAGCGGTGCTATGCCGAACGAATCCAAATGGCCGGTATTTTGCTATGGAGTGTATACATTTGACTGGACAGTAAGAAAAGCTCAATAGGGTTAACTTACAGAAAGAATGAAGAAAACAAG
>CANLOE010000350.1 GCA_947492745.1 uncultured Cyclobacteriaceae bacterium | reverse complement strand
GAGGATTGTCAACGCAGAGTGAAGCAAAATGAACAGGAAGATAGGCGATATTTGAAAGCTAAGTTTGTATTAAACCCGTAGTGTGTCCTTCTTACAAAGTTTTGGCTTCATATACGGGAAAGAAACAAATGCGACACGATTTATCAGCGACCTGTTTCAGTGACCAAATCAGGTACAATTTGGATTAGGGCATAGAACCTAGTAGGTCATTTATATCATTATACAAATTTGGGTTTTAAATGTCGTATAAGATTCCGCGGGTCATTTTGGTTTCAATCAAGGCGATAACCGCAG
>CANLOE010000349.1 GCA_947492745.1 uncultured Cyclobacteriaceae bacterium | reverse complement strand
TCATACCGGAAGCTTTGCCCACCGGTCTTCATTCACCATAGCGGTGCTATGCCGAACGAATCCAAATGGCCGATATTCTGCTATTTATACGCTCATCACGATTTCTATCCATCAATTTGGGTTGAAGGGCCGGACCCTTTCGAGAAAATGATATACAGAGCAGGAAAAGAATTAGGTTTAGATGACGGTAGACGGTAATTATGAGTTTGCTTATATTGACGTAAGCATCCGTCTAAGTACACCTTGAATCGATTATTGTGGGTAGATACCTTTGTTCAAAAAAAGAACATGTCAA
>CANLOE010000348.1 GCA_947492745.1 uncultured Cyclobacteriaceae bacterium | reverse complement strand
TTCAAGGTTGCAGAGATAGCACGATTCAGTACCGAACAGGTACGTTCCTACGAGGACAGCCTCAAATACTACCGCGATCTGAAAAATTCACTGGACACCGCTTTTGATGAGGGCAAGGAAGAAGGAATAAAGAAGGGCAAGGAAGAAGGAATAAAGAAGGGCAAGGAAGAAGGAATAAAGAAGGGCAAGGAAGAAGGGAAAAAAGAGGCATTGGCCACGGTGGTAAGGTTGATGCACGCGCAGGGGAAACCGCCCCTTGAAATCGCGAAAATGACGGCACTGCCCTTGGAAGATGT
>CANLOE010000347.1 GCA_947492745.1 uncultured Cyclobacteriaceae bacterium | reverse complement strand
GCTGAACCCAAGAAAACGCCCTGATGTATTGCCATTTAAGTCCTCATGACGAAGTTCCAACGAACATTTTGGGTTAACCTTTTGACAAAGTCCTGACACATAACCTGGGTTAGCTATTTCTTTTGATGCTTGGTCCTGCCTTGACTGGAACAACTTGGCCTGAGCGATTTTTATAGAGCAATCCCAAGTCATATTTTGTCAGGCTTATCGTAATCCTTCTTATACAAATTTGGGTTTTAAATGTCGTATAAGATTCCGCGGGTTGGAATTGCAATAAAAAACTGGACAATAAGTTA
>CANLOE010000346.1 GCA_947492745.1 uncultured Cyclobacteriaceae bacterium | reverse complement strand
GATCAATTTAAAGAGGGTAGTTTTTCTGGTCATGGAAATGAAAACATGACTGATGAGCAAAAGGATATTGCTCGATTAAAGAAGGAATTGCTGGAAGCCCAACTAGAAAGAGATATCCTAAAAAAGGCAGTAAGCATCTTCTCCAAGGGAGACATCAAATCTACCAATTCATGATGAAGTACCACATTGAGTTTGGTGTTGAGAGGATGTGTAAAGTCTTCAGGTTAAGCAGGAGTGGGTACTATGATTGGAAGAAAAGAAAGCCTTCTACTCGACAGGTAGTGAATCAGCAGATT
>CANLOE010000345.1 GCA_947492745.1 uncultured Cyclobacteriaceae bacterium | reverse complement strand
ATGGAAGCACCGGTAGTTACTGGCAGACCCTGTTCAGCGCCCTTCAGTCTGAGGGCATGGAGGTATTGTTGGTCAACAGTGGGGGCATCAAAAATGTCAAGGGCAGGAAAACGGACGTACTTGACTGCATGTGGATACAGCAACTGCACAGTATGGGGCTGTTAAGGGAAGCTTCCTGCCGGAAGAACACAACAGACAGAGACCTATAACAACCATGGACAGCCCCTGATAGAACAATCCGCAAGGCAGGTCAACAGGATGCAAAAGTCCCTTCGGTTGATGAACGTCCGTTTGGATGTT
>CANLOE010000344.1 GCA_947492745.1 uncultured Cyclobacteriaceae bacterium | reverse complement strand
TTGTTTTCTTCATTCTTTCTGTAAGTTAACCCTATTGAGCTTTTCTTACTGTCCAGTCAAATGTATACACTCCAACCCGCGGAATCGTATACGACAGTTGAAACCCTAATTTGTATTACATGCCTTTTAAAATAAACACCCGATCGTCTAAGCAAATTATCGATTCACTGTAAGAGACTGTTTTAAACTGTATCTTTTTCTTTCTTATGTACTTCTTTTGGTACCTGATTTCGTTGAAATTTCCGCTAGCTAGCGCGACATGCTATCTTTGTCAATGGCTCACGCGGCAGACCGGCCCCT
>CANLOE010000343.1 GCA_947492745.1 uncultured Cyclobacteriaceae bacterium | reverse complement strand
GCTCCCCGGGGATGTGCCGTTGACCGATGGCTATTGTGCAAAGCACGGTGTACCCCTTGCCGTATTGGATTCGCGGGTACACTTCGTGGTCCCGCTGACCGAAAAGCCATTGGTGGTCAAAAGGTTCCCAAGGCAAAAAAAGGGAGCTGAACGGGCCATCACCTTTACCGATTCCCGGACAAAAGAGCCCGCCGCTATCAAAGGCCGCCCGATGAAGAAAAAGACCAACGGGAAGTACAGGGTACCGTTCACTTCCCTTCCTCAAGGTAAGGACTGCCCCCGTGGGGCCATATTCACGCTAT
>CANLOE010000342.1 GCA_947492745.1 uncultured Cyclobacteriaceae bacterium | reverse complement strand
TCATTTTGGTTTCAATCAAGGCGATAACCGCAGGGATAGCAGCGCTATCGCGAGGATGGTCAACGCAGAGTGAAGCATAATGAACAGGAAGATAGGCGATATTTAAAAGCTAAGTTTGTATTATACGCTCATCACGATTTCTATCGATTATTTTGGGTTAAACCCGGATTGGAGTGTATACATTTGACTGGACAGTAAGAAAAGCTCAATAGGGTTAACTTACAGCAAGAATGAAGAAAACAAGAAGGAAGTACGACAAGGAATTCAAATTGATGGCCGTGAATCTATGTCTTACAGGGAAAT
>CANLOE010000341.1 GCA_947492745.1 uncultured Cyclobacteriaceae bacterium | reverse complement strand
TTTTCAGTTGAACCCCGAACCCTCAAACTAGCACAAGCTTACAGAACAAAAAACCGGTTCAAGTGTCCACTTGGACCGGTTTTGTTTTCAGTGGAAAGCCTTCATGAGGAATATGCCTGTCGGGCCTTGAAGTCCCTGAGAACGGCATCCAGATTGTACAGCACACATTCCCTGTCCCTTTCGGGCAGGGAATTGATCTCCTTGAACCTTTTCAGCATCGCGGGGTCCCTGAAGAGCTCATCGGTACCCGCCTCACCGATCAGATAGGCCACAGTGGTACCCAGTACCTCGGCCAGCCGCCTG
>CANLOE010000340.1 GCA_947492745.1 uncultured Cyclobacteriaceae bacterium | reverse complement strand
ATCCCGAGGATTGTCAACGCAGAGTGAAGCAAAATGAACAAGAAGATAGGCGATATTTAAAAGCTAAGTTTGTATAAATAGCAATAAATCAGGGAGGTGTTGGATTTAGCATAGCACTGCTATGGTAAATTCAAAAAGCTTAGTACAACGACTGATTTGCAGCTATTTAGGTCCGCAGTAGATTTCCCAATGCATGATTTGGGATAAAGCATCGGCAATTTTCAACTACTTAAGTGTAATAGTCTAGACTTGCTCTGACAGTCTGGATTGTTAGTTATGAGTTTTCTTTAGGTATCTGACTCCCA
>CANLOE010000339.1 GCA_947492745.1 uncultured Cyclobacteriaceae bacterium | reverse complement strand
AAATATCGCCTATCTTCCTGTTCATTTTGCTTCACTCTGCGTTGACAATCCTCGGGATAGCGCTGCTATTCCTGCGGATCTCGCCTTGATTGAAACAAAATGACCCGCGGAATCTTATACGACATTTAAAACCTAAATTTGTATTAAACCCGGGTCATGCATTGAAAAATCTACTTCGGATCTAAATGCTCGAAAATCAGTTGTTGTACTACGTTTTTTGAATTCACCATAGCGGTGCTACGCTGAATCCAAGAAAACGCCCTGATTTATTGCCATTTAAGTCCTCATGACGAAGTTCCAACGAAC
>CANLOE010000338.1 GCA_947492745.1 uncultured Cyclobacteriaceae bacterium | reverse complement strand
AATAAATTAAAATTCTTCAACTGGCCTTTTGAAACACGGGCAGATTACATAGAACCAAAAAAATGGATACCACCACGAGAGCGTTGAGAAGGATGACTACTTTAAGCTATAAAAATATGATGCACTAGGTTTATAAACAGCACCAAAAGCACTGCGCTGAATACCAGTGGCATTTTTAAGGATACTACCCTATTCACGGCCGGTCATGTAAAGGTAGGGCAAACTGTTGATGATAGCGGTGAAAAGACCCAGACCCTCACATTGACCGACCCGGTATTGTCCGAATTCGAATTGGAAGGGCAGTATAT
>CANLOE010000337.1 GCA_947492745.1 uncultured Cyclobacteriaceae bacterium | reverse complement strand
TTGTTTTCTTCATTCTTTCTGTAAGTTAACCCTATTGAGC
Organism: uncultured Cyclobacteriaceae bacterium; assembly: GCA_947492745.1. GTDB lineage: Bacteria > Bacteroidota > Bacteroidia > Cytophagales > Cyclobacteriaceae > Aurantiphycus > Aurantiphycus algarum. Next base: position 269 of record CANLOE010000337.1, on the reverse strand, counting down.
TTTTCTTACTGTCCAGTCAAATGTATACACTCCAGATTTTATTGCACTTTATACGCTCATCACGAAATCCTATTGATCAATTTGGGTTAAATCCGAATCAATACAAACTTAGCTTTTAAATATTGCCTAGCTTCCTGTTCAATCGTAAGCATCCGACCAAGTACATCTTGAGCTGAGCTGTTCATGTTGGTATTTTTGTCAAAAAAAGAACATGTCAAGATCAACACAATCCGAGCAGATGAAGGAGCTGGTGGGTTCCTTCCACCGTT
>CANLOE010000336.1 GCA_947492745.1 uncultured Cyclobacteriaceae bacterium | reverse complement strand
TGGAAATCACATCAAACCACCATTATATGAAATGTTTCAATGCGACATTAAAAATGTAAATCTGTATTAAACCCAAATTGATCGATAGAAATCGTGATGAGGGCATAAAGTACAATAAGATCAGCGGTTTAGGTGAGGAGGCTTAATGGAATATTAATGTGACAAACCTGCGCAGCGTAAAACCGCTGATTTTGAAGCAATTTATGCTCGTAATAGGAAGACTATTGATTATTTTGGGTTTAACCCAAAATGTCCATTAGAAAATCTATTCCGGACTTAACTGGCTTCAAATCAGTAAATAAATACGTTTTTT
>CANLOE010000335.1 GCA_947492745.1 uncultured Cyclobacteriaceae bacterium | reverse complement strand
AATAGCTTCATACCGGAAGCTTTGCCCACCTGTCTTCATTCACCATAGCGGTGCTATGCCGAACGAATCCAAATGGCTGATATTTTACTATTTATACGCTCACCACGATTTCTATCGATCAAGTTGGGTTCAATCAAGGCGAGAACCGCAGGGATAGCAGTGCTATCGCGAGGATTGTCAACGCAGAGTGAAGCATAATGAACAGGAAGATAGGCGATTTTAAAAGCTAAGTTTGTATTACTGGAGTGTATACATTTGACTGGACAGTAAGAAAAGCTCAATAGGGTTAACTTACAGAAAGAATGAAGAAAACA
>CANLOE010000334.1 GCA_947492745.1 uncultured Cyclobacteriaceae bacterium | reverse complement strand
GCGCGTATGAGCAAATGGTCGCCGAGAAGGATGTTCTACAGAAGAGAAAGTCTCCCTCTAATCGCACCATACTGGAAACCGCAGGTTCGTGAGAGGCTGTGCGTACGAACAAATCGAAGATTCACAAGGGTCCGTGTGCATGCCTCCAGTGTATGAGTAATTGAAATCCTAGCTTACCAAAAAAAACAGACACAGTGCTAGGATTCGCGAGGGGCCGTGCGGCATGCCCTGTGCGTATGAGCAAACCAAGGCTTTTGTTGAATTTTTTCGCCTGAAAGCAAAAGTCTATAGAGCCTTGGTTCGCGAGGGGCGGTGCGGC
>CANLOE010000333.1 GCA_947492745.1 uncultured Cyclobacteriaceae bacterium | reverse complement strand
TGCGGTTCTCGCCTTGATTGAAACAAAATGACCAGCGGAATCTTATACGACATTTAAAACCTAAATTTGTATAACCCCCGATTGTACATGGTGTACGATAGCGTACTTACCATGTATGATGTTTTAAACCCAAAATGATCAATAACCTTCCTATTGCGAGCATAAATCACTTCAAAATCAGCGGTTTTACACTGCGCAGGCTCGTCACCTTAGTGATACAAAAGCCTCCTCACCTAAACCGCTGATTGGAATTGCAATAAAAAACTGGACAATAAGTTAAGCACATTTTGAATAATTGATTTTACTAAACTCTTCTGGAG
>CANLOE010000332.1 GCA_947492745.1 uncultured Cyclobacteriaceae bacterium | reverse complement strand
ATAATGGAAATCACATCAAACCACCATTATATGAAATGTTTCAATGCGACATTAAAAATGTAAATCTGTATTATACAGATTTGGGTTTATAATTTCGTGTATTTAAGTTATGGGAAAACGAATTGATATATCAGTAAAAGAGAGCCTATCTATCTTAATTTACCTCAAAGGGAAACGGCCCACCTTAGCCAAGGAACGTCGAGTATATGCGCTGATCTGTTTAAAGGATTCACGTTTTGGGCTACGGCAAGCTCTGGCCGATCACCTTGGTGTAAGTTTGAGGTGCCTCGAGAATTGGGTATCCCGGTATAAGGAGCATGGC
>CANLOE010000331.1 GCA_947492745.1 uncultured Cyclobacteriaceae bacterium | reverse complement strand
CTTCACATAGGTCTCCATATGCACGACATCGCCCGCCTCCACGGCCAGTGACCGGTTGGGGCCTACCCGCCGTCCGGGGGCACCGTTGAGCAGGGCGACCTGTCCTTCGGCACGGCCCGTGGTATGGTCGATGCCCGCAAAGGGCACGCGGAAGCGGGTATCCAGCCCATCGAACAGGGCCTCTTCCCCGGTGGAGGTGGCCAGCTCCATGGTGGCGGTATAGGTGCTGCGGCCCTTGTGCAGGAGGGCGCGCACATTGCCCAGGTGGTCCTTCAGCTCATAGCTGTACTCCCCTTCCGCCGGGGCATAGCCGGCGATGCGGTCGGC
>CANLOE010000330.1 GCA_947492745.1 uncultured Cyclobacteriaceae bacterium | reverse complement strand
TTGTTTTCTTCATTCTTTCTGTAAGTTAACCCTATTGAGCTTTTCTTACTGTCCAGTCAAATGTATACACTCCACATAGCTTCTAAAATCGCCTATCTTCCTGTTCATTTTGCTTCACTCTCCGTTGACAATCCTCGGCATAGCGCTGCTACCCCTGCGGTTCTCGCCTTGATTGAAATTAAACCCAAATTTGTATTACAAGCTGAGAAACCCTAGCATCACATAGCCTACTCCATCCTAAAAAATTCGCAGCTTAAACCCGGATCATGCATTGGAAAATCTACTGCGGATCTAAATAGCTGCAAACCGGTCGTTGCACTACGTTTTTT
>CANLOE010000329.1 GCA_947492745.1 uncultured Cyclobacteriaceae bacterium | reverse complement strand
TTGTTTTCTTCATTCTTTCTGTAAGTTAACCCTATTGAGCTTTTCTTACTGTCCAGTCAAATGTATACACTCCAACTCTCACGGTACCCCTGGAACCTCATGTTTAGGTACGTAGTTTTTTTCCAAACCTCATGCAACTCTCATTAGTCGATTTTATACTCATTCAAGCCACAGCCAATTGCACCCCAGAAGTTGCATGTCCTGACTATTATTGTTAATTAGAAAGCGGTTTCTATATCCAAATTGATTATGCATTTAACCCAAATTAATCGATAGAAATCGTGATGAGCGTATAAATAGTAAAATACCGGCCATTTGGATTCGTTCGGC
>CANLOE010000328.1 GCA_947492745.1 uncultured Cyclobacteriaceae bacterium | reverse complement strand
TTTTCCAATGGACATTTTGGGATAACGTCACAAACCGATCATATCATGATAAGAACAGTACTGCTGCTCACCATGGGGCTCGCGCTGGGTTCCTGTAAAAAGGACGAGGGTCCTACCTGGACCCCGCTGGGCCTCTTACCGCCCAAAACACAGATAGGTGCCAATACGGGAGGCTGTCTGGTCAACGGAGGGGCCTTCCTGCCCAATAGGGCAAGTATAGAACCTTTGGTATGCCATTATCTCGATGGAGAGGATTGTCAATTGGGGATATCCCAAAGGGTAAAAGGGGTCTATTTCTCAATACTGATCACGATAGAAGATACGCCCCTGCACC
>CANLOE010000327.1 GCA_947492745.1 uncultured Cyclobacteriaceae bacterium | reverse complement strand
CTTGTTTTCTTCATTCTTTCTGTAAGTTAACCCTATTGAGCTTTTCTTACTGTCCAGTCAAATGTATACACTCCACAACCATAGCAGCAAAGCTATACTGAATCCAATAAAACCCGCTTATTTATTGCATTCAAACCCTCATCAAGAAGCTCCAAATACAGCGTATTTACGAAACCACTACAACAGATATAACGATGAGCCAAGGCAGAATTCCAGTTAAACCCAAAATGTCCATTAGAAAATCTATTCCGGACTTAACCGGCTTCAAATCAGTAAATGAATACGTTTTTTGAATTCACCGTAGCGGTGCTACGCTGAACCCAAGAAAACGCACTGA
>CANLOE010000326.1 GCA_947492745.1 uncultured Cyclobacteriaceae bacterium | reverse complement strand
AGTTCATTTGAAAATTTTTCTGTCCGGGCGCAGCGTTTTCAAAATTTTCTGCGTCCCGTAGGCTGGCCCGAAATCCCCATGGGTTTCGTCCTGCTTAATTTTTTATCAATAGGACCGAGCGTAAGGAAAGGGTTCGGGGAACCCTTTCAGCGAAGGGGCCGGTCTGCGGCGCAGGAGTAAGAGCCCAGCCGGCTTGAGGCGAAACGAACTAAGGGGGCAGTCACAAAGAGGTTTGGACCCTGTTGACAATGAAAAAGAGTACATGACCTACGTTCACATCACGAATCGGGAATACCATGCACGAAGAGAAATCAAGGAAACCCAGTAATCAAGGCCAACGCG
>CANLOE010000325.1 GCA_947492745.1 uncultured Cyclobacteriaceae bacterium | reverse complement strand
TTGACGAGAACCTGAAAAAGCTGGACCGGTCCACCGGTCCGGAACCGGTCCAAAAGGGAAATGGACCGGTCAAACCGAAGAAGACCAGTACGTTGTCCGACCGGTCCACGGTGAACACGAAAAAGGTACCGTAAACAAAAAAAAAGTCGCCCGATACATGAGGCACCTACAGCTCAGGCTACCTGTACGAGGTCGTGAGCTACGAAGAGTTCCGTGAACTCAGGGGCCACATCGCGGGGGTACTTGACGAGAACCTAAAGAAGCTCGACCGGTCCACCGGTCCGGAACCGGTCCAAAAGGGAAATGGACCGGTCAAACCGCAGAAGACCAGTACGTTGTCCGA
>CANLOE010000324.1 GCA_947492745.1 uncultured Cyclobacteriaceae bacterium | reverse complement strand
TAGCAAAATACCGGCCATTTGGATTCGTTCGGCATAGCACCGCTATGGTGAATGAAGACAGGTGGGCAAAGCTTCTGGTATGAAGCTATTTATGCTCGGAATAGCTTCTCTATTGACCATTTTGGGTTTAAATAGCAATAAATCAGAGAGTCTTATTGGATTTAATATAGCACCGCTATGGTGAATTTAAAAAACGTAGTACAACGACCGGTTTGCAGCTATTTAGATCCGCAGTAGATTTTCCAATGCATGATCCGGAATAAACATCCGTGGAATTGCAATAAAAAACTGGACAATAAGTTAAGCACATTTTGAATAATTGATTTTACTAAACTCTTCTGGAG
>CANLOE010000323.1 GCA_947492745.1 uncultured Cyclobacteriaceae bacterium | reverse complement strand
AATTTGTGAAGGAATTGTCGTAAGACGATAGCCCCACTAAAGACAACAAGACAGAACAAGAATGATAGAGAAAGTACTACAAGCGAGAAACCTGACCAAAGCCTGTCGTAAAGTGATAAGCAATAAAGGTTCGGCAGGAACTGATTTTATGGATACAGACGGATTAAAGTCACTCGTTGACGAAAACCGTTCTGTCATCGCACTTGATATTCTCAATCGTAAGTATGTACCGACTGCTATCAAAGGTGTAGAGGTCCCGAAATCAAACGGGGGAATGGAGTGTATACATTTGACTGGACAGTAAGAAAAGCTCAATAGGGTTAACTTACAGAAAGAATGAAGAAAACA
>CANLOE010000322.1 GCA_947492745.1 uncultured Cyclobacteriaceae bacterium | reverse complement strand
CTCGTCACCTTAGTGATACAAAAGCCCCTCACCTAAACCGCTGATTTTATTACAATTATGTTCTCATAACGCAATCCAACTGTTTTGACATGAAAAGAACGATAAGTATGGAAGTGGCCAATATTAGGGCAGCGGGGATAGATGTAGGCTCGAAGAGCCACTTTGTGAGCATAGGGCAGCTGCCCGAACAGGTCAGGGAGTTCGGTGTTTACACCAAGGACCATCAACAGATGGTCGGGTGGTTAAGGGCATCGGGCATCACCACCGTTGCCATGGAAGCACCGGTAGTTACTGGCAGACCCTGTTCAGCGCCCTTCAGTCTGAGGGCATGGAGGTATTGTTGGTCAAC
>CANLOE010000321.1 GCA_947492745.1 uncultured Cyclobacteriaceae bacterium | reverse complement strand
TCAGCCCGCCCGTGAACGCCCCGCTCCTCGCTCCCGCAAGGGCTCCGTCCATAAAACCGTCCCCCGCCAGCGTACCGACCAGTCCGCCTGCCAGAAAGCCACCGACCGCACCACCGACCGCGCCCTTGACCAGTCCATCGATGATGGGGCTGCCGATATTGAGATTGTTGATAAGGCTGCCCGCTCCATTGGCCGCAACACCCCCTACCAGGCCCGCCACCGCTCCGATACCAGCCTGAGCTGCAAGAGCATTCCCGGAAAGTCCTTGCATGAGCCCGTTTCCAAGTCCCCCTACAGCTCCACTTAATAAAAGCGCTCCCGGACCACCCAAAAAGGTAGACGCTCCCTGCAC
>CANLOE010000320.1 GCA_947492745.1 uncultured Cyclobacteriaceae bacterium | reverse complement strand
GAACCCTTTCCTTACGCTCGGTCCTATCGATAAAATTAAGCAGGACGAAGTCAGGGGAGACTTCGGGCCAGCCTGTGGGACGCGGAAAATTTTGAAAACGCTGCGCTCGGACAGAAAAATTTTCAACCCAAATTGATCAATAGGATTTCGTGATGAGGTCGTAATTTCCATAAAATCAACGGTTTAGGTGAGGAGGCCCAATTGATGGTTAAGGTGTAAAACCTACGCAGCGTAAAACCGCTGATTTTGAAGTAATTTATGCTCGTAATAGGAAGACTTGGAGTGTATACATTTGACTGGACAGTAAGAAAAGCTCAATAGGGTTAACTTACAGAAAGAATGAAGAAAACAAG
>CANLOE010000319.1 GCA_947492745.1 uncultured Cyclobacteriaceae bacterium | reverse complement strand
AATACCGGCCATTTGGATTCGTTCGGCATAGCACCGCTATGGTGAATGAAGACAGGTGGGCAAAGCTTCTGATATGAGCTATTTATGCGCGGAATAGGTTCTCTATTGATTGTTTTGGGTTTAAATAGCAATAAATCAGGGGGGGTATCGTATTTAGCATAGCATCGCTACGGTGAATTCAAAAAACTCAGTGCAACGACCGCTTTGCAGGTATTTAGATCCGCAGTAGATTTTCAAATGTATGATCCGGGTTTAACCCAAATTGATCAATTTGGGTTAAACCCAAAATGTTCGTTGGAACTTCGTCATGAGGACTTAAATGGCAATACATCAGTGCGTTTTCTTGGGTTCAG
>CANLOE010000318.1 GCA_947492745.1 uncultured Cyclobacteriaceae bacterium | reverse complement strand
AGGGTAGAAGCCGCGGCCGCCGCCAAGAAAAGAGAGGCAGACCGCAAGGCCAATGACCGCAGTTGGTGGGACCGGGTGAAAGACGCTGTTTCCAGCTTTTTCGAGGGGATCAAAAAAGCCCTGAACGCCCTCTTTGACGGCCTTAGAGCCTTCGTGAAGCGCGTCATCGAAGCGGCCAAGAAGATTGCCACCACGCTCATCGACCTGGCGCGCGACTTCATCATTGCCGCCATCAAAGCCTTCGGCGAAGTACTCAAAGCCCTGGTCAGCGTGGCTTTGGCCGCCTTCCCCGCCCTGGCCAAGCGCATCAATGCCCTCATCGACCGGGCCGTCAATGTAGCCACAGCCCTGGTC
>CANLOE010000317.1 GCA_947492745.1 uncultured Cyclobacteriaceae bacterium | reverse complement strand
TCGATGGACAGGCCCAGCAGTGCGGCGGTGTCGATGATGTCGAGGCGGGATTTTATCTCGGGGATTTCCATTGAAAAAAGTTTTCGTATGGTGTGATTGTTCAAATGTGAATCAAAACTACTATATCGAAATCATTTCACAAAATCATATTGCCCTTTTTTATATCTTTTTTGAACGGTATATTTGAAAAAACAGATTATTTGAGCATCATTTAGGTCTAAAGGGCATCATTCTATGGATACATTCGGCGATAGGCTCAGGGAGAGCAGGAAGGGCAAAGGGTTCTCACAGAACGAACTGGCGGGTATACTGAACACCAACCATTCTGTGATAGGCAAGTACGAGCGTGACGATGT
>CANLOE010000316.1 GCA_947492745.1 uncultured Cyclobacteriaceae bacterium | reverse complement strand
GCGGTTATCGCCTTGATTGAAACCAAAATGACCCGCGGAATCTTATACGACATTTAAAACCCAAATTTGTATTATACGCTCATCCCGCAATCCTATTGATCAATCCGGGATAAATGGAAGTAGTGCGAAATTATAGTTGGAGTAAAAAAAAGAGGCTGCCTCTTTTGGGACAGCCTCTTTTTTCATTAAACCCAGAATGTTCGTTGGAACTTCGTCATGAGGACTTAAATGGCAATGAATCAGGGTGTTTTCTTGGATTCAGCGTAGCACCGCTACGATGAATTCAAAAAACGCATTCATTTACTGATTTGAAGCCAGTTAAGTCCGGAATAGATTTTCTAATGGACATTCTGGGTT
>CANLOE010000315.1 GCA_947492745.1 uncultured Cyclobacteriaceae bacterium | reverse complement strand
TGTTCATTTTGCTTCACTCTGCGTTGACAATCCTCGCGATAGCGCTGCTATCCCTGCGGTTATCGCCTGGATTGAAAAAAAATGACCCGCGGAATCTTATACGACATTTAAAACCCAAATTTGTATTAAACTCTCATTGCGAAACTCCGGTGACGGCTCCTGATTTATACCCTTTAGGTATCCCACAAGCCGACCGAAACCCTATTGATCAATTTGGGTTAAACCCGGATTATCAATGTCGTTTAGTTAAGGTTCGTAAGTCATAAAACCGGCAGGCCTTTCTCCATACCTTCTAATACAAACTTAGCTTTCAAATATCGCCTATCTTCCTGTTCATTTTGCTTCACTCTGCGTTGAC
>CANLOE010000314.1 GCA_947492745.1 uncultured Cyclobacteriaceae bacterium | reverse complement strand
TCAAAAAACGCATTCATTTACTGATTTGAAGCCAGTTAAGTTCGGAATAGATTTTCTAATGGACATTTTGGGTTTAACCCAGATCATGCGTTGTAACTTCGTGACGAGGGTTTAACCCAAATTGATCGATAGCCTTCCTATTACGAATATAAATTGCTTCAAAATCAGCTGTTTTACGCTACGCAGGTTCGTGTCACCCTAATGATACACTAGGCCTCCTCACCTAAACCACTGATTTTATTGCAATTATGCTCTCATCACGAAATCCTATTGATCAATTTAGGTTTAATACAGATTAATATTTTTAATGTCGTATATATTGATTAATTTCCAAGATGGGAAAGAAAGTACACTTCGAA
>CANLOE010000313.1 GCA_947492745.1 uncultured Cyclobacteriaceae bacterium | reverse complement strand
AGAAAATCTATTCCGGACTTAACTGACTTCAAATCAGTAACTGAATGCGTTTTTTGAATTAACCGTAGCGGTGCTACAATGAACACAAGAAAACGCACTGATTTATTGCCATTTAAGCCCTCATGACGAAGTTCCAACGAACATTTTGGGTTCAAGATAAGGGCACTTCAGGTGTTTGCCAATATCAGGATTTTCCAGAAGACTGTTTTGAAATTATTTCAGAATTTATCATCACTTATTTTGGATAGGACCGAGCGTTAAACCCAAATTGATCGATAGAAATCGTAATGAGCGTATAAATAGCAAAATACCGGCCATTTGGATTCGTTCGGCATAGCACCGCTATGGTGAATGAAGACCGGTG
>CANLOE010000312.1 GCA_947492745.1 uncultured Cyclobacteriaceae bacterium | reverse complement strand
GGAAGGACATACAGCTGCAGGACCTCTTCACACGGCGGGAACTGGAAAGGCTCCTCACCGTGGACGAAAGGTACACCCTCCTCAGGAACAGGAACAGGGCAATCCTGTCGCTGCTGGCCCATCAGGGCCTCACCAACGGGGAGATCAGGGGGCTGCGCACCACCGATATCGACATGGAAAGGGGGACCGTCAACATAAGGGCCGGGAAGAGGACGGATGCCAGGGAGCTGAAACTGGACGCAAGGCAGGCCTTCTGGCTCATGGCCTACACCGATACGGACAGACCGAAAATGCTGAAAGGGCCGACGGATGCACTGTTCATCAACCAAAGGGGAAGCCCCGAGACCGCCAACGGCATCGCCTACC
>CANLOE010000311.1 GCA_947492745.1 uncultured Cyclobacteriaceae bacterium | reverse complement strand
GCTCTTACTCCTGCGCGGCAGACCGGCCCCTTCGCTGAAAGGGTTCCCCGAACCCTTTCCTTACGCTCGGTCCTATTGATAAAAACTAAGCAGGACGAAACCTATAGGGATTTCGGGCCAGCCTACGGGACGCAGAAAATTTTGAAAACGCTGCGCCCGGACAGAAAAATTTTCAAATGAACTGCTGAAATTCGCACTCCGTTCAACGATATACCAGATTCAATGAGATGACTGAAACACGGTCGACATGACCAAATATGTGAGCATAGTATAACATTGTCGACCTCGCCCCAGGCGCGTTGGCCTTGATTACTGGGTTTCCTTGATTTCTCTTCGTGCATGGTATTCCCGATTCGTGATGTGAACGTAGGT
>CANLOE010000310.1 GCA_947492745.1 uncultured Cyclobacteriaceae bacterium | reverse complement strand
GCTGCTATCCCTGCGGTTCTCGCCTTGATTGAAACAAAATGACCAGCGGAATCTTATACGACATTTGAAACCCAAATCTGTATAACATCCTCTATCTGGCGGGTAGTTAAACCTTTGCCATACAGTTCGAAGCAAAGGTCTTTTACTTGCTCTTCCTGTTCATTAAGGAGTCCTGATATAACGGGTTGGAATACACCTAATCGATCTCTGGGTATCTTCAATTGTAGCTTAGAACCAATGCCTGAGCGGGAAGCATATCGGTAACCATTGCCTTTATTGTTACCCGATTCAGATTCAGAATGGAATTGCAATAAAAAACTGGACAATAAGTTAAGCACATTTTGAATAATTGATTTTACTAAACTCTTCTGGA
>CANLOE010000309.1 GCA_947492745.1 uncultured Cyclobacteriaceae bacterium | reverse complement strand
CTTCCCTCTTTGAGGAGGTTGGCGATGACGCTCTGCCGCACGGTGGTGGCGGTCAGCTTCCTTCCGGGGAAGAGGTGGGCGCGGGCGGACAGGAGGTAGGCGATGCCGTTGGCGGTCTCGGGGCTTCCCCTTTGGTTGATGAACAGCGCATCCGTCGGCCCTTTCAGCATTCCGGGTCTGTCCGTACCGATGTAGGCCATGAGCCAGAAGGCCTGCCGTGCGTCCAGTTTCAGCTCCCTTGCATCCGTCCTCTTCCCGGCCCTTATGTTGACGGTCCCCCTTTCGGTATCGATGTCGGTGGTGCGCAGCCCCCTGACCTCCCCGTTGGTGAGGCCCTGATGGGCCAGCAGCGACAGGATTGCCCTGTTCCTGTTC
>CANLOE010000308.1 GCA_947492745.1 uncultured Cyclobacteriaceae bacterium | reverse complement strand
GTACTGACGAACAGAAACTGAATACAGAGGCTATTAGGTCGGATGAGGTACCACATGCTGCCGAAGTCCAAAGTCTTAATCACGTTGATTAAGGACAGCGCCGAAATAGTAGATTCAGCAGGGATAGATACAAGGATATTCACCTTACCAAGGGAGATCTCATTGACATGTTCATATTGAATATGGTTGTAAAATATTTGCAGTGAGAAGTCAGCAGAAGTCATAGTAGTTGACGGGAAAAGAGCCGAATCGACACTCGGAGTTCTCACAAGTTGATGAAGGACTGAACATTAGATCACGTTGAAATTTGTGAAGGAATTGTCGTAAGACGATAGCCCCACTAAAGACAACAAGACAGAACAAGAATGATAGAGAAAGTAC
>CANLOE010000307.1 GCA_947492745.1 uncultured Cyclobacteriaceae bacterium | reverse complement strand
ACGCGCAACGGTGGGACAGGGAAAAGGGACCGGAACAGGGCGGGGAAGAACAGGGAGGGAACACAATGGAACACTTCTGGAACGATATGGACAGGCACAATATACTGGAAAACAACGACTTAAACCGAAACCGTTCCGCGTTCCGGGAAAACGTGCAACGGTGGGACAGGGAAAAGGGACCGGAACAGGGAAGGGAACAGGGAAGGGAGGCAGCGGCGGGTACCGCAGGGGACTTTGCCGAGCACCTCAAGAGGCTCGGTTACGGCCCCGGCAGCATACGGGTGCTCCCAGGGCTCGTCATGGAGTTCCTCGAAAGGAGCGGGAAGATGCCCGCCGAAACAGGGCCGCGGGACATCATGGACCACTACCTCCACCTGCAGGAAAGGCC
>CANLOE010000306.1 GCA_947492745.1 uncultured Cyclobacteriaceae bacterium | reverse complement strand
AACACAATCCGAATTCCGGTAGTTCATTTGAAAATTTTTCTGTCCGGGTGCAGCGTTTTCAAAATTTTCCGCATCCCACAGGCTGGCCCGAAATCCCTATGGGTTTCGTCCTGCTTAATTTTTATCGATAGGACCGAGCGTAAAGAAAGAGCTCGGAAAACCCTTTCAGCGAAGGGACCGGTCTGCCGCACAGAAGTAAGCGCCCGGCCGGCTTGAGGCGAAAACGGAGTTCAGTGCGGATAGAGGACATGTGGACCACGATTTGAACCCGGATTATGCGTTAGAACTTCGTAACGAGGGTTTACCCCAAAATAATCGATAGTGGAGTGTATACATTTGACTGGACAGTAAGAAAAGCTCAATAGGGTTAACTTACAGAAAGAATGAAGAAAACA
>CANLOE010000305.1 GCA_947492745.1 uncultured Cyclobacteriaceae bacterium | reverse complement strand
CGGTGGGCCCGTACGCGACAACGTATGGCTGCTCGAAAAGCTCCGCGAGTGCTTCCAACAGGCAAGGGAGATACAGCGGAACGAACAGTGACAGAGGCCCCGAAAGGGGCTTTTTACATAAAAGGAAACCAATCACACCACAGAAAACGTTATATTCATGCAAAACATTCTCTATATGAACCAACTGGTCACTATATCAAAGGACATCCTTGGCGGTACGCCCGTCTTTGCCGGTACACGGATACCGGTCAAGAACCTGTTCGACTACCTGAGGGGAGGGGACAGCCTCCGTGACTTTCTCAGGGACTTTCCCCGCGTCACCAAGGAACAGGCACTGCACGCCATAGAACTGGCCGAATCGACGATGGCCTCCGGCCTCAAGGGCACTGCCACCG
>CANLOE010000304.1 GCA_947492745.1 uncultured Cyclobacteriaceae bacterium | reverse complement strand
AAGGTCTCCCAGGGCAGCCAGTGGAGCTGGTAGATGATGTGGCACAGCCGTTGCTCTATCTCCAGGTAGTCGCCCAGATGGTCGGATTCTATCATGTCGCGGAGCGGGCGCAGCTGCTCCATCTTCGTTCTCTTTTCTTTCATTATGTTACTGTTTTTGGACTTTTAAGGTACCCGCCTTAGCCCGTCCACCGTACTGCAACAGACGGTTTGGAGGTTTCCCTGACCAAGGGCATAGCGGGTATTCTCATATACATAGCTTTATTCTGTAGTGCTACAGTTTTAGGACAAAACTATTCGATCCTACGGACTTCTGTTTCTTGTTTTCATGATAAATTCGGTTTAACTGTTATTGTATATATAGGTGTCACCCCAATGGGTGGTGTTTCGTTACCTCGTTCCT
>CANLOE010000303.1 GCA_947492745.1 uncultured Cyclobacteriaceae bacterium | reverse complement strand
CGCTGCGCTCCACCGCACGGGTCCCGCTCCTCACGGCGGTTCCCTTTTTGTTTTCATTTTTTTATGACCGCCTCCGGCAGGTGGGAAGAAAACAAAACCACCGCCCGTTTCCCTGCTCGCCTGCGGGCTCGTCGGGAAGCCGTCGGACGTTGCGCGCGGAAAAGCGCGCCCCTCCCCCCGCCGGTCCCTCCTCACACTCGCATGCGCCTCGCACATTTACCTGCACCGCGCACAACCGCAACTTTGGCAGCGCGTCGGCCGATAATGAGCACTTTATCATTGTTGCTGACCGCTCGCACGGCCCTTTTGCCTCCATGGTGTCCCACCAAGTCGGCAAAAGGGCCGTTCCCATCTTCACGGCGCGGGAAAGAACATCCGTCCTTGACGGCAAAGTGAAAAACACC
>CANLOE010000302.1 GCA_947492745.1 uncultured Cyclobacteriaceae bacterium | reverse complement strand
ATACCGGAAGCTTTGCCCACCTGTCTTCATTTACCATAGCGGTGCTATGCCGAACGAATCCACATGGCCGGTATTTTGCCATTTATACACTCATCACGATTTCTATCGATCAATTTGGGTTAAGTATCCGATTTTAACCCAAATTGATCAATAGGGTTTCGTGGCAAGGGCATAAAGCACTATATAATCAGTGGTTTAAGTGAGAAGGATTAAACCGAAGGTTCATGAACTCCAATGGAAAACAAACACCATAGTGAACTAAACCGAAGGTGTGATGAATACCGTTGAAATCAATGGATATAATGGGGCAATTGATGATTAAGGTGTAATACAAATTTGGGTTTTAAATGTCGTATAGGATTGCGCGGGTCATTTTTTTTCAATCAAGGCGAGAACCGCAGGGAT
>CANLOE010000301.1 GCA_947492745.1 uncultured Cyclobacteriaceae bacterium | reverse complement strand
GGTCACCGAGGTGAGCAGGTCCACCGTGATGCTGCCGTTCGGTGCGCCTGCCGTACAGGTGCTGCGGTCCGATTTGGAGGTGATGGAGATGGAGGGCGGTGCCGCATCACGAATCTCCACAGTGACCGCATCGGTGCTACAGCCCGTGGCATCGTCTATGGCATAGACCGTCCATGCTCCTGCGCTCAGACCCGTGATCGCCACAGTCTGCTGTGTATCCGATATAGGTAGTGTCTTACGTCCCTCGGACCAGTAAAAGGTATATCCCGATGTGGAACCGCCGACACTGGCACTGGCACTGCCCGTGAGGGTAGCGGAGCAGTCGTCATCCTCCGTGGTCACAGTGATGCGGCCGTCGTAGGGGATGCGCTCCACGGTACCACGGGGCGTCTCGCGGCAGCCCGT
>CANLOE010000300.1 GCA_947492745.1 uncultured Cyclobacteriaceae bacterium | reverse complement strand
TCGCCTACCATGACCGTCTGTATGGGCTTCCGCGAACCGTCCGCCATGAGCACGGGGGTGCCCGCCACGAAACAGGCAGAGAGCACCCTGTCGGTGGTGGCCCCGTCGAGCTCCAGGTAGCCGCAGACCCTGCGCACTTCCTCCGTGCCGGTGATGTTCAGCCCGGCCAGTCCCGAACCGAAGCCCAAGGGGTCGGCCCGAGCAATGGCCCTCAGTTTTGTGAACAGCCTGCCGCCCCCCTTGAGCAGCCGGTCCGCCAGTACGGCCGACAGGGCACCCGTGGCACATTCCCGTCCGAACCTGCCCACACTGAGATTACCATCGAGCCGGCCCTTCTCGGTCAGGCCGTCCAGCAGACAGGAGACCCCTGCGGACAGGTAGACGTTGTCGGCCAGTGACTCGGCA
>CANLOE010000299.1 GCA_947492745.1 uncultured Cyclobacteriaceae bacterium | reverse complement strand
AAGTCGGCAAAAGGGCCGTTCCCATCTTCACGGCGCGGGAAAGAACATCCGTCCTTGACGGCAAAGTGAAAAACACCTGAAAACGTACACCTTTTTTGCTTTGCCGTCAAGGGCGCTCCAAACCCAACTGCCATATATATAAAATGTGCCGCCATGGCCATGGTGCGGTAAGCAGTGATGTCCCCGAAACACCGATGGCCATGCGAGCCGCACTGCGAGTGCCCCTGACGGCCCGACGGGAGGAGCGCGACAGCGTGACCGCCGGTGAGGGCAGGGGCCGCAGGGCGAGCAGGAACACGGGCAGCGTCCGAGGTACGAGGCGGGAGCTGCCGTGAGGAGGCCGCTGCGTGCGGCGGAGCGCAGCGGAGTCACCTCGCAGCGACCGACGAACACCTTATTACCCAAG
>CANLOE010000298.1 GCA_947492745.1 uncultured Cyclobacteriaceae bacterium | reverse complement strand
AGAAGTCACCTTCCCCGGGGAAATCCCCGCCGATGTGCTCGCAGCCTTTGACGAACAGGCCAAGGCCAAAATGGACGAGGGCATGGCCCCCCACTTGCAAAAGCACGAAACGGAACTGAACAAAAAAGAGGCCGAGGACAAAAAAGAACGGGACAGGACCGATAAGGAAATCGAGCTCAAGACCAAGGAGACCAAAAAAGCCCAAGAGACCGAACAGGAAAAAGCCCAAGAGGAAGTGGGCCAACAACGGAAAGAGTGGCAGACCGAGAACCAAAAAATCCGTGACCAATACGATGAAGACATCAAGAAAGAAAGGGTCAAAGCCGATGATGACATCACCAAAAAGATAGACGATACCGATAAAAAGGTCGAGGACGAGCTCGGCAAGGCCGAAAAACAGGCTGCCGC
>CANLOE010000297.1 GCA_947492745.1 uncultured Cyclobacteriaceae bacterium | reverse complement strand
GATTCGGAGAGTTACGGTACAGAGCCGGGCCAGTCCGATTATGTCTGGACGGTCACGGGCGGAAGCATCACCGGAGGCGGTAGTGCGACCGACAATACGGTCACTGTCCTCTGGGACGGCAGTGCGCCCTTCGGAGTGAGCGTGAACTATGAAAACGCAGCAGGCTGTGGTGCATCCCTACCAACCAGCGAGACGGTAAGCGTCGATACGGCCCCCACCCCCACCATAACGGGTGAGCTGGCGGTATGTGCTGGTGATTCGGAGAGTTACGGTACAGAGCCGGGCCAGTCCGATTATGTCTGGACGGTCACGGGCGGAAGCATCACCGGAGGCGGTAGTGCGACCGACAATACGGTCACTGTCCTCTGGGACGGCAGTGCGCCCTTCGGAGTGAGCGTGAACTATGAAAA
>CANLOE010000296.1 GCA_947492745.1 uncultured Cyclobacteriaceae bacterium | reverse complement strand
AACCGGGTCACGGGACTGCGCTACGATGCCCATGGCAATATCCTCTCCCTACAGCGCTTCGACGCGGCCGCGGAAAAGACCGACGACTTCAGCTACGACTACCTGCCCCATACGAACCGACTGGGGGCCATCGCGGGCCATGCGGCCTACAGCTACAATGACCTCGGGCAGCTGACGGGGATGTACGACCGCCCCGAAGGGGCCCCCGACCGCTTTTTCACCTATGACGTGACGGGCAAGGTCCGGCAGGTCCATGCCGATGCGGAAAAGAGCGACCTGCGCATCAGCTATGACTACGATGACCGCGGCTTCCGCCTGCGCAGGACCGACCATGCCACGGGAGCGGAGACCTGGTACATCCGCGATGCCTCGGGCAACGTGCTCTCCATCTATGAGCGGCGCCCCGGAGAGGG
>CANLOE010000295.1 GCA_947492745.1 uncultured Cyclobacteriaceae bacterium | reverse complement strand
CAACGGGAAGTACAGGGTACCGTTCACTTCCCTTCCTCAAGGTAAGGACTGCCCCCGTGGGGCCATATTCACGCTATATGGAACAAGGTGGGAAGTAGAGACCTGTTACGGGCATCTTAAGAACACCCTGGAGATGGCCGATTGGAGCGGCAAATCGGTACCGGCCGTAAGGCAGGATTTCAAGGCCAGGATCTTGCTGCACAACCTGACCGCATTGCTCTGCCATCCGATCAGGCCCAAAAAGAAAAAGGTCGATGCCGGGAACGGACCAACAAACAGAAAGCGGACCCTCAATTTCCCAAATGCCATATCAAGGTGCAGATCATTGTTGGTCAAAATATTGAAGGGAAGGGATATAATGACATTGATCGATGAGTTTTCCGAAAATGTAAAGGCCAGGATCGAATATTCCAG
>CANLOE010000294.1 GCA_947492745.1 uncultured Cyclobacteriaceae bacterium | reverse complement strand
AAGGAACCCGCTTCCGTAAAGCCCTCGACGAAGCGTGCCATCTTGCCGATGTTCCTCAGGTCCTTTTCCCGCTGTGCCTCCGCGGTCCACCGGTCATAGAAATCATTGGCGTACTTTGACTCCCATAGACGATGCGCATCAGCATGGGAAAGGCCCGAGAACTCGGGGTATTTCGTCACATACTGTTCGAAGGTACCTCCAAAAGCATGCTCTTGATACTCGATATCAATCAGTGGCGCAGTACTTGCGGCACTCGAAAGGGCAACATGACCTACCGTGGCCAGTATGGAGGACACAGTGAAACCGCCCGTGGCCCGTATGACAATCTCAGGTAGCACACCCTGGAAGATAGGGTCAGCAAAGCCCCCATCCGGGTCCACGTTGTTCACCGGGTCATTGCCCATCGCCATATAAGG
>CANLOE010000293.1 GCA_947492745.1 uncultured Cyclobacteriaceae bacterium | reverse complement strand
GGGGGCAGGTAGTGGAGACGGTAGATGATCTGTGTAAGGCGGTGCTCCACCTCCCGGTAGTTGCCCAGATGGTCGGACTCGACCATATCGGCCATGGGGCGCAACTGCGCCGTGCTGATCTTTCTTTTTTTCATTTTATACTTGTTTTTAGGAGAAGTGTCCCCGCTTAGGTCTCTCCATGCTCACAAGTAAGCATCTACGGCAGTTTCCTGACCGATGACCGTACGGGGACTATTTTTGAGGATAAGCGTAATCCGCTTGTGATTTGGAGAGCAAAGTTATTACAAAACCTTTTGTTTTCGGCCTATGGCCCCCTGTTTCTTGTTTTCATGGTAAATTTGGTTTTACTGTTGTATAAAGTGGACAATATGTGCCGTTTCACGTTCCCGTGACCTACCGCAACCCTCAGAAGGGGTG
>CANLOE010000292.1 GCA_947492745.1 uncultured Cyclobacteriaceae bacterium | reverse complement strand
GCGCTTCCTTCACGATATGGACGTGTCCCAATGGCCCCTGTTCGGTGCGGAAGGGACCGCTCAGCTGGAGGATCCCCCGGAGGAGACCATCACCTATACCCGTCCGTGAGAAGAAAAGGCACCCCGGAGCGCAATGCCATCCCCGATCACCTTCCGGTGCGGGAGGTGGTCATCGAGCCGGAAGGGGCCACCACCGGGCTCAGGAAGATCGGGGAAGAGGTCACCGAGACCCTGGAGTACAGCCCTGCCAGCTTGGTGAAGCGGCGCACCGTGCGCCCCAAATATGCCAAGAAGGGGGATGAAGGAGTGCTGATCGCCGCACTGCCCGTCCGTCCCCTGGACAAATCCCCGATAAAGGTACCGGACAGCGACAAAAAAGGGAGTGCGCGCCAGGGCTACCAATGGGTCTACCACGACCC
>CANLOE010000291.1 GCA_947492745.1 uncultured Cyclobacteriaceae bacterium | reverse complement strand
GCCTCCTCACCTAAACCGCTGGTTTTATTGTACTTTATGCTCTCATCACGAAATCCTACTGATCAATTTGGGTTGAACGCACATGAAAATGGAAGGTGCGTAGTTCAGAGCGACTTCTTGGCCTTAGGTGGTATAGGTGGGTACCCCAAGCTTATGCATTCGAAAGTTCGTTAGGGCCATATGTAGCTATAAATCAGTAAAAAAAAAGATGCATTTTTGATAATTGTATCTTTATGAAACTTTCCCGGTGACCTGTTCGCCGATGTGCAATGGACAATATGCTTCATTGTATCCGGTCTGCACCTCCGGAGCTGGTTCCCTATTCATTTTCTCATGAGTATTAACCCCAAAATGTCCATTAGAAAATCTATTCCGGGCTTAACTGGCTTCAAATCAGTAAATGAATGCGTTTTTTGAATTCA
>CANLOE010000290.1 GCA_947492745.1 uncultured Cyclobacteriaceae bacterium | reverse complement strand
GCGGTGGGCATTTCGCCGGCCTCGTCCAGTATCTGCCTGATGCGCCGTATGGTCCCGATGTCCTGCAGCCTTGCCAGCTGCTCGATCATCGAAAGTTTCTCCGATTGTATGTCCATAGTCCCTAGTTGTTGCATAAATATAACGTTTTAATCGATGTAAATGGTTTCCGTCAATGGAAAAAGCCCCTTGCGGGGCCTTTCTCTAATCGTTCCATGGGTAGTCACCGTCACTCCCGCTGTCGCGCTGCCTTTCGGCCCACTGTATCCTACGGGCCTGTGCGAAGCGCTCACGGAGCTTTTCAAGTATCCAGACATCCTCCCTGACGGGCTCTCCCCCGAAGGTCTCCGGGGGCAGGTAGTGGAGACGGTAGATGATCTGTGTAAGGCGGTGCTCCACCTCCCGGTAGTTGCCCAGATGGTCGGA
>CANLOE010000289.1 GCA_947492745.1 uncultured Cyclobacteriaceae bacterium | reverse complement strand
ACCAGCGAGAGGGCGGGGGACTCCGCCGCCTTCAACGGTACCTCCTCGGACTTCTCGCAGCCCGTGACCAGATCGCGCACCACGGCCGTATAGGTACCGTTGGTGATGCCCGCGCCACTGAGTCTAGAACTCAGTGCGGCCACGGTGGGCCGCAGGGGGCTGGAGGTATCCACGGGCTGCTTGCCCGCATACCAGGTGATTTCAAAACCATCAAGACGACCTGTAGGGGGAACAATCGTAACTAGGATTTCTCCTGTTATATCACAATCACTAGGTATCTTATCCACCTTCGAGGAAACTCCGAAGTCGGTAACATTACTAACAATACTTCGGGTAATGGGTACCAACTCACAGGTGGAGGTCTTCCCCACCGCATAGAAGGTATAGTCGCCCTCGTCGAGCCCTTCCAACAGCGGGCCATCCTGGCC
>CANLOE010000288.1 GCA_947492745.1 uncultured Cyclobacteriaceae bacterium | reverse complement strand
AACTTCGTCATGAGGATTTAAATGGCAATACATCAGGGTGTTTTCATGGATTCAGCGTAGCACCGCTACGGTGAATTTAAAAAACGCATTCATTTACTGATTTGAAGCCAGTTAAGTCCGGAATAGATTTTCTAATGGACATTTTGGGTTTATTATTACCGCCGCTATCATCATGGCCCCATCGATTTATCTTATCACACGGGCTATCCTATCCCTATTCTTCCCTATTAAGACATATGTCGAATATGCGCGGCTAGAGGAGAAGAACGGGCGAGTGGAACTGACAAGTGACTATGCAGATATGTTCGGTTGGAAGGAACAGGTGAAATCGGTAGCCAGTGTTTAGCGGTATTTAATACAAACTTAGCTTTTAACTATCGCCTATCTTCCTGTTCATTTTGCTTCACTCTGCGTTGACAATCCTCGCG
>CANLOE010000287.1 GCA_947492745.1 uncultured Cyclobacteriaceae bacterium | reverse complement strand
ACCACCGTACCGCGGTACCAGAAAAAGGTATGGTCGGCAGGGTCGGCGCCCCCGCTCAGGGTGGCACGGATGCTGCCGTTGTAGCCCGTGCCGAGGACGGGGTTCTCACAGGTCGTATAGCCCGCGACCACGGCGTCCAGCAGGGGCACCTCCACACCGTCCAGTATGGTCGTGTCCGCCGTAATGGCACAGGAGGTCATCAGGTCCGTCACGCGGACCGTGTATGATCCCACGTCGAGGCCATCGGCGATGAGGTCATCGGTCAGTACGCCCGTACTCAGGGCGGGTATCAGGTTGGCGGGAAGGGTGTTCTGTCCGGAGAACCACTCCACCCTGTAGCGGGAGGCAGGGTCGGTCACCGAGGTGAGCAGGTCCACCGTGATGCTGCCGTTCGGTGCGCCTGCCGTACAGGTGCTGCGGTCCGATTTGG
>CANLOE010000286.1 GCA_947492745.1 uncultured Cyclobacteriaceae bacterium | reverse complement strand
ACTGCCGTCCTTCTCGGTACCGGGGGCGGGGGATGCTTCCCCGGGGTTCTTGGTATAGACCATGGAGTATACCCCCAGTTCATCGCCCTCCTGCAGGGGCGTATGGCCGAGGCCGATGCCCATGGCCTCCCGCCGTTCCCGGTTCCTCCGGAGGCGGTCCTTGGTCTCCTGCAAGGTACTTTTATAGGCTTTGTCCATATGGTAGCGGACAAACTCTTCCTCGCTCATCCCTTCGGTCTCGGGCTCGGACCCGGGATAGAGGCGGTCATCGAAGCGCGGGTCGCCCAGTACCCCCGTCCGGTAGACCCTGCGGCCCTTCCCGTCGAGCACGAAGTCGGCCCTTTTCTTCTTGGTCTCCCTGGGTATGGGGTCGAGGTCAAAGTCCTTTTCCACGGCCCCTCCTTCCCTGCTTCGTCCCGGGACTGTCGCT
>CANLOE010000285.1 GCA_947492745.1 uncultured Cyclobacteriaceae bacterium | reverse complement strand
TAGTCCCGAAACCCCTGAACGAATGGGGCAAATACCCACAACGTATCTAAGGCTATTCGATACTGCCATATCTCCCCCTCCCATCGATGCCATTCCGTGTTGGCAGCTTCCTCTGAGAGTGCTGTTATCAAGCGACTTTCGCCTTGGCCAGAGCAAATGTGCAATATTCATGAACTCCTTTGAGAAATAAACTCAGTGGTGAACGAAACTGAAGATTTATTGAGTACCATTGAAACCAATGAGTTTAAGAAGTTGGAAATCACAAGCGGAATTTTATACGGTACTAAAAATCAGTTTCGTATAATACAGATTTAGGTATTCAATTTCGCATTGAATTCTGTGATATAATGGTGATTTGAAGTGATTGACATTATGGTTTCCTCTGTCATGTCTGTTACAGTTTGAAAGAGCCATTCCCTGATTGTTTCCAT
>CANLOE010000284.1 GCA_947492745.1 uncultured Cyclobacteriaceae bacterium | reverse complement strand
TATAATCGTAAAAGAAAACACGGGTATCTAGGGCTTAAGACTCCAGAAGAGTTTAGTAAAATCAATTATTCAAAATGCGCTTAACTTATTGTCCAGTTTTTTATTGCAATTCCAGTCGAATATTTCTGCAAACTCCATGTGCCTACTGAAAATCTATATAATTAGTCAGATCATAGCTTGAAGAAGCTTTGTCTATCCTTCATAAGGAGTTATCGAACTTGCGCTTGACAACACTTTGTCTGTTCTCTAGGGTGTTATCGAATTATCGTTTATCGATGCTATAATTGATTTTCATTGGAATCGATGAACTTACGTTCCGTTGACACCATTAGAATAAAACGGAATAGTGAACTAATACCAACTTAGCTTTTAAAATCGCCTATCTTCCTGTTCATTTTGTTTCACTCTGCGTTGACCATCCTCGGGATAGCGCTGC
>CANLOE010000283.1 GCA_947492745.1 uncultured Cyclobacteriaceae bacterium | reverse complement strand
TATCACCGGGTCAGGGGATATCCGATCAAGCACTTCGCCACCAAGGTCAAACGGCCCCGTAAGAGCCACATAAAAAAAGACCCGGGGGCCATTGAGGCCTTTTTAAAAACTGCCCCAAATTCTTGATCTCGCTTCCCAAAAATCCAAGGAACAGGGATTTGAAAAAGTGAACCTCTACTTTCAGGACGAGAGCCGGTTCGACCTGATGAGCCGGTTGGGCTCCTGCATCGCTGCCAAAGGAGTGGTTCCTGTCATCGATTACCGGCACCGTTTCTCGGCCACCTACCTGTACGGTGCCTATTCCCCGATCGATGGGGACAGTTTTGTCTGGGAGGTGGAAGGGGTCTCCACAAAGATATTCGAGGCATACCTCGATGGCCTTTCCAAGCACAGGCCACAGGAGTACGAACCGGTCGTGATCGACAATGCAGGCTTCCACTCCAC
>CANLOE010000282.1 GCA_947492745.1 uncultured Cyclobacteriaceae bacterium | reverse complement strand
ATGGAAGCACCGGTAGTTACTGGCAGACCCTGTTCAGCGCCCTTCAGTCTGAGGGCATGGAGGTATTGTTGGTCAACGGTGGGGGCATCAAAAATGTCAAGGGCAGGAAAACGGACGTACTTGACTGCATGTGGGTACAGCAACTGCACAGTATGGGGCTGTTAAGGGAAGCTTCCTGCCGGAAGAACACACCAGACAGAGACCTATAACAACCATGGACAGTCCCTGATAGAACAATCCGCAAGGCAGGTCAACAGGATGCAAAAGTCCCTTCGGTTGATGAACGTCCGTTTGGATGTTGTCATTGCAGATATCACGGAAAGACGGGCATGTCCATCATACGTGCGATCCTTGAAGGGGAGAAAGGCCCATATGAGCTGGCGGGCCTGGCAGATGTAAGGGTGAAGAAAAGCAAGGATGAAATAGCTGCCTCATTACAGGGGGAG
>CANLOE010000281.1 GCA_947492745.1 uncultured Cyclobacteriaceae bacterium | reverse complement strand
CCCGTGGCACGCTCGGTCACCAGCAGGATGTAGTCGCCCTCCGAGAGGCCACCGATGGTCACGTCACGGCCCAGCGGATTATCACCGTCCGCATCCGTACTGACGGCCCAGACCAGGTCGAAACGGCTGCGGACCTCCGCATCGCTCAAGCGAGTGCCGTTCTTGCTGACCACTGCGCGCAGCCGCCCGTTCGGGGAGGCACAGCCCGTCACATCGCCCAGTTTCGCTATCTCCGCGCTGAACTCACGGCTGCCGCCACCGATGGTAATGGGGGTAGCATCCGAAGCGCAACCCGTGACACGGTCCGTGGCCACGACCGTATAGGTCTCCGAGTCCAGTCCCGTAGCGATCTGGCCCGTGGTCACCACCAAGTCGCCCACATCGGCCACGCCACCGAAGTACCAGGTAAAGTCCAGGTTGGGTTCGATAACGGGGCTGCCGTCGGCG
>CANLOE010000280.1 GCA_947492745.1 uncultured Cyclobacteriaceae bacterium | reverse complement strand
ACTCCAGAAGAGTTTAGTAAAATCAATTATTCAAAATGTGCTTAACTTATTGTCCAGTTTTTTATTGCAATTCCAGCCAAGAGAATTCGGGTTGAACCTAGATCTTGCGTTGGAACTTTGTAGCGAGGGTTTATGCTCAAGAAAAAGTAAAACGGGAAATTCGGGATGCAACAAGCAATAGAAAAATCCTGCACCGGTACAATAAACATTGGTAGGTCGGTCATTAGGGACGTTCCTAGTGGAATAGTGCCTTCACAATGACCCTCAGTGCCCCATAACAATTGCGTTTGAGATTATACAGGCCATATGATACTAATTTATACAAATTTAGGTTTTAAATGTCGTATAAGATTCCGCTGGTCATTTTGTTTCGGTCAAGGCGAGAACCGCAGGAATAGCAGCGCTATCCCGAGGATGGTCAACGCAGAGTGAAGCAAAATGAACAGGAAGA
>CANLOE010000279.1 GCA_947492745.1 uncultured Cyclobacteriaceae bacterium | reverse complement strand
TGGAAGAGAACCAGGCCACCTGGATCGACCGGAGTGCGTATCTCAGGTTCGACGATGCTACGGATACCGATGGTCCCCGGAACGGTGACGGCAATACCCCCTGACCGCAGGGGCCTACTCATGGACGGGCCTCCGGGGCCTGTTCCCTGATATCGCACATATCCCGCTGAGACCATGCCGATATCCCCGGCTGGTGCTATGCCCAAAGGCACCGAACACTGCCCCGCCCATCACCGCACCGATACCATCCCGATATCCCAATGATTTTTTTGACAGCATGGAAACTATGGAGGACAGGGCCAATGGTCAGGGTCCGAAATCATAGCCTATCCTTCCCCTTGGTCTTGGGCATCCTCTTCCTGTCCCTGGCACAGCCCGACCTTTCTTCCGCATCCGTTCCCTGCCCTGCGGACCCATCCCATCACAGCAGTAAGGCCCGTCTGGAACGCTT
>CANLOE010000278.1 GCA_947492745.1 uncultured Cyclobacteriaceae bacterium | reverse complement strand
TGTAATAGTCTAGACTTGCTCTGACAGTCTGGATTGTTAGTTATGAGTTTTCTTTAGGTATCTGACTCCCAAAATGATTTTGGAAAACAGGGGCTGTTGAGGCCCCGTTTTCATTTCGGTCGGCTTGGCTATCCCTGACAGGTTGGTCTCCACCAGAGCCTGTTTCCGTTTCGCCAAGCGGGTTAAATTTAAGCAGATTATCTGACAGTTTTCCTATCATCTTTTCCTTTGCCAGGTGCATGGATTCCAGAAATGTCTCCATCGGCGTTTTCCCTTCACATTTCTTGCCGCTGTGCGGTCTTTGTGTGTTGTAGTAGATCAGCCACTGGTCAAGGTCTTTTTGCAGCTCACCGATGTTCCCGTAGATTTTCTTTCTGAAGGCCACCGCGTAGAACTCTTCCTGTACCGTCCTGTGGAACCGCTCGCAGATACCATTGGTCTGTGGGCTCTT
>CANLOE010000277.1 GCA_947492745.1 uncultured Cyclobacteriaceae bacterium | reverse complement strand
AAGCAAAAGTCTATAGAGCCTTGGTTCGCGAGGGGCGGTGCGGCAAGGTAGCGCGTATGAGCAAATGGTCGCCGAGAGGAATGTTCTACAGAAGAGAAAGTAACCTCTAATCGCACCATACTGGAATTGAAATTGAGTAGGCTCTCTCTGATTTTCAGTATAGAATTTACCTCTAATTGCACCATACTGGAATTGAAATTCGAGCCGGCCCTTCTCGGTCAGGCCGTCCAGCAGATCTCTAATCGCACCATACTGGAATTGAAATGACTATGACGGATGGGGGCCGGATTCTTATTGGACCTCTAATCGCACCATATTGGAAACCGCAGGTTCGTGAGAGGCTGTGCGTATGAACAAATCGAAGGTTCACAAGGCTCCGTGTGCATGCCTCCAGTGTATGAGTAATTGAAATCCTAGCTTACCAAAAAAACAGACACAGTGCTAGGATTCGC
>CANLOE010000276.1 GCA_947492745.1 uncultured Cyclobacteriaceae bacterium | reverse complement strand
TCGCCCAGGTGGTCGGATTCTATCATGTCGCGGAGCGGGCGCAGCTGCTCCATCTTCGTTCTCTTTTCTTTCATTTTGCTTGTTTTTTTGAGAGATGAACCCCCGTTTAGGCCTCTCTATGCTACAAGCAGCATCTACGGTCGTTTCCTACCGATGGCCGTGCGGGGGTTGTATTTTGACTTACTTTGCCTATGGCTTGTATTCAGAGAGTAAAGTTATTACAAAACCTTTCTTTTTGTGGCCTACGGCCCTCTGTTTTTGATGATCATGATAGATTCGGTCTGACTGTTATTGTATATATAGGTGTCACCCCAATGGGTGGTGTTTCGTTACCTCGTTCCTGAGCTCCTCGATGTGTGCCTGTCGGTACCTTTCGGTGGTGCCGGGGTGCCTGTGGCCGGCGAATGCCTGTACCAGCCGCAGGTCCCTTCCCTCTTTGAGGAGGTTGGCGAT
>CANLOE010000275.1 GCA_947492745.1 uncultured Cyclobacteriaceae bacterium | reverse complement strand
CATATGAGCTGGCGGGCCTGGCAGATGTAAGGGTGAAGAAAAGCAAGGATGAAATAGCTGCCTCATTACAGGGGGAGTGGAAAGATGACCTTTTGTTCGTCTTAAGGGAGTCCTTGGATATCTATTCATTTTGTCACGACAGGATAGCCCGGACGGACCTACAAATAGAAAAATTGTTAAAGGGCAACCTTACCCCCAAACATACGCACGGCCCCCTACCGACACCCAGGAAAAAGAAGAAAAAGCACAAGAACGACCCTGGTTTTGACCTCAGTCCGCTTGCTTGGCAGTCCTTGGGGGCGGACCTCTATGAGGTTGATGGTATAATACAAACTTAGCTTTTAAATATCGCATATCTTCTTGTTCATTTAGCTTCACTCTGTGTTGACAATCCTCGGGATAGCGCTGCTATCCCTGCGGTTCTCGCCTTGATTGAAACAAAATGACCCGCGGAATCTTA
>CANLOE010000274.1 GCA_947492745.1 uncultured Cyclobacteriaceae bacterium | reverse complement strand
ATCTGTTGAAAACGGGGTTTTGATCGCACACCAAGTGCTGAATATCAAATGGTCAACAACAATGAGAAGACCCTACTTAATGAGCAAACGCGTCGATGATTTCGAACCGGTCGAATAATCCGTAACATGGACGAGGTACTCACCACCGGATTTATGACGAGACGTGTCGATTGTGAAACTCTTGGACTTCCCGGCGGGTACCTTGATGTCACGCTTGGTATAGACAAAGTACAGCCATCTGAGGAAGGTCACTCCGTCGTCGGACATCTTCTGTATCCGTATTTCGCCATTAAAGCTCTTCTTGGAGGCACTGATGGTGACCACGGTCGATGCCTTCGCGGGATTAGGGCCCAGTTTAACGGTAAACGGGGCGGGTTTCTCCATGGCACAGGGAGCGGCCACGGGTCCATCCGAACCGGACGTGGCGCTTTTGGCGATAGACGTGGACGGCAAACTGACCGAGGTC
>CANLOE010000273.1 GCA_947492745.1 uncultured Cyclobacteriaceae bacterium | reverse complement strand
GTCAGAAACTGACCTCCAAGGGTTTTTATGAGGCGGCCCTGATCAAGGACTTTCCCATTCGTGGAAAGGCAACTTACCTGAGCGTCCGCAGGAGGAAATGGCTCAATGAGGACACGGGCATGAACGTATCCAGGGATTGGTCGGTAATCGCCAAAGGGACGCGGCTCAGTGGGGAGTTCGCGTCTTTTTTAAAAGAATATCTTGGATAACACGCCGATAAGCTGCAAACGGCTGGAAGACTTCTTCCATGTCAACGGCAAGCTATTGGAAGAACAATATGCCTTCCACCTGAGCGACTTTACAAGTTGGGACCAGCTCGAACATGCCGATGAGTGGATATTGTTCGAAAACAACATCGGAGAGCACCTGAGCATAGACGAGACTTCCCTGTCCCATGGGGAACTGTACACGGTCATTACCAACAAGGCGGCCAAAGGAAGGAAGGGGTGTTTGGTCGCGATGATAAAAGGT
>CANLOE010000272.1 GCA_947492745.1 uncultured Cyclobacteriaceae bacterium | reverse complement strand
TCATTTTGGGAGTCAGATACCTAAAGAAAACTCATAACTAACAATCCAGACTGTCAGAGCAAGTCTAGACTATTACAATTTATTTTTTTTAGGAAGACTCCAATACCAAGTTATCAACAAAATCTATGGACTCATTTTATACCCAAATTGGCATAGTACCTTCTCTGAATTGAAATCAATTATCCTAGAGTGTAATGAATCAGACACAAGAGACTGTTTTATAAAAACTTAGATTTTAAATATCGCCTATCTTCCTGTTCTTTTTGTTTCACTCTGCGTTGACAATCCTCGGGATAGCGCTGCTATCCCTGCGGTTATCGTCTTGATTGAAACTAATATGACCCGCGGAATCTTATACGACAGTTGAAACCCAAATTTGTATAATTAATAACATATGGAGTTATACAAACTTAGCTTTCAAATATCGCATATCTTCTTGTTCATTTTGCTTCACTCTGCGTTGACAATCCTCGGGA
>CANLOE010000271.1 GCA_947492745.1 uncultured Cyclobacteriaceae bacterium | reverse complement strand
GTCAACGCAGAGTGAAGCAAAATGAACAGGAAGATAGCCGATATTTGAAAGCTAAGTTTGTATAAAAGCCGTACTTTACCCGTTCGTGACCGGCACAAGTATACCTACCGGACGTTTTCATACTACGAAAGAGCGAAGGACCGTACGGATTGAAAGAGTGGCTTTATCGAATTGCGGGATGTGCAAAGGCACAAGCGGACGCTTGCGCCAGGGGAGAACAAACCCGTAGCTACCGATGGTGTACACTGCCCTGAGCGAAGTACAAGGACTTGAAAATCACTGCCCGATACAAAAGTCATTGCCGTAGGCATAGAATAAGCCCAAACTGGCGCAAGCGTCCGCTTGTGGCCCATCGCTGCAAGGCTCGGCGCTATCGCATGGGCAGGGAATACAGGTTCCGTGACGGGTAATACAAATTTAGGTTTTAAATGTCGTATAAGATTCCGCTGGTCATTTTGTTTCAATCAAGGCGAGAACCGCA
>CANLOE010000270.1 GCA_947492745.1 uncultured Cyclobacteriaceae bacterium | reverse complement strand
ACCATAAAATACTTAACCTCATAAAGACAGTAACACTGTAATGGATTCTGCCAACGATTTGAAGTAACATCGAAGACAGTGAGTGGATAAAGGTTGCTTTTGATGATAAATGTTACCATACTCCCATTATCCCCTTCCTATTTGTTCAACTATAAGAAAAAGGATAATGGGATAAAGGGCCGCCTACTTCTGAACGATGATTTTTTTCGTCAATATCTCTTTTCCATCGACATGGATACGGAGTATGTACAAACCACCATGCAGCTTGGAGAGGTCAATCATCTGATTAGCGGAATCATGACTATACAGCTCCCCTTGATTTACAGCCTTTCCTGTCACCGTCGTGATGGCGTAGCTTACAGGGCTGTCCATATAGGTACCCAGATTAATCCCCAATCTGTCCTTGACGGGATTTGGATACAGACGTATCCCATCATCACCCCTTCCCACTTCTCTTGTCATGGTCTCGTCTGAGAACAAGC
>CANLOE010000269.1 GCA_947492745.1 uncultured Cyclobacteriaceae bacterium | reverse complement strand
TCGGACAACGTACTGGTCTTCTTCGGTTTGACCGGTCCATTTCCCTTTTGGACCGGTTCCGGACCGGTGGACCGGTCCAGCTTTTTCAGGTTCTCGTCAAGTACCCCCGCGATGTGGTCCCTGAGTTCACGGAACTCTTCGTAGCTCACGATCTCGTACAGGTAGGCCCCTCCCGTTTTCCCCTTGACCTTCCTGATGTAGTGGTTGCCCGTCAGGCTCAGGTTGTAGCGTTTCTGGTTGCTCGGGTTGACTTTCAGGGCCTTTCTTATTTCTCGGTTACTGAACCGTTTTTTGTTCTCGTGCTCCAGGTAGCTCTTTACCGATTCCAGGTAGTTGCGGCAGGCCCCTGTCAGTTCATCGCTTTTCCGGAGCAGGACCTCTTTCAACAGCCCGTTGGCCTCTTTTATGTCCTCCAAAGTGGTCTCGATGTAGGTCTCCCCTGTTGCCGCATCCACTTTCCGTTCCCGTTGGAACTGGTGGTAATG
>CANLOE010000268.1 GCA_947492745.1 uncultured Cyclobacteriaceae bacterium | reverse complement strand
CAACGATCTTAAAAAACTCCACCAGTCCTTCTGGCAACAACAGGCGCGCTAACTCTTTATCCAATGTGATTTTTTTTGCCACAATTATAGGTACTCAAAATCTTTCCCCCAACTTTTCCGCTTGATCCATGAATAGGGAAAAGCTCGGGGGAGCGGTCAGATATGATGAAGTATGTGATTCATTGTACCTGATAGAGGGGCACTAGGATCGCTTCATAGAGGTACCGTTCCATCTCAAAAAACACCCTATCCCCAAATCAATTGCGTTAGATTGAACTTTGGATATAATTGCCAAATGCATGATTCGGGTTTATCCGAAACATGGAGCATTACGTCCATAGGATACTACAAGGATGTATTGATTGTATATGCTTTCATCACTGTTATGGATAAGAGACTTCCATATATCCAAGTCGAAAGAATGGAATTGCAATAAAAAACTGGACAATAAGTTAAGCACATTTTGAATAATTGATTTTACTAAACTCTTCTGGA
>CANLOE010000267.1 GCA_947492745.1 uncultured Cyclobacteriaceae bacterium | reverse complement strand
GTTTTGGAGAATGTGGAAATATCATTCAGCCTTTTGAGCATGGCAGGGTCCTTCAACAGGTTCCTGTCCTCTGTCTCTCCCAGTAAATAACCAACTGTAGTATCCAAGGTCCCTGCCAGCCTTTTGACCACGTCAATAGTCGGTTTGACCTCATCACGTTCGTACCTGCCGATAATCGAATGATGGGCGTTTATCAGCCTTGCGAACTCGCTTTGCGAAAGCCCTTTCGCTTCCCTGCACTCCCTTAATTTTTTACCGAACGAAACCGTCATGCTGAACAATATATGCTGTTAAAAACGCCTTAATTAGCGAACAGGGCCAAATATACGTGCATAAGTTGAATAAAAAAATCACAAGTTGTTTTTAAAATGAACAATAAGTTGTAATATTGACCAATATATGCACAGTTAAATATTTTCTTATGCCACCGAAAAAGTTCAACGCCACCAACCCCGAAAGTCTCATCTACCAGAACGATCTACTGAAACTGACGGTACT
>CANLOE010000266.1 GCA_947492745.1 uncultured Cyclobacteriaceae bacterium | reverse complement strand
GTAAGCATCCGAGCAACTACACCTCTTGATTTGGTTGATATCCTGGCAACAGTTTCTCCAATTTTTGCATGCTTTGACCTGGTATCCTTTTCAAGGTATCTTCGAGCCATTTCCTTGGGTTGATGCCGTGCATCTTGCAGGTGCCGAAGAAGGAGTACATCATGGCCGCATCCTGTGCGGCCTTGTGGGATCCACAGAACAGGTAGTTCTTCCTTCCGATGGCCATGGGCCTGATGGAGTTCTCGATCAGGTTGTTGTCCAGTTCTATCCTTCCGTCCAGGAAGATGTTGCCGAACTTGGGGTATTGGTTGAGGAAATAGGTCATGGCCTTTCCGATGGCGCTCTTGGGCAGCACATTGTCCCTTTCGCCCTCTGTCCAGTCCAGGACCTGTTGCAGCAGGGGCCGTATTTTTTCCATGCGCAGGGCCTTGGTCTTTTCGGCATCGCCTTTGGCCGCCTCTTTTATCTTCCGTTCTTCCCTGTAGATGGCCCTGAAAATG
>CANLOE010000265.1 GCA_947492745.1 uncultured Cyclobacteriaceae bacterium | reverse complement strand
GTTCGAGGAAGCGAGCATCGCCTACAACATGCCCTCCCAACGGTTGCTTCCGGAAGGTACGGACGTGGCCGCCTTCACCAGGGCACTGGAAGCGGTGGTGGACCGGCACGAGGTACTGAGGACGGTCTTCCGTCAGAACGGGTCGGGCGAGATCCGCCAGGTCATCAAGACAAGGGAGGCACTGGGTATCCATGTCGAGCACTATCAGCGACTGGACGGGCAGTCTGCCGGTGCCATGCTCCAAGGTGACATGTTCAGGCCCTTCGACCTGTCCGAAGGCCCCCTGTTGCGGATGAAACTGGTCTCGGTACCGGGCGAAGGCCTCATATTCTATTTCAACCTCCACCATATCATCGGTGACGGCTGGTCCATGGACGTACTGGAAAGGGACGTGATGGCCTATTATACCTCCTTTACCGAGGGGGTGCCCTTTGCCCTGCCCGAGCTGCGGATCCAGTACAGGGATTATGCCTGTTGGCAATCGGAGCGGATGTCCTCGGGAGACCTGGA
>CANLOE010000264.1 GCA_947492745.1 uncultured Cyclobacteriaceae bacterium | reverse complement strand
GCTTTCATTTTGTACCTTGGCACAGCAGTGTTTCCAAAGCTTCAAGACAGTTTGCAGTTGTGATTATCTTTCTGTCGGAGGTAGATTTGTCATTAGTAGACTGTTCATTAGGAATTGTAGAAGTGGCTTAGGGAGTCCTGGACTGTTCGGTGAGGGGTCCATACATGATTATGAACAAAAGCAAGTACACTTTGAGCGAGTTATACCGTACATCTGGATTCAATTTGTCGATTGTACAATTGTTAATTGTTCATTGCCCATTGCATTAGCTTTCATTTTGTACCTTGGCACAGCAGTGTTTCCAAAGCTTCAAGACAGTTTGCAGTTGTGATTATCTTTCTGTCGGAGGTAGATTTGTCATTAGTAGACTGGTCATTAGGAATTGTAGAAGTGGCTTAGGGAGTCCTGGACTGTTCGGTGAGGGGTCCATACATGATTATGAACAAAAGCAAGTACACTTTGAGCGAGTTATACCGTACATCTGGATTCAATTTGTCGATTGTACAATTGCT
>CANLOE010000263.1 GCA_947492745.1 uncultured Cyclobacteriaceae bacterium | reverse complement strand
CGAAACTGCCCCGCTCCAGGCGTTTGTAGTACAGTACGAAACCGCCGCCCTGCCAGTGCAGCAGCTTGGCCCTGTTGCACGACCTGTTGATGAGGATGTACACCGTCCCGTCGGTGGGGCTGCCGCCCAGCTCGCCGCTCACCAGGGCCGACAGCCCGTCGAAGCCCTTGCGCAGGTCCTCCGGACGGGCATAGAGCCGGAAGTCCAGGGAACCGTTCAGGGCGAACATCAGATCGGGATATGGACCTCCACACCATCAGGGGTACGGACAACGATTGCCCTTTGCTCCGAAGGTGCGCCGGCGGTAGGGACCTTCAGGGGAATGAAGGAAGCCGGGGCCTCCT
The DNA here is from genome assembly GCA_947492745.1 of uncultured Cyclobacteriaceae bacterium. Taxonomy (GTDB): domain Bacteria; phylum Bacteroidota; class Bacteroidia; order Cytophagales; family Cyclobacteriaceae; genus Aurantiphycus; species Aurantiphycus algarum. Next base: position 176 of record CANLOE010000263.1, on the reverse strand, counting down.
CACGGTCAACAGGTTCCTGGGAAAGCTTCTTGATCCAATAATGTAGTTTGCCCTCTGTCAGGTCATGGGCCATAGCGAACTCCTTACGGCTCTGACCGGAACGGTGGAAGGAACCCACCAGCTCCTTCATCTGCTCGGATTGTGTTGATCTTGACATGTTCTTTTTTTGACAAAAA
>CANLOE010000262.1 GCA_947492745.1 uncultured Cyclobacteriaceae bacterium | reverse complement strand
GGATGCGACTGACACCGTTCTCATCGTTCAGGTCCTCGTGTTCCTCAATACCGTCATCAATGACCGCTACTGTTATCGAAGGGGAACCTTTGGTAATGGCCCAGGCTTCGGGTGCATTGCAGTCGATGTCAATTAGCCCAGCATCTCCGTCCACTACCTGCCCTGTGTTATTCATTTGGAACTGTGCGGGATAGAGAGGGTCGCTTCCCCGACGCATCCGCACAGAGGACCGCTGAGGATATGAAGAGACGACCCGCTTCGGCGTAGGCACGTAGAAATCAGGATGGGCAAATTCCACCAGTCCCGATTCGTAAATAGCATTGGACAGTGCAGCAACATCCCTTACATGATGTAAATCTACACGGTATACACCCCACTTCTCAAAAATCTGTTTCGTAGAATATTTTGCTATCATCTTCTTGATAGCCTCCATATTCCTTTCTTCATGGGGCTTGAATACCAAGCGTGGGGTTAGGTACATTCTGAAACCGTTACCGAGCCGCAAGGCAGGGCTGGCCTCT
>CANLOE010000261.1 GCA_947492745.1 uncultured Cyclobacteriaceae bacterium | reverse complement strand
TAGGCGATATTTGAAAGCTAAGTTTGTATTAGAAGGTTCATCAATATAACTTCCTGTATGTCCAGGGTATGATTTTGCACCACCACGAAAAGTGTGATCTTTCAAAGTATTCTTTCGGCTCCTAGGGTTGGGTAAATCCTTAACCATATCACGTACTGTTACCCAAGGATTTCTTTCAGGAGCAAAGATGCCATACTGACTTTTTAATTTTTCAATCTTCCTTTTAAGACTAGTACTAGGTGTCTCCCGTGACGCTACCAATAAATAATCTCTTGATTTATGAACTTCTAGTGGTTGTATATTCAGAGATTTTTTGATTAGTTCAGGCAATTCCGAAAGAATAGGCATTCTTGAAGGGAGGTCTAAATAATATAAATCATTTTTTACTAAAACAGTTAAATCACCACTTAACGTTTTAAATATTATCTTTTCATTTGAGTATGTTAGAATTGACTTTAGGCAATATGCAGCTGCAAGTGTTGCGTGACCGCATAAATCCATTTCAATTTCTGGCGTAAACCATC
>CANLOE010000260.1 GCA_947492745.1 uncultured Cyclobacteriaceae bacterium | reverse complement strand
GACCGGTCCACCGGTCCGGAACCGGTCCAAAAGGGAAATGGACCGGTCAAACCGCAGAAGACCAGTACGTTGTCCGACCGGTCCACGGCGAACACGAAAAAGGTACCGTAAACAAAAAAAAAGTCGCCCGATACATGAAGCACCTACAACTCAGGAACAGCGGTTACGAACACCTGGAAAGCGCCTTTGCGGAGTGGCTCGACATCCTCGGCTACAGCCGTTCGGTGACCTACAACATGCCGAACATGCTGCGCGAGTTCCTGCACTTCCTGGAGGGTCAGGGCTGTGAGCGGATCGACCGTGTCGAACAGCGGCACTACCGTTCCTATTTCGCCCGCCTCACCGGCCGCCGCAACCTGCGCAGGGGCGGCGGCCTGAGCAACAGCTACATCAACAAGCACCTGCAGACCCTTGAGAAGCTCCATGAGTTCCTTGCGCACAAAGGGGGCCGAGAGCCGTCCCCCGTTACCCTGAGGCAGCTCAGGTCGGAAAAGGGGGACATTACCGTGCTCGCACAAGAAGAGGT
>CANLOE010000259.1 GCA_947492745.1 uncultured Cyclobacteriaceae bacterium | reverse complement strand
AAGGGTAGCGGTATTGCCGCCATGGCCCTCGTGGTAGGCCCAGACCCCGATATCGAGCCGGTCTCCGGGACCCACCAACAGGGTCTTGGCAGGGCCGATGCGCCGGCCGATGTGCAGCTCCGCCACCCTGTCGGGGGAGTGGCCGGCCATGGGGAAGCTCACCCGTGTCTCGGGCAGGTGCGCTTTTGCCAAATGGAAAAAGCTCAAGGACAACCTTTGCGGACTGATATTACAATAAAACGAAAAAAAGGCCCCCACGTCTCCGTGAAGGGCTTCTCTCATATTATCCGCGATACAATCGCTTTCCTTTCATGCTTTGAACCTCATTAGATCCTCGTTGCGCTCACGCTAAACGAGGACCAGTGGGGCACTTTTGCCAAATGGAAAAAGCTCAAGGACAACCTCTGCGGACTGATATTACAATAAAACGAAAAAAGGCCCCCCACGTCTCCGTGAAGGGCTTCTCTCATATTATCCGCGATACAATCGCTTTCCTTTCATGTTTTGAACCTCATTAGATCCTCGTT
>CANLOE010000258.1 GCA_947492745.1 uncultured Cyclobacteriaceae bacterium | reverse complement strand
TGGATAAAGAATGGAGCGGTGGTACATTGGTTTTCCGGCCGTCTGATGCTGATCTGAAACCCTATGAGCTGCCTGTGGAAAAATTCTTTCATAAGATAGTTATGGTGAGGGACCGTTTTCGGGTAGAGGAGCAGCTTATCAACAGTTCGGCGCTCGGTGATGAGGAGAAGGTAGGTCTACAGCAGTACATTACCGGAATATACGGCAGTCTCACTTCTTTCAATGTGCTGTACGGTACCAAACAGGCGGGGTTTACCGGGCAAAAATGAATATTGAAGAACAGCTCTGCTTCTGAGATAGTATACGGAGGGCACTCGTGGCATAGCTTAATGAAATGTCCCTTACCTTACTACTTTGATTTGCCGACGAGGTCGAGGTCGGGCTTAAGCTCTATTGAGGATACTTCAACCCGGATCGTGCGTTGGAACTTCGTAACGAGGGTTTAACCGTCAACAAACTAGGGATTTTTATTGGATTTGGCATGGCACCGCTATGGTGACTTCAAAAAACGTAGTGCAACGACCGGTTT
>CANLOE010000257.1 GCA_947492745.1 uncultured Cyclobacteriaceae bacterium | reverse complement strand
AACGGCAAAACGGACGACCGAAAAGGGACCGACCGTCCCGAAACGATGGGACACACAATGGGACACTCAAAATACTGTAATACAACGGAATACGTCCAGAATCCCGCGTCCCGGGAAAACACGCAACGGTACGACGGGAAAACGGACGACCGAAAAGGGACCGACCGTCCCGAAACAATGGGACACACAATGGGACACTCAAAATACTGAAATACAACGGAATACGTCCAGAATCCCGCGTCCCGGGAAAACGTGCAACGGTGGGACAAGGGAAAGGGACCGAAAAACACCAAGGGAAGCACAATGGAACAACCAAAGGACAACGGTACGGAACATCACGACAGGGAACACGGCCCCGGAAGGGAGGCAGCGGCGGGCACCGCAGGGGACTTTGCCGAACACCTCAAGAGGCTCGGTTACGGCCCCGGCAGCATACGGGTGCTCCCAGGGCTCGTCATGGAGTTCCTAGAAAGGAGCGGGAAGATGCCCGCCGAAACAGGGCCGCGGGACATCATGGACCACTACCTACACCTGCAGGAAAGGCC
>CANLOE010000256.1 GCA_947492745.1 uncultured Cyclobacteriaceae bacterium | reverse complement strand
GTCTTCGATGTTACTTCAAATCGTTGGCAGAATCCATTACAGTGTTACTGTCTTTATGAGGTTAAGTATTTTATGGTAATTATATTGAAGTCCGCAAGCATTTTGAGTCTAGTCCTCTGAGTAAATTAACATCACATTAAGGGCTTTAGTTTGTATTAAACCTATTACTTATGAAAATATCATTATTATTGGGTATGGCTGGAATAGCCATGAGTATCTGTGCGAAAGCACAGGAAAAGTTCTATTACTGGTCGGACAATGGGAAAGTGGAAATGACCATCGACCACAGCAGTTATATCGTTCATAGCAAAGGAAACCACGATGCAAAGTCTCTAAGTGGACTTTGGGCCAGCTGGGGCCGTAGCGGTACGGAAATATTTCCTCACAAGGGTTTCATGATCGTGGATGTTAAGGAAGCCGGTCTATCCGGAAAAAGACTGTCGAGTAATATGAAATCGAAAGTTGCGGACATAGAGGCCAGCCCTGCCTTGCGGCTCGGTAACGGTTTCAGAATGTACCTAACCCCACGCTTGGTATTCAAGCCCCATG
>CANLOE010000255.1 GCA_947492745.1 uncultured Cyclobacteriaceae bacterium | reverse complement strand
TTCGAAGTGTACTTTCTTTCCCATCTTGGAAATTAATCAATATATACGACATTAAAAATATTAATCTGTATTATACGTATACGCTGCGCAGGCTCGTCACCTTAGTGATACAAAAGTCTCCTCATCTAAACCGCTTTTTATTGCACTTTATACGCTCATCACACAATCCTATGGGTCAATTTGGGCTAAATGAAAGCTATTGAATTCCTGAATTATGGAAGATTTAAGTATTGGCTCTCGGGTAAAGAATGAAGAGTGGGGGCTAGGAGTAGTAGTGCAAGTAACTACGGACGGGTATGTTATCACTTTCGTGAATCATGGAGTGAAAGAAACCGCCAAGCTTTATGCCGGCGAGGAACCGGAAGTACTGGAAATCGCTGCTCCCATAAAGGACCTGGTCAGTCTGGCCGCAGTGGGAACCTCTTTGCGCAAAATCGTTGGGTAGCCTTACCGACGAACATGTCATTACGGATCTTGGATAAAGAATGGAGCGGTGGTACATTGGTTTTCCGGCCGTCTGATGCTGATCTGAAACCCTATGAGCTGCCTGTG
>CANLOE010000254.1 GCA_947492745.1 uncultured Cyclobacteriaceae bacterium | reverse complement strand
AGACGGATGGGGCTTTTTATTTATAGGCCTGCTTTGTTTTGAAATCCCTGATAAGGGCATCGACCACGGAAAACACCTTGTCCTTTTCCTGGGGCGGCAGGCCCTGAATCTCCCTGACCCTCCTTACCGCTTCACTGTCCAGAGCCTCTTCCCGCTCGCTGTCGCTCACCAGATAATCAAGCGAGACCCCAAGGGCCTCGGCAATCCTTTTGGCGTACTCCACGGAAGGGGAAACGTCCCCACGTTCGTACTTGGAAATCGCGTCCCTTGAAATGCCGGTGATCCTGGCAAGTTCGACCTGTGACATTTTTTTTGCCTTTTTCAGCTTCGATATTTTCTCTCCAAAGTTCATAAAACAACGGCAAAACCGCCTTTAATGGTAATATGTTCGGCAAACATAGTCATAAAACAGCAGATTAAAATAACATTTTACTTGTATTATCGAATAATATCAGCTTAACTTGCAGAAGTTATTACACGAAAAATAAATTGTTCTGCAAATGCCACCGAAAAAGTTCAACGCCACCAACCCCGAAAGTCTCATCTACCAGAACG
>CANLOE010000253.1 GCA_947492745.1 uncultured Cyclobacteriaceae bacterium | reverse complement strand
TGGCCCACGGCCCCCGAGGGCCGTGACCGCCTCCCTTGCCCTTTCAGGCATTGCGCCCCAAGATTTTGGAGTCGTCCATTTCAGTGGGGAAGAAGTCCGTGACATAGACCGTCCGCCTTTTTTCATCGATGTAGTATATCACCTTGACCTCTGCCCTTGGGGTCCGTTTGCACAGCAGGAAGCGGAAGTCCTCCCGCAGGTTGGACAGTCTCTTCTCCTTACTGCCCCTGTTGGGGTGCCTTTCCAGTGACATCACCATTTCCAGCAGTTCCCTGGCCATATTCTCGGCCTTTCCGGGGCCCTGTAGCCTGTAGATGTATTCGAGTGCCTCTTTGTAGAACTGTTCACCAAGGGGCACGATCCTTACTTCGTAGATCTCTCCCCGATCCATCTGTCGGCATCTTTTGCGAACTCCCGTATGTCCCTTGTCCTGCCCGCCCTGATGTCCTCAAGGGCCGCTTTGGCACGGGTGACCATCGGGTCCTCTTCGGTGGCAGTGCCCTTGAGGCCGGAGGCCATCGTCGATTCGGCCAGTTCTATGGCGTGCAGTGCCTGTTCCTTGGTG
>CANLOE010000252.1 GCA_947492745.1 uncultured Cyclobacteriaceae bacterium | reverse complement strand
CTTAAGCCCTAGATACCCGTGTTTTCTTTTACGATTATACCATACTTCGATAAATTCGAACACTTCTGTTTTGGCCTGAACTATACTGAAAAAGTCATGATGGTTCACCATCTCAGATTTCAGTATTTTGAAATAGTTTTCAGCTACTGCGTTATCCCAGCAGTTGCCTTTTCTGCTCATAGATTGTATGACTGGATACCTGCTAATCTCTTCTCTAAAGGCCTTTGAAGCATATTGTACTCCTCTGTCAGAATGAAAGATGATGGGTTGTCTGATAGGTCTGTTTAGCAACGCCATTTTCCAAGCAGCAAGAACTGTACATTCCGTAGTCATGTCTGTGCTCAGTGCCCATCCAACGATTTTCCTGTCAAATAAGTCCATAATAATGGTAAGGTACAACCAACCCTGGGCAGTATGAATATAAGTGATATCTGACACCCATTTTTCCGCTGACCGACTAGCTGAAAAATCTCTGTTCAAGTAATTTTTGGCCACAGGGAGGTTATGAGATGAGTCAGTAGTGCTTACTTTAAACTTCTTACTGACAATGCTTCTAATACCATTAGAACGCATGATTCTAGCTACCCTTGGCCTGGAT
>CANLOE010000251.1 GCA_947492745.1 uncultured Cyclobacteriaceae bacterium | reverse complement strand
CTCCAGAAGAGTTTAGTAAAATCAATTATTCAAAATGTGCTTAACTTATTGTCCAGTTTTTTATTGCAATTCCACCCAAACTTGTATTAAACCCTCGTTACGAAGTTCCAACGCATGATCTGGGTTAAAGCCAAAATGATGAATAGCCTTCCTATTACGAGCATAAATTGCTTCAAAATCAGCAATTTGGCGCTGTGCAGGTTTTACATCCTAATCATCCATTAAGCCTCTTCACCTCAACCGCTGACTTTAATGTATTTTATGCCCTCATCACGAAATCCTATTGATGAATTTCGATTGAAAACAGATAACAATCATGAGCTAATGCATAATTCGGGTTCAATGCCATTTATGAACCTACATTTTCATTCGTAACTGAGAAAAGGACTCCTCACCCGAAATAATGAAAAAATAAGCTGCCGTCATAGTGATAACTGTTCTTTACCAAAAGGACATTACAGAAAAAATCGCCCAACATACCTGTGGCCTTAATGTGTACCGGGCCAATATACAGAATATAAGAGGCAGGTAAGGACCTTCTTTACCGGTCCCACCATCGGCAGGGTCCCCGTAGGGGCGGGGTGAGGGTCAGGCGGTTCGCCT
>CANLOE010000250.1 GCA_947492745.1 uncultured Cyclobacteriaceae bacterium | reverse complement strand
TTCCCACGGAGAGGACGCGCTCCCGACTGCGGGGGAGGCCCTGCCGATAGTCCATGCGCCGCTGTTCAACCGTACTCCCCGAGCGGGCGCCCGTGCCGCGCTGCGGTTGGATACCCGCTCCGGGGCCGCGGTCGCCATGGCAAGAAGCCTGAAGGTCAGCGCAGGGGACCGCGTTGCCATGGAAGTATATGCCAAGTACACCGCCCCGCGCCATGCACCTTCCTCCAAAGCGGAACTCTTCCTGGCCCAGGCACTCAGCGAGGCCTTTGGCATACCGCCGCTCAGCGAAGGCAAGGCACTGGGCAAGGCCTCCGATGCCCTCCTGTCGGGAGCCGCCCTGCTCAATGCCGGGGAGGAAAGTGGCCTTCCCCGAGCGGGACTGAACTACCTGCTCTTCGATGAGGACTTCCGTCTGCTGGACATGGGCCATGCCAATGTCAGTGGGGCCGCACTGGAGCAGGGCCATGGAGGGGCGCATGAGCATCTGGCACTGGAGATCGATATTCCCGAGAGCGGCTACCTCTACACCTATCTTTCCAATGAGAGCCGCCGGGGCAATGAGGTCTATTTCGACGATTACAGCCTGACCATGACCCAGGCCGT
>CANLOE010000249.1 GCA_947492745.1 uncultured Cyclobacteriaceae bacterium | reverse complement strand
CTATTGTTATTCTGTGTTTCCATGCTTTTTTTATTGTTCGGTTTTTATTTTGGTTAAAACGGGATATTTTCCTTGTTATTTCGGTTTGTTTTTTTACTTTTGCATCCCCTTACGGTAACGACCGTATTCATTGTGTTTTAGGATAGAGGTGATATTTGAGAAACATTCCGAATTTCTTGTTTTCCGATTTTCATGTTCTTAGTTTTGCGACCTCTTACGGCAACGGCCGTTGACCGGATTTCGGTTTGGAAAAGATTTTATTTTTTTCCTTGTCTTTTCGGGATATTTGATTACCTTTGCATCCCCTTACGGTAACGACCTGGGGACACGATAAGTTGAGATATTGAGGTTGAGTGTTTTCGGAGTCGAAAAAATAAAAAAATATTCTTTTTTCTCTTGTATTTGCGGAAACATTCATTACCTTTGCACACCCTGAACGAGACATGGTTTCGTGACCGGGGATTACGGGTACGGTATCAGTACCACAAAGTCGGGCAACGGCCCGACGGAAAAGTTCTTTGAACGGATGGAGAAACGATAGATAATAACAATAACGAACGACAGGCGTTTTCATGGCCACCTTTGTGTGTCCATGAAAGGACCGGG
>CANLOE010000248.1 GCA_947492745.1 uncultured Cyclobacteriaceae bacterium | reverse complement strand
CCAGAAATTCGGGTACATCCATAGTGACAGTGATGGAGCCCTCATTGGCCGGGGAGCAGGTGGTCACATCGGTAGAGACCAGTACCAGCGAGAGGGCGGGGGACTCCGCCGCCTTCAACGGTACCTCCTCGGACTTCTCGCAGCCCGTGACCAGATCGCGTACCACGGCCGTATAGGTACCGTTGGTGATGCCCGTGCCGCTAAGTTCGGAACTCAGCGCGGCCACGGTGGGCCGCAGGGGACTGGAGGTATCCACGGGCTGCTTGCCCGCATACCAGGTGATTTCAAAACCATCACTACGGCCCGCAGGAGGGGTTACCGTGACGGTGATGATACCCGTTTCGTCACACTCACTCGGTGTTCTGTCCACAATCGAGGAGACCCCGAAGTCGATGACACTGCTGACAATACTTCGGGTGATGGGTACCAACTCGCAGGTGGAGGTCTTCCCCACCGCATAGAAGGTATAGTCGCCCTCGTCGAGCCCTTCCAACAGCGGGCCATCCTGGCCGGCGATGCGCTCGGATTCGTCGACCACCGTACCGCGGTACCAGAAAAAGGTATGGTCGGCAGGGTCGGCGCCCCCGCTCAGGGTGGCACGGATGCTGCC
>CANLOE010000247.1 GCA_947492745.1 uncultured Cyclobacteriaceae bacterium | reverse complement strand
CGTGGTGGTATCCATTTTTTTGGTTCTATGTAATCTGCCCGTGTTTCAAAAGGCCAGTTGAAGAATTTTAATTTATTAAGAGGAGTGACGAGGATAAGGGCCCAAAGGGCAGTGATATGTTGATACATAAAGTAAAAGAGAACTATTGTATAATGAGGCTCTATAGGTTTGCTTTGATAAGTAAGTCCCACAAAAAGCATAACGCCCATAACATTGATATATATACCCTCAATTAGAAACAAGAGATGATGATAAATTTTAAATGGCTTACTTATAAAAAAAGATTGAATGATAAATATACAAGTGAAAAACAGGTTTATCACAAAAAGAAGCATGGCTTCACCACTTGTCCAAATAGAATATTCTGTTTCTTGATCTTCTAATTTTATGAACATGGCATAGACAGAGAATAAACAAAAAACAGCGAGTACTATACCTTTAGCTTTTTTCATTTTAAATCGAAAAAAAATTCTAATAATCTTATTATTCAGATTTAGGCAGCGATATTTTGAAATCAGTAGCATTAATATATTCCAATGAAACTTTTGTCCTGCCATCTATTGCAATGTTTGTATTTCCGAAGTCCAATTGTTCGATCTTAATGGACCCACCACCTTCCAGAGGG
>CANLOE010000246.1 GCA_947492745.1 uncultured Cyclobacteriaceae bacterium | reverse complement strand
GCATAGACGGGGTCGCTGTCGAAGGGCGGACTGCCCAGTACCGCTATCCCCTTCTCGATATATTCGGGCAGTGCCCTTTCGGCATTGTCCACGAAGTCGTAGAACTCCCTGTTGGCCCGATAGTGCCCCCTGAGCCGTGCGCCCTGCGCGGCAATACCCGGGGTGGCATAGTGCGCGGCCAGTCCGTAGACCTCCCCTACCGTTCCTTCCGCCGATATCCTTTCCACAAGGTACCTCGAATAGGTGAAGATGAGGATATCGGGCCCGGCCCGGACGTGCGGCCTGTTCATGATACCGCCGATATGCTCGGTCTCCAGCTGCCGGGCGTACCCGAGTGCGGTCTCCACGGCCTCGCGGTCCATGCCCTCTTTCAGGTAGCCGAGCTGATCGTCCAGTGAGGAGGGGGTACCGTCCGTCGGGGCGGCCTGTAGGGCGGGTACCGCTGCAATGCCCCGCAGCCCTATGTAGAACTTGGTCGGGCTATCGGCATTGAAACCGTTCAGCTTTGCGTTCAGGGTGGCGATGAGCGCCCTTGGGGCGGGGCCGTCGCCCTCCTGTTCGAGCCATGCCCCGTCCACGATGACATACCTGCCGTTTTCCCCGTCGTGGTGGCGGTTTTCCAGTATGGCGGCCTCCATCTCTGCCGC
>CANLOE010000245.1 GCA_947492745.1 uncultured Cyclobacteriaceae bacterium | reverse complement strand
CCGTGGGTACAGTGGCTGTCGGTGCCGTGCTTTCTTCTCCCATGGTCTGTTCTGCCTCCAGGGCATCGGCCCTGACAGCATCCATCTCATGTTCCTTGTCGTTGGATTCGCCAAATTCAAGAGAAGCACCATCTTCCATAGCTGCCAATTGGGCCATTAGGGCATCATCCAGCACGGCACCGGTCAGGACTTGGTCCACCTCGACCTCTCCTTCCTGATAACTGTCCTTTTTGAGGGTGTCGGCATCCTTTTGCTCCATGTCCGTCCCGTCAATGGCCTGCCTGACATCGACCTTTGTGGCAGTGGTCTCCGTATCAATGGGAAGGGGCCGTTCGTTGGGCAGGGGCTTTGTCACGTCCTGACCCAATAGTTCTTCGGACATCTGCCCGAAGAAATGGTCCGGCGATTGGGTCGCTGACATGACCAGATTGGCAATGCCCTCCAATATCTTCATCAGCCCCACTACCAGGAACTCCAGGGCAGCCAGGATGGCATTGTAAATGGCCTGATAGATGGCCAATATCGCATCCAATACGGCTCCCAGGGCATCCAGCAAGGCGCAAACGGCGGTTTTCAGTGCTTCGGCCAGTTGGTTGACCAGGGCTGTGGCTACATTGACGGCCCGGTCGATGAGGGCATTGATGCGCTT
>CANLOE010000244.1 GCA_947492745.1 uncultured Cyclobacteriaceae bacterium | reverse complement strand
TTGTTTTCTTCATTCTTTCTGTAAGTTAACCCTATTGAGCTTTTCTTACTGTCCAGTCAAATGTATACACTCCAGACTTTTCATCCTTAGTTGAAGCTTGGTTGGATCGACAATTAGATCACTATTATCCTATTGTTTACATTGATGCAATACACCTCAAAATCCGTAGAGAAACAGTGGCTACAGAAGCATTTTATGTACTTACAGGACTAAAGGAAGATCATACCGGAGAGGTGTTAGGTATTATTAATATCCCTCAGGAATCAGCCTGCGGATGGCAGGAGGTTTTGGAAGGGATCCGCTCCAGAGGTGTTCAACAGGTAGGTTTATTTGTTTTTGATGGGTTGACAGGATTAGATCGTGTTGTAGGTAAAGTATTTGCCAACAGTATGAAACAAAACTGTGTTTTACACTTTCAAAGGAACCTGAACAAACTCATCCGAAAGGCTCATCGAGAAGCGTTCCGTAAAGAGTTAAAGACTGTTTTTAACCCGGATGATGTGTTTTACACGCCACAACAAGGGGTGGACAGCCTGAAAGAAGTCCTTAGTAAATGGTCTAATACAAATTTGGGTTTCAAATGTCGTATAAGATTCCGCGGGTCATTTTGGTTTCAATCAAGGCGATAACCACAGGGATAGCAGCGCTATCG
>CANLOE010000243.1 GCA_947492745.1 uncultured Cyclobacteriaceae bacterium | reverse complement strand
TTTTGAAGCAATTTATGTTCGGAACAGGAAGGCTATTGACTATTTTGGGTTTATTCCTGTTTTTCTAGAAACCGTTTCCAAAACCACCGTCCTGACTGTTGTCCTCGGTCTCGAAGGGCTGAGCGATAACGGGGCAGTTGATCATGGCACCGGTGTAGTTCAGTCCGGCAACGAACTCGTTAGGGCTACCGGGGCTGCCGTCGAAGCTGGTCACATGTCCTGCCTTTACAAGGGCGGCGAGGTCCTCGAAGCTGGTGATGCGTCGTCTCAGTCCCGCGTCGATGGCCTCTTGTGTCCACATGTTCAGGTGGGCATCCCACATCGGGCTATAGTTGTTGCGGAACTTCTGGTCATTGTCGGGGTCGAAAGGGAACACATTGATAGGGTCCAGGTCATTGTCGAGAATGGTCGAGCTGAGCGACTGTCTTTCGGGATTGTCGGCACCTGTTTCGCCGTTCACTACGGGAGAGAACCCGATGTAGGTCGTCTTATCGAAGAGGGAACTCTTACCGAAAGCGGGCAGTTTGGCCATTCTCGGGGCGAAGGTACCCAGTTCGATAGCGGCAGGTCCCGGATCGGTAGCATCGGTCACCAAGTGGTAGTACAACTGGTCCCCACCTTGGAACCCGTCCAGTAGCTCCATGGTCACTTG
>CANLOE010000242.1 GCA_947492745.1 uncultured Cyclobacteriaceae bacterium | reverse complement strand
CTGGCAAGGCTGCAGGACATCGGGACCATACGGCGCATCAGGCAGATACTGGACGAGGCCGGCGAAATGCCCACCGCAGGAGAGGCACCCGGAGAGGTAATGACCGCCCGTGCGCTCAGGTCCAGAGAGGACGTAAGGGCCGGAAGGGTGTTCACCCGAGAGGCGGCAGAAGCGGAGGTCAACAAGAGGCTCGGACTGTGAGGGTACACTATACCCTTCAGGCACTCGATAGCCTGAGCGAATCACTTGACTTCAGGATAAGAAAGGAGAAACTGCCCGGGGAACGTGCGCGGCAGATAACGGCCGCACTGTTCAGACGCGGGGACGGCCTTGTGCTCAACCCTGAAAAGGGCCAAAAGGAGGAATGGCTGTCCCATCTGGAAGAAGGGCACAGAAGGGTCATCGAGGGACGCTACAAGATCGTCTACTATATCGATGGCGGTACCATCGTGGTCACCGATTTTTTCGATACGAACCGGGATCCCGCAAAAATGAAGGGCTAGTCCGGTCCGTGTCCGCGCCCTCCGGGGGCGCGTGCCGGGGGCAGCGGTCCACCACGTTCGCAGGTCCAAAGGAGTTCGTCGCGTCCCCCGAGGCGGCTGCGCTGCGCTCCACCGCACGGGTCCCGCTCCTCACGGCGGTTCCCTTTTTGTTTTCATTTTTTTATGACCGCCTCCGG
>CANLOE010000241.1 GCA_947492745.1 uncultured Cyclobacteriaceae bacterium | reverse complement strand
GTGGTAAGGTTGATGCACGCGCAGGGGAAACCGCCCCTTGAAATCGCGAAAATGACGGCACTGCCCTTGGAAGATGTAGAAAAAATCATCCACAATGATGAGATGTAAAAACCGTTCTAAGCTTACCTCAACTACAAAATCAGACTATATCAAAGGATGACCTCACTAACGGAAAAATACATCAACCCCTTTACCGACTATGGGTTCAAGAGGCTTTTCGGAGAAGAGCCCAACAAGGACCTGCTACTGGACTTCCTGAACGAGCTGCTACGAGAGGAACAAGGGGAGATCGTATCGCTGAACTATATCAAAAACGAACAGCTGGGGGATTCCTCCTTGGACAGAAGGGCAATCTTCGACCTTTATTGCGAGAACCAAAAGGGAGAGAAATTTATCGTCGAGCTGCAGAAGTCCAAACAGAACTTCTTCAAGGACAGGACTGTATACTACTCCACCTTCCCCATCAGGGAACAGGCCAAAAGAACGGACTGGAACTTCGAGCTAAAGGCGGTATACACCATCGCCATACTTGATTTCGTGTTCGAAGAGGGAAAGGCGGAACCCGAAAAGTACCGTTATGATGTCAAACTCATGGACACGGAGACCTGTAGGGTATTCTACGACAAGCTGACCTTTATCTACCTGGAAATGCCCAAGTTCAACAAGACCGCGGAACAACTGGAAA
>CANLOE010000240.1 GCA_947492745.1 uncultured Cyclobacteriaceae bacterium | reverse complement strand
GGGGGCAGGTAGTGGAGACGGTAGATGATCTGTGTAAGGCGGTGCTCCACCTCCCGGTAGTTGCCCAGATGGTCGGAGGCGATCATATCGCGCAACGGGCGCAACTGCTCCATCGTAGTAGTGTAATGTGTCATTGTATTACGGCTTTTGGATTTTGGAAAGACCCACCTTAGCCCTTCCAACGCGCCGTAAAGGGCGTTCCGGGTCGTTTCCCTGCCGGGGGCATAGTGGGCCGTATCTTAATTGATTTTCATCTCTGTTTACGGCTTTTGGAAGCAAAGTTATTACAAAACCTTTTGTTTTCGGCCTATGGCCCCCTGTTTCTTGTTTTCATGGTAAATTCGGTTTTACTGTTGTATAAAGTGGACAATATGTGCCGTTTCACGTTCCCGTGACCTACCGCAACCCTCAGAAGGGGTGGTAGCTGTCGATGTCCTCCCGAAGGTCATCGGTGCGGTTCACCAGGTAGCTTTCCGTGGAACTGATGTAACGGTGGCCCGCCATCTGCTGTACCTGCCTCAGGTTGTAACGTTCGAGCCAGTGAACGATCACACTGGTACGCAACTGTCTGAGGTTGACGAACCCGGGGCGGCGCTCTTTGATGTCCTTCGTCAGCCCCTTCCATATCTGTAGGCCACCTTCCCCCGATACTTTGCTTTTTCCCGCTGTGGGGACCGACAGGAAGAGCCGATCGGTTTCCGGTCCCCGGTATTTCAG
>CANLOE010000239.1 GCA_947492745.1 uncultured Cyclobacteriaceae bacterium | reverse complement strand
GGAGAAGAAGCCGATGAGAACGTGGCCCATAGGGAAGGCAGTACCGAAGTTCCTGCCATCGTCCGGAAGTCGACCGTCGGAGTTGATGTTCAAGAGCGCGATACAGCTCAGGATGATGTCCTGCCTTCATCATTATCCACCGGACCTATTGAGGGTGAGGCCACCGTAGCAGCGAATACCGTTGGCGATTATATGCCGAAAGAATCGCTTTCCATAAGCTCAAAAGAACCCGAGGGAGCCAATAGTGAAGGGGAGTACTCCGCGGAGACGACCAGTGCAAAGCTCGATTCAAGAACTGCGGAAGTAAAGGGAGAAGAAGCCGATGAGAACGTGGCCCATAGGGAAGGCAGTACCGAAGTTCCTGCCATCGTCCGGAAGTCGACCGTCGGAGTTGATGTTCAAGAGCGCGATACAGCTCAGGATGATGTCCTGCCTTCATCATTATCCACCGGACCTATTGAGGGTGAGGCCACCGTAGCAGCGAATACCGTTGGCGATTATATGCTGAAAGAATCGCTTTCCATAAGCTCAAAAGAACCCGAGGGAGCCAATAGTGAAGGGGAGTACTCCGCGGAGACGACCAGTGCAAAGCTCGATTCAAGAACTGCGGAAGTAAAGGGAGAAGAAGCCGATGAGAACGTGGCCCATAGGGAAGGCAGTACCGAAGTTCCTGCCATCGTCCGGAAGTCGACCGTCGGAGTTGATGTTCAAGAGCGCGATACAGCT
>CANLOE010000238.1 GCA_947492745.1 uncultured Cyclobacteriaceae bacterium | reverse complement strand
TCGTTGTAGCGGTGGTGCGCCAGGGTGACCCAGTCCCCTTCGTTGATGCGATGCTCGGTGCTCAGCAGTCGGTCCCGATGGTCATAGGTGAAGCGCTCCCCAATACTCAGTGACAGGGGGCCGCTGTAGTCGGTGCGGGACTCCAGTACCTGTCCCTGAAAGCTGTAGCGGTAGTGGCTACGCTCCTGTATCCCGCCGGGATGGGCCGATACCTGTTGCAACAGGCGGTACTTGGCATCGTAGTAATAACTGTGGTCCAGCCATCCGTGACTACCGTCCAGTAGTTTGGTCTTGGTTCCCGTCAGCTGACCGCGGACCCCGGACTCCCTATTGGCATAGCCCTCGGTAGAGCGGAACCGCTGGCCCACTTGGTGCGCAAAGTCATAGTTGTCATAGTAGTATACCTTGAGGTACTGTTGGGCGCTGTGCACTTTGGGGAAACTGCGCTGCGTATAGCCCAGAAGGGTGCCGCTCCCCTTTTCCCGTACTTCGTGGTACTTGGGGTCATCGGGCAGGGCCCCATGGTAAAAGGCATCGACCACTGCCTGTAGCTGCTCGCGGTCCAGTGGCGCGCTCCTGCGGTAGAAGCCCGTGAGTACGGTACGGTTCAGGGCATCGTACCTGTGGAAGAGCCACTTGTTGTCCCGGCGCATTTCCCCGTCCTGTCGCAGCACGAGACGGTCGCGCCCATCATAGACAAAGTATTCGGGCCGTGCGCCGGGCACTTTTTT
>CANLOE010000237.1 GCA_947492745.1 uncultured Cyclobacteriaceae bacterium | reverse complement strand
TTGTTTTCTTCATTCTTTCTGTAAGTTAACCCTATTGAGCTTTTCTTACTGTCCAGTCAAATGTATACACTCCAACTATTTTTTTTATAGGCTTCTTTTGTTGTACTATTTCGTTCAAACCTTCGCTGCTGTTGTTGCTATCTTTTCTCACGCGGCACACTGGCCCCTTCGCTCGCTAAATTCTCGGGATATTATTTTCACGCTCGTACCTCTCCGGAATAAACGACTACAATTGCTATAATAATAGCAGCCAAAACTTCTCTGAGTAAAGAAGATTGTACTTCAAAAGATAAATAACCGCTTCTGCCTTTTGTTATTATACCGGTTATAAAGGAGTGGATTTTTAAAACTGTTCGTCAAAGAATCACAATTGTCATAAAGAAGTGATTTGGACTTTTTCTATTACCTGCGAATTTTACATTTAACACTCTGATTTTGTCTTTTTTAAGTTTCATCGCTTCAACTATGCAATGGGACAAAGCTTTCGTCAGAGTACAAAAGCCTAAATCACTTCAACCCAAATTGATCAATAGAATTTCGTGATGTGGGCATAAAAATAAAATCAGCGGTTTGGGTGAGGAGGCTTAATTGATTCTTAAGAAGACGACCCTACGCAGTGTAAAACTGCTGATTTTGAAGCGATTTGTACTCGTAATAGGGAGGCTACTGATCAATTTGGGTTCAAATAAACCCAGAATGTTCGTTGGAACTTCGTCATGAGGACTTAAATGGCAATACATCAGAGCGTTTTCTTGGATTCAGC
>CANLOE010000236.1 GCA_947492745.1 uncultured Cyclobacteriaceae bacterium | reverse complement strand
GGGGTCGATGGACAGGCCCAGCAGTGCGGCGGTGTCGATGATGTCGAGGCGGGATTTTATCTCGGGGATTTCCATTGGGGGAAAGTTTTTCTGAAAACTCTGTTTGTGTCTGATTGTACACAAATCTATAAAATCATCCCTATGGACCAAATTATTATTGTCTTTTTTTACATAATAAAATACCTTAATTTTGTTGAATGTTGTATTATCATACACTTTAAGGTAGTTTCATGGGTAAAATCGGTGACAGGATAGCATATCTTCGCAAGGCAAGGGGACTCTCACAGACGGAACTTGCAAAGGCCGTCGGGGCATCGCGCGAGGCAATAGGGAAGTACGAGCGCAATGAGGCGATGCCCTCGGTGGAAACGGCCAGAAGGATAGCATCGGTCTTCGGTGTTACGCTCGATCATTTGGTGGATGAGGGGGCGACGGCCTCTTTCGATGGACAGATGGTAAAGAGACTGAACCGTATACAGGAACTTGACGAAAAGGACAGGGAACACCTGTTTGCCCTGATGGATGCATTTTTGAGGGATGCGGGTGCGAGAAAGGCCTATTCTTCATGAAAAGGCCCTTCCACTGAAAACAAAACCGGTCCAAGTGGACACTTGGACCGGTTTTTTGTTCTGTAAGCTTGCGCTAGTGGGGCGGTACCGGAATACGAACGGCCCTACTTCATCCGTAGGCAGGGTTCGGGGTTCAACTGAAAAAGAAAAAACAGAAAACAAGGACGCGTTGCAAACGCTATGTACGTCCGATCCGCGTGGCATACGCGGACCAGTGG
>CANLOE010000235.1 GCA_947492745.1 uncultured Cyclobacteriaceae bacterium | reverse complement strand
TCGTCATCTTTGCCAGAAGGACCCATATCAATGGCCGTTGAGTACAGTATTTCCTTGACCTGATCTAGCGTCAGATCTGGATTGACACTCAGCATGAGTGCAGCCACCCCTGCGACCACAGGTGCAGCCGCCGAAGTACCATCGAAATCCAATACATAGTTATTGCTGGAAAAACCTATAGCCCCCATTCTGTCAAGGGTACGCACCTTGGGGCCAGGAGCAAATACATCACCGTCGGCAGAAGGAGCCACTAGGTCCAGTTCGGGGCCAAACTGACTGTAATCCGCACGCCGCCCCCTACTGGTAATGGCACCTACAGCGATAACTTCATCCATGCGTCCGGGTGAGGCTACGCAAAGTTCATTCGGACGACCATTGCCCGAAGCAAATACAACGACACAACCTTTACCATTACGCCCTGTCTTACTGACATCTCTAATCGCCTCATTCAGGTCAGGAAAATCCAGTTGACATGCAGGAAAACCAAAAGAGCAATTAAAAACATCAGCCCCGTTTTCCTTCGCCCATTTGAACCCATCAGCCATATCCTGTATGGTCTCACCCCCAGATTGGTAATTTACACCCATCAACTTTACGAGGGGAGCTACTCCACGGATGCCCACATCATTATGCGAGGCAGTTATTATCCCGGCACAGGCCATACCGTGGTAGATCTGATCAGCAACGGGGCTGCCGTTTCCGTTCAGCGCATACCTTTTGCGGATGCGACTGACACCGTTCTCATCGTTCAGGTCCTCGTGTTCCTCAATACCGTCATCAATGACCGCTACTGTTATC
>CANLOE010000234.1 GCA_947492745.1 uncultured Cyclobacteriaceae bacterium | reverse complement strand
GCGTGGCCGGCGCACGTGGCCCCCCTCCGAACGCTCGGGTCCAAAGGTGTTCGTCCATGTCCGTGAGGTGCCTCCGCTGCGCTGCGCACACACGGCCGTTCCCTCACGTCAGCTCCCGCCTCGTACCTCGGACGCTGCCCGTTTTTTTGCTCGCCCTGCGGCCCCTGCCGCCACCGACGGTCACGCTGCCGCGCTCCCCCCGTCGGGCCTTCAGGGGCACTCGCAGTGGCGGCTCGCATACTTTCTTTCGGGGTGGGGGAGCGGCAACCTTCCGCGCCATGTCGATGGCCGTACATTTTATGTCCTTCGCAGTCGGGCTTGGACCGTCCTTGACGGCAGAGCAAAAAAAGGTGTCCGTTTTTTTGTGTTTTTCACTTTGCCGTCAAGGCCGGTTATACTTTCCGTACGTCGGGAAGGTACGGTAACGGCCTTTTTGCCGACCTGGTGGCACACCTTGGAGGCAAAAGGGCCGTGCGAGCGGTCCGCAACAATGATAAAGTGCTCATTATCGGCCGACGCGCTGCCAAAGTTGCAGTTCCCCGTGGTGCAGGTAAATGTGCGAGGCGCATGCGAGTGTGAGGAGGGACCGCCGGGGGAAGGGCCGCACTTTTCCGTGCGGAACGTCCGGTGGCTTCCCGACGAGCCCGCAGGCGAGCAATGGCACGGGCAGTGTTTTTTGTTTTTTCCCCCACCTGCCGGAGGCGTATATTTTCCTATGGAAACAAAAAGGGGAACTGCCGTGAGGAGCGGCATGTGTGCGGAGGAACGTAGTGGAACCGCCTCACATGTGGTGACGAACACCTT
>CANLOE010000233.1 GCA_947492745.1 uncultured Cyclobacteriaceae bacterium | reverse complement strand
GAGGACCTTTTAAGGTCCGGTGACCTGATGCAGCGTACCAACGTACTGATCGGGCAGAGCGGTGTGGTGGGGGAAGAGACCAACCGTCTGCTGATGTACCTGATCTTCACCAGTAGGAAACTGGACCGTCCCCTGCACACCGTAAGCCTCGGTGCCAGCGGCACGGGGAAGACCCACCTACAGGAAAAGGTGGGCGAACTGATACCGGAAGAGGACAGGATCGAGATCACCACGTTGAGCGAGAACGCCTTCTACTACTTCGGGCAGCGGGAGCTCAAGCACAAACTGATACTGATCGAGGACCTGGACGGTGCGGAAAGCTCGCTCTATCCGTTACGGGAACTGCAATCCAAGAAAAGGATCTCCAAGACCATCGCCCACAAGAACACGAAAGGTGAAACGCGTACGATCCACCTGGTGGTTGAAGGGCCGGTGAGCGTTGCGGGCTGTACGACCCATGAACAGATCTATGAGGACAACGCGAACCGGAGCTTCCTGATCCACCTGGACGAGAGCAGGGAACAGGACAGGCGAATAATGGAACACCAGCGGAAACTATCGGCGGGAAAGGTGGACGGAGACGGTGAACGTGCCGCCCGGGAGCTGTTGAAGAACGTTCAGCGGTCACTTGAGCCCATCAAGGTCGTCAACCCCTTTGCGGAGCTGCTGAACATCCCCGAAGAGGTACTGAAACCAAGGAGGACCAACAACCACTACCTGCAGTTCATCGAAGTGGTGACCCATTACCACCAGTTCCAACGGGAACGGAAAGTGGATGCGGCAACAGGGGAGACCTACATCGAGACCACTTTGGAGGA
>CANLOE010000232.1 GCA_947492745.1 uncultured Cyclobacteriaceae bacterium | reverse complement strand
CTATTGACCCCGCTACAAGCGCGAGGGCTTACCTTTTTTTGAAAAGTAGCACTGCTACGCTGAATTTAAGGATGCCTATAGATTGCATGTCAAATGCTCATGATGAACTCCGAAATATAGCGGGATATCCTCGAAAGCATTAAAAACCGACACAATGGCGTGGACAATGCAGGATTAGCATTCAGACAATTTCTCTTACCATTTGCCAACTGATGTACTGTCGGCGATGTAGGTACCCTTTGCCAAAAGGGAAGAGTCCCCCAGGGCTGATGTACTGTCGGCGATGTAGGTACCCTTTGCCAAAAGGGAAGAGTCCCCTAGGACTGATGTGCTGTCGGCGATGTCGGTACCGGTTTGAGGTCGAACTTTATCTCCTGCATTGTCAAAGGACATGATGGTTAGTGCAGAAAATAGTGATAATCCAATTAATTTTAGGGTTTTCATGATTTTTTTTTGGTTTTGTTGATTAAAAAAAAAATAGGAAGCAGATAATCATTGCTTCTTTCAACTTATAGAACGCTTTGACCTCGGGTATACCCTACCTTGATCTAGAAATATATTTTGGTAATAGGTTTTGATGTCGGTATACCGATGTATATTCTGTCCATAATTTTTGTTTGATAGGCCATGGGAGCAACCGCGCTTTGTCCGGATTGACATTATCGGGCCAGCTGTTCAGTGGAGCGAACTTTTGTGTTCCCGACCGCGACCATCGGCGATACGATAAGTGCCTGCACATGCCATGTGGATAAAGAATGGAGCGGTGGTACATTGGTTTTCCGGCCGTCTGATGCTGATCTGAAACCCTATGAGCTGCCTGTG
>CANLOE010000231.1 GCA_947492745.1 uncultured Cyclobacteriaceae bacterium | reverse complement strand
ATCATAGTGGGTGGCGAGGCCCTGCTGCCCGCGCACCTCACGCCGCTGGGCGATGACCTCTCGGGTCTCGATATCTACAACGAGTACGGCCCCACGGAGGCCACGGTGGGCTGTACCCGGTACCGTGTCCCCAGTGGACCTTTTGGGGCATCCCCCTTTCCCATCGGCCGCCCCTTCGGCAACGTGACGGCCCATGTCCTGGACCCCTGGGGCGGGCTTCTCCCTCCGGGTGCCGTGGGCGAACTGTGCATCGGGGGGCTACAGGTGGCCCTTGGCTACCTGAACCGTCCGGAGCTGACCGATGAGCGCTTCGTGGCGGACCCCTTCCTCACTGAGGGCCACCTCTACCGTACGGGGGACCTGGCCCGCTGGCTTCCCGGTGGCGAGCTGGAGTTCCTGGGCCGCTCCGACGATCAGGTAAAGGTACGGGGCCACCGCATCGAACTGGGCGAGATCGAGGCCCTGTTATCGGACAGTGACGGGGTATCGTCCTGTTGCGTGCTGGCCCCCACCGGTGCTGACGGACAGCGGCGGTTGGTGGGCTATGTGGTCCCCGTCGGGGAGTTCGACGGCCCGGGTCTGGAAGAGGGGCTGGGCCGCCAGCTGCCGGCCTACATGGTGCCCCGCACCTGGGTGCCGCTGGCATCACTTCCGCTGACGGACAATGGCAAGGTGGACCGCTCGGCGCTGCCCTCCCCGGAGTCCCCTTCCCCTTCGGGTGCGGCCTACACGGCCCCCCGCGGTCCCTTGGAAGAACAGCTGGTGGAGATCTGGCAGGAGCTGCTGGGCGTGGAGCGTATCGGTATCCATGACAACTTCTTTGC
>CANLOE010000230.1 GCA_947492745.1 uncultured Cyclobacteriaceae bacterium | reverse complement strand
TGAAGTAGTTCAGACTTAATCTGACAGTTAGGATTAAATTTAAATGTCCAGTTTAAAGTTTAACCCTAATTACTGTCAGAATGAAAACTGAAACAAAAGTAATCAAAACCAAGTTGGGATTGCTCAATTTAGCGGAGCAATTGGGGAACGTATCCCAAGCCTGTAAGATCTTCGGCTATAGCCGTGATAGTTTCTACCGTTACAAGGAACTCTATGAGCAGGGCGGTGATGCTGCCCTTGCCGAGCTGAGCCGCAAGAAGCCCAACAGAAAGAACCGCATCGCTGCCGATATAGAGGAACGCGTCGTTGCCTATGCTGTTGAACAACCTGCCCATGGCCAGCAAAGGGCTTCCAACTCACTAAAGAAAGAAGGGGTATTTATTTCTCCCTGTGGTGTCCGCTGTGTTTGGATGCGACACGGTCTGGAGACCATGAAGAAGCGCCTGAAGGCCTTGGAAGCCAAGGCGGCCCAAGAAGGCCTGGTGCTGACCGAGTCCCAACTGAGTGCCCTGGAACGGGCCAAAGAGGAGAAACAGGCACACGGTGAGATAGAGACCCATCATCCGGGCTATCTGGGCGCACAGGACACCTATTACGTTGGGACCATCAAGGGTGTGGGCAGGATCTATCAACAAACCTATATCGATACCTACTCGAAAACGGTACAGTGCAAGCTTTATGACCGCAAGAACGCCTTGGTGGCAGCAGACCTTCTCAATGATAGAGTGGTCCCTTTTTACGAGCGGTACGGTGTGCCATTGCTGCGCTTGCTTACCGATAGGGGCACCGAGTATTGCGGGGCCAGAGAGCACCATGAGTACCAGCTATACCTGGCCATCGAGGACATCGACCATACAAGGACCAAGGCCAAG
>CANLOE010000229.1 GCA_947492745.1 uncultured Cyclobacteriaceae bacterium | reverse complement strand
CTCTACCGATGTGACCACCTGCTCCCCGGCCAATGAGGGCTCCATCACTGTCACTATGGATGTACCCGAATTTCTGGCAGATGGCGTAACGCCCTCCCCCTTTGACGAGGGTTCCTACGAGATCATCATGTTCGAGGGCTCCAATGCCCGAGGTACGGCACTGGATACCCTTCAGGGCATCACCGGCGTGACCGACTACCTGTTCGACCGTCTCCCTGGAGGGGTAGGCCTCACGGAGGGTGCCTACACCTTCGTGGCACGGGCCAAGCCCACCACGGTGGGTGCCGACCCCGATTGTTTCTCCCCACCGCAGTCCGCTGAGGTGGAGAGCGTGGCCACCGACCCCGCGATAGCGGCGGCCCCGGTGGTGAACAATACCAACTGTACGGGTACGGTCCCCCCGAACGGTACGATAACCGTCTCGGTCCGTGGCGGCAACAACGGCGACCATGACTTCGAGTGGTTCTCGGGCCGTGACGCGTCACGGGTACCACTGGACCCCTCGATGAACACCGTGGACAGTGTGGCCAACAGCCTGACGGGCGGCCCCTACTCGGTCACGGTGACCAACCGCCTGACGGGCTGTTCCACCTCGGCCATCTACAGTGTCAGGGACATGCCCCCCGTGGTCTCGGTGTCCCGGGCCGACCTGGCCCTGGAGCCCGTACGTTTCTGTGACGACCCCGATGGCAGTGCCCGCGTGACGGCCGTTACCGAGGACGGTACGCGCTACGACCTCTCCGACCCGGTGAACACGGGCCGCTACCTCTTTGCCTGGACCGATGCGGCGGGCGCCCCGCTGGTGCCCCCGGTGGACCCCGCCTCCGACTCGGCAGTGGGACTGTCACCGGGCACCTACTTCGTGGAGGTGTCC
>CANLOE010000228.1 GCA_947492745.1 uncultured Cyclobacteriaceae bacterium | reverse complement strand
GGGCCGTTCTCTAGTGGTTCCATGGGTATTCGGTGTCCCTTCCCCTTTCGCTCTGGCTTTCCTGCCACTGTATCCTGTCGTCCCACTGAACCGGTTCTTTTCCTTTGTCCTTTTCGCTCATCTTTCCATGTTCCTTTCCCTGATTTTTTCGGGTGGCATGCCCATGTGAAAGACATCCGTAACGTATACGGTATCGTTTTCCCTGAAGTATATTATCTTGTAGCGGCCCTCGATGATGTACCTGTGCTGTTGCCCGGTGCCGCGCAGTTCTTCCACGATACGTCCCCGGTCCGCAAGGTTCGATAATGTTTCGGCCCTATCTAGTATCGCATCCACGGTTTTCTGTCCCTTGGTCCTTTTGTAACGGCATTTCACCTCGCGGAGCGCTTCCTCTGCGGGTGCGGTTATCTCAACGGTCATACTGCTACCAGTTCCTTGATTCCTTCCTTACCTGTTCTATGCCCTTCACCCTGCCTTCACGGATGGCCCTGTTGGAAGCCTCTGCGCGGGCGATCATTTCTTCTTTTGTGGGGTGGGAGATCTCTTGGTCAGGTTCCCCTTCGAACCCGCCGGTCCCCCTGACACGTCCGGCCCCGATGTCGCGGTTGGATGCTTCGGCATTGGCTGCCATTTCTGCACGTCCGCTTTCAATAGAGATGTTTTTTTTCATGGCGTAGTCGAGCATGTTCTTAAAGGCAAGTATGAGCGATTCGTCCTCTACATGCTGTAAACGCCTCACGATGTCCGCTTTCTCGAGTTGTATGTCCATATATCGTAGTTGTTCCATGAATATAACGTTTTTTGTTCCTGTATTGGTTTCCCTTTATGTAAAAAGCCCCTTTCGGGGCCGTTCTCATTCATCCTGCTGTATCTCCCTTGCCTGTTGGA
>CANLOE010000227.1 GCA_947492745.1 uncultured Cyclobacteriaceae bacterium | reverse complement strand
GTTTGAAAAGCTGGTGCTCGGCGGGCAGACGACCGGTGACCTGGTGGTAACCAACAGCCCTGATGTGCTTAAAGTGGAAGGTGTAGACCGGCTCTACTTGAACCCGGATCATGCATTGGAAAATCTACTGCGGATCTAAATATCTGCAAATCAGTCGTTGCACTAAGTTTTTTGAATTCACCATAGCGGTGCTATGCTAAATCCAATAAAACCCCCTGATTTATTGATATTCAGACCCTCGTTACGAAGTTCCAACGCATGATCCGGGTTGAAGGAAGGTACGGTTGTTTTGCCGGAAGGTAAAGACAAGGAGCAGTCATCGGAAAATACTTACCCAACTGGACAGTTTGGCTTTTTGAACAGGGCATCAGGCTCGGTAACCCTTCGGCTGTTTGATGATGGAGAGTTTGTTCTGGATGTCTTACCTATAACCCATGAAGACGGAAGGGTAGAGCAAGGGTTTATTGAACTGGATACCTTTGTAACTGAAATAGGTGACTTTTTAGCCAGCAGGATATGGGGCCGGGCCAACTGGGTTTTGGACGATTTGGGGGCAGGTATTATTGAGGGGGAATATCATTTAACAACCTACGAGGCTTTGTCGAATCAATCATTATTAAGATTAATAACCGATACTGAAAATAATGTGTTCCCTGCTTCTGAAGTGGGCTATCCTAATCGAGAGGGTGACATGATTAGGCTATCTGCACTGTTAGATCATATAATGCATGGGAATTTAATTATACAAGGAGAAAGTGACACCATTAAAGATTTGGTTGATAAGGAGTTGGGTTACGGAGCTGAATCATTTGAAAAAGAAATTAGACGCCAAATGAATGAATGGATCAATGATGAAGAGAATGCAATGAACCCTAGGGTTAGTATGAACATTTCTTTGGATATGACAGGAATGGACAA
>CANLOE010000226.1 GCA_947492745.1 uncultured Cyclobacteriaceae bacterium | reverse complement strand
ATGAAAAACCTATTTACCTTAATGCCAATCACGTGCCAAAAAATGAAAATGCTCTTTAAAAGGTCTTTTTGAGTACTTTACCATCATAATAGAGTCCCGTTAAGGGAATTTTCCCGGTTTGTCGGGAATAGTGGTGTCGGTTCGGTGATTATCGGGATGGGGAGCGCGACGGTACGATCTTGTTCGTAAAGGTGCAGCAGGGTATTGACGTGATGGGTGATGGTGATGGTTTCGTAGGAGGTCCGTCACGGGGACACAAGCGGACGCTTGCGCCAAGTGGGGGAAAATCTTGAGATGGACGTAAAAAAGAATAGGCCCGGGAACCACCCCGAGCCTTTGAATCATTGTCCTTTCGAAAAAAATCGGGGTAACCGGCCCCACGAAAAAACTAACCTTAATTTAACCTAAACAAAAAAAATGAAAAACCTATTTACCTTAATGCCAATCACGTGCCAAAAAATAAAAATGCTCTTTAAAAGGTCTTTTTGAGTACTTTATTGTCATAATACAGTCCCGTTAAGGGAATTTTCCCGGTTTGTCGGGAATAGTGGTGTCGGTTCGGTGATTATCGGGATGGGGAGCGCGACGGTACGATCTTGTTCGTAAAGGTGCAGCAGGGTATTGACGTGATGGGTGATGGTGATGGTTTCGTAGGAGGTCCGTCACGGGGACACAAGCGGACGCTTGCGCCGGATGGTGTGCCGTACTGATTTCGGAGAGAGGAAAACCTTGAGATGAAACGAAAAAAAAGCCCGGGAACCACCCCGAGCCTTTGAATCACTGTCCTTTCGAAAAAAATCGGGGTAACCGGCCCCACGAAAAAACTAACCTTAATTTAACCTAAACAAAAAAATGAAAAACCTATTTACCTTAATGCCAATCACGTGCCAAAAAATGAAAATGCTCTTTAAAAGGTCTTTTTGAGTACTTTATTGTCATAATACAGTCCCGTTAAGGGAATTTTCCCGGTTTGTCGGGAATAGTGGTGTCGGTTCGGTGATTATCGGGATGG
>CANLOE010000225.1 GCA_947492745.1 uncultured Cyclobacteriaceae bacterium | reverse complement strand
CTACGAACATGACCACCGGGGCCGTCTGCTCCGGGAGTGGCAGCAGATCGGCAGTGGACCGAAAGTGCTGCTCTCCGACCTGCACTACAACGAACTCGGGCAGCTCGTCGAAAAGAACCTGCACAGTGAGGACGGGGGCAGCAGCTTTGTACAGAGCCTGGACTACCGCTACCATATCCAGGGATGGCTCAAGAGTATCAACGCTCCCCTGCTCGATGGTGCCGCCGATGCCGCCGACCCCAATGCGGACGGGGACCTATTTGCCCTGCGCCTCTATTATGAGGACATCGCCCCCAACCTCGACAATACGCCCCGCTTCGATGGCATGGCCTCCGCCATGGTCTGGAGCCAGCCCAATGCCCGGGGACAGATGGAACAACAGGGCTATAGATTTGCCTATACCGAGGACCACTGGCTGCAGTCGGCCGATATGTTCCGCGCCTCCGAAAGCTGGAGCGGCACCGACAGGGCCTTTGATGTCAAGGGGATAAGCTACGACCTCAACGGGAACATCCTCGAGCTGCAGCGTCATGGCCCTACGGGAGCGCTCATGGACCACCTGGAATACAGCTACCAAGGCAACCGCCTGCAGTATATCCGTGACCGAGGCCAGGCCGACAAAGGTTTCCTCGACAACGGCGGTACGGAGCAGGACTACAGCTACGATGTGGACGGCAACCTGAAGGGGGACCGCAACAAGGACATCGAGCGCATCGATTACAACTTCATGGACCTGCCCGTGCATATCGTCTTCAAGGACGGCACCCGTTTGCGGCATCACTACGATGCCCTGGGCAACAGACTGCGGACCATCGTTTTCGATGGGGAAGTGCGCCGGAAAATCAAGGAATACAATGGTGCCGCCCACTACGAGGACGGGGCCCTGCGCTTCATCGCCCATAGCGAGGGCCGCGCCCGGCCCGTGGAAGGGGAGGGCTTCGACTACCACTACGACATCCTCGACCACCAGGGCAATACCCGCGTCACCTTCTCCGCAGCGCCCCGTACCCTACAGCTGAGGGCCACTTTCGAGGAGGAAG
>CANLOE010000224.1 GCA_947492745.1 uncultured Cyclobacteriaceae bacterium | reverse complement strand
CGCTGGTGCCCCCGGTGGACCCCGCCTCCGACTCGGCAGTGGGACTGTCACCGGGCACCTACTTCGTGGAGGTGTCCGGTGCGGCCAACAACTGTAGCGCCTCACGCGTGGAGTTCGAGATCGAGGACCTGCGCCCGCTCGATCCAGAGATGAATCTACTGCGCTTCGCCAACCCCACGCGCTGTGCCCAGCCCGTCAACGTGACGGGACTGCTGGAGGTACGTGCGGTCGGCACCGGTGCGCTTGGCTTCGATTACCAGTGGTACGACAAATCAGGTATCGACACGGTCCGCCGTACGGGCGACACCGCGCCCCTGTTGGAGGGCATAACGCCCACGGGCGGCACCTCCGCGGGCAGCCATACCTTCTCGGTCACGGTGACCAACCGCCTGACGGGCTGTAGCAGCATCGAGGACTATACCCTCGTCGACGACATACTCCCCATCACCGTGGAGGCCTCGGCACTGCCGCTGACCTTCTGCGACCCCGACAGTCCCAACGGTAGCGCGACCGCCTTCGTGACGGGCGTCCCCGCCGACCGTCAGGACGTGGCCTATACCTTCGGCTGGTCCGCCGGCGATGTGGCCCGTACCCCCGCCGACAGCTTCAAGAGGTCCATCACGAACCTCCCCGCCGGACCGTGGACCGTGGAGGTCTTCGATACGGCCGACCCCGGTGTGTGCCGTACGGACAGGACGGTCATTGTGGGTACCGAACAGGTCACCCCCGTACTGGAGGTACGCACCGTAGCGGTCAACACCAACTGTGAGGGTGCCGACGGCAACGGTGCCGCGATGGCGACCGTTGACGGTTCCTTCACCGAGCATGTCTTCGACTGGTTCGATGTGGACCCGGAGGCCTTCCCGGGCACGGCCCCCATCTATACGGGCAGTGTCATCAACGGTCTGGACCACGGCAGGCTCTATCACGTGCGGGCCACCGACAAAGTGACATTGTGTACCGCTTTTGGTACTGTTACCATTGGTCACGCTCCCGCAGTACCCGAGCCTCCCTTGGTGGAGGTGCTCTCCCAACAGACCAGCTGCCTTCCGGGCCGCCCCAACGGTCGACTGCGCG
>CANLOE010000223.1 GCA_947492745.1 uncultured Cyclobacteriaceae bacterium | reverse complement strand
AATTGACTTTAGGCAATATGCAGCTGCAAGTGTTGCGTGACCGCATAAATCCATTTCAATTTCTGGCGTAAACCATCATAAATGTATTTTATCGCCTTTATCTACAAAAAAATGCGGTTTCCGCAACTGCATTGTCTTTTGTGATTTTTAATAATATCTCATCGACAACCAATCAGTTAATGGCACAACATAAGCTGGGTTCCCACCAAACGTTTTGTCTGTAAACGCATCAATTTGATAAAGGTCAAGTTTCATTTTTTCATTTTTTTAATTATCGCCAACGGTGAGTATAAGGCAAGTAGGGCAGGTAAAAGGCGATGACTTTTCGGGTTTGCACTAAGCCAAAACAAACGTTTTTACTTTTATATTTTTTTAAACGTCAAATTTTATATTTAGCTAACTTTATACAAAAACACAGACCTTGCGGCAAACACAAATGCCCTATGTTTTTTATACCGTGTTAGCAACTGGCTTTCTTTATTTTCGATTTAAAAACCCTTTCGCAATATCATCTACGATACTATGATGGGTACTCCATTTTTCATAAACATCCAATGCCCATTTTCTTATCAATTCTTTACAGTCTTTTTCGTTGATTGATTTCTCTTTAATATCGGTCGTTGTAATATTCCCTCTTTTAAGTATTTCGGGTGGAATTAGATATTCATTTTGTCTATTAGCCTTATATTTATTCAGATAATCACTAAGTTTTGGAGAGAGTTCATAAGTCCATTTAATATCATATTTAAAAATCAAGTGTAGTCTCGAAAGATGGAAGTGATTATTCCATCTACCGTGAATTTCTGGGTGTTGTAATGTGTGTGCGTCAACAATCAGAAATCTATATCTGTGATTTACATTGTTAGAAAAGTCAACGACTTGAAATCCAAGATTAAATATTTCTAAGCATTCGTGAATTCCTCTTTGAGTATTAGCACCACAAAATTGACACTTTCCATTTTCTAAAAGTGTAACTCCATTCTTTTCTGCTAAATCAATATAATCTTGCATTGTTTTTTTCGCTTGTTGCCAACGGTTTGTGTATGCGGCGTGGCGGCGGTTAGCCGACATGAACGACATACACTTTGTGTGCGCCTTGAATGGTGAATATAGCTCATGAATTCGAGTGTTCCAAAGGGTGAAAGTCCCGTAAGCACGGGAG
>CANLOE010000222.1 GCA_947492745.1 uncultured Cyclobacteriaceae bacterium | reverse complement strand
GGCCCGCGCCGATGGCGGTATTCATCCAGTCGGGACGGGCTCCGATATCGCCCTCTACCTGTAGCCGGCGTACATAATCTGTCGGGGGCAGCCAGATGTTGTGCCAAATTGGTCAATCGGATTTCGTTATGAGGACATAGCGTACAACAAAACAAGCGGTTTAGGATACCCCATCTCGAACATAATTCCCTATATTTTTTCCAAAATCGACACTTAATTTTTGACTCACTGATAATTTTTGATGATTTTATATTTCCAGCATGAAAATCATCTAACGGGGATTGAGCATCTGACTTTAAACCACTCTAACCGGACTGATAATTATTGTGACCAACTATATGCTTTCCTTGTTTGCCCGTATGAATAATTTTCCAATATTTCCCCTTTGGTGACAACACTATTATTCCTCTTGTCTCATATACACCCAAGACTCTAAGCTATCTAGTTTAGAAAACGGTTCAAGAGTAAATTTACAGATTTCTTCCACTTCCATAAATGCAATATCTGAACAAACCTCACCGGTAACATCACTGATATTTTCATAGTCATCATCATTCGGTTCTCTATCTAGATAGTAAACAACTTTGAGTTTTTCCATTCCATTAAAACCCACTGCTATTGCTCTGATAGACGGATATACCATACCCCATAACGCTCTTTGAATTGATATTAAAACTTCTCTTCTGAGCTCAGTATATTTTTGATCTTTCATAAAGTTAATATTGTAAAGGGTTAGCAGGGACAATATGTACTCCTGTTTTACTATTAATTACAGTTCCTACACTAGTTGGAGTGGAGGCCCCATCTCGAACATAATTCCCTATATTTTTTCCAAAATCGACACTTATTTTTGACTCACTGATAATTCTTGATGATTTTATGTTTCCAGCATGAAAATCATCTAACAGGGATTGAGCATCTGACTTTAGCATACTCTTACCGGACTGATAATTATTGTGACCAACTATATGTTTTCCTTGCTTACCCGAATGAATAGTTTTTCCAATATTACTCCCCTCAGCATCAATCGCATAACCATGACCGGTCTCTTTTGCAGAATCCTCAAGCCGAGGGTTGTTCCTAAATTCTGACGAATCCTCCCTCTCCCTCCCCGGCGTATAATCACCGTCCACCTCATGCTCGGAGGCGATCATCATGACGCGGTAGTGGCCCCCGCCCT
>CANLOE010000221.1 GCA_947492745.1 uncultured Cyclobacteriaceae bacterium | reverse complement strand
TCCCCCGATACTTTGCTTTTTCCCGCTGTGGGGACCGACAGGAAGAGCCGATCGGTTTCCGGTCCCCGGTATTTCAGCAGTTCGTTTCTTGTGGTGTATCGGTATTCCATCAGTTCGATGATCTGATCGGACCTCAGTTCCAGTGTCCTTTCGTTGCTCTTCCTGCCGCCACCTATGTAGATCTGACCTTCCTTTAGTTTCAGGTCGTTCAGGGTGAGTTTCGCAACTTCCGGGGTGGTCAGTCCCTGATGGACCAGAAGGCTCAGGACGGCCCTGTTTCTTTGCCGGGCAAGTCGGTAGGTGCCGAACCAGTTGCATTTTGCCTTTTCGTGTTCCTCCGTTGGGATTTCGTAGCCCGTGTGGATCTCACCCAGTTCCTGTCCGCTCAGGATCGGGTAGAGCTTTTGCCTTTTTGCCCCTCTTATTTTCAGGTGCGCGATGGGATTGTCCGCTCTTGCCCCGGTCTCGATCTGCCAGGTAAGGAACTGCTTGATCACGTTCAGCCGGATATTCCGGGTCTTGTTCTCCTGTCCCTTCTTTTGGAGATGGTTCAGGTAGCCCAGCACTTCCTTGGCCGTGGCGTTCTCAACTTCCGTACCGTCCGCATCCAGGTAGCCGATAAAGTCCAGTGCGTAGCTGCTGTAAGCAGTTACGGTACTTTTTGCCTTTCCCTGTGATCGTAAATATTCCCTAAAGCTGCCCATCTTCTTTTTGGATCAAATGTGTGTAGATCTGTGTGCTCTCCAGGCTGCCATGGCCCAGGAACCGTTGTATCTTCCCCAGTTCCATGCCGTTCTGTAGCAGGTGGGTCGCGATACTGTGCCTCAGGGCATGCAGACCGATATCCATGCCCCGGAGTTCAGGGTCTTCCGTACGTTGCCGCAACAGCCTGAAACGTACGTACAGGCCGTTACCGCTCATCGGACGGCCGGTACGGCCGATGAACAGCGCCCCTTCCCTACGGCCCCTGACCAGGTCGGCACGGTGATCGTAGATCCATTCCCGTAGATGGTCGGCACCGGTCCTGCTGAACGGTACGAACCTTTCCCTGTGGTTCTTACCTTTCCTCACGTGCAGGGTCCTCCGGTCGAAATCGATGTCGTCAACGGTCAGGTTCACACCCTCGTTCCTTCTCAGCCCGCAACCGTAGAAAACGGTCAGCATGGCCCGGTCCCTTGCGTTCAGGGCACGTTCGTGGCGGTGCCCGTTCCCGTTTTCCGTGGCCCTGTACAACTGTTG
>CANLOE010000220.1 GCA_947492745.1 uncultured Cyclobacteriaceae bacterium | reverse complement strand
ACTTCTATACTTCTCGCAAAACGCGTTCAAAACGCTCCACACGTTCAATCCTCGTTACAAACGAGGACTAGGGGGGGGCTTTCATCAAAGTTTAATTTTTGATTCTATCTTTTTTTGATAGATATTGCTCGAACCAACCAAATTGGCTTCTGGATAATCAATAACACACTTGATTTCATCAATGGACTCTTTTGTTAGTTTTGCTGAAAAAGAAGATAAATTAAGCTGAAAATCAAGTTGAGTACTCATTCCTATTTCTAATTCTTTACTATTTCTTTCTGTTATCATGATTTCATCTAACTGGTCATCACTTTCACATACATCATAATGGTATTGAGTTCCTTCTTTATCAATTATGTAAAATTGTAATATGTTACTGCATAAATCCTGCATATTTGGTATATAAAAAAGAACAGTAGAGCCTTCTTTATTGGTCATTTTAACACTCAACTTTATTTCGTTATTCTCATTTATTGTAGCTTTTGATATTTCAAAAACATCATTAGAACTCCGATTTTGAAAACTACAAGAAAACAATATCGCTATTAAAATATTACAATACATACATCTAATCAGTTTACTCATCTTTTTTTGGGGTCTCAACCTTTTTACTGGATTCGTATACTTTTTTATAATTCCCTCTACCGACATCCTGTCCATACGCTGCTTTTTCAAAAGCTTTTCCTACTTCAATAACATTTCCTTTATCATCACGTTTCCTCTCACCATCTTTATTATCTCCATAATGAGTTCCTTCATGAAGTAGAGTAGACTCTAACAACAACCTACCTGCATTCTTATCATCTTCTGTAGTGGCTTTTTCATATACATTTACTACATCATCATCCAAGCGGATATTACAATCACAGTCTTTACCTTTTCGATTAATATCAGTTCCAGGGTTCTCTTTTGCCCTTATCGTTTGTCCGTTATATCGCCTATCTGCAATACCATCCCTATCGTCATCTTTATCTAAATTCATAACAGATACTTTTGGACCCTTTCCATATTCAAGCATCTCATTTACTTGCTCATCTGATAAATCTCCCCATTCTTTAAATGCCTTTTTAAACTCAGCAGGTTTTCCTGCGTACTCCTTAGCAATGTTCTTCAAGTATGAATCTAATTTTGGATAAGCTTTTTTGGTCGCTTCATCTATCTCAAAATCACCTTCAGAATCAGAAAATCTAATTGGATTATCAAATCCAAAACGGTAAGGTGTCCACATTGGAGCTTCAGATTCCATAATATCAGGTTTCCACCATCTCCCTATTCTTGGGTCATACATTCTCATCCCGTAATCATAGTGGTTTCCGCTTCCTTTTATCCCGTCATCCTTTT
>CANLOE010000219.1 GCA_947492745.1 uncultured Cyclobacteriaceae bacterium | reverse complement strand
TTTTCCGCGGCCGCGTCGAAGCGCTGTAGGGAGAGGATATTGCCATGGGCATCGTAGCGCAGTCCCGTGACCCGGTTCCGGTTCCCCTGTAGGGTGAAGCCCGTGGGGCAGAGCATGAATGTTCATTATAGGGGACTTTGCAGCTCCAAAAACAGGGTTCAACCTTACAATCAGGCATTTTTGGAACAAGCTTAACAAAGAGTACGGAAATGATGGAGGCCCCTGCCTAATCCACGATTTCATTTATCGAGGCATTGCCAAGCCCCAAGCTCTTGATCAAGGAATGCAGTTCGGATTCTTTTGTTTTCCGATCTCCTTCTACCTGTACCATCACATCCATTCCATCTTCTCCCGTTCCTTCTTCAATCACATAACCGATCCCTCGATCTTCTATCGTATCTACCAAGGTGTAACGAACCGATAAATCCGTCCCCATACTGCTGTCAAAAGGAACGATAATGTGAAGGATCATTCGAAAGAAGGGTAAATAAAACTGTATTTGCCTGTTTTGATTCGCTCTGCTATATCGAACGGATTAACAACAATTCCAATCTCGGCATCCCGATTAGCCCCCTCTAGTTTCCCAACACGAGTAAAGTCTTCGTCATTAACACGCCACACATACCAATTATTGGATACCTTGATTGGCTCTTCACCAACCATTGATCCATAATCACTTGTACCCCTAAACAAAATATTGGAAGTATCGCCTATCTCAGAAGTGTTCCCAATCTTCTCCCAGACATTCATCTTAATACCCAACTTTGTGACACAGTGTGCATAAAATTCAACTTCTCCTTTAATGATTTCGGAAAGATCAGGACTAGAACCAATTGGATATGGCTTTTCAAAAGCTCTAATCACATCACTGTTTAACTGTGTAAGATCAAACGCTATTAACTGAAAATACTTCTCGTTACTATCGTCTATCTTGACGGAAAAAACATCGCCTATTCTTGTACTTACTCTTGCCATATTATCTGATTCCGTGCAAGTGCCACTTACTCGGACTTATTGAATTGATTTTATTGAATAATTTACCACCGTTCTTTTGCAGCCCAAATTGGTTGATTAATCGCTGCTCAAAAACTCTAGCACCTGTTCTAGACAAACCTGTCCCTCCTTCCATCACTTCAAAGTTAAGCAATGATTTTGATGTGCCAGAGTTAAGGTGCTCCGCAAATCGAAGTGCAGGATTTCTACTGGTAATTCCTACATATCGAACCTTACCCGCAGCATCAATCCCCCTGTAGACAGTGTTTGCTCCTCTGGCTACACTTCCCACTCCTCTCGAAGTGCCACTGAAGGCCTTTAGAGTGGGCAGTGCCACCGAACCGAACGCGCCCATACCGAAGGAACCCGCTTCCGTAAAGCCCTCGACGAAGCGTGCCATCTTGCCGATGTTCCTCAGGTCCTTTTCCCGCTGTGC
>CANLOE010000218.1 GCA_947492745.1 uncultured Cyclobacteriaceae bacterium | reverse complement strand
TGCAGTATTGGATCAAGAAGTTTTCAGAAAAGCCAATGGAAACCGCTGGGGTCCCACCTTCTTTCATTCCATTGCACGTCCCACCGGAGGGCGCCCCTTCTGCCCCAAGGTCCATCGTGGTCCGTACCCCGGATGGTGTGGAGGTCCATGTCCCTATCTGATGTTCGCCCTGAACGGTTCCCTCCGCTTCAGGCTGTATGCCCGTCCGGCGGACATGCGCAAGGGCTTCGACGGGCTGTCGGCCCTGGTGAGCGGTGATCTGGGCGGCAGCCCCACCGACGGGACGGTGTACATCTTCATCAACAGGTCGCGCAACAGGGCCAAGCTGCTGCACTGGCAGGGCGGCGGTTTCGTACTGTACTACAAGCGCCTGGAGCAGGGCAGTTTCGAGCTGCCCGCCTACGACGGTGCCGTGTCGGGCCTTTCCCTTGATTACGCACAGCTGGTACTGCTGGTCGACGGGGTGTCGATCACCAACATCGAACGCAGGAAAAGGTACAAAGAAAGATAGGCAAGGGCAAGGAGGTCCGGCCCCTGGTCATTATCTTCGCCACCGTTATGACCTACCAAGAGCTGCTTACCGAGAACGCCTCCCTCAAAGAACAGTTGGCACAACTCTACAAGCTGATCAACGGTTTCAGGTCCGAACGTTTCCTTCACGATGTGGACGCGTCCCAATTGCCCCTGTTCGGGACGGAAGGGGCCGTTCACCCGGAAGATCCCCCGGTGGAGACCATCACCTATACCCGTGAGAAGAAAAAGCACCCCGGCCGCAATGCCATCCCCGAACACCTTCCGGTGAGGGAAGTGGTCATAGAACCCGAAGGGGACACCACCGGCCTCAAGAAGATCGGCGAAGAGGTCACCGAGACCCTGGAGTACACCCCGGCCAGTCTGGTGAAAAGGCGCACCGTCCGTCCCAAATATGCCGAGCAGGGGGATGAAGGGGTGCTCATCGCGGCCCTTCCCGCCCGTCCCCTGGAGAGGTCCATCGCCGAGGCCTGTCTGCTGGCGCACATACTGGTGGGCAAGTACGTCGACCACCTGCCCTTTTACCGCCAGGCACAGATCTTCAGGCGCGATCACGGCTGGGAACCGGCCCTGAGCACCATGGGCGACTGGATGGCGGGCTGTTGCCGCTTGTTGGAGCCGCTCTACAATGCCCTGAAGCAAAAGATACTCGCCTCGGGCTATGTCCAGGCCGACGAATCCCCGATAAAGGTACTGGACGGTGACAAAAAAGGGAGTGCGCACCAAGGTTACCAATGGGTCTACCACGACCCGGTGGGAAAACTCGTGCTGTTCAACTACCGCAGGGGCCGTGGACAGAACGGCCCCAAGGAGCTGCTGGCGGGCTATGAGGGCTACCTGCAATGTGACGGCTATACG
The DNA here is from genome assembly GCA_947492745.1 of uncultured Cyclobacteriaceae bacterium. Taxonomy (GTDB): domain Bacteria; phylum Bacteroidota; class Bacteroidia; order Cytophagales; family Cyclobacteriaceae; genus Aurantiphycus; species Aurantiphycus algarum. The sequence continues at coordinate 88 of CANLOE010000218.1, read as the reverse complement.
GTATACGACAAAATAGGGGCCGCCCCGGACATCACCCTGGCCGGTTGCCTGGTGCATGCCCGAAGGAAGTTCCACGAGGCCCTGGACA
>CANLOE010000217.1 GCA_947492745.1 uncultured Cyclobacteriaceae bacterium | reverse complement strand
GAAAAAACAGAAAACAAGGACGCGTTGCAAACGCTATGTACGTCCGATCCGCGTGGCATACGCGGACCAGTGGGGGGGCCAATTTACCTGCTCAGCGGGGGTTACGATATAAAAATACTTTTATAGAAATTATAGTGATTAGTATAGGTAAAACTGGAAAGAATAAGATTGTTATGTAGCTATTTGAATAATTGATTATGGTATCATTAAAAGTGAAATATATAGAATAGAAAATAACCTGAGATAACACCACTGAAATAAGTGCCCACTTGATCCTATGCCCAAGAGGGATAGTTTTTTTGATTTTTTCTAAATTCACATATATTATTGCTGTGGTACAGCTCAATACTAGAGGAAAGAGAATCATTTTTTGTTTTATTTTATCAATCATTATCGAGCCTATCATTATCATCAAAATCCTTGGCTGCTGGTTTGTTTAAATGCATTTCATTCCACTGATCAATTGAATAGGACTTTCCGTTTGAATAGACATCTCCAGTAAAATTTCCATCGTTATCAATATCAATATATATATTGACTTCTTCAGAATAATCGAAAATTGGATTTAAAAGCTCAGCACCCAGCTCCAATCTATTTCCAGTCTTTCCAGCCATAACGGTTGTAATGAAAACTCTAACCCCTTTTGTATCCTCTATAAACGACTCATAGGCAGGGAAATTTTTCCCACTGATTTCTCCTGTTATATGAAGAGTATTTGAAATTTTTCCGAACCTCAAATCCTGCGCCCATTCAATATCAGGAGCTACAATATTCCAAATCAAAGGATCGGAACCTTCTATTTTTGTTTTTAAATCAACTCCGTTAAAACTTCCAAATTGGCGTGATGGTGCTCTCGCTTCAGATTCATTTCCGATAAACATGTATTTGCCCTTCGTGATACTGGATGTTTGAAAATTGTAATCATCAACAAAGTCAGAATGACCCAAGCTAATTTTTGACGCTCCATATAATCGTGAAGAAGCATTTTCCCATGGACGACTTGCCGGTGTATAAGAAGTATGGTCCAAAAGTGAAAAACCCCTGTTATCTCCTCTAAAACTTTTTTGAAAAAGCATGAAAAGGTCCCCGAATGCTTTCCATGGAGCAAATGAACGTTGATGGACAATGTATTCTTCCAGTCCATCCATATCAATTGCCACAATCGGCTTATTCCCTGCGAACTGGTAGGGCGTGTACCATGGATATTCAGGACTTAAAGGGTCGACACTGAGGAACTTCGCAACTGCGGGGTTATAGATCCTCATTCCGTAGTCGTAGTTGGTGGTCGTTCCGAAGGCCCTTGTGTCCCTTTCCTTCCCGTTGAATGCGAAGCGGTACGTTTTCCCGGACCTTTCGCGGTCGGGCACCAGTCTTTCGTGCTCTATCCTCATGTCGTCGAAGTGGGCTTCGGACCTCCCTCCGGTCTCGTTCGATAGGTAGGCGTAGAGGTAGGCGGCCGTCCCCTGCGGGAACGCCACCGCTGTGCGGTCTTTCAA
>CANLOE010000216.1 GCA_947492745.1 uncultured Cyclobacteriaceae bacterium | reverse complement strand
TACGAGACCCGTACGTACGGTGGTGTGAGAGGCGAACTCTAGCTCATTCAGGGCTAGAGCCGTCTACTCGATTAGGCATTCGTTTTTATTTTTGAACACCTTAATTACTTTACTACGGTAACTTCTAATTCTACTTTTAATGTTTCAAAAAGGCTTTTTACTTCCAATAGTGTACTTGCTTGTTTTATATTATGTTTAGTCATCCAATTTTGAAAAATATCAAAACAAGTAAAAAGTTCTTCGGATGAAGTTGTATAAATATTTAATCTCACGATATTTTTACAATCATATCCAGCTTCGGTAATAACTTTCTCTAAATTCTTTATAGATTCAATTAGTTGGGTTTTCATATTTCCCGTGCTTGACTTTCCATCAGCATTTATAGCTGTTTGTCCAGAAATATAAAGAGTTCCTTCCGGTTTTGTTACTTCAATTGCCTGTACATAGCTTCTTTCATTTTGCCATTCCCAAGGATTAATCCTACTTTTTCGACCTATTCGTCATTGTAGATTTTATCTCTAAGTTCTTGTTTCTTGACCCTATTGTGCTGATCGGCAATACAGGTCACCTTCTCCAAGAATGAACTGTTCTTTAGGTCTATTACCAGGCAGATGAGTTTTTTGACTGTATTTGTTGAGAATTGCGCGTCAATGTTCCCAAGCTTAAATTGGAGTAATACAAACTTAGCTTTCAACTATCGCATATCTTCCTGTTCATTTTGCTTCACTCTGCGTTGACAATCCTCGGGATAGCGCTGCTATCCCTGCGGTTCTCGCCTTGATTGAAACAAAATGACCAGCGGAATCTTATACGACATTTAAAACCTAAATTTGTATAAAATGAACATGGCATAACAACAGGGTGACAAGTGGTTGTGCAGGCCCATCCAGGCCCGTCCCTGATAATCCCCCGGCCCGACCAGGTTCTTGCTTTCCCTAAAGATCTGTTCCACAAAAATACGTTGTCCCTGCTTTTGAGCCAGTTCTTCTATGGTATCGAGCAGCATATTGGTCAATGAATACTTTGTCTTACCATCCCTATCTTTTCTTACAAGTAGTTTGAGGTTCATCAGTTCACCTGTCCGGGGGCTTTTTATCTGTACATCGCACCAATAGAAACTATCCACTACATGGCCTTTTGAAGAGTTGCGGACACGTAATCTCAAAAAATCCCTGTCCGGGTCCAGACTTGAGACATAATGGCCTACTTTGGAAGATTCTGACCTGTTTCGGTCAAAATAGAGTTTACGGTCACTTCTTATGTCCCCGATAAATTGGACGGCATGAGTATTTAAGTATGATAACAGATGAAAGCTCATGCCATATAGGGCATCAAAGTTCACGTAATCAAATCGGATGTCTTTCCGGATGGCCTCCCGGACCATCTGTTCTGCGATCATGGGTTTTGTCCGGTGCTCCCATTCTTGGGGTACGCCACATTTTTTCCGTTTGGTATCATCCCCTTCCCATTTCTTTGGCATGAACAAGCGCATATCCATGGGAACAGGTTGCTTTCCCTTGCTCAATCCCGAGGCTACCATTACCTGACCATTGTCTGTTTTTCCCAAACAGCC
>CANLOE010000215.1 GCA_947492745.1 uncultured Cyclobacteriaceae bacterium | reverse complement strand
AGGGGAACTGCCGTGAGGAGCGGCATGTGTGCGGAGGAACGTAGTGGAACCGCCTCACATGTGGTGACGAACACCTTTGTACCTGCGAACGTGGTGGACCGCTGCCCTTGGCCCACGGCCCCCGAGGGCCGTGACCGATGACCGGGCTAGGCCTTCATTTTTGTTGTGTCCTGTCGTGTATGGAAAAAGTCTGTGATGACGACGGCATCGTTTTTTACTGTATATATTATCTTGAAGTTTCCCTGTACGACCCTCCTGTGCCCTTTTCCAAGATGCTCAAGGTCTGGTTCGTACTGTCCTTTGCCATGGTCTTTCACGAGCCTGTCCGCCCTGTCGAGCAGTGCTTCCAATATCCCTGTCACTTTGTGTGCGGGTATCTTCTGTCTGTTCAGCATGAAGTCCATGGCATCCTCCAGGCTTTCGGAGGCACCATCGGTATAGATCACCTTCATAGTCCAAGCCTGTCCTTGATCCTTTTCTCGACCTCTTTTCGGGTATACACCCTTCCTTCTTCAACATCCTTTTCGGCCCTGAGTGCCCTAGCGGTCATTGTTTCCCTGACCTTGGTGTCTTTTTCCGCCTTTTCCCTGTTTGCCTCGATCAGCCCGTATATCCTTTGGATAAGGTCTTTATCGGTACTGTTCCCGATGTATTGCTGTATGTACGATCTTTGCTGTGATATTTCCATAACTGTAATCTGTTGCATGAATATAACGTTTTCTGTGGTGTGATTGGTTTCCCTTTATGTAAAAAGCCCCTTTCGGGGCCGTTCTCTAGTGGTTCCATGGGTATTCGGTGTCCCTTCCCCTTTCGCTCTGGCTTTCCTGCCACTGTATCCTGCGGGCCTGTGCGAAGCGGTCACGGAGCTTTTCGAGTATCCATACATTGTCCCTGACGGGCCCGCCCCCGAAGGTCTCCCAGGGCAGGTAGTGCATCTGGTAGATGATCTGTGTGAGGTGGTGCTCTATCTCGCGGTAGTTGCCGGAGTGGTCCGATTCGACCATATCGGCCATGGGGCGCAGCTGCGCCGTACTGATCTTTCTTTCTTTCATTTTTCCTTGATTTTTTAGAGAAGGTCCCCCGCTTAGGTCTCTCTGTGCCACAAGGTAGCACCCTCAGTCGTTTCCTACTGAGGACCGTACGGGGGATGTTTTGAACTGCTTAAAGTCACTGACCTTGTGTTCAGAGAGTAAAGTTATTACAAAACCTTTCTTTTTGTGGCCTACGGCCCTCTGTTTTTGATGATCATGATAAATTCGGTCTGACTGTTATTGTATATATAGGTGTCATCCCAATGGATGATGTTTCGTTACCTCGTTCCTAAGCTCCTCGATATGTGCCTGTCTGTACCTTTCTGTGGTGCCGGGGTGCCTGTGGCCGGCGAATGCCTGTACCAGCCGCAGGTCCCTTCCCTCTTTGAGCAGGTTGGCGATGACGCTCTGCCGCACGGTGGTGGCGGTCAGCTTCCTTCCGGGGAAGAGGTACGCGCGGACGGACAGCAGGTAGGCGATGCCGTTGGCGGTCTCGGGGCTTCCCCTTTGGTTGATGAACAGTGCATCCGTCGGCCCTTTCAGCAT
>CANLOE010000214.1 GCA_947492745.1 uncultured Cyclobacteriaceae bacterium | reverse complement strand
TGGGGGTATACTCCATGGTCTATACCAAGAACCCCGGGGAAGCATCCCCCGCCCCCGGTACCGAGAAGGACGGCAGTACCCCATCGACCGTGGCCCCCGAACGGAAAGACAGCAGTGAAAGGGGCGCGGGGGACATGACAGAAGAAGCCCCCGCCATGGCCGGGGCCCCGGAGGCCAATATCGATGACAGCAGCTCAGCAGGCTTTTTGAACTCACTGTCCAGTGGCACCCCGAGCAACCTCATGGCAGGCATGGGCAGGGCCAAGGAGGTCGTACCCAAAATTCAGGGCAGTGAAAAGGAAGACCTCAAGGCATCCCTCCCCGAAATAGAACAGCCTACAGGACTCGAAACGAAGGAACAAAGGGCAAAAGGAAAGGATAAAAAAGAGGCGGAAGCGCTCAAAGAGGGCAAAAAACCTGAAATCAAGACCAAATCCAAGGACCGGCCCAAAGAGCGGCCCGAAGAAGAACACGAACAGCCCGGTGAAAAGCCGGCAGTAGATAAAGTCCAAGCTCCGGAGATCACGCCCAAACCGGCAGGCGAGGGAACCAATGATGACGCTTGGCTGCAACAGGCCCGGGCGGACATGAAAAAATCCCTCGGCGAACTGCCCACCAAAGATGCCTCGCTCAGGACGAAAAGCGGAAAACGCCCGAAAGTGGATACCACGGGCAGTGCCGACCCCCAACAGAACGAAGCAAACCAGGTCGCTTCGGACCACACGATGTCCGAAGAGAAGACCAAATCCGATGAGGCCGGTAAGCAGGATTTCGGCGAAAAGGACATTTTTCCCGAGATTGAGACCGAAATGCTCAGCCCAGAGGTCGAACTCAAAAGCCCGACCCCGCCCGGCCTGAAAGAAGTCACCTTCCCCGGGGAAATCCCCGCCGATGTGCTCGCAGCCTTTGACGAACAGGCCAAGGCCAAAATGGACGGGGACATGGCCCCCCACTTGCAAAAGCACGAAACGGAACTGAACAAAAAAGAGGCCGAGGACAAAAAAGAAAGGGACAGGACCGATAAGGAAATCGACCTTAAAACCGAAGAGACCCAAAAAGCCCAAGAAGCCGAGCAGCACAAAGCCCAAGAGGAAGTGGGCCAACAAAGGGAAGAATGGCAGGCCGAAAACCAGAAAATCCGTGACCGGTACGATGAGGAAGTCAAGAAAGAAAGGGACAAAGTCGACGGCGACATCACCAAAAAGATAGACGATACCGATAAAAAGGTCGAGGACGAGCTCGGCAAGGCCGAAAAACAGGCTGCCGCTGAAAAGAAAAAGGTAGAAGCCGCGGCCGCCGCCAAGAAAAGAGAGGCAGACCGCAAGGCCAATGACCGCAGTTGGTGGGACCGGGTAAAGGATGCCGTTTCCAGCTTTTTCGAGGGAATCAAAAAAGCCCTGAATGCCCTCTTTGATGGCCTTAGGGCCTTTGTGAAGCAGGTCATCGAAGCGGCCAAGAAGATTGCCACCACGCTCATCGACCTGGCGCGCGACTTCATCATTGCCGCCATCAAGGCCTTCGGCGAAGTGCTCAAAGCCCTGGTCAGCGTGGCCCTGGCCGCCTTCCCCGCCCTGGCCAAGCGCATCAATGCCCTCATCGACCGGGC
>CANLOE010000213.1 GCA_947492745.1 uncultured Cyclobacteriaceae bacterium | reverse complement strand
AAAAAACAGAAAACAAGGACGCGTTGCAAACGCTATGTACGTCCGATCCGCGTGGCATACGCGGACCAGTGGGGGGTAGGACTACCTAGCACTACCTACTTAATCATAAAAAGGCACATTATCTAAGACTGACACAGTTAATGTACTGTCTTTAAAATTTACATTTAAGAAGTTAGTACCTTGATTAATCTCAATCAGTGCCAAATTACCGTTATTCATCCTAACTCCGATGCTGTTTATTCCAGTTAAACTATGCTTAGCCACATCTGACAATCCAACAATAGGATTTGAACTTAAGACCTTTTCAAAATATTTTCTTTGATTAAAGTAAACAGTGACCGTATCCCCTTTGAACCCTTCCTCAATGAACACATATAAAGAGTCTTTCGAGAACGAGTTCTCAAAGGATGATTTACTAAGCCTATTATAGCAATCGTAGTAGCATATCTTGATGTTGTACTTTCTCAAGAAACCAGAACCTTCTTTTTCACCAGTACTACAAGTGAAAAGAATAGAGGTTAGAACGAACAATAGCAATAATTTATTCATTTGAATTCTGTTTGTCGGAAATTACTCCTCTCTTTTTTGTATCTTTGATTATTTCAGCTCCTTCCTTCAAGAATTTGCTTCTTTTATTAAAACGCCCGTTCTTATTAGGTACATCCCCACCAACAATTTCTATTATTCTCTTCAGTTGTTTTGAATTTACATCTGTGCCATTGCTAACTGTTGATTGTTGTGCAAGATTGTTACGTCCTTTAACTGGTATATCGTTATCATTATCACTGGGGTGATAAAGTCCAAGGCTATGAAGCACTTCATGTGAAGCAGTTCTTATTAATTCTTTATATGTGTCTCCTTTACCAATCTTCACCTGCAATCGGTTGAAATCTGTATTACCTATCCAATTACCCGCATCGACATCCTTTGAAGTACTTCCTGTATAACCTGATATCCAAGAAGTAAGCTTACCTTTAGCCTCAACCGTTCCAACGAAATCTAAAAAATAGTCATTGCCGCCGTTGCCAATATCATTGTCAAAAGAGGCGTCATCATTATTTTTTATTGTGACTTTGGTATTTATATGAGTATTTGCACCTTTATCAAACCCTTGAAGCTCTCTTTCCAAAAGCTCTTTTACACCAGAAGAAACCTTGTCTATTATTTTTTGATCGTAATTGGTAGAGTTTTTGACATCTAAATGTATATGTAATGTTATTTGCGTAGAACCATTTGAATTAGATTTTGTGCTTAAAAAAGCTTCCAACCCATCAAGGTCTATTGCTGAAATTGGGGTATTGCTTGCATATTGATAAGGGGTGAGCATCGGATACTGTGAAGCGATAGGATCTACGCTCAAAAACTTCGCAACTGCGGGGTTATAGATCCTCATGCCGTAGTCGTACGCTGTGTTCCCGAAGTCCCCTGTGTCCCTTTCCTTCCCGTTGAAGGCGAAGCGGTACGTTCTCCCGGCCCTTTCGCGGTCGGGCACCAGCTTCTCGTGCGCTATCCTCATGTCGTCGAAGTGCGCTTCGGACCTCCCCCCGGTCTCGTTCGATAGGTAGGCGTAGAGGTAGGCGGCCGTCCCCTGCGGGAACGCCACCGCTGTACGGTCTTTCAA
>CANLOE010000212.1 GCA_947492745.1 uncultured Cyclobacteriaceae bacterium | reverse complement strand
ATCGCCCTGCATGTCATTTACAACACATCGGTCTATGACCATGGGATGGTGGCGGGGCTTATCGGGCATTACCAACAGCTGTTGTCCTGTATTGTGAGGGCCCCTGAAATGGCGGTCGGAGACCTGGACTTTTTATCCCGGACGGACAAGGAGAAACAGCTCTTTCAATTCAACGGTACCCGCACGGATTACGACCGGGACAGGACGGTCATCGACGGGTTCGAAGCGCAGGCAGCAAGGACACCGAACAGTACTGCGGTCACCTGCGAAGGCCAAAAACTCAGCTATGGAGAGCTGGACTGTTTGAGCGACCAACTGGCGGACTATTTGCTGTTGCAGTACGGCCTGGACGGTGACACGCTGGTGGGCATCAGGCTCGACAGGACGGAGTGGCTCGTCGTCGCCATCCTGGCAGTGCTCAAAACAGGTTGTGCCTATGTGCCCATCGACCCCTCATATCCGGCGGCACGCATCAGATACATAGAGGAGGACAGCGGGATCACGTGCTGTGTTGACGAAACGGTACTGTCCTCTTTCAGGCAGCAGCGCCGTTCCCTTTCCCCGGCCAAGGTACCGCGGCACCTTGCACCGGACAGTACCGCCTACCTGATCTATACCTCGGGCTCTACGGGGCGTCCCAAGGGTGTCATGGTCACCCATGGGAATGCGAACGCTTTCGTTCAATGGGCGCAGCGGGAGTTTGCCCGCACCCCTGTGGACAAAGTGTTCTTTGCGACCTCCGTTTGTTTCGACCTGTCCATTTTCGAGCTGTTCTTCACCCTTTCCACCGGGAAGGAGCTCCATGTCGTTGAGCACGGGATGGCGGTCGCCGAGTGTATCCGCCCTGGGGAGAGGGTGATGCTGAACACGGTCCCCAGTGTCGTTGGCGCATTGCTATCGTCGGGTTTTGATTTTTCAAAGCTAGGGGCTTTGAACATGGCCGGAGAACCTATACCCAGGCACTATATCGGCCAACTGTTGGGGAAGGTGGCGGAGATCCGGAACCTGTACGGACCCTCAGAGGATACCACCTACAGTACGAGCTATAGGATCGAAAGTGATGAAAGGATACTGATAGGAAGGCCCATTGCCAATACACGGATATATGTCCTGGGCAATCGCCGTGAACTATTGCCCATCGGTGCCGTGGGGGAACTCTGTATCAGTGGGGATGGTCTGGCAAAGGGCTATTTCAACAGGCCTTCATTGAACGCGGAAAAGTTTATCCGTAACCCCTTTTCCCCATCGGAGCGCATGTACATGACCGGGGACCTGTGCAGGTGGCTCCCCGACGGTAACATAGAACTGATGGGCAGGAAGGATGACCAGGTCAAGATCAGGGGCTTCAGGATAGAGCTTGGCGAGATCGAGCATGCCCTGCTCAAGCATGGCGGTGTAGATACCGCGGTAGTGCTGGCAAGGGGTGATGGCCGGCAGGGGAAAGAGCTGGTGGCCTACCTCAGGCTGACGGAGGCCCTCTCGACCGACCTGTTGCGCACATTCCTTAAAGGGGCCTTGCCGGAGTATATGGTCCCGATGTATTTTGTACGGGTGGAGGAAATCCCATTGACCGATTCGGGCAAGGTGGACACGAAGGCACTGCTGGGGCTGGACATGCCGGAAAGGAGCGCGACTGTCCTTGTCGCCCCCTCCAACGGTACGGAAGAGGCACTGTTGGAGGTTTGGAAGGATATACTTGGCCTTGAGCAGGTGAGTACCCATGATGA
>CANLOE010000211.1 GCA_947492745.1 uncultured Cyclobacteriaceae bacterium | reverse complement strand
GCCAGACGGTCAGAACGCTCGTCCAGCTCCGCATAGCTCAGCTCCGTACCGTCGAAGGACAGGGCGGCACCGGCAGGACGGCGACGTACCTGCTCGCCGAACAGGGCCAGTACGGTACACTTCACTGGGGAAACCACCGGAGCGTTGTACTCCTCCAACAAGAGATGCCCGATTTCACTGGGCATAACCGATAGTGCCTCAACACGAATCTCTTCATTGTCAAAATGTTGCACCAAAGAGGACAATGCCTCTTGCATACAGGCGAGACACTGTCCTGTATCCGTGGCATCATCTGCAATCTGTACACTCAACTCAAAGTCACTCCCAAAATCATTAACGGCAAAAGAAACGGAATAATTGTTTCGCTCCCCTTGCTCCAAGACCTCTACTCCCAAGTCAAGCCCAGAGACGATATCCTCAGCTGCGCTAGGTGATTCATGGCGGTAGTTCAGCAAAGCACTGAACATCGGCATACCATTAGGGATATCACTACATTGCTGAATCATCGACAAAGGAGTCTGCTCATATGGCAGTATGTCCAGCAACCTTTGTTTTACCAAGGATAGGTATTCAGAAACACTACCTTCAATCCTCAACAATACGGGCAGCGTATTCAGAAACAGACCTATGGAAGATTCCGAACCCTCGGCACCTTGTAGACGGCCCGAGAACAAAGAGCCAAAAATAGCATAGTCCTTGTTACTGGCTCTTCCTATCAAAAGCCCAAAAGCGGCATGAAACAATACCGCAGGCGATACCTGTAGTTTATGGGAAAGGCTCCGTATACCATCCCGCAGATCAGTCGGCAAAAAAGCACTGGAAGACATTATGGTCGTCGTACCATCGGCCATGGTGTCCGATAGGTTATAGGGATAGGTTGGCTCTGCGATACCTTCGTACAAAGACCGAAAATAGCCTTCACTTTTTTCCAGAGAATAGTTAAAGAGTATATCCCCTATAAACTCTCGGTACAGGACGGGTGGTAGTAGCCTGTCCCTATTTCCGGAGAGGTAAAGCATCATCTCATCGACCAGTTTGTCCATTCCTACATGATCGATGATAATATGGTGACAATTGAAGACCAAATAGTAGGCCTTATTTTCATTATCATCTGCCGTTGTCAGTCTTAACAAAGGTGCTTCGGCTATATCCATCCACCATTTATCGGGAGTAACTATGGACTGTACCTGAGGTAAAACCTCTGTATCCATATCTATGGACAGGACTTCTACGGGCAGTTCGACTTCACGCAATACTATCTGGACAGCTTCCGGAAGGCCTGAATTCATAAAGCAAGTACGCAAAACATCATGTCGATGGACCACAAAACGCAGCGCTTCCATAAACGTTGAACGTTTATCAATAGACTCAAAACGAAATACGATAGGAAAAACATTAGGGTCACCCTTAGTACGGTCGGTCATCAAGTAATGGAAGTAAAATCCGCTCTGTAGAGGCGACAATGGATATATATCCTGAATATTACCGGCCCCGCCCGGTACATGGTCCATGATCAGGTCCAACTCTCTTTGGTTCAGGTCCACCAAAGGGATCATATCAGGGGTAATATGGGTGCAGTCTTCTGCGATACCATTGGACGGTACGGTGGATTCACTACTGCGCAACGATAACTTGGGACTTAGGGCAGCGATATTGGAGGCGGCGAAAACATCTTTCACATTAGTCTCATATCCGATATCCTGTATCCGTGAAATCAATTGAACGGCCAATAGGGAATGCCCGCCCAGTGCAAAGAAGTTGTCATGGATACCGATACGCTCCACGCCCAGCAGCTCCTGCCAGATCTCCACCAGCTGTTCTTCCAA
>CANLOE010000210.1 GCA_947492745.1 uncultured Cyclobacteriaceae bacterium | reverse complement strand
AAAAAACAGAAAACAAGGACGCGTTGCAAACGCTATGGCCTGTTAGATCCGCGTGACATACGCGGACCAGTGGGGGGTACTATAATCAGTTGTAATCCACACCATTACTTAAGATGTTCAAATGTATATTTCAGTACTCTCTCTTCATGAAATAGTGTAAGGGTGTCACTGTTTTTTTCTTTATACACTCTATCTCCTATCTTTGCAATTCTTGAGAAGATAAAACCATCGTTTAATTCATTTGAGGTATATGGGAAAAAGTTGTATTTAATCTCGTGGCCTTGTATCTTAAAAAATGTACCATTCGAATTTCCTGAAATGTATGTCAATTTCCCATCAATTGATGCACTCATGAATTGTTCATATTTTTTTTTTGCCCTAATACCTGACCAATATATTGCAAGCCCTGCAATGATTGGTATCATTAAAAAGAATACTATTTTAATTTTTCTTGTCATCAATTACCCGTATTGTCATCTGTTTTTTTCGTTTTCTCTCCCCAATCCTTGATTATAAATGTATTGCTCACCCCTCCAGAACCATTGAAAGGCAATGGACCAAGAGGAAGTGCCCCACCTATATTCAATTCTCGTCCAATAATCGCAGATCCTTTAATCGGAGTTAGACTACCTGAAATACCCAAATTAGCCCCTGCGCTTACTGCTCCCGATCCCCACATCGTAAATCCTCCATCTGCTATGCTGGTATTAAGCATGTTTCGTTTTATTTTAGAAACAGGCCCGGTAAAATTGGCTCCGCCCACATTAATCGAAGCATCAATATCGAATCCGCCACCGATTTTAAGTGTCGTTGTCAGTGCAGGGGAAAAAGATGCTTCGTTTCCTCTCGTAACCCACTGCAGTTCCCAGCTGTTTCCACCGCCCATACCTGCAATTCCACTGAACCCTACCCCGATTGATATGAAATCGGGGACGACTGCCCTTGCAGGGGTACTATTCCATACGGTAATGAACCAGTTGTCGCTCCTAGCTTGGCTTTCGGTATCGTTGTATCTCCTGCTGTCATAGAGTATTTCAAAGTTCAGTTTATCGCTTCCGAATCCCGTGTAGCCCATGACGAGGTTCTCCCCGGCCTTCCATCCCGGCATGTCGATCTCGCTGAGTACCTGCCCGCTTTTCACGTCGTGCCCCGCACCGTACATCTGTGAAGCATACCGGGATGCGCCCCTTGGGTCGGGGGCGTTCCTGAAACCTATGCCGGTGTACCTGTCCAGCTCGGCCCTTACGTCCTGCCAGTTGGTGAGCGGCTGTTGTGTGAAGCTCTTGAGCTGGCTCCCCCTGAAAAGGGAATGTACTATGATGAGTTTCTCGGCACCGTCAAGGTCGATGGACCGTATTGCGTCGTTTTCCGCGTAGGCATAGGGCGAGTTCCATGCGAACGATTCCGCCAGCGGGTCGACACTGAGGAACTTCGCCACTGCCGGGCTGTATATCCTGAACCCGTAGTCGTACGCTGTGTTCCCGAAGTCCCTGATGTCGCGTTCCTTCCCGTTGAATGCGAAGCGGTACGCTCTTCCTGCCCCGGCATTGTCCGGTACCAGTCTTTCGTGGGTTACCGTGAGGTCGTCGAAGTGGGTTTCGGATTTCCCCCCGGTCTCGTTCGAGAGGTAGGCGTAGAGGTAGGCGGCCGTCCCCTGCGGGAGGGCCACCGCTGTACGGTCCTTCGGTGGACGTTGGTGCATACCGTTGTACATCCCGCCAAGGTAGTGCTTTCCGTCGCTATATGGAAACTTCCCGCTGAAAAGAAAAGGGCAGGGGCGTGGCCGGCGCACGTGGCCCCCCTCCGAACGCTCGGGTCCAAAGGTGTTCGTCCATGTCCGTGAGGTGCCTCCGC
>CANLOE010000209.1 GCA_947492745.1 uncultured Cyclobacteriaceae bacterium | reverse complement strand
ATCCCCTCAGTACTGATAGAACTTTGGACATTCCGGGTTGCCGTGCCATACCTTGACGATGGTCCTGTAGTTGAGCATGAACTCATGTGAGTTGTTGGAGAAGAAGCGCAGGTCGGAGGCGGTATTGTCATAGGAGTAGGCGAAGTTGAACCCGTCGCTGAGCTTGAGGGCGAAAAAGGGGATGAAGAAGGAGTCTCCCGACCTGAAGGATGCGCCGACCTTCACGTTCTCGTTGATGATGAACGCGGCACTGGCCTGTACCGTCAGCGGCTGGCCCTCCTGTGCCCTGACCAGCAGTGAGGGGTTGAACTTGAAGCGGTCGAGCCGGTCCAGGTCCAGGATGAGCCCCCCGTGCAGGAAGTAGGAGCGCCTCTCCCTGATGCCCGTGACCACTGTCCTCACATCGTTGATCAGGCTGTTGTTGAGCAGCGATGGCACCGCCACACCGACGTACATCCTGCGGTTGTCGAAGTACAGGCCCGCACCGAAGTTGGGCCTGAGCCTGCTGAAGTTGACAAAGGCGGGGTCCTCCCCGTTGAGGTCGTTGAGGTTCAGCTCCGAATAGTCGGCCCTCACGTTGTTGAAGCCGGCCTGTAGGCCCATCGACAGGGTGCCCGCCGCCATCTTTATGCGGTAGGAGTACATCCCGAACAGGCTCGTATTGTCATAGCTGCCGATGTCCTCTGCGCTCATCATGATGCCGACGCCTATCCTTTCCTTGAAAAGGGAGGTGTGCGCCGTGACGGTGCTCACCTGTGGGGCGCCGGGGAAGTTGTCCCACTGCCGGCGGTACATCGCCGTGGCACTGAGCTGTACGTGGCTGCCGGCAAAGGCCGGGTTGAACAGCAGCCCGTTGAGCTCCCGCATGGAGTAGACCTCCTCTATCTGTGCCCGTGCCGTGCCCGTGCCCGCCACAAGGTGGGCGAACAGCAGCAGCAGTATTATGGCCATCGGGCGCCCCGAGGGGGCGCCCCTTTCCGTTCCTGTCATATGATCGTCGTTGTCGTTATGGTTGTCTCTGTTGTCCATGGGCCTACTTGGAATTGTCGACCACCTCCACGTAGCCGCGCATGATGGGGGAGCCGTCCCCCAGGTTGAGGATATAGAAATAGGTACCGTCGGGCAGCAGGGTGCCCATGATGCTCACGCCCCTGTTGGAGACGCCCTCGAAGCGGGAGCCCGGGTCGTTGGTATAGCCATCGGCCTCGAAGACCAGCTGGCCCGCCTTGTTGAATATCTTCAGGCTGTTCTCCGGATAGTCCTCGATACAGCCGATGCGGAAGAAGTCGTTGATGCCGTCGCCGTTCGCGGAGAGCCCGTTGAAGACCTCCGGTACGGCGGGGATGGTCACCGTGTCGCGCAGCACACAGCCCAGTCTGGTGGTGATCGTCACCGGGTAGTCACCGGCCGGGAAGCTTCCCTCGCCGTCCTCCTCCCTGAAACTGTACAGGAAGGGGCCGATGACCGTCTCCCCGTCGCCCACGTCCCAGACAACGCTCTCTATCTCGATGCCGTTGGTGATGGTCACCGAGGCAAAGCCATCGTCGTTGCCGCAGGTGGCCGCACCGACCTCGGAGGTGAACTCCGGAAGGAGCGGGGCCTCCGAGATGCGTACCGTCGCATCGTCGAAGCAGGCCGTGGCACGGTTCTGTGCCCTGACCGTATAGAGGCCCGCGGCCAGACTGTCTATCCTACTGCCCGTCCTGCTGCCGAAGCCGTCGTTGATGTCCAGGGTATCGGTCCCCGCCGTGGGGCCGGCGTACCAGGTAAAGATATGGTCCTGTGTCGCGGGCAGGCCGTCCGCATCGATGACATAGGCGCGCAGTCGACCGTTGGGGCGGCCCGGAAGGCAGCTGGTCTGTTGGGAGAGCACCTCCACCAAGGGAGGCTCGGGT
>CANLOE010000208.1 GCA_947492745.1 uncultured Cyclobacteriaceae bacterium | reverse complement strand
CCCCAACATCAATTTTATTCTCCCTATATTGGCATGGGCAACAGTCCCGTGATGATGGTGGACCCCGATGGGGAGTTTGTGGTTTGGAGCATCGGGACAAAAAGGTTTAGTCTAGGCGTTAATTTCACCCCTATAGGAATACCTGTTGGGGCGGGAATTAATTTTGAATGGCAGAACGGATTCTCTTCTGGGATCTATGGTGAAATTGGATATAGAATCGGGGGCAATGGTTTAGGTACCGGAGCTGCGGTACAGCAAAATTTCAATTTTAATTTTTCGAATGGAAATACGAGTACTTCAACTACTGCTCTGGCCTATGCATCATTGGGGCCATTTACAGTAGGTGGGTCCATCAGTGCAAATTATGACATTACGAACAATCGTTGGCAGAAAAGTTGGGGTATTTCCGCTGGATTTGGTGTTGGTTTTGCAGATGGTAGTGGAGGTATTGGTTTTAGTCTGAATTACGGTTTGGATGGGTTTGGTTACGGTCTGAACGGCAACTATAATTCCTCTATTGCGAGAAGTAGAATTTTAACTTATAATCTGGAAAGAAAGGCAAAACAGATATATCAAAGTTCACCAGAGTTGATAGAAAAGTATTTGAGCGATGGGTTTACCACTCCCGATGGCGAATACATCGCTAGAAAAGATTTTATTATTACCTTCGAAAAGATGAAAAATGGAAATGGCCGATATGATGGGCTGATTGAAGGAAAGCATCATGTCAATCTGGATATTGAATCCTACGAGACCACTGTACACAACGTAAAAGCTCTAATGGTCCATGAAATTTACGGACATGGTATCAAAGGTTATTCCGGTGTAAAGAACAATCATCACAAGGCTTACTTCTCATCTATTGATAGTAAATATTGGCATGGCACTACAAGTTCGTTCAAGGCCCATGCGGTCAATAGGATGTATACTTATTTTCATTCCGAAACAGGTAGAACCGGCATGCCCCTACCTTACCATAATATTTTTTGGAAATATCAAACCCTATTCAAATGAAAAAATCTTTATTGATTTTATTATTTTTAATCCCCCATTGGGTTCGCCCCTGTGATTGTAGCGACTTCACCAGGGTCTATGAAGAACATAATTCACAGCTGATATTCATAGGGGAAGTGGTCGGGTCGACAGAAGGACACTATACCATGAGGATAGATGAATTGTTCAAGAACAGTACCTCTATGAGAGATAGCCTCGTCCATATAGTGATAAATAGTTGTGCGGTGGCAGCAAAGGAGGGTGAATCATGGTTGATATACGCTGATCGTATAGCTGAAAAATGGTATGCAAGTGCTTGTGGGTACTCTTCCAATCTGGATTTCCTTTCGAAAAGTGGTAGTTCGAAGATTCCACCCCCGCGCCCCTTGAACTACACACCTGAAGAAGGGGAAATGGTTCGGAAAATCCAGGAAATATTAAATTTCAATCAACTACATATGGAGATTACCAATATTAGGCTTAAGAAACTTCAGAGCGATATTGAAAAATTAAGAGCTCCTGATATAGATGGCACTCCCCTTTCGGATAAACCTATTGAAAATGATGTTTTTCACATCTTTCTGATCTGTTCGAATATAATACTAACAGTATTCATGATTTTCATGGTGATAAAATCAAAATCGTTGAATAGGCGAACCCATACTACTCTTCACTGAAAGTAAGAAATAGTGGTCAGACCTTTATCCGGTCGGACAGAGGTTATTATGCACAGATTCTTTAACCCGGTAAGATAGCCGTATGAAAGTTGATTTAACCCAGAATGTTCGTTGGAACTTCGTCATGAGGACTTAAAAGGCAATAAATCAGGGCTTTTTCTTGGATCCAGCGTAGCACCGCTACGGTGAATTCAAAAAACGCATTCATTTACGCAACTGGGACCATACCTCCTCTGCGGACAATTTCTGGCAGGGCTTCGGCCGTGCTGCGGGATATGCCGGGGTAGGTGCCGTGCAGGGAGC
>CANLOE010000207.1 GCA_947492745.1 uncultured Cyclobacteriaceae bacterium | reverse complement strand
ACTTCTATACTTCTCGCAAAACGCGTTCAAAACGCTCCACACGTTCAATCCTCGTTACAAACGAGGACTAGGGGGGGAAGGTTTCCCTTATTGAGCAATTGAGTGAAGAGGAACGCCAGACACTCTATATCATGCTTGACGCGTTCATCGGCAAGAAAAAACTAAAGGAGACCCTTTCCAACGTACTTAAGGACATGTAACGGTATGCACGTCTTCACGTACCAAGGGGATTGGCACGAAAAAGGCCCAAGCTTGGGCTTGGACCTTTCCTGCTTTTTATAGTGGGGTTATCTGAAAACGGTCATGAGGATACCGAAAACGGCCACTACGGCCAGTATCCCCAACAGCGAACCGTTAACCCTCTTGGCCAAACGGTTGTGCCTATCGTTGTTCAAGTCGGTGTACTTCCTCACCGGTAGCATCCAGAAAACGATGCCCCTGAGGGTCAGCACGCGGATTTTCGCTTCCGCATCTATAGTACCCTGCTCCTGCATCTTCAAACGAACCTTATGGAGTTCCATCCTGCATCGAGTGGCAGTATACAGAAGGTACACCGTTACCGCCCAGCAAACGGTCAGTGATATGGTGAACGGGCCGTACATCACTTCCCCTCCTTTCCTGCCGGCGGTGGCGGGTTCTCGTGCAGCGTTTCCGCATAGACCCAGCCCTTAGTAAAACTACCACCGAACTTTGCTCCCCTGTCGTAATAGCTGACCACTTTTGCCAATAGGCTGTCACTGGTGTATTCCAGTACATGGACAGGACTGTATTGCGGCATTCCCTTCAAAGGGATATCACTATGTAAATAAGGCTCTTTTCCACTCTTTAGCTCTTGATAATATTCTAGGTAATGCCCTCTTAAACCCAAATCTTCAATTATAAGAACAGAAACAGGTTTTTTTGTACCTCTAAAATACTCATAGCAATACATTTGAGGCTGCCTTCTCACGTATTCGTTATAATATCTATTGATAAAATAGCCCCCTACCGTAAAGAACAGTATAAAGGAGATTCCTATCCCAATTAATATCTTTCTTGTTAATTTTTTCATTATCTATTCTTTTTCCGCCCTTGCCGCTTCTGTTCGGTATAGTTGAGATGACCAAACTCCTGTGGGTTTATTCGTACCATTATCGTCAACAACATTATTACTACTGATTTGAATACCTGTATCAACAAGCTCTCCCTTTTTGTTTTTAGTAGATACTGTTCCCGTCCACGAATCAGTGCCGCTATTATATTGTCTATTGTTGATTATCCAGCTTCCCAAGGTAACATCAGTCGCATCATTAACAATATCCGCTTGAGCATCCGTCAACGATATCGACTGTTTGACCCTGGTGTTCAGGACCGATAATTTCAGACCTACACCTATACCCAGATTTGCCGTAAAGCGTTTCTCACCGAAACCTATCTCTGCCCCGGCACCTTCATATACCTCGATACCGCCCAGCTCACCGTTATATCCGGAGATGTCCCCGATAAAGGTCTCGTGGCTCCAATCCTGTGTTACGCCCGCAGAAAGCGAAACCGAAGCGCCCGTTATCATTTCGGGGTTCGGACTCCCGTCCTCCAGGTTCTGGTTTGCGATGTAAAGGGCCGACACCATCGTGAAATGTGTCCTACCGACCTCGTCATAGGCGATTCCCGACTGCTCGACATAGTTCAGTCCCCAGCCGATGCCCGCTCCGATGTCCATCTCGAAATACATATAGGTGACACCGGGCCATTCCCCGGCCTCATCGACGAACGCGATCGGGTTGTCAATGGAATAGACATATGGACTCCAGGAGGGTATACCCGATTGAAGGGGATCCGTACTCAAAAACCTCGCAATCGCAGGGTCATAGATCCTTGCCCCGTAATCGTGGGCCGTTGTATTGCCCCATTCCCCGTCGTCATCTTTTTCCTTACCGTTGAACCCGTAGCGGGATGAGCTCAGGCGTTTTTTTTCCGCATGCCCCTTTTTTCCATGGTGCCCC
>CANLOE010000206.1 GCA_947492745.1 uncultured Cyclobacteriaceae bacterium | reverse complement strand
GGAAGCATCACCGGAGGCGGTAGTGCGACCGACAATACGGTCACTGTCCTCTGGGACGGCAGTGCGCCCTTCGGAGTAAGCGTGAACTATGAGAATGCAACGGGCTGTGGTGCTGGCACAGCCACTAATCAGGTAATAACAGTAGATGTACTTCCTGTGATATCAGCTCCAAGCTCTTCAATAGAACTTTGTGAAAGTGCGGGCATACAAAACCTTAATGACCTAGTAAATGCAACGCCAAATACAGGTGTGTTTAGTTTCTCAGGAACAGGAGTGACCGGGAGTGGTTTTAATCCTATAGGACAGGGGGGGAACACCATTAACGTCAATTACGATTATGTTTTAGGAGCTTGTACCGTAAGCGGCACCTTTGATTATACTATTGTTACATCCCCGGTAGTGAACCTACCTAGCCCCGAGCCAACGGTCTGCGCTAGTAGTGGAGTTATTGATTTGACTACCTTAGTAAGCGCATCGCCCAATACTGGTACCTTCACCTTTACGGGTACCAATGTAATCGGAGCTAATTTTGATCCCACTGGATTAGGAGGGACTTCTGTTTCTATTGGAGTTGAATATAGTTTGGGAAGTTGTACGATTAATCGCAGTTTTAACATTAGTATTGTTGATGGTGCATCATTGACCTTACCGACAAGTCCAGTAGGTGTTTGCGAAAGTGGAGGTGTATTGGACCTTAGTACCTTGGTGACAGCATTGCCTACAGGAGGTACTTTTACTTTTGGGGGCACTGGAGTTACGGGCAGTAACTTTGACCCAATAGGACTGACGGGTACGATAATGATTTCGGTAGATTATGATTTATCGGGCTGTACTGCTACCGGTACTTTTGATATTGATATTCTCAGTGATCCCGCACTCACTGTTCCTGCTACGGCTACTGAGGTTTGTGAAAGTGATGCTCCGATCGATTTGGAAAGTTTGGTTACGGCTTCACCAATAGGTGGTACGCTTACCTTTACAGGTACTAATGTGACGGGCTCTTCTTTAGACCCTTCTGGAGAAGCTGGAAATACATTGATTATTGGTGCTACGTATACCTTGGGAGGATGCGTAGTGAATGCCTCCTTCGATATCAGTGTTCTTAGCGGACCAACGTTAACAGCAACGGTTATGGATAATACGAGTTGCTCGATTCCGTACAATGGAGATATTGATATCGAGGTAAGCCCAGCATCGGGTACTTATACTTTCGAATGGATATTTCCGGACGGTTCCACTTCCAGTTCACCGAATCTTTTTCCTTTTTTGGAGCCTGGGGAATATACCCTTACAGTAACAGATGATGCTACAAGTTGTTCCACTACCGAAATGTATAGGGTAGGCGGTGAACTGCCTTCTATTATATTACCTACACCATCACCACAAGTCTGCGAATCGGGTGGTACCATAGACTTGACAACATTAATAACCGGTAATCCTACGGGAGGCGTTTTCACTTTTTCCGGTCCTGGAGTATCCGGTTCTGATTTTGAACCTTCGGGACTGAGTGGCGCCCAAAACATATCTGTTGACTATAGAGCTAACGGTTGTGATGCACCTCAAGAGACTTTGGTCGTAGAAGTCATCACGACTGCTGCTATTACTGTACCGATAACAAATACCGCTATATGTGAAACAGCGAGTGCCATAGACTTATCGACTTTGGTATCCGCTTCTCCATCGGGCGGTACTTTTACATTTACAGGAGCTGGAATTTCAGGTAATAACTTTAATCCCTCAGGCCTTTTCGGCAATCAAACGATAATGGTAGAGTATAGTATCGGAGGATGTACTGCTCCTAATGTCCTTTTCGAAATAGAGGTTGTAAATACTTCAACCATTACAGTTCCCACTTCATCGGTCAATGCTTGTGAAGCTTCCGGTAATATTGATTTGACAACGCTGGTAACAGCGAGTCCTGCTGGAGGAAGCTTTACATTTAATGGAGTCGGGGTAGCTGGTAATGATTTTAATCCTACAGGGTTGAGCGGATTGCAGACCATCACAGTGGATTATAATCTAATGGGCGGTTGTAACGCTGCTCAGCAAACATTTATCATCGATATTGGTACGAACTCCTCGATCACGGTCCCGGCCACATCGACGGATATCTGTGCCACGGGCGGTGCGGTGGACCTGACGGCGCTG
>CANLOE010000205.1 GCA_947492745.1 uncultured Cyclobacteriaceae bacterium | reverse complement strand
CCGTGAGGAGGCCGCTGCGTGCGGCGGAGCGCAGCGGAGTCACCTCGCAGCGACCGACGAACACCTTATTACCCAAGCTTTCGTTGGCACAAAGTGCTGTCAGGGGCAAAGCTTTTTTATTTTATCAGGAAAAAGCCCCGCAGGGAATTGAAACTTTCAATTGAAAACGCTTGCTTTTTCTATAGAAATCACCCGAAAAGTTCTGATGAAGGGAAAAAATAGCTATTTTTGGAAGTCGCACAATGGGTGCGGAAAGTTCTTTAAAAAGTTGTGCCTGTGGTTTTTAAAAGTTCTTGAAAAGTTTGCGCAGGGCATTACCGCTACGGGTTCAACGGTAAGGAAAGGGACACGGACAACGAATGGGGCAGCAATACGGCCTACGACTATGGGTTCAGGATATACGACCCCGCGATAGCGAAGTTCCTGAGTACGGACCCGCTCACCAGTTCCTACCCGATGCTCACGCCCTACCAGTTCGCCAGCAACAGCCCATTGGCCAATATCGATATCGATGGCTTGGAAAGGTATTATGTTGCAGATGGGAGATATGGTGGGAAATATGGTACTTCAAATGAGATGAGAATCATTTCCTCCAATGACAAGACCCTTAAAGATTTTTCGGCGTTCAGACAGGTACATAAAGATTCGGAATCCAAAGTCCCCATCTTTCAGGGCAGTGTCCCGTTTCATGAAGCGGACAGGGTTGCACAACAGAGTGTGACAAAAAAGATTTTCAGTGGCAACAAGTTCGGGGAACTGGACAAGGTGATCATTGAGAACAGCCCGGATAGTGACAAAGGAATGAGTGTACCCAAAAGCCATGAAATGGAACTGACTGTCAATGTAGGGCTGAACCGCAACGGGGAATTTCTGTTCGATAATTACTATAATTTCAAGAATGCTCTGTTTCACGAAAGAAAACACCTGGATGGGGTTAAGAATGACGCATTTAATCATTTTGAAATTGCAATTGCCCAGACTAAAAAAGCATCATTCAAAAAGAGTTCGGCTAATTTTAAGGAATACATGGGAGAAGTTGCTTCGGGTTATTTAGAGATTCAAGCAGCTAGTGTCAAGGACGCTTTAGGAGCTGCAGAGCTAAACGGTAAGGGGGAAGAATATTTAAATAGGGATTCTGTAAAGGAATACATTAAAATATATAACAGTAATGTTGAAAGATATAACAACGCGTTTGGAAAAAACGAGAAACCAGAGGTTTTTAAGTAACTTGATGCTGCTGTCCTTATTTATTGGCATGACGAACTGTGTAGGTCCAATCGATAAAAAGAATGGGTTCCTTGAGGGCGAGGTCGTCGGGGCGGAACTGAGGCTTGAAAAAATCTACGATAGATGTGACTATGACCATATATCCCTTGTTCTGAGTATATTCAATACCGGTGAGGACTCCGTTGTCGTATTTCCCCGGAGCTCGGGCCGAGATGGTCACTGTTTCCCCGATTCCCTTCCCGGCCCCATCAAATGGGTCCTGTCCGATACCACCTTTTACCTTAAAGAAGAAAAGAGGTATACGGCCATTGCCGGCGGAACAAGGAAACGGTTTGTCCTCAGGGGTTCCTTCGAGGCAAAAGGGGATTACCTGATGAGGATGAAGGACAACTATTCCCATTATCTGGACAGTGATTTTGCAATAGAGGTTCGGACGGGGGGGCACCATCTCAGGTTCCCAAAGTCGGATGGTTTTGAGATAGATTATTTCAACGGTAGTCAGAAGGTCGATAAAGGGGATTCCATTCTGTTGAACTTTCAAAATTTTCCGCCCATAATTGACATGGAAGAATCGAAAAGGATCATCGATTCCCTTGTAAGGGCCACTCCCGAGGTGGGGGAACCCGCCGTCGATCTGGACAGTATCTGAACCCAACCAGTGCAGTGCCGTTAGGTAAAAAACGCCCAAGTCATAGACTTGGGCGTTTTTTCATTTACTGATATTCTCTGAAAGAAATCGCTGAATTTTTGTTTGGTAAGCATGGTATCGATAATGCCCCCCCTAGTCCTCGTTTGTAACGAGGATTGAACGTGTGGAGCGTTTTGAACGCGTTTTGCGAGAAGTATAGAAGTATTGAGAGGCCCCTTCCGGAGACGGATGGGGCTTTCTTTATTTAGAGGCTTTTCATCTTGACCGACCTTATCATCGCATCGATGGCAAACAGGATGTGCTCCTG
>CANLOE010000204.1 GCA_947492745.1 uncultured Cyclobacteriaceae bacterium | reverse complement strand
CTCCAGAAGAGTTTAGTAAAATCAATTATTCAAAATGTGCTTAACTTATTGTCCAGTTTTTTATTGCAATTCCAAAACCCCAAATTTGTATTAGACCCTCGTTACGAAGTTCCAACGCATGATCCGGGTTTAAGCTTTCATAATGAAGCTCCATTGCGTAATTCAGGTTGAACTATAGCTTGTGTAGCCTTAAAATAACCATAAGTATTTGATACGCATGTACCGAGATTGCCCTCAAGAATCAAGACCAAAAAAAATCATAAAAAAAAGCAGAATTTCTGTCACAAACCCGCCAGGCGTTTGTCTTTATAAATAGAGGTTGTACTAACAAGCTAAGAATGGGATTATACCATAATCGAAGAGGTAGCTCATTCGACTCAACCATTTTCAATTAACAACATTGTTTTTATGATGATTATATTATTGTTTTTTGTGGCACACTGGTACCTGTCACTATTTTTCCAGACTTTCTTTTTACATAGGTATGCTGCACACAAGGCAGTTACCATGTCAAAAAGGACTGAGAAGGTTTTTTTCATTCTGACATGGGTATTTCAAGGCTCGAATTATCTGAGTCCTTTCGGTTACGGAGTTATGCACAGAATGCACCATGCTTTCGCGGATACCCCTGATGATCCCCATTCTCCGAAATATGATGAAAGCATATGGAAGATGATGTGGAAAACGAAGACCATTTACTCGGCCCTGACCAGTAAGCGTATGAAGGTCGATGACCGTTTTACCGACGGTGTACCGGAGTGGGAAGCTTTCGACAGGATAGCCCGCTCATGGATATCCCGCTTGGCATGGGGAACATTGTATTTCTCTGTCTATTGGTTTTATGCTACAGAGTGGTGGTTGTGGTTATTTCTGCCACTGCAGTTCATCCTTTCGCCCATTCATGGAGCTATTATCAACTGGTTTGCGCATAAGTATGGTTATACCAATTATGAGGTGAAGGATACCTCTAAGAATTTCCTTCCCTTTGATTTTCTGATGATGGGAGAGAGTTATCACAACAATCATCACAAGCATGGTAATAGAGCCAACTTTGGTGGTGTACGGTGGCATGAAATCGATCCGACCTACATTGTTATCCGCATTTTGGATAAACTTAAAATAATACATATGAAACGCAATAAGGAGATGAGTATTCATCCAGTCAAAAGAGCCGCTTAGGTAAAAATTTATCGACAAGCTATATAGCGAATCAAAAATTTCCATGTAAGGACTTACAGTACTAACACAGAGGCAATAATCCGTAGATATACACTAATAAAAAAAGTTCAAAACGAAACTTTTCAAGAGGAAAACAGTATAAATAGTCAAGTGGTCAGCCAATAAATATGGGAAGAAAGCCGTGTAACAATAAAGACGAAATTTTAAAAAAGGGGGTAGAGGCAATCTGGCTCAAAGGTTATCATGGCACAAGCGTCAATGATATCGTGAAAGCCGCCAGTATACCTAAAGGTTCGTTCTACTTTCACTTTCATACCAAGGAAGATTTTATTTTGGAAGCTATCCGTAGTACTACCGAAGAGAGCATATCTCAGTACAATACCATCTTTATGGATGAGAATCTAAGTGCGATGGAGAAAATCGAGAAAATCTATGATATACGTATCGATATGGCCGTACAGGTGAAAGATTGCAAGTACGGCTGTCTTATCGGAAATCTTTCTCAGGAAATGTCATCTACTAATGAAAGGGTAAGGACTGCTTTGTCCACAGCCAATAAGGAAATGAATGAACCTATGGTACAGTGTCTGCAAAAGGCCATGGATGAAGGTAAGGTAAGGACACAGCTATCCGCTTCCGAACTGGTCAGTTTTATGGAAAACAGTTGGAAAGGAGCGCTGGTACAAATGAAAACAGACCACGATGCCGCTCCCTTGTATCTTTTCAAAAATTTACTGTTCAGTAAAATACTCAATTGATTTTTTTATTTAATATATAGTCAACCGGTCGTATATAACTCTATAACTATGAAAAATATCAAGAATAAAATCATTGACAACTTGACCAGACTTTGGACGATACTTTCCCCGGTAGGTTAGTTAATCGAGAAGGGGCATAGGATATACAGGGTATACGGATACTCCACTTCAATGCAGACTCCAGTAAAGTCATCGTATCGAAAAATCTTAAGTGATTTTCAAAACTTCATCGTATCGGCTCTGTTATACAAATTTAGGTTTTAAATGTCGTATAAGATTCCGCTGGTCATTTTGTTTCAATCAAGGCGAGAACCGCAGGG
>CANLOE010000203.1 GCA_947492745.1 uncultured Cyclobacteriaceae bacterium | reverse complement strand
ACTCCAGAAGAGTTTAGTAAAATCAATTATTCAAAATGTGCTTAACTTATTGTCCAGTTTTTTATTGCAATTCCACTCTTGTACAAATTTGGGTTCAACCAAGGCGAGAACCGCAGGGATAGCAGCGCTATCCCAAGGATGGTCAACGCAGAGTGAAGCAAAATGAACAGAAAGATAGGCGATAGTTAAAAGCTAAGGTTGTATAAACCACTTCAAAATGTAAAAAGCTATCCGTAGGGTGGGATAGCTTTTGTTTTGGTACTGTTGGCTGTTATTGGAATGTGTACTTATAAAGATCCTTGCGATAGCTTATGCTTGGCTTTTTTCTCTTCGAGCATATAGGCTCCCAAAAGCCCCAGTCCTCCAAATATCAGTAACATAGAGAAATAGGCCACTTCTTCCATGGCGAAAGCCATGTCCAGAAAATAACCGACGAACAGCCCTAGCCCTGCCCCTATGAACAATAGGGAAAAACGCAGTGGGACCGAGGTATTGCTTTCACGGCTCAGTTCCTTGGGGTTCATTCCCTTATCGATCATACTCAAGCGCTCTGCGTTTTCGTACTTTCTGGTAATGATGATGGCAGCCGCCAAACTGATAATGGCCACGATGGGAATAAATACTCCGATGATTTCTACTTGCATTATGATTGAGTTTTTGTTATTGAAAATTAGTGTTATCACCAGCGGAAAAATAGACTATGACTACTTTTGCGAGGTGTTCGTAGCTTGGACACGGGATAACTACGAGGGGTTACAGGTATGGGGGATATTTTTTCTGGAAATTTTATGTAACCTTTACACTTCCAATAGTGTCCAAGCCCTGTGAAAGATGAGCCATCGGAATTTGATATTATACAAAGTATCCTTCAAGGGGATAGGGAAGCCTACAGACTATTGGTCAACAGGTACAAAGACTTTGCCTATACTATTGCGTTGAAGATTGTCGATGATGCAGACCTTGCAGAAGATGTAGCGCAGGAATCCTTCATCAAAGCTTTTCAGGCCTTGGATAAGTTTCAGGGTACTGCTAAGTTCTCTACATGGCTTTACAGGATTGTCTTCAATACGGCCATTAATCAACAACGCAAGGACAAGCATACCCAACAGGGTATGGGTATAGAAGATAGTGCTGTAGAAAGCGCATTGCCCAGATCTGCTCGCGAACCGGATTACTTGGAGCAAGAAGACAAAGCGAGGTACATCACTATCGCAATGAGTAAGCTAGCACCCGTCGATGCGGCCATATTGAACATGTTCTATCTGAAGGAGCTCAGTTTGGCAGAAATATCGGAAATCACCAACATGAAAAACAGTGCCTTGAAAGTGAGGTTGTTCCGAGCGAGAAAAAAGATGGCAGTAGTACTGAAACAGCTGTTGAGTACAGAGGTGAGTACCTTATAAAGAGGCTTTAGAGCCGCTATGTCCTGCCGATAGTCAGGTATTTTGTAGATTTAAGTGTATAGTAGAAAAGAATGTTCCAAGACGATGAAAAATATAAGTGATGAAACATTGATGGCCTATATGGATGGCCTACTAAGTGAGATAGACCGGTCAAAAGTTCGGGAAGCCCTGACCGATAGCCCTGTTTTACAGCAACGTTTGGAAGAGTTTCAGCAGGTGGAATCATGGATGCAGCACTTGGACGAACCCCAAGTATCCTCTAATTTCACCCATAATGTCATGGACCATCTGAACAAAATACCCGAAAGCGCGACTCGCAAAACTTTCCAATGGAACGGACTATGGGTCATTTTCCTAAGTTTATCGACCGCCTTTGTATACCTGTTCCAAGTATCGGGACATTCCGGTCGTAACAGTACCTGGACGGATTCTTTCCGCTCCTATTGGCCCGAGTATTTCGGGAAGCTGGCACATTCCGCATTACAGTTGCCCTATCATGGGTTTGCTTCCAAAGGCTTTGTTTTGCTATATGCGATACTCATATTGGTCATGTTTGACCGATTGCTGTTACGCCCATACTTCCAAGAACGTCGAAGAAAGGCAGTGGAGGCAAGTCCGTAAGAAATATAATCGATTTTTTCGTGCAAGCTCGGGGAAAAATGCATAAGATCACTTTTAAAAAGAGTGAACAGCTGTTTTTGTTTTCGCAGAGCGTATCAGATAATATAAGAGAAGTCCCATGGGACCCAGCATGAAAGTAAGCAGAAAACAGGGTGTGATAAGAAATCGATTTATACAAATTTAGGTTTTAAATGTCGTATAAGATTCCGCGGGTCATTTTGTTTCAATCAAGGCGAGAACCGCAG
>CANLOE010000202.1 GCA_947492745.1 uncultured Cyclobacteriaceae bacterium | reverse complement strand
CTCCAGAAGAGTTTAGTAAAATCAATTATTCAAAATGTGCTTAACTTATTGTCCAGTTTTTTATTGCAATTCCACTATTGATTATTTTGGGTTAAAAGCTAAGTTTGTATAAAACAATACTACTCACCCAAACAGGCACTGATAAATACATTTCTCTTTTCCGATTCCGTTCAGCGCAAGCCTCCTTCTCCCTCCCCTCCTATTCTACCAATAGCTCCATACTGTCCTCTATCCCTCTGGGCCCGACAACCTTGATCTTGTTTTCTCCCGATATCAAGGGGACTTTTTCAAATACTGCTATTTTCCCATTTACCTTCGGAGTACTGCGGAGTTTTTTACCGTTCGCATAGAGTTTTAGTTTTCCCTGATTGGTATAGATTTTTATATCTCTGTATTTTTTGGAAGTCTTGTTGTCTCGCTTGCCTACTAGGTGCATCACAGGTTCTTCGGACCAATGGGCCTTATAGAAGTAAAAAGCGTCCTTCTTCGTCTTACGGTCGAAGGTGACCAAGCCCTTGTGATTGAGGTTGGGGATACCTCCACGGTTCCAGCCCGCTACGGAAAAGTCGAACATGTTCCATACAAAGGAACTCCAGATAAAAGGGCGTTCTTCTAAAATACGCCAAGTAATCTCGTGGTACTTGGTCTGTTCGGATTCGGGAAAGTAGTCGCCACTGGGTTTCTCCAGTTTTGTACTGTCTTGATGGTATATATTTCCACCGACACCGTACTCACTGATACCGACCGGGCGGGATGGATATTTGATATGATACTCATCCAGCCACTTTCCCATATCCTCATACTCGCCATAGTACCAGCCATAGTATTTGTTCCAGGCCTGTAGGTCGGTGAGGTTCCCCATATTGGATTCCATCCCTCTATCACTGGCCGAGGTTGTTTTTCTTGTAGGGTCCAGTTGATGCGCCTGGGCATTCAGTTCCTTGGTCAAGGTTACGCAGGCCTCATCGGGGCTGTCATAGGCCCGGACCTCATTCCATAGGCCCCAGACATATATACTGGGATGATTGTAGTTTTGGAGGATGAGTTCTTTCAACTGTTGTTTGGCATTTTCTGCTTCCCTTCCACTATAATCGTGTACAAAAGGGATTTCTGCCCAGACCAATAATCCTTTTTCATCGGCCAGTCGATAGGCAGCCTCCGAATGCTGATAGTGTGACAAACGGACCGCCTTGGCACCGATTTCTTCCACTTGGGCCATGTCCTCTTCATGGTGTTCTGTCAATAGCGCTGGGCCTATTTGTTGCCATTCCTGGTGCATACATACACCGTACAATCGGTAAGGCTCTTTGTTTAGGACAAAACCCTTTTCAGGATCTATCTCAAAAGTCCTTAGCCCGAAGTCCTGAGCAACAGTGTCCTTCTCTGCACCCTGTTGTATACTTACCAGAGCGGTATACAGGTTCGGGGCCTGTCTTCCCTGCCAGAATTTGGGCTTTTCGATGGTCACTGAGGTATGGATAACGGTATCTTTTGCCGTCAGAGTGACGGGAAACTCTTTCATCACTACCGTAGGCCCCTGTTTGTTTTTTATACGCACGGACAACAACGCTTCACCATTACCCGAGTTGGAGGATATATGAGCCTCAAGGGCCAAGGCCGCTTTCTCCGTATCGTGTTCCTTCAGAGTCAGAAATATACCCGAGGAAGCAAAATAATCGGGTCGGATATGGGTATTTTCAGTAGCAAACAGGTATACCGGACGGTAAATACCTCCGTAGTGATTGAACAATTTATCATTGACGGGGATACGTTTGAAATTGGGTTCGTTCGTTGTTTTCACCACGATGGTATTCAGCTCACCCGCACGGGACTCCTCGGTAATCTCAAAGCAGAATGCAGCATATCCTCCGATATGGGTACCTACCGAAGTACCATTGACGAACACTTCGGCCTCTTGCCCGACACCTTCGAACCTTAAGAAAATCCTTTGGCCCTTCATCGTTATCGGAATCTCCGAAACACTACGGTACCACGCGGGTCCTCGGTAGTATCCTACTCCTGTGATGGCCTCCATGGAGTAGGTGTGCGGAACAGTTACTTTTTCCCAATGACTATCCTCAAAGTCAACGGACTGGGCATTATACACAACTCCTTTTTGAAACCTCCACTCTTTTAGCGCCATATGCGGCCTATGTAGCAGTGAGGAGTGCTGCCCGTATAGAAGCGTACTACAGAAGAAAAGAAGAAATGATACACTATATTTTGAAAAGGTCATATATCTGATATATATTTTAGCAGTAAATAGTTGAACCCAAAATGATCAATAGAGAACCTATTCCGCACATAAATAGCTTCATACCGGAAGCTTTGCCCACCGGTCTTCAT
>CANLOE010000201.1 GCA_947492745.1 uncultured Cyclobacteriaceae bacterium | reverse complement strand
TCAAAGCATGCAAAAATTGGAGAAACTGTTGCCAGGATATCAACCAAATCAAGAGGTGTAGTTGCTCGGATGCTTACGGTTGGTTGCACAAAAATCTTTTGCATTTTCTCAAAGGCGAGTGCTTTCTAATATAGGAAACTCTGCCGAAGAACGTTACATTGAATTTCAGAACCTTTATCCATCTATTGTACAACGAGTACCTCAATATGCTTTGGCATCTTATCTTGGAATGTCGCCAGAGTTCTTGAGTAAAATAAGGAAACGCTTAGCCACAAAATCTTGAACTAGTTCAAGTAAATTTCCTAAATCAGTTCATTTTCTATCGGTCGGCAGTGTCTCAACTTTGTAATGTCAATAACGACATAATATTAAAACAAAGAAAAATGAGTACACAAACACAAATACCTTCTTATGCAGAAGGTCTAACAGAATTACAAAACAATTTAGTCACAATGTTACCACAAGACGCACTAGATGTCTTTGAAGCCGATGCAAATGCGTTAAAAGCAAATCATCAAAACATTTTAAAGTTAAATGTTGGTGATAAAGCACCAAACTTTTCTTTATCCAATGCAATTGGAGAAACAACAACTTTACAGTCACTTTTAGAAAAAGGAAAAGTAGTCCTTACCTTTTACAGAGGTTCTTGGTGTCCATATTGCAACTTGCAATTAAATCAATATCAGCAGGTCTTAGAGGATATTAATTCTTTAGGAGCAAACTTAGTTGCTGTTTCACCTCAAACACCTGATGAATCACTCAACATTAAAGAAAAGAACGAATTGCAATTTGAGGTTCTAAGCGACAATGGAAATATTGTGACAAGACAATTCACGACAGTTTTTAAGAATGGAGAGACACCTATTGAAACAATGAAAGCCTTGGGTATAGATTTCGATAGTCATTACGCTGACGACTCTCAAGAATTGCCAGTACCAGCAGTTTTTATCATAGAAAAAGATAGTACGATTTCTTTTGCAAAGGCAATTGACGGAGATTATAGAAATCGTGTAGAAGCTTCAGATATTATTTATTCACTTAAAAAATAGAGTAATGAATATGACAATTCAAAAAGTAATAGGAGGCTTTTTAGCTCTTTTAATGGTCATTTTTGGTTTAAATAAATTCCTCGGATTTATTCCCGTTGAACCTCCAACTGACCCAACAGCACAACAATTTATGGGTGCAATGTTTTCAACGTACTTATTTAAAGTAGTTGCTATCGCTGAAATAGTTGGAGGAATACTCTTAGTTATTCCAAAAACCAGATTTGTAGGTTGGTTAATTCTTCTTCCACTCATATTCAATATCGTTGCTTTTCACCTAGCTCACGATTTTATTGGAAATGGAATATGGTTGTTACCAACGCTTTTATTTATTACCATAGGTTATTTCAACAAAGGCAATATTAATTCACTCATAAAGCAATAACTATGAAAAAGAAAATTTGGCTTATAACAGGAATATCAAGTGGATTGGGCAATGCTCTTGCTCAATCCGCAATGGAATCGGAATGTTTTGTAATAGGAACATTTAGAAACCAATCACAAGTTGATGAATTTAATGCTCATAACAAGGAAAATGGCTTTGCATTTAAGCTTGATATTACAAACCAAGCTGACATTGAAAGAACAGTTGATAATATTGTATCAAAATTTGAACGTATTGATGTTTTAGTCAATAATGCAGGAGTAGGCTTTGTAGGAGCAATCGAAGAAACATCAATGGAAGAGGTGAGAGCAGTGTTTGAAGCAAATTTCTTTGGTACGTTGAAACTGACTCAAACTGTTTTGCCTTTTATGCGCAAAGAAAAAAACGGACACATAGTCCAAATCTCGTCTCATGGAGGGATAAAGGCATTTGCAGGTTTTGGAATTTACAATGCGAGTAAATTTGCTTTAGAAGGTTTTAGTGAGGCATTGGCACAGGAAGTTGCACCTTTAGGTATAAAAGTTTCGATTGTGGAGCCAGGACCATTCAGAACAAATTTCGCAGGAAATGGACTTGGACAAGCGCATAGTGTAATTGATGCCTATTCCGAAACTGCAGGTGCGTTTAGAACCAAATTAAAAGGAGTTGACGGAAAACAAGAAGGAGACCCAATAAAAGCATCCAAAGCGATTATCGACTTGGTCAATTCTGAAAACCCGACACTTCGCTTACCTCTTGGAAAGGTTGCATTAATAACTATCGGAATGAAATTGGACAGCGTAAAAACGGATTTGGAAACGAATAGGAAAACGGCTGAAAATGCTGTATATGAATAAAAAACGTACCACAATCGAGTAGACGGCTCTAGCCCTGAATGAGCTAGAGTTCGCCTCTCACACCACCGTACGTACGGGTCTCGTATACG
>CANLOE010000200.1 GCA_947492745.1 uncultured Cyclobacteriaceae bacterium | reverse complement strand
AGAAAAAACAGAAAACAAGGACGCGTTGCAAACGCTATGTACGTCCGATCCGCGTGGCATACGCGGACCAGTGGGGGGTTCTCACAGAACGAACTGGCGGGTATACTGAACACCAACCATTCTGTGATAGGCAAGTACGAGCGTGACGATGTGAAGCCCTCCATAGATGTGGTCAGGCGGCTGGCCGAGGTACTGGGTACCACTGTGGCCTATCTGATCGGTGAGGCGGGTACCGATGAGCTCTTCAGGGGTTTCAATTATCTTGTTCTTTGGGTGTCCTAGATTCTTTTTGGGTAGGCCAGTCTGACATCTGAAAACTACCTACTGGAACAACAAACTCCGAAGCGACCCAAAAAAAACCATCGCACTTAATACATTCAACCTGCAACGAGTCTTTTCTATCTGCCAAGACATTACCAAGTCTCGGAGTTGGATAATCATCCAGTCCGTCCATTATGATAACATCATATTCATATTTCTCTCTACCTTGACCTAAAAAGAACAATGTGAACCCTAAGATGATACAGGTCAGTATCAAAAATATATCATTCTTCATTTAATTGCTTTAAGTATTTTCCGGAAACATAACCTGTTGCTCCCTTTCTTGAGTTTTTCCTATAGTACAGACAACCTACTTTCAAATAAGTACCAACAGTATCATCTACCGTGCAAATACAGAATTTCGGTAATACTACTAAATCCGTTACTTCACCCGTCCACAAATTTTTCGATAGCTTTGTGCTATCGGATACGTTCTTGATTCCAGAAACTTCTTCAACAATGAAGAAATCGTACTTGTCTTCCTCTCTAACAAAGAACCATATCAACCCTACTATTTCCATGAACAAGACTATATACAAATTCTTTCTCCAAGCTTCGTTTAGTATTCCCCTCACTTTTGAATAAAGTTATTTCGTTTTACATTGTAAATTTTAGATACTCAGGCACCTTTCTCGCTTATTCCTTCTTGCGGCTTCTGTGAGTACTGTTTTTATTTACTTTAATATTTGGGTAATTATTGTTTTGCCGTTTTCGACTACCGGAACCTCTATTCTGTTGTTGTCTTTCATATCTGTTTTGAGCTTCGTCCGCCTCAACCCTATACTCTTCTGAAAACCAAACCTTCTTATTTTCACTAAACAACCGTATATTGGATTTATAACCATCTTCTCCAGTATTTCCCTTTGTTGTAAAAATTCCCGTGAAATAACCATTTTTATCCTTTTCAGGACTCACATTTGTCACGTTCCAGTTCTGAAACAATCTTTGATCACGTTCGTTGACCAAATCCGTTTCACTATGTGATAGCGATATTGATATCATTACATCATCTTCGGTTCCTGACACGGAAACCCCAGCAGTAAGCCCGCCACCAAGAGAAAAACTATTCTTTGAGAAACTAAAAGCTACACCTAACTTTCCCTTAAATTTTTCCCTGATTTGTTTCTTGTTAATGTCTTGTATGTTTTCAGCATCTCTACCTATTGGTGAGATTTCCACTCCATCCAAGGTATGCAGAAATGAACCCCGTTCATCAAACTTATAGGCACCTAACAACCCTATTTCAGCTCCCCAAAATGAATTGTCACCGGATTGATATTTCTCCGTAAGCGGAAAATTGTAACTATGGATAGTAAAATGTGTTTTTCCGGCATCATCATATGCTATTCCCTCTTGTTGAATATATAAAAGATTGGCATGTAGCCCAGCACCACCACCACCTTCAAGGAACACAAAATGAACTTTTTCCAGACCATCCATATCGATGGCCTGTATGGGGGTATTCGAAGCGAACTGATAGGGGGTGAGCATCGGGTAGGACTTGGTGAGCGGGTCGACACTGAGGAACTTCCCTGTTACGGGGCTGTATATCCTGAACCCGTAGTCGTAGGCGGTGTTCCCGAAGGCCCTTGTGTCGCGTTCCTTTCCGTTGAAGGCGAAGCGGTACGTTTTCCCTGCCCTTTCGCGGTCGGGCACCAGCTTCTCGTGCTCTATCCTCATGTCGTCGAAGTGCGTTTCGGACCTCCCGCCGGTCTCGTTCGATAGGTAGGCGTAGAGGTAGGCGGCCGTCCCCTGCGGGAACGCCACCGCTGTGCGGTCTTTCAATGAACGCCGTGCGCACCGTCGTGCGCCGCCGCAAGATAGTGCTTTTTCCCTTAAAGGGGCGGTCCTCCCCTGAAAAGAAAAAGGGGAGGGGCCGTTCCGTGTGCGGTGTTCCGTTGCTCTTCCCGTATATGAAGTGGGGGCCGGGCCATTGAGCCTGCGTGCTGAAGGTGGTCAACGGCCTTTTTTGCCGACTTGGTGGCACCTTGGAGGTAAAAAGGCCGTGCGAGCGGTCCGCGGACCTTTGGGCGGGGA
>CANLOE010000199.1 GCA_947492745.1 uncultured Cyclobacteriaceae bacterium | reverse complement strand
CTGCTCAACCAGTACCAGAGGCAGAGGGACGAAAGGGGAAGGCTGATCACCGAAAAGGCGGACATCGCCACAGCGGTGGACATCATGTTCGAGTCCATCGTGCTCAAGGTCGACGAGCTCGACGGGCCGCTCAGGGGCTTCTACGAAAGGCTCAAGGCCCACGTACTCCCCAAGGGAAGGGAGCACGCCTTCGGGCTCAGGGAGGCACGGCAGCAGATGCGCATCAGCCGGGCGCACATGCACCGCTGCATAGGCGCGCTCAGGGAGATGGGCTACGTACACCTCGTGCGCACCGGGCCAAGGAACACCCACGCCTACGCCATATCCTACTGGGACAGCATAGAGAGGATAAGGGAAGGGATAGCCAACGGGCTCAGCGCGCAGCTGGAAAGGATGTGACCGTCCCGGAACAATGGGGCACACAATGGGACACTCAAAACACTGTAATACAATGGAATACGTCCAGAATCCCGCGTCCCGGGAAAATGCGCAACGGTGCAACGGCAAAACGGACGACCGAAAAGGGACCGACCGTCCCGAAACGATGGGACACACAATGGGACACTCAAAATACTGAAATACAACGGAATACGTCCAGAATCCCGCGTCCCGGGAAAACACGCAACGGTGGGACAACGGAAAGGGACCGAAAAACACCAAGGGAAGCACAATGGAACAACCAAAGGACAACGGTACGGAACATCACGACAGGGACCACGGCCCGGGAAGGGAGGCAGCGGCGGGTACCGCAGGGGACTTTGCCGAGCACCTCAAAAGGCTCGGTTACGGCCCAGGCAGCATACGGATACTCCCAAGACTGGTCATGGAGTTCCTCGAAAGGAGCGGGAAGATGCCCGCGGAAACAGGGCCGCGGGACATCATGGACCACTACCTACACCTGCAGGAAAGGCCCCACCGGAGGAGGCCCGGCGGGCTCAGCGGGGCATACATCGCACAGCATACCTATGCGCTCAGGCTATTCTTCGCATGGCAGCTGCAGCAGGGGCGCACCGACACGGACCCCACGGGCGGGCTGGACTTCCCGAGGCCCGACAGGACCGAAAGGAAGGTGCCCACAAGGGAAGAGGTACGGCAGCTCCACGGGGCCGCCGAGGACCACAGGGAAAGGGCGGTACTGGCCATCTTCTACGGCTGCGGACTCAGGAGGTCCGAGGGCGAAAGGCTGCGGACCGGCGATATACACTTCGCCACCGGGCTGCTCCACGTCAGGGAGGGCAAGGGGGGGAAAAGGCGCGCCGTGCCCATGGGAAGGAACGTCGCCGAGGACCTGAGGGCCTACATATCGGGGACGGCCGCAACGGGGGAAGGCCCGCTCATCCGCGGAAGGGACGGCAACGGCATGAAGGGGGGCTCCATGAACAGGCTGGTGAAGGGGCTCGCACAGAGGAGCGGGATAAAGGGGGACATCACACTGCACGTACTGCGCCACGCCATCGCCACCCACCTGTTGGAGGGGGGGCTGTCCGTAGAGCACGTACGCGACTTCCTCGGACATGCACACCTGGAGAGCACACAGATCTACACGCACATCGGAAGGGACATGCTATGGGATTTGTAGCACACATGCGGAAGAGCTGCACCCCGGCCACCGTCGGCCGCTACATGGGGGAGCTGGAAAGGTTCCATGACATCCTGCGGGAAGCGAAGGGCGCGGAAGGGCCAAAGAACGCCACCCACCGCGACATCATGGGGCACATCGGCAGGATCAGGGAAAGCGGCAGGAACCCCTCCACCGCACTCTGCGCCATCAAGAAATACCACGCATGGCTGCTGGGAACGGGACAGCGCGGGGACGACCCCGCAAGGGGCATACGCCTCAGGGACAGCAGGAGGAAGGACATACAGCTGCAGGACCTCTTCACACGGCGGGAACTGGAAAGGCTCCTCACCGTGGACGAAAGGTACACACTGCTCAGGAACAGGAACAGGGCACTCCTATCGCTGCTGGCCCATCAGGGCCTCACCAACGGGGAGGTCAGGGGGCTGCGCACCTCCGACATCGATACCGAAAGGGGCACCGTCAACATAAGGGCCGGGGCACGGACGGATGCAAGGGAACTGAAACTGGACGCACGGCAGGCCTTTTGGCTCATGGCCTACATCGGTACGGACAGACCCGGAATGCTGAAAGGGCCGACGGATGCACTGTTCATCAACCAAAGGGGAAGCCCCGAGACCGCCAACGGCATCGCCTACCTCCTGTCAGCCCGCGCACACCTCTTCCCCGGAAGGAAGCTGACCGCCACCACCGTGCGGCAGAGCGTCATCGCCAACCTCCTCAAAGAGGGGAAGGACCTGCGGCTGGTACAGGCATTCGCAGGACACAGGCACCCCGGCACCACCGAAAGGTACAGACAGGCACATATCGAGGAGCTCAGGAACGAGGTAACGAAACACCACCCATTGGGGTGACACCTATATATACAATAACAGTAAACCGAATTTATCATGAGAACAAGAAACAGAAGTCCGTAGGATCGAATAGTTTTGCTCCTGAAACCTGCAAAACAGATAAAGCAGTACGCTTATCCAAAATAGACCCGCTATGCTTTTGAGTCAGGGAAACCACTCAATCCGTCACTTTGCAGTACGGAGGAGGAGCTAAGGCGGGTTTTACTCCTAAAAATGTAAAGAAAATGAAAGAAAAGAGAACAAAGATGGAGCAGCTGCGCCCGCTCCGCGACATGATAGAATCCGACCACCTGGGCGACTACCTGGAGATAGA
>CANLOE010000198.1 GCA_947492745.1 uncultured Cyclobacteriaceae bacterium | reverse complement strand
CTCCAGAAGAGTTTAGTAAAATCAATTATTCAAAATGTGCTTAACTTATTGTCCAGTTTTTTATTGCAATTCCACCTGATTTATTGCTGTTTAAACCCTCCTTACGAAGTTCCAACGCATGACCCGGGCTAAACGGGGAAGGGGCGCGGTATTGGCCACGCTACTATGGCGAAGCTGGGCTATCAACCCGGCTCTAGGTACTATTATCACAATGAGGGTTATAACGATTTCCAAAATTGCGGAAAAAACGTCTTGTAAGGGCCTCTAGCAATCCGAATTTTAAAGGGAGTAAAATACCACACTTCAGATCAACCCAAAACTCTGGCTCATCTGAAACATAGGCTATCCCACATGAGGTCGAGCCAGTATGGACGGGAATCATGGTTTTCGGATCAGATAGAAAAAATGATTTTACACTGTCCGGGCGGGTACGTTCTTCTTTCAACATGCTCAGGTGAGGTGGGCGCAGCATTGGGAAGTTGTCCTGAAGAAAAGGCAGCCAAAACAATAATAGCGGGTAAATTGCAAAAAATTCACTAAATTGGAAGCTTATTAGTGTATTTTCTAAAGTTGGGCCTTTTCATATAGGAGCGTCTCAATGATTGCGCTGTTAAGGTCTTTGGCCATGGCCAAAGACCTCTGACAGGTACCGGAGAATTTACATTGTGTATCGACTATTATTGAAAGAACCCGAATGTCCGACCCAAAGAAGTCCCCTACGCTATTCCAATCGTTATTACCTATTCTTTTTCTCATCGGTTTATTATCCTTAAATGTGATTATTTTCCAATCCGATGCTACTTATGGCCCGAACCAGATCAGTTTGATTCTGGCCGCAGGTGTTGCTGCATTAGTAGCGGGTTTCATCGGTTTTCAGTGGAAGGTCATCCTAGAGGGTATCGTAAAGAGTATCAGCTCTGCGATGTCGGCCATGCTCATCTTATTGCTCATCGGCTCACTAGCGGGTACTTGGCTCATTAGTGGTATCGTGCCCGCTATGATCTATTATGGATTGGATATCCTCAACCCTACCATATTCTTATTTGCGGCCTGTACTGTCAGTGCTATCGTATCGGTAGCCACGGGAAGCTCCTGGACTACTGCCGCCACCATAGGTATTGCGCTAGTAGGCATCGGCAAAGCCATGGGCATTCACGAAGGGGTAGTTGCAGGGGCCATTATCTCCGGGGCCTATTTTGGAGACAAGATATCTCCATTGTCAGATACGACGAATCTTGCCCCTGCCATGGCCGGCACGGACCTGTTCACCCATATTCGCTATCTCAGCTATACCACTGTCCCATCGATAGTCATCACGCTTATCGTATTCCTTATCTGGGGATTTACTTTGGATACCGATGGGAATATCGACCAAGTACCCCTCGTACAGGCGGCCATTGCCAGTAAGTTCAATATACACTTGGGACTGTTCATCGTTCCTATTATCGTCGTAGCCATGATCGTCCGAAAAATACCTGCCATCCCAGCCTTACTGGCAGGCACTTTACTTGGAGGTGTGTTTGCGGCGGTATTTCAGCCCGATATCCTTCACGCTATTACCGATGACGATAGTAATAGTATGGCTTCTATCTATCAGGGCATCATGCAGGCACTATATGGCGAGGTCTATATAGCGACGGGCAATGATATTCTGGACAGCAAACGGTTATTGAAATCAGGGGGCATGTTCGGTATGATGAATACCATCTGGCTCATTCTTTGTGCCATGATTTTCGGTGGTGTTATGGAATCCTGCGGTATGCTCAAAAGAATAGCACATACCATCATCCAGTTCGCCCATTCCACGGGTTCGCTGGTCACATCTACGGCGGGCACCTGCTTTGTCTTCAATGTCACTGCCTCCGATCAGTATATCGCTATCGTCGTTCCCGGCCGCATGTATGCCAGCACTTACCGCGAAAGGGGTTATGCTCCCGAGTTATTGAGCCGTACGCTAGAGGACTCGGGTACCGTCACCTCAGTACTTATACCATGGAATACCTGCGGTGCCTATCAGTCACAAGTACTACAGGTCAGTACACTGACCTATCTGCCCTATTGCTTTTTCAACTTATTGAGTCCTTTGATGACGATACTTTTTGCCTATCTGAACATCAAGATAAGAAGACTGAAACCTAAAAACGAACCCCCATTAGCCCAAGCTTAATGTTCCTTAAAAATATATCAAAAGAAGAAGTCAATGCGCTGGACTTAGGTGGCTATGAAGGCCGTTCTGTCGTCATCAGCAATGCGAGTATGCTTCCTGCAATTTTCGATGAGATCAATGATTATCCCTACGTAGGCTTCGATACCGAGACTCGTCCCGTCTTCCGTAAGGGCGTATATAGAGATGTGGCACTATGCCAAATAGCCGTAGGGGACAAGGCCTACCTCATCCGTACCCAGCATACCGAACTGACCGATGAGCTGTTGGACTTCCTCTCTTCTCCGAAAATCAAGAAGATAGGTATTGCACTTCGGGATGATATCAAGGCGCTTCAGAAACTAAGGGATTTTAATCCGAACGGTTTCATTGACCTGAACGAAGAAGTCCCGGCACTAGGGATAGAGGCTGCGGGTATCCGTAAGTTGACGGCCATTATTCTGGGCTTTCGGGTGTCCAAAAATGCGCAGACTTCCAACTGGGAAAATGAAATGCTGACCAGCAAACAAATCAAATATGCTGCTACCGATGCCTGGGTATGCTGGAAGATGTACAACAAGCTCCTGCAACTTGGGTATTTGGATCAGGAAGGCATGATATGAATTCAGGAAAGACAATAGGGAAGGTTTACCCAAGCACTCTACATACCTGATGTTCTTCAAGAACAATTTACTGTCAACGGACTGTGGGGATTCAAAAAGGTACATCAAATCGATCTGCCCATATAATACAAACTTAGCTTTCAAATATCGCCTATCTTCCTGTTCATTTTGCTTCACTCTGCGTTGACAATCCTCGG
>CANLOE010000197.1 GCA_947492745.1 uncultured Cyclobacteriaceae bacterium | reverse complement strand
GCGGAAAATTTTGAAAACGCTGCACCCGGACAGAAAAATTTTCAAATGAACTACCGGAATTCGGATTGTGTTCGACGGTGTACCGGAGTCAATGAGGTGAATGAAACACAGTCAACATAACTAAGTATATAAGTCTATGAAGTGAAATGGGCAGAAAGGTATACAGGTTTAAAAAAAACTATATTTCTATAATACATTTCATTAGCTTCAACTACCCGATCAGCTCAGGGCCGAAAATAATTCTCCTAAAATCTTTGTAGCGTCACTGACTGCCAGTGTAGGAAGTAGGGCCGTGTCCGAGATACCCGATACTACCTTGGTAATATTATGATCTACGCGACCTTTTTCGCTCCATTTACGGATGGGGGCTACGGTCAGATAGGCAGAGAAATTATGATGCCCCGAACCTGGGCGTTCGCCGATGATATGGACAATGGCCTTGGGAGCGGAAGAAGGCTTTTCTTGAGCAAAAAGTAGCTCTCCACAAACATACCCGGCCCTGACCCTTCCGTGTGTAATGACGATATTTCGAGGGCTTACGGTATAGGCCTCTTTGTTCAGTTTATTTTTCAGTTCTTCCAAAAAGGGAAATAAATGGCCCTCGTCCATCAAGGCGCGGGCATTGAGACCATCAGAGATGATAATCTGAACATCGGGAATACTACCTTGCCAGGTCTGTCTAAGGTTTCTCAAAGTACTGATTGCTGTGGTGCTGAGCCGCTCTCCCGAACTAGGGTGATATACGTAGTCTTTTCTGTCTCGGGAAGTGCTACGAATAGCCACTGGGTCCGGGATGGACTGTAGGAAAGAATTGTCCAAAGCGGTCCACAGGCTGACCTTGGCATCTTTATAGAGTCTTGTCACTTCTCGGTCGAGGTCAGGGGCCAGGTCCCAGAAGTGCTCGCCATGCCCCTCGGCTATCGGCACTCCTCTATCTCGGATTTCTTGGATTTTCTTTTTGCCTTCGCGATAGATGGCTTCTTGACTTCTGCTATCCGATTTGGCCAAGCAGTATTGGTAATATACCCATATAGGGTCTCCAAAATGTGAGGTTGGCAGACCTTTCTCATCGATGACCTGTAGTTTTTTGAAAAAATCCCACATGGCATCATTGACGCAATAGCCAAACTGCTCCCTGATTTTCAGATGATTGCTGAACGAAGTAGTGAGGTAGCTCAGCATAGGATCGTTCTTAGTGGGGAGTGCCATGAGATAGGCCGGATTGGCCGGCATCACCTGTTCGATGCACCAGTCCAGGTCCTCTAGACTAACGTCCATATGTAAGGTGGAGCAAATGTCCAAGCCGATACACAATCCATGGAGCTTTCCCATCACGGTATCTTCCAGACAGCATCGGACCAGTTGTTCCTTCGTCTTGAATACTTCTGGACCTATAAAACCGGCTACGTCGTTGACATGCACCCAAGGTTTGTCGCTATCATGCTTTGAGGTATCCATTTTCAGTTTCAGCGCGCGCAGAAAACCGTATTTTCGCGATTCATGGACCACCATATCAAAGTTTTCTCCATGACCGTTAGTGAAGTCGGCCCCTTGTCCCGTCTCGGCATAGAGGCCATAGCGTCCATTGCGCTGGGCCACGTGATGAAACATCTTATCGATGCTTATATCGAAAGTCGTATTGGCATTGACCGTGCCGGCCAGACTCTGAAACCAGATGCCCGTAGTTCCGGGCTGTAAATACTCTACTTCCGCTTGTACATCGATATGGGAAAGTACACAATTGGGCAGTGTATCTTCGAGCTGGAAAGTACTGATGATGTCGTAGAGGCATTCTTCTACTCTTGCTACAGATTCGGTTTCACTGGAGACGGGATTGGTACCCAATACCAAGTCGCCCACCGCGAAGGACCAGGCATCGAATACCTGCCATAGGATATCGTCCGCATGGTCGGTCGGAGAGTTGGGCTGTACGCGAGCGCTGAGATAGCCCTTACTACCGATTTTGCTATTGGGCAAAGGATTGAATACTTTTTGTCCGACTTGTATGAGCTCTTCATTGCTCATGAGCTTGACTAAACAGGCGATGATATCGCTACATAAAGCAGGCATTTTCTTTTTGATATCCTCTTCGGGAGCCGATAGGATAAAGCCCTTTAAATCACCCATCGTCCATTGTTGCAGGTCGGGATGAGGTACGGTTGTTTTTCGTATAAGGTGAAACAGCTCATCGGCAAACAAGCTATTTGCTTCCAGATGAGCGATTTTTGTATTGCTCAATAGCATTCGGGCCCTTTCTCTCGATGCTCCATCAATAGCCGTCAGGCCTTGGGCCTGATCCCCTTCCTTAAAGGCATTGGCCGCCCCTATGAGTTGTTGGTACAGCGTTAGGTCCATTTCTCCTTTGACGCGCTGGATATAAGAAAAGATATCCTCTTCTTCCCGAAGTGCGCCTATGCTGACTCCTTTTACATTGGACGATAGCACTTCATTATCGGAACTGCTCAAAAAGGTACAACTGTTCAGCAAAGTGAAGGAACTGCCCAGAACACCTATTCGACCTAAGAATTCTTTGCGGCTCATTTTTTTCATAGGGTTGCATGAAATGTATTCTTTTAAAAATAAACAAAAATTAGAAGTAAAGCATTCTACTAAGGCCTTAAAAGTACCTCTTGAGATGTGGTATTATTCAGTGTTATTGATAAAATCTATATTTTCGCTGAAAATAGAAAAATGCGATTAAAAAGCCACTTAGTGTTTATCATACCGTTGATAGCAGTATTCGGCTCCTGTTCAAGCGATGAAGAAGTCACGGGTGATAATGATACCCAAAAAAACAGAGGGAAAAGACCTCAGTCTGTTAGTAGAGGACGAGCAGTACATCGGCTACGCGGAGAACTTCTATAAAGTAGGATAAAACGGATAGCGAGGTAGGCGATATTTGAAAGCTAAGTTTGTATTAGAAGGTTCATCAATATAACTTCCTGTATGTCCAGGGTATGATTTTG
>CANLOE010000196.1 GCA_947492745.1 uncultured Cyclobacteriaceae bacterium | reverse complement strand
GATATGGGCCACCGCCCCGTGACAGGGGCAGGGCTGTTCGCCAGGGAAAGGCTCTTTTTCGACCCCATCGAGGTAAAGGAGAGCGGATTTGCCTATATTTATGTCTCCTACGAAGGGCTACAGGCCCAGGGCAGGGTGTTCTTTGACGACCTGGAGATCGTGCACCGCGAAGGTACG
This sequence comes from uncultured Cyclobacteriaceae bacterium, assembly GCA_947492745.1. Lineage (GTDB taxonomy): Bacteria > Bacteroidota > Bacteroidia > Cytophagales > Cyclobacteriaceae > Aurantiphycus > Aurantiphycus algarum. The sequence continues at coordinate 2,834 of CANLOE010000196.1, read as the reverse complement.
GTGGTGCAGGCGGATGACTATTATCCCGGCGGATTAACCTTTAACAGCTATCAAAGAGTGTCTGCAACGCCTAACAATTATCTTTTTAGCGGAAAGGAAAGGCAAAAGGATTTAGGGTTGAATGTTGATGACTTTGGTCAACGAATGTATGACCCTGCCTTAATGAGATTTAATAGACTTGATAGATTTGCAGATAAGTACTATGACATGACACCATATCAGTATGCTGCTAACAACCCAATCAAGTACATTGATATAAATGGCGATAGTATCAACTTTTCAAGTGCTTTAGCAACTGATAAAGCAGCAGTTAATAATACAGTTAATGATCTAAATTCTATTACTGGATTGACCACATCAGTCGACCCTAATACAGGGCAATTGACATACGCTACTACTACAAATAAGAAAGGAAAAACGGTAGCACAGGTTGCAACGGATAGCAATGGTAAGCAAATTGGAAGTAAGGCTGCAAGGAAAAAGCTAATGAAAGCTATTGGTAACAAAAAGACCCTAAATGTTTTCGCCAGTAGTAGAACTAATTCAGTTGGTGGTGGACTTCAAATGAATCTTAATAGTGGTCAGATAAATGATTTTATAAAAGGAACATCAAGTGATTTAGATTCCAGAACTATGGGCTTTGGGATGACCTTTTTACACGAGTTGACTCATACAGATATAGGAGGTAATTTAAGTGACCCTCAAACTACTACTTTGCCAAATGGCTCGAAAGTTGTTCCTTTTGGTCAAACAGGAGCCACAGTTAATTTTATGAATACAGTTAGAGGTCAACTAAATCAACAAGGGGGTAATTTTGGAACACGAACCTCATACGGGAAGATGCCAATTAATGGATTGTTTTACCTTCCTTTTAGCACCAAATCCAGTGGTTTGATACAAAGAGGTATTGTACCTGCAACTGAAAGAGTAGAAACTACGAAATAACTTAACCATGATAAATTCAATTATATTCTTTCTCTTATCATTTTATTTTCAGGGAGTACCAGAGAATGATCATCAGAAATATTTTGAGGCTTACGAATACATTAATGAATGTGCAAACCTTAAAGAGTTAGATAAAAAAGTCTGCAAAACTGAAAGACATTTTCCTGTAAATGTCATTAATGAAATTTACCCGTTGTCATTGCTGATATTTAATAACGAGATCATTGAAGAACATCTTTATACTGATAAATCAAAGTACAAAAAGATTAATGACTTCATGGTTGGGTATGATCAGGAAAGTGACTTTGAACCTTATGTAGATAAAGAGCTTTCTAAGCTGTTTTCTAATAATGAGAAATCTCAATTATATGTAGCGTTTTCAAAATTGAAAAACAACATGCTTTTTGCAGAAGTAGCATATAATGTTCAGAGTTTAGAGGATGTAAAGAGTATTAAGGAGATTACATCGTTTAATTCGAGTCTTGCCTTTCTTTTTATATTTGATGAAAATGATAAGATCAAAAAGGTCTGCACAAATAAAAACCAATACAATTAAGAAATACTGAATCTAAATATTGAGCCTTGCGAGAATGTAAGGCTTTTTTCATACCCTCTTACGCCGGCGATGCCTCTTCCTTCAATACAGGTCAGGACCAAGGGGATGTCGCGATGGTAGCAGTGGGCGCCGCCATGATAGAGGGCGGTACGGGTGCCGCGGCCGGCGGTGCCGTGGTGACCGTAGGTTCGGGGGGACTGGCCGCACCCGTAAGCGGGACCATAGCTGTGGGCGGTGTGGTTACCGCGGTTGCCGGTGGTGCACTGGTCGGGAAGGCAGCGGCAAGTCTGGCCAGCCGGAATGGGAGGGTGAACTCCGCTGGTTCCGAGCAAATGTCTAGAAAAGAAGCGATCGACAAGGCAAAAAATCACTCTCAGGTACCTAGAAAGTCAAAGGGAGGGGAAGAGATTGGGTTGAATGACTTAAATCCTACCAGTAGGGGTAAGAATTGGCAACAAATGAAAGGCAAAGGAGCCAAGAAGTTAGGTCAAAGAAACCCAAATGGAAAAAATCAGTGGATGGAGCATCCGGACGGCCACCCAGATGCCGGCCAACCTAATGTTCCAAAGCACCATGACTCAGGTCATGTTCATTCAACAAATAGAAAAGGGGATACAAAAATCTTTCCATATAACCACTAGAACTAAGACATGATTTATTGTTATCAAGGGACATACCCAGATTTGATAAAAGAGAAATCTGAAAAATCGCATAGCGAGAATATCGAATTGTTTGTTTGGAAATCTTCTGAAGGTCGATTGGGTTTCGATACTGACCAGAGGGGAATAGAGTTTGTCACAAACTTTCTTCAGGGCGTGGGGACTGTTCTGTTCCCGACTTTCCAAAAGATTGTTAGCTCCGAAGATATCGAATCGAGCATCAATGATTTTAGGGGTGTTAGCTTTTTTAATAATAACAACGGTATCGAAAAAGAACTCGCTGCTTATGAAGACTATTTAAAAGTTACCAAGAAGAATACTATTCTAAAGAGGTTAGGAAAACATGTTGCGGAAATATCAGAGCCCAGAATTTCTCGATTCAAGATAGATGGTAGATATACTGATTCGTTTTGGAACTTTATTGAAGAGAAGCGGATGAATTTTGTTATTTGGGACTGGTCGGATTTCGGTATTTATTTTTACTGTTTTGCAGACCTCTTTCCTGTAATGGATGCTTATGTTAAATCAATTGCTGAAAATTTAGAAATCACTTATTGTATTGTAAATAGCATTAATGATATGCCATACAATTAATTTCCCCCACTGGTCCTCGTTTAGCGTGAGCGCAACGAGGATCTAATGAGGTTCAAAACATGAAAGGAAAGCGATTGTAT
>CANLOE010000195.1 GCA_947492745.1 uncultured Cyclobacteriaceae bacterium | reverse complement strand
CGAAGGGATAGTAGTCCGTGGACTCCCTCACATGGCCCTGCACATGCTCCAAGCGGAGGTCGTCAAAGTACACGTCCTCGCCGCCGATGCTTTCATTGGCCACATAAATATAGACAAATCCCTTCGTCTCGGCACGGAAGTGGGGACGGAAGTTATCTTCCTCGGAGGTAATGTGTCCCCGACACTGGCCGTATTCATACGAGATAGGCACAAGCGGACGCTTGCGCCAGATGGGGAAGACCTCTGTATTAAGTCAATTATCTTTCTGCGCTTTCGCGAACTATTCTACCACCAATCTTACGGTATCTGATTTGAACCATCCTTTATATGCCTGTGCCGAGTATTTTTTCTCTTGACTCCTTACCTTACTTTCAGGTATGATACTGTAAAGATATATCCCTGAATGATACAGAAGATATATACTATAGATTCCGACATCCAAGTTGTGGTCTTTAAAGTTTACTTCAAGGCTAATACAATCGATTTTTGATTGAGGTCGAACAACTACCTTGCCCAAGTCAAACCTTTCTTCCGAAGTCAGGGCAGTTCTTTCAGCAGGATAATTCTCCGAAATACTGTCCCTAAGCAGTATAGGGTCTCCGAGTGTAAAGTCAGAAGGGTATACCATCTTTCCCGTGCTGTCCAATACATAAATCTCATTCCCGGAAGTGATGCTGTCCGTCATAAGGAACTTTTCATCACTTATCGCTTCATCCACCCTTTTGAATGCATATAATATGTATGCACTATCAGTACGATTTACTAAGCTGACATCCAATTCAAAAACATCGATATCTTTGGTTATTTTAATTTCTTTTTCCAGAAGAATAAAATCAACGGACTTTTCATTTACTTCGTCTTTTCCTTCCCCACAAAAAGTGAGAAGAGAAGTAAATATCAAAGCAAATCCGGATAACCCTGTTGCAATATTTTTTTTCATCTGTGAGGGTATTTTTGAGGTAAATTTTTCCTGTGGAATTCTAATTTTTCCATTCCCGCTAGCCTATCCTCTAATTTATGGTTGACAACTTTTGGGGCAGACCATTTATAGGCAAAGTACTCTGAAATATGATGTGCTGAAGACTTACCGTACTTCGCTCTCCATCTCGCATAGCTCCCCGATTCAAAATGTGATGCATGTATCAGTTCGTGGCCTAATATGGTAAAAAGCATTTCCTTACTTTCAAAAGCTGCGGGAGACAAAGTTATTTTTGCTGGGCCTTTGACAGATTTAATACCACTAATGGGTTTTGTGTTGGGAGAAGCCCAACTGGGCAGGTTGGTACCCAAATCGAACTCAGTATTGGGAGCCAAAGAATGAAAGTAGCTGATTTCGGGATTCTTTAATACCTCATTGAACATATTCCTATAAACATCCTGCCTGTTTTCTTCTTTCTCAAAACTATTGGGCAGTTCCCTGCCCAGTCCCGAAATCACCGGCAGCGCAAACTTCCCTATACCCGACAGCAGCCCCGGCACACGGCCCAGTACCCCGTTGGCGGCGGTGGCTATTTTATAGCCGAAGAGCTTGCCCAAAAAGCCCGGACCGGGACCCGCAAAGCCCCCATCCGGGTCCACGTTGTTCACCGGGTCATTGCCCATCGCCAGATAAGGGCTCCGGAACTGCCCGTAGGGGTCCACCGTGGTGAAGCGGCCTATGCGGCTGTCGTACTCCCGCAGCTCGAAACTGTTCCGGACTGTATATTTACTACATCAATCTTCAGGTTTATAAAGTTCCAGCTTGAAAGGTGGGTCTATCACCATCTCTATGATGGCCTGAAAGGAAAAGTTATCGGCACATTCGTTCAGTTCGTGCATAACATGGACATAAAAATCATATACTTTCCCGCCCTTCCCCTTTATCCTTACCTGAGGAGGCCCGTCACCTTCCCTGAATACCTCCCATATACCGCTGGTCTCGTTGACTATTATCTGGCCGCAATAGGCCGTCAAGGGCAGCAGATATTCCTCCTCCGAAAGATTGATCAAATCAATCCTGTGCAGTACTTCGTCAAGTTTGTACAAATCATCCAGGCAATCATTCAGCGTGAGGGACAGCCCTACCCTATCGGCCAACTTTTGTATATGCAGGGGAATGTCTTCCAAAAAGCATTCATCAGGTACTGGGTACTCTTCGAAGGTATCCCCCGAGAGGATATCTACCAGATACTTCTTCGATGGGTACAATACTCCATCACCTCTTTCTAATTTTAAAAGTATGCTTCCATCCGATAATATATAAACTTTTTCATCAGGCAACAGATTGAAAGAAGTTTCTCTTAAAATACTATTATTCTCGCAACCTTCGAGTTTGATTAGTATCTCTTTTACCTCTTTTTTTTTCAGCCTTTTCATAGTGTTCGTTTCATTAGTTTGCGAATAAACACAGCTTACTATAAACAATAAAACCAATTTACATTTGGACATATTATTAACGCCTAAAATTGAGCTTTCTAGGGTAATTGAAAACCGATGGAGTGGGTGGACTAATGAATTTTCCCGGATTGAGCTTAACTGCTGGGGAAAAGACAATCCTATTGGTATTGCCCCACCGAAATGCTACAGCCCAGTACAAACTAATATTCCTTCTGTAAGCTTCTTTTATGACATTTGGACTTATTACGGTATTACTCGTGGTTAAAAAGGTTACAACCGCTTTACCAACACGACCTGCAGAGGATCTCTGTGCCGCTTCTAGTATACCTAAAGTTTGGTACCTATCAGTTGAGAGTCTTATAATATTTTTTCTTGCCTTTACTTCATAAATCGATCCGCCAATATACTCTCTACTGCGACCTGCCCGAGAGTCAAATACCCTTACCATTTTAGTGCCATCTGGTTCAGTAGTAAATCTCCCTCCCCTTGAGGCCCTTTCGGGGGTAGAAAATCTTTGGTTATTTTTAGTAACTCCAAAAGCATCCAAAGAAACCCTTTCAAACGCATCCCCGACAATTCTATCAAAATTGGGTCTGCTTTCCGTAACACCGGCATCTCTTGCCATTTGCCTCAATGCCGAACTGGTCAAAGGACTCAAAAATTTGCCCGCAGTAGCAGTAGCATTTCCTAACCCTGAAAGAATGCCCGGGGCATTACCCATAATAAAACCACCCGGTCCTATAAGACTGCCGCCAAATATTTTAGAGCCTAGGTTATGCAAAAACTGTCCTACCCCGCTTATTCCTCCCGTCGGGTCCACGTTGTTCACCGGGTCATTGCCCATCGCCATATAAGGGCTCCAGAACTGCCCATAAGGGTCCACCGTGGTGAAGCGGCCTATGCGGCTGTCGTACTCCCGCAGCTCGAAACTGTTCCACCCCGTCCCGGGGTC
>CANLOE010000194.1 GCA_947492745.1 uncultured Cyclobacteriaceae bacterium | reverse complement strand
ACCATAATGGAAATCACATCAAACCACCATTATATGAAATGTTTCAATGCGACATTAAAAATGTAAATCTGTATTATTTTACAGTTCAATCGATATGAGTATTTTTGAAATAACAGATACACCTTGATGATTTCTGAAAGTCCTGTTTTGAGGTTTATCGTGGTCTTATATCATTTCATAGTATATGTCAGTCTTTGAGGAAGAAATCATCCGTGCTACCAAAGCTATTAAAATCAAGCGCATCGAGTCTATACAGAACCTATGGAGCGGTTATGGTGAAATCAGAAAATACCATCTCTCTGGCGGGAAGTACCCTAGTATTATTGTTAAGCATATTTGCTGGCCGGAGGATAAGCTTCACCCCAAAGGCTGGAACACTGATAGGGCACATCAGCGGAAGTTGACCTCTTACCAGGTAGAAAGTAACTGGTACCAAGATTTTGCCGCGCTTACCAATGCGCAGTGTCCAGTACCCCAGCTGTACCATATCATAGAGCAGGACGGAGAAACACTATTGCTCATGGAAGACCTGGACGCTATTGGTTATTCTATCCGAAAGCTTCCAGGTACAGTTTCCTTGACTCAAGTCAAAAGCTGTCTCGCTTGGTTGGCAAATTTTCATGCTTTATTTATGGGAGCGGAGGGTGCCGGTCTATGGCCAATAGGTACCTATTGGCACTTGGGCACCCGGCCCGAAGAATGGCAAAAGATGGAACATACAGCACTGAAAGAAGTTGCCGGTAGTATCGACGAGTACCTCAACAAGGCAACGTTTCAAACGCTGGTACATGGCGATGCTAAACTGGCGAACTTCTGTTTCAGTGAAAAGGGACAAGTCGCGGTTGTAGATTTTCAATATGTAGGCAAAGGATGTGGCATGAAAGACGTGGCTTACCTCATCAGTAGCTGTTTTGATAGTGAAGCCTGTGAAAAGTATGAAAAAGAACTACTACAGCATTATTTTTCAGTACTAGAGAATGCCATTGGCAGGACTGCTGATTATCCATCCCTCAAAGCCGAGTGGAGTGATATGTATGCCTATGCATGGGCCGATTTTTATCGATTTTTGGACGGTTGGAGTCCGGGACACTGGAAAATGCATCGCTATAGCAGGCAGATAACACAACAGGTAATCCATCAACTGAAGCATGAAACTAATTAATTAGCCGGAATGAATCCATTGAACCTCAATAAACTTGGCAAACTCGCTCAAATGGCCGCTAAAGAAGCCGGTCGGTACATCCAGTCACAATTGGACCAACAGTATGACAAACAGGTCAAAGAAGGAGGGGATTCGCTGGCCTCCCAAGTGGTAACGGCCGTAGATTTCAAGGCGCAGGAGATTATCCTGAGGCACCTTGTCCCTTCCCTGGAAGAATTCGGCTTGGGTTTGTTGACAGAGGAAAGTACCGATGACCGTTCCAGATCAGAGAAGGCCTTTTTCTGGTGTGTCGACCCCATGGACGGGACACTACCCTTTACAGAACGAAGGACAGGCTATGCCGTTTCCATTGCCTTGATTTCAAGTTCGGGAGATCCAGTGATAGGAGTGGCTTATATTCCCGATTTGAAAGAGTGCTACTCCGCCATCAAAAACCAGGGAGTACTATTGAACGGCGAGCCGCTTCTCCGTGAAAAAGTGACTCAGGAGGCCGGTAATCGGGTAATCCATTTCTATATGGATGCCAGTTTCAAAAAAGAACCCTATTATGAATTCGTCAGAGAGCAGTTTGCCCGACTCAGGAACAACCGTCATGCAGGACATGTGGAATACCATGATCAATATGGAGGAGTACGTAATGCACTGGGTGTGATGCGTTCCGGTAGAGGCTGTTACTTCAAATTCCCCAAAGAGCGCAAGGGTTGTGGGAGTATTTGGGACTATGCCTCGACTCGACTGTTCTTTGAAGAACTACAGTTACAGGTATGCAATGCCAGCGGAGCAAGGCTTGATCTGAACAATACGGAAAGTACTTTTATGAATCACTGTGGCATCCTCTATACCACGGATCGGGAACTATTGGACTTTATAATAGAGATAGGTGAGAAAGTAAAAGATAGGTTTGTAGAAAAGGACTAAATAATTGATAATTAAATCTATGCTGGGACTAATCTAAATCATAAAAGCAAGCGGCTCACTCGTACTTTTCTTACCCAGAACAAAATTGATTTTGAAAACGGTATGATAGGGCTTGGATGGCTCATTGTCGATAGTAAATGTTCTGGGTTTGGAAAGAAGAGGATTGTTGAAATTAATCTTTTTCAAAACTCTATTTAACATAATATAAATTATATAACAAACTTAGGGATTTACGGCCAGACGCGGTAGCGTATGGTTAACATAAAATCAGATATGTAAACATGAGCTGGCCCGTGTGTTGGCTGGTTGCATATCGGCAGATTTTATGTTAAAGCAAATCCCGGATCCTTGAACGGATTGTCGTCAGAACTTTTCGTGTGAGATTTCCCACGCAGCAAATCCCAGCCACCGCTGAAGTCCAGCTTATATAATTCTATATTATGCTAAATATTCAAAGAGCATTTCGTGTCCCGTTTTGGCGTTCTGAAAACAGCCAACGAATTTGTTATATAATTTGTTGTTATTTTAAGTAGCCGCTCAGGCCGCAGCTACGAGCTGGCCCGCACCGCCCTGTGCAGCAATGATAAAGTCCCCACCGCACCTTCCGCTTTGAGGCGGAATCTCCCAGCTCTGTGACAAGAGATTTAGAGGCGTTCTATTTGCTCGTGTACTGTACCAGTGGTCAGGAATTTTGCTCTGTGAGATTCTCAGGGCTTTAGGTTTTTCGCCTCTAAAACACTTGTCTGCCTACGCTTTGTTTTTATCTGTGTTGCTTGTCTGTGTTTCGTTGGTGGTTGGTCCTTGATGATCGTAGTGAAATTCTTCTGCTTATGATTGTTGTTCTCATTCTTTTGTAGCCGTTCAAGCCACTCGGGCTTTTACTTTTTCCAGTCTATGAAAAAGTAAACAAAAAATCTTGACAGAACAAAGCTTCCACGCTCCAGGCCCACCCACACCCCGCTGTTCTGTCGGACTTGCCCACCTGTACGCCTTTTATCATTCTATTTAACATAATATTGCAGGAAGCCTCTTTTCCCTTCTGAGCATTTGAGTTCTTAATAACATTTCGTTCAACGTAAGCATCCGTCTAAGTACACCTTGAATCGATTATTGTGGGTAGATACCTTTGTTCAAAAAAAGAACATGTCAAGATCAACACAGACCGAGCAGATGAAAGCGCTGGTCGGCTCCTTCCACCGTTCCGGCCAGAGCCGGAAGGAATTTTCCAAGGCCCATGGCCTGACGGAGAGCAAGTGCAGTATTGGATCAAGAAGTTTTCAGAAAAGCCAATGGAAACCGCTGGGGTCCCACCTTCTTTCATTCCATTGCAC
>CANLOE010000193.1 GCA_947492745.1 uncultured Cyclobacteriaceae bacterium | reverse complement strand
CCTACTTCTCTCCGAATCTGTAATCCAGAATCACCATCTGGCGCAAGCGTCCGCTTGTGCCCCCGGAACATCCACCTCAATACCAAGCGAATTTGAAGAAGCTCATTCTGTAAAAGATGGCAGATAGAAGGTTCGACGAATGCCTACGAAATCAATGGCATAGTAAAAAATGATTCTTTGATTTGTCCGAACTCCATAGTTGTATTGTTTTGATGATGATATCTGTGAGTTTTACTCCATTGAAAGCCAATTTGGAAAACAACTCAAGGAAGCAGCCCCGATATAACCCAGCATATCGGCCGTCGGTCATTGGGGTTCATAGGGACTCTGATTGTCAAAAAAACAGCTAGTCACCCAAACTAAATACACTTGTGTACAATCATACTGACCAAGTAATTTCAGTCCGGAACAAAAGGCCTTTAGGCCTTGGCACACAGCTCTTTTTTCAGAGCTACATAGTCATCCCATAGCTCCCGAACAATCTGCAAAGCGGGCTTTACCGCTTTGATTTGAGCTGCTACCTGACCGATTTCGAGTTCTCCTTCCTCTAGATCACCCTCAAAAATACCTTTTTTAGACCTTCTTTTGCCCAGCAGTTCCCTGAGTTTTTCCGGCCCGGCCCCCTGTTGTTCGGCAGTTTCCACCCTAGCCTGAAAAGGATTTTTCAGCATGCGGACAGGAGTTAGCTGCTTTAGGTTCAGTGCCGTGTCCCCTTCTGCGGAAGCGATAACCCGGCGCTTGAAATCCTCATGGGCAGAGGATTCTTCACTGGCAGCAAATAAACTGCCCACTTGCACCCCATCGGCACCCAATGCCTCTGCCGCCAATAGTGCTCGGCCACTGCCGATACCGCCTGCCGCCAGTAGGGGTAGGTCGATAGCTGCCCTGACCATGGGCAATAGACAGAAAGTGGTGGTTTCGTCCCTCCCGTTGTGACCACCCGCCTCAAAGCCCTCGGCCACCACGGCATCTACCTTGGCATCCTGACACTTTTGTGCGAACTTCACGCTCGATACGACATGAGCCACCTTGATGCCCCTGTCCTGTAGCTGCGCCGTCCACAACTTGGGATTGCCCGCAGAGGTGAACACAATGCCCACGCCCTCTTCTACGATAATGTCCATAAGGGTCGCGATCTGCGGGTAGTGCAGCGGTACATTGACCCCAAAGGGCCGGTAGGTCGCTGCTTTGCACTTCCGCAGGTGTTCACGCAGTACATCGGGATACATGGAACCCGCCCCTATCAGGCCCAGCCCACCCGCATTGCTCACTGCCGAGGCCAAACGCCAGCCACTGCACCAGACCATTCCTGCCTGTACTATAGGATACTGTATTCCAAAAAGAGAGGTGATGCCATTTTTCATAGCGTTGTTATCGTTTTTATGTCGATTAAAAAGTGTCGTATTATAATCATTTATCCGATATATCATAGGTAAGGAAAGACAAGTTTTGCCATCACTGCCCGTAAATAGCAAACTCATGCTATACCCATGTTATACAAATTTGGGTTTTAAATGTCGTATAAGATTCCGCGGGTCATTTTGGTTTCAATCAAGGCGACAACCGCAGGGATAGCAGCGCTATCGCGAGGATTGTCAACGCAGAGTGAAGCAAAATGACCAGGAAGATAGGCGATATTTGAAAGCTAAGTTTGTATTATAGGTTTCCTGGTCCAAAGGGTACACATGCAACAACAAATTTTTTTTTACCGTGTTTATAATGTATATTTAACTAATATTTAATTCAACAATTTATTCCAAAACATGGCAAACGAGTATAATGACGGTTCAAAAAGAAGTGTTCTCGGTATTGTAGCTCTTGCCTATGCCGAAGGTTTCAAGAGCATGATGTCCTTTTTTGATCGTTCCGAGCCTATGGTGAGCGACGAAGCAAAGGAAATACTTGCCAATGAAAGGGATATGGAAGCTATCCGGAAAGCAATGAGCAATGACGAAAAGACCGTCACCATCTCTTCGGGCAAAGTCCTGCATATTGGCTAAGGGATAGTTTTATACTCAAGAAAAAATGAAAAGGGAAATTCGGGGTTCGGCAAAAGGGGGAAAATCCTGCACTGGTGAAATAATCATTAGGGTCGTTCTGGCCGGAAATTGCTTTTGCAATGATTTTCTTCTGTCCCGGAGCAATTGCATTTGGGTATAAAATGGATTCTTTGTTTTATTATGTAATCTTTTGGCACCCAATTCTATTTTGTTGACATCTCTAATGATTCACGCGAATAATAAGATATGGCTAATTTCAACACTAAATTTCAAAACAGTCTCTAGAATTTATATGGAGTGAGTATTGATTATTACCCTCTGTTATTGTTTCTACTGGCCATTCCCGGACTCGCCTTTAGAAGATTTTATTATCAAGGAGAGTTCTCCAAACAGTTCGCCCCCAAAAATATAGCTCTTGTGCTTTCCTATTCCATCCTGATGGGTGGATTGATTACCTATACGGCTGTAGTATTCCTAAGTTATCTTGATATTGTACCTGTCGAAAAAGAGAGAGTACTTCAGTTTATAGAGCACTATCAAACAGCAAAACCCGACACTTTACTTTCGTTCCTATATAATGGCCCACAGGTAGGACATCTTTTTCTGTTTCTGTTCACAACCTTGTTTGTCAGCTGGCTACTGGCACAATGTGCTTTTTTCTTTGTCAGAAGGTTTCGATTGGACCTCAACTTTTCTTTTCTACGCTTTTCCAACCATTGGCATTATTATTTCCGAGGGCATTTTTTGAAATTCAGCGATTTCAAGGGGGCTTTGAACTCGGACAGTCCGGCCAAGGTCCAAATGGTGCTGTCGGATATATTGGTGAGCGAGGGCAGGCCCGAACCTAGGCTGTACAGCGGCATCATCACCCAATACGAGCTTTTCAAATCCAACGGCTGCCTGAATCTGATTTACCTGACAGAACCCAGTAGGTGGAAGGACAGGGAACCCAAGCCCATCACTTCCAACTGTTTTATCATCCCCTATGCCAACGTACTCAATATCAATTTAAGAGTTCTTTTCGAGGAAAGAACAACAAGAAGACGCAATGCGTTCTTGGTTTCCATTAAAAACATATACCTGAAAATATCCCCCTTCCTAATGCTGATAATGCTGTTTGCTCCTTTTTTTGACTTTTTTGGTAGCTATATGATTTCCGGGGACTACGCCATACTGACCAAACTGTTCGTTTCATTTTCTTTTTTTACTACCTTGTCTTTTATTGAAATCTATGTAGGTAAGAAGGTCAAGATCGGTCTAGGGAAACTGGCCTTATTTATCGTCATAGCACTTGTTTTGCTATGGAGCATCTATTTTTTACTGTACTACGTGTTCTTTTGGTTGGGTTAGTGTCCAGCCGCAATGAGATGCCCTTTGGAGTGTATACATTTGACTGGACAGTAAGAAAAGCTCAATAGGGTTAACTTACAGAAAGAATGAAGAAAACAA
>CANLOE010000192.1 GCA_947492745.1 uncultured Cyclobacteriaceae bacterium | reverse complement strand
AGAAAAAACAGAAAACAAGGACGCGTTGCAAACGCTATGTACGTCCGATCCGCGTGGCATACGCGGACCAGTGGGGGAATTCTCTATTTCACTTCAAATTCGTACTCAATCCTCATTTGATTTTCTATCTTCCCGTCGAGAATTTCATAGACATAGCCAGTAATTTTATTGGTACCAGTTCTTTTTGGTACCAGTTGATAGTGCAATGCCAAACTATCTGATGTAAATGAATACAAAGTATCCGTTAATAACCCTGACTCATTAATGTCCCCAATCAGCAAGCCGACATAAGCATCATCATAAAATGAATGCATAAGTTTTAACACAAAATTTTGTGGCTGGCCTACTTCATTTTCATTAGTAGATTCAGCTGTATTTTCATAAGTCAGAATTCTATTTGCAACTTTATTATTATCAAAATACTCTATGGAATACACTATTGTATCATTTTTGTAAATATACCTTCCAGTAACGTTTCCTTTTTCATCATAGTTAAATGCTTTACCATGACGCATATTATTCCGGAAACGGGTTTCCGCAACTAACAAACTGTTTTCATCATAGACATAATCCATTCCCTGCTGTTTTCCGTCCACCATTTCCCCAATCTGCCTTAGTGTTCCAGTGCTATCATAAAACTGAATTTGACCATCGGGGACTCCCTTTTTATAAAACGAAACTTCATTCTCGTTCCCGTTCCGATAGTATGTGACCCTCTTTCCATCCCTTTTCCCATCCTTCCAGTTGCTCGCGAGTTTTACTTTACCGTCCGGGTAGTAGCACAATAGCAGGCCCTCTCTTTTTCCGTCCACCAATGTGCCCTTGCACTTCAGAGCCCCGTTATCGTAGTATGTTTTCTCTTCTTCGGAGTTATGCCCACAGCCTGAAATAATAAGAGCCAATAAGAGAAAAATACAACTATTTTTTTCTTTTCCACGTTTCAGTTTTTTTATCATAGATTAATGTGTCTGTAGGATCTCCCGTGAGATTTATCCTATGTCTCTTTCCATCTTGGTTCCATGTTCTTTGTCCCCATACGGTGGTAGTATCGCCCGGTCCGTTCCCTTTCCCCCTTTTCCTTCCGTCACCGTTATCGGATGTTCCCCTACCTTCCTCCGGGTTCATGTTCCCGAAATCCAGTCCGTTCCCTGCTGCCGTTCCCCCTGCCGCACGCTCGTCCACCCTGACCGGTGCCGTGTTCTTCCTCTGTATGTCCAGATCGACCAGTTCCTGATAGAACTCCTCCATGGTGATGTTCTCGTTCCTGCCCAGAAAGAAATCGGTCACTGTCCCCCATAGGGTCGGGTCCAGTACCCCGACCTCCTCGATCTCCCCGGTCTCGTAGTTCACGCCCTTCACGATGACCTGATCGCTGAGCATGTACATCGATTCGAAGTGGAACTCCGATGCCCTTGCCGTATTCGGGAACCCTATCTCACTTGCCCTCTTCCTGCCCCATTTCTTTTCGAAGCTCCTTCTTGCCCATCTGCTCAGGTCCACCCGTCCGCCGTCATCGACGAAGAGGTTGTTGAGGCTGTGCCTGGCTATCCTGACCGCCTCGACCACATCCCCTTGTCCAAAGGCCTTTTTCAGCCCGTTGAACTGCCGTTCGCTGTATATCGTGACGACCGCCTCCAGACCGTCAAGGTCGATGGCACCTATTGGCGTGTTAGAAGCATACTGGTAGGGGGTGAGCATCGGGTAGGAAGGTGATAGCGGGTCGACACTCAAAAACTTACCTGTTGCGGGCGAGTATATGCGGAACCCGTAGTCGTAGTTGGTGGTCGTTCCGAAGTCCCTGATGTCGCGTTCCTTTCCGTTGAATGCGAAGCGGTACGTTTTCCCTGCCCTTTCGCGGTCGGGCACCAGCTTCTCGTGCTCTATCCTCATGTCGTCGAAGTGGGCCTCGGACCTCCCTCCGGTCTCGTTCGAGAGGTAGGCGTAGAGGTAGGCGGCCGTCCCCTGCGGGAACGCCACCGCTGTGCGGTCTTTCAATGAACGCCGTGCGCACCGTCGTGCACCGCTGCAAGATAGTGCTTTTCCCCTTAAAGGGGCGGTCCTCCGCTGAAAAGAAAAAGGGGAGGGGCCGTTCCGGCCGGGATGCCCGTTCCGGGTGCCTTTGTAGAGTGCAACCGCTCATACGCTGTGGGCATCGCAGGGTGCAATATTCTGGTGCTTTTCCCATATATGAAGTGGGGCCCCCACTTCGGGAATCCAATTTTGGACCTCCGAACCCGGAACTCGGGGTTCCGAACCCGGAGCTTGGACCTTTGAACCCGGGGCTTGGGGTTCGGATCTCGGAGCTTGGACCTCTGACCTCGGAACCTGGGGTTCGGACCTCGGAACTTTGACCTCCGGACCCGGGACCCCGGGTTCGGACCCCGTAGTTCGGGGCTTTGGGCCCGGACCTTGAAGGTCCGGCCCCCGTAGATCAGGCTTCGGCCTCCGGTGGTTCCCCGTTTCCGCCCGTGGCACGGGCGAAGCGCTGGCGCAGGTCCTCGAAGATGGGTTTGGCGTTGGGCACGTTCATCTTTGTGGCCAGCTTGACGGAGTTGTAATAGATGAGTGCCGATGTGTATGCCTCGCTGCCGCTCAGCATGATGCTGTCGTCCAGCTGCCGGGTCAGCTGCAGCAGTGAACGGTAGAGCCCGTTCAGCGTCCTTACCGCACCGTAGTCCCTTTCCAGCTCTGCCACGTCCATGAAGACCGGGGCGAACTCCCCGTTCACCTTGGCGTAGTCTATGGTCTTGCTCACGAACGGCTCGCTGCCGTCCCCCATCTTGGGCAGTTCCTGCCGCTGGTCGGCCGTAAGTGACTGCAGGTACGGTTTCAGCGTCTCGTTCAGCACCTGTACGGCCGCGTTGATCTTGTCCAGGTCTTCCGGACCTATCTCGATGGATATCCTGTTGTTGGTACTCATAGATATTTGTTATGGTCAATAATAAAACCCGATACTACAAAAAATAGACCGTAAAGAAAATGAGTGTATCGGCCTTTTTTGCCGACTTGGTGGCACCTTGGAGGTAAAAAGGCCGTGCGAGCGGTCCGCGGACCTTTGGGCGGGGACCGCCATTGGCCGCCGCGCTGCCAAAGTTGCAGTTCCCCCGTCCCTACGGTCCCGTCGCCGCATTTTTCCGCTCGCCGCATGCGAGTGAGAGGAGGGACCACCGGGAGGAGGGCCGCGCTTTTCGCGCGGAACGTCCGGTGGCTTCCCGACGAGCCCGCAGGCGAGCAATGACACGGGCAGTGGTTTTTGTTTTTTTTCCTTAAAAAGATCAACCGTTAAAAAACAAAAAGGACAACTGCCGTGAGGAGGTCCATGTGTGCGGTGGAGCGCAGCGGAGCCGCCTCACATGGACCGACGAACACCGCTGTACCTGCGAACGTTGTGGACCGCTGCCCTTGGCCCACGGCCCCCGAGGGCCGTGACCGCCTCCCTTGCCCTTTCAGGCATTGCGCCCCAAGATTTTGGAGTCGTCC
>CANLOE010000191.1 GCA_947492745.1 uncultured Cyclobacteriaceae bacterium | reverse complement strand
GGCCATGTACCTGGAAGGTAATTTAACGGAAATCCAATCAACCTACAAATACAATCTCTCTTAAGTCAACGGCAGTAATTTCACAATGCATGATCTGGGTTTAAAGCTGTAATAGAAGGGTCAAATCGAAGATTCATCAGCTCCATTAGAAAACAGACCTCAAAAAAACCGTAAATTGCTGACGTTTTTGTTTTCCCCTCAAAGGAGTCATCGAACTTATGTCTCATGAAACAGCGTGGATACAAATAGCATAGTGAAAAAATGCATGGTCCAGGTTAGCATTATTCATCGGTAACAAGTTGTTTCAGCAACATCCTTTTGGCAATAGGCATAATCGTGGCCTTAAATGGAAAACATAGTGTAGAGGAAACCAGAAAAGTCGCTGGATTGGGTAAGTCCTTAAATCGCTTGACCAAACTGAGTTTCTGTGCACCATAGGTGTCTACAATACTTCTGCTGCTTGTTTCGATGTGTCTTATATACAAACTTCTGGATTTGTGTTCGGCCTCATTGACCAGTGTCAATTGATACCGGTATATCTTCGTTTCTTTTTTAGGGGGTTGTTCTATGAACACATAGCCTTCATCCATGTATAAGGGCCGAAGACCTATAGGGGATATGTTACAGAAGGACTCTACATGATCATAAATCTCTTTACCTTCTTCCAATGCTGTCCTTAATTTAGGTATGGCATACTCCAGTATATCGTCGATTTCCTTCATGACATCTCCGTCTTTTACCTTCTTCCGATAACTGAGACGTAGTCTTTTGATACTAGCTTCTTCCAAACTATCAGGGAAAGCACTATAAATGGAAGATTTGTTTTTTCGGATATCTTGTAGGTTTCTATAGTGTGCCACAAGATCAGCAAGCGGTGGATACAATTCGGACTTATCAAAACAGTGCCGTACTTTTTGGAGATAAGCCAATAACATATACTTCTTATATTCAAAGTCTACATGCCCTTCAGTCAACCAATTCTTGTTCAAACTAATCATATTCATCAATTAAAATAATTAGAATATATCGAATTGTCACTAAAATCGCAAGTCTGTCAGGTTGTACGACCATATATCGTGTTAAATTGTCAGTCTTTTACGGGGAGACCAGTCTCTAGATATACACAAAGCTGCAAATATGACCTGAAAAGTCTGTCATTCGGTATTGGCACAGGAAGTGCTATTAGAAAAGAAGATATTTAAAGCTGAATATAGTTTCAACCAAAAAATTAACACAATGTCAAAAGTAAAAATCAAACCTCTTGCAGATAGGGTTCTTGTAGAGTCAGCCCCTGCCGAAGAAAAAACTGCGGCTGGAATCATTATCCCTGATAATGCTAAGGAGAAACCTCAGAAAGGTAAGATTATTGCCATAGGTACAGGTAAGAAAGATGAGCCTTTGACCGTAAAAGAAGGTGATGAGGTACTTTATGGGAAATATGCCGGTACTGAAATAACCGTCGATGGTAAAGAGTATCTGATAATGCGTGAATCCGATATCTTCGCGATTCTATAATTCAACTCTATTCTAATTTTGTAAAACAAAAAATATCAAATAATGGCTAAAGAAATATCATTCGATACAACAGCACGAGAAAAATTGAAGTTGGGTGTTGACAAATTGGCAGATACAGTAAAAGTTACCTTAGGACCAAAAGGTAGAAATGTTATTCTTGACAAAAAATTTGGCGCACCTACCATCACCAAAGATGGTGTTTCCGTTGCTAAAGAAATCGACCTCAAGGATGCCTTGGAAAATATGGGTGCTCAGCTTGTAAAAGAAGTAGCTTCGAAAACTGCTGATGATGCAGGTGACGGTACTACTACAGCTACCGTACTAACACAGGCTATCTTTACTCATGGTATTAAAAACGTAGCTGCGGGTGCTAATCCCATGGATTTGAAAAGAGGAATCGACAAAGCTGTTGAAGTTGTTGTCGGAAACCTGAAAAATCAATCTAAAAAAATCAAAGAATCCAGTGAAATTGCTCAAGTAGCCACTATTTCCGCTAACAACGATAAGGAAATAGGTGATATGATAGCAAATGCAATGGAAAAAGTAGGCAAAGATGGTGTTATTACTGTCGAAGAGGCCAAAGGTACCGAAACTGAAGTTAAGACAGTTGAAGGTATGCAATTTGACCGAGGTTACCTTTCTCCTTATTTTGTGACCAACACGGACAAAATGGAAGCAGAATTGGAAAATCCCTACATCTTGATCTACGACAAGAAAGTCTCCGCTATGAAGGAGCTATTGCCTATACTAGAGGCTACTGCGCAGACAGGAAAACCTTTGTTGATCATCGCTGAAGATGTAGACGGTGAGGCTTTGGCCACTTTAGTGGTCAACAAAATAAGAGGTGCACTGAAAATCGCAGCCGTTAAAGCTCCCGGTTTTGGCGACAGAAGGAAAGCTATGTTGGAAGACATCGCTATACTGACAGGTGGTACGGTTATTTCCGAAGAGCGTGGTTACAAACTGGAAAGTGCTACTTTGGATTACCTAGGTACGGCCGAAAAAGTGAACATTGACAAAGATAATACTACTGTAGTCAACGGTGCCGGTCAAGCTACGGATATCCAAGCACGTGTAGGACAGATCAAATCTCAAATCGAGAACACTACATCCGATTATGATAAGGAAAAGCTTCAGGAAAGACTGGCCAAACTATCAGGTGGTGTAGCTATTCTTTACATCGGTGCTGCTACTGAGGTGGAAATGAAAGAGAAGAAAGACCGTGTCGATGATGCTTTGCATGCTACTAGAGCTGCTGTTCAAGAAGGTGTTGTTGCGGGTGGTGGCGTTGCCCTTATCAGAGCCAGTGAGTCCCTTAGCGATTTGAAGGTGGATAACGTTGATCAGGAAACAGGTGTAAACATCGTTAAGCAAGCTATAGAGGCTCCTCTAAGAACTATCGTACAAAATGCCGGCCAAGAAGGTTCGGTTATTGTACAAAAGGTAAAAGAAGGTAAGGAAGACTATGGATATAACGCCAGAGAAAACAATTATGAGAACATGATTGCGGCCGGTGTTATCGACCCTACCAAGGTAACACGTTTGGCTTTGGAAAACGCCGCGTCTATCGCAGGCCTGTTGTTGACTACCGAAGCTGTCGTTGTTGATGAGCCTGAGGAAGACAAAGGTGGTGCTCCTGCCATGCCCCCTATGGGCGGAGGAATGCCAGGTATGATGTAATCAAAAACATCAATATTATTATGTTGGAAAAGAGGCTGTATCAAAAGACAGCCTCTTTTTTCTTTAGTACACATACCACTTACTAAGTTATCGTCGCTATAGGGTTTTCAAGCGAGTAATAGAACCCGATTAGCTCCATGCCATTCCCTAAAGACAAAAGCCCTAGGAAGGCCTGTGTCGGCTTCTTTTATGAGCTTGCATCATCCTAGCACAAAGTGGGGGTTTTGTTCCCGTAGACCCCTGCCAAGGCTGATTACACTTATCCCTCCATATACATTCTTGGAGTGTATACATTTGACTGGACAGTAAGAAAAGCTCAATAGGGTTAACTTACAGAAAGAATGAAGAAAACAAG
>CANLOE010000190.1 GCA_947492745.1 uncultured Cyclobacteriaceae bacterium | reverse complement strand
TGTTTTCTTCATTCTTTCTGTAAGTTAACCCTATTGAGCTTTTCTTACTGTCCAGTCAAATGTATACACTCCAGTATACACTCCAACCCGTATCGGCAAGTGTAAATTCGATGACTCCTTCGGCAGACAAGCCAAGCGTCGTCAAATGACGATTCGGTTCAAAACTGCTGTTCATGGCACAAAAATAAACCCCGTACTACATTTTCTCTTTCAGATACTGAGCGGTATGATTGTCTTTGAGTTTGATCATATTTTCAGGCGTACCCGCAAATCGAAGCTCTCCTCCTCTTTCCCCTCCATCAGGCCCCAAATCGATAATCCAGTCGGCACATTTGATGATTTCCATGTTATGTTCGATAATGATAACGCTATTGCCCTGGGCTATCAGCGCTTGTACAGCGTCGAGCAACTTGGAAATATCGTGAAAGTGAAGTCCGGTAGTGGGTTCATCGAAAATAAAGAGGATATGTTCTTTGCTTCCTTTTTTATTTTTCCCAAGATAGGAGGCCAATTTGACGCGTTGTGCTTCTCCACCACTTAGGGAATTGGAGGATTGTCCCAGTCCGATATAGCCCAGTCCCACATCGGCCAGAGGTTGTAGCTTTGTGAGAATGGCCGGCTTGCCTTCGAAGAAGTCCAGACTCTCACTAACGGTAAGGTCGAGGATTTCAGCAACGTTCTTACCCTCATAGGTGACTTCCAGCACCTCTTGCTTGAAGCGTTTTCCATCGCAGCTCTCACAGGTCAGGAAGATATCTGCCATGAACTGCATTTCTATTTTGACCACCCCTTCTCCCTGACAGGTTTCGCAGCGCCCACCGTCGACATTAAAGGAAAAATGGGAGGGCTTGTAGCCCCTTTGTTTGGCCAAGGTCTGGCTCGCAAAAAGCTGTCTTATGGCATCATAGGCCTTTACATAGGTGACGGGATTGGAGCGGGAAGATTTGCCGATAGGATTCTGATCGACAAATTCTATTTGTGTGAGTATACCATAGTCGCCGTCCATCTGATTGAATTTTCCCGTAGCCTCGGATACCGTTCCCAGAATCTTTCCTACCGCAGGGTACAGCACTTTTTTGACCAAGGTGGATTTGCCCGAACCACTGACGCCTGTGACAGTGGTCAACACACCCAGAGGGATGGTCACATCTACATTTTTGAGGTTGTTTTCGCGAACCCCCATGATGGTGATGGAGTCTTTCCATGACCTTCTTTGCTCAGGGATAGCTATGGTATCTTCTCCTTGCAGATAGCGAACGGTGTGGGAGTTCGCTTTCTTGTCCATATCCTCCATGGTGCCCTGAAATATCAGTTCGCCGCCATGTATGCCCGCATCAGGCCCGATATCGATGATCTGGTCAGCGGCCTGCATGACCTCTTCTTCATGTTCCACAACGATGACCGTATTTCCCAAGTCTCTTAAGTTCTTCAGTACTTCGATGAGCTTACTGGTATCTTTTGGGTGAAGACCGATACTCGGTTCGTCGAGGATATACATGGAGCCGACCAGTGCACTGCCCAGTGAGGTCGCTAGCTTGATGCGCTGAAACTCACCTCCTGAGAGGG
Organism: uncultured Cyclobacteriaceae bacterium; assembly: GCA_947492745.1. Lineage (GTDB taxonomy): Bacteria > Bacteroidota > Bacteroidia > Cytophagales > Cyclobacteriaceae > Aurantiphycus > Aurantiphycus algarum. Next base: position 2,151 of record CANLOE010000190.1, on the reverse strand, counting down.
TGGCAGTTACCCTATTCAATGTCAGATAACCCAGACCGACCTTGTTCAGGTAGCTTAGTCGATTCGTGATCTCTTTAAGTAAACGCTCCGCAATTTGTTGATGATGAGTGCTTAATGTCAACCCTTCAAAAAAAGCAATAGCTTTTTCAATGGGCATTAGTACCAGATCCGAAATCGACCTGTTATCTATCTTGACATAGGAAGCGTCTTTTCTCAGTCGCGTGCCGCGACAATCAGGGCAGACCGTACGCCCTCTGTAGCGGGATAAAAGTACCCGATACTGGATTTTATGGGTCTGTGATTCCAAAAAACCGAAGAAAGCCCCTAGTCCTTCGAAGGAACCCTTTCCTTCCCACAGCAGTCGGTGATGTTCTTCATCCAGTTCATTGATAGGGCGGTGTATGGGAAAATCAAAATGTATACCTTCTTTCAATAGTGGCTCTTGCCACTTTTTCATGGTCAGACTTCTCCATGGAGCGATGGCACCCTCATAAACGGAAAGACTCTTGTCGGGAATGACGAGGTCCATATCGATACCCAGTACCTTCCCAAAGCCCTCGCAAGTGCGACAAGCCCCATAAGGATTGTTGAAACTGAAAAAATTGACAGAGGGTTCTTCAAAGCGCATACCGTCCAGCTCGAAACGGTCCGAAAATGTCCTTTTTTCCTTTTCATCACCAATGATGTAGAGCGTACAATCCCCTTCACTCTCAAAATAGGCCGTTTGTATGGAATCCGTCATGCGGAAAAGCGTATCTTCATCACCTGGATTGGCCACAGCTCTGTCGATGAGGATTTCAACGGTACTTTCAGGGGATATATCACTTTTCCCCTCTAGGACCTCTTCGATGAATATGGGTTGCTCATTGACCAATATTCTTGTATACCCTTTGCTGAGCAATATATTCAGCTCTTGTGTTATGCTTCTTTCTTCTTTTACTTTAAGAGGGCAGGCGACCATTAGCTTGGTTCCTTTCTTCAGTTGATCGGTAAGCGCACTGACAGAAGTGACGGAATCCTTGCTCACTACCTCGCCACTAAGGGGAGAATAGGTCACGCCAATACGGGCAAAAAGTAGTTTGAGGTAATCGTAGATTTCTGTGGTTGTCCCTACGGTAGAGCGGGGATTACGGGTATTTACCTTTTGTTCTATGGCAATAGCCGGTGATACCCCTCGGATATAGTCTACTTCGGGTTTTTCCATCCTGCCCAAGAACTGTCGAGCATAGGAACTTAGACTTTCCACATACATCCGCTGCCCTTCGGCAAACAATGTATCAAAAGCCAATGAGGACTTGCCGGACCCCGAAAGCCCAGTGACCACTACCAGTTGATTTCTCGGGATAGCAACACTGAGGTTCTTCAGATTGTTGACCCGCGCCCTTTTGATGATAATGTACTTCTTAGGGTCGAGTGAGGCCAGTTGTTCTTCTTCAAATCGCGGAGAATGTTGGGTCATATGCTTGACAGGGTATTTGGGAATTTTTTGCTTGATCCTTAAAGTTAGTCGATCGAAAGGTTTATTTATAGAAAATAAGCTTTCGATCACTGCTTTACATAAAAGTGACGAAGTACAGAATTGTTTTAAAATTAATACCATATAGGTAGTTATGCTGTCTTTACACCTGTCATTTCATTCCGGTCAGGCCTTGGAAGAGCCTTGTTCTGTCTTTATAATACAAGGTGATGCGAACTTTTTCTATACCGAGAGTCAGCGGTTTTTTGCACTAATGAAGCCCTTTTTTTATACCCAAACGCAATTGATTTGGGACAATATAGTTTGTAGACTTGAGTGCCACTACTTTCTAAAGGCCTTAGATAATGTTTTAAAATGTATCTTCTTCTTTCTTATATACTTCTTGATTTCGTTGAAATTTCCGCTAGCTAGCGCGACAGGCTATCTTTGTCCATGGCTCACGCGGCAGACCGGCCCCTTCACTAATAATGCCCTCGGGGCATTATTTTAACCCGGATTATGCGTTAGAGCTTAGTTATGAGGGTTTAAATGTCCATAAATCAGGGCGTTTTATCGGGTTCAGCGTAGCACCGCTACGGTGAATTCGAAAAACGCATTCACTGGAATTGCAATAAAAAACTGGACAATAAGTTAAGCACATTTTGAATAATTGATTTTACTAAACTCTTCTGGAG
>CANLOE010000189.1 GCA_947492745.1 uncultured Cyclobacteriaceae bacterium | reverse complement strand
AACGGTGGAAGGAACCCACCAGCTCCTTCATCTGCTCGGATTGTGTTGATCTTGACATGTTCTTTTTTTGACAAAAACACCAACATGAACAGCTCAGCTCAAGATGTACTTGGTCGGATGCTTACGATTGAAATTGCAAAAAATCAACACCAAATGGTAAACTGATTTGTTACGCTTTTTTGTTTGAATTACTTTAATACAAATTAATAATATTTCCATGTACAAAACTCCGTTAGATTATTCTAATAAGCATCATTTAAAACCTAAAACAAGTATTAATTGATGTTTCTGATGAACCTCTAGACCCATAACCGGAAAGTCACTGGTTCGAGTTCAGTTCCCACTACTAGTGAAATCAAGGCTTCTCGGAAATGTGAGGCTTTTTTTATGATTACGGTACAACATATGTACAACAAATCATGATTTGATATAGTTTAGTTTGAATCAAGATCAAAACTTGTGTTTACGCAAATATTTGCGTTAATCCAAAAGGAAGAACTCTACATTTTTGACTCCTCTAAATGATTCAAAAATGATGAATATTGAAGATTTGATGAAAAATAACCCACTAAGTTTTGCAGTTGGATATTACGGTTTGATTAGCTTGCTCTTTTTCTAGGATCGAGGTAGGGTATCTTTAATGTAATTCGTTTTAAAATATAGAATAATACAAAAAATATAAAAATGAAGAAGTCTTTACTTTTCTTTTTACTTATTACAACATCAAGATTATTTAGTCAAGAGATTGTAATTAATGAGATAATGGCCAAAAACTCTAATACATATAATCCTTCAGGGTTATTTAATGTTGAATATCCTGATTGGATTGAATTAAAAAACACTGCAAGTGCTTCAATAGATGTTAGCGGTTATTTTTTAAGCGACGACCCTGAGAATCCAGAAAAATGGATTTTTCCTGATGGAACTATTATTTCTGGAAATGGCATGTTAATGGTTATTGCCAGTGGTAACAATACAGGGTTACAGACAAATTTTAAATTATCTGCTTCTGGAGAAGAAATTATTTTATCTAATCCTAGCAAAACAGAAATTCAGAGAGTAGCTTATCCTCCAATTTTAAATGACATTTCTTATGGGCGTTTGGGTACTGGAGTATATTCAACCCTTAACATGCCTACACCAGATGCCGAAAACCTTGATGACTCTGCATTCACTATAATAGACTCTGATATTGATATCAATATCCCGAGTGGTTTATATGACTCTAATCAGATTATTCAGGTTACCAACACAGGTGAAGGGACTATTTATTATACTTTAGATGGTACACAACCAGATCAGACCTCTTTAGTTTATACTAGCCCAATAACAATAACAAATAATACAGCGTTAAAAGTTATTGCTATCAAATCTGCAAGCGAATATAGTATAATAGAAAGCAGATCTTATATAATTGGAGCTTCACACGATTTACCTGTAGTACTATTAACATCCGACAATTCTTCTTTTAATTCAAATAATAAAGAGGTTATTAATGGCAGGGTCGAGTTTAATTTTATTGAAGATGATGGTACTGCTGTTATTAGTCAATATGCAAACTTTAGAGCTTCAGGAAGAACATCTAATTTTCTTCCACAGCTTAATGGCAAAGTAGCAGCAGATAAGATTTATGGAGACGGTGACTTTGATTATAAAATGTACCCAAACAAAAAAAATGATAAATTTGAAGGGTTTTTGTTAAGGAATGCAAGTCAAGATTGGGCGAATACTTATCTTAGAGACGCCTTTGTTGCACGATTACTAGGCCAGGATAATTTGACCAGCACCCCTTTTGAAGGATATCGCCCTGCGGTATTATATGTTAATGCAAAATATCAAGGTATCATAAATGTTAGAGAAGATGACAATAGAAATTATGTTAAACATAATTTTGGTCTTAAAGACAATGAATTTAAAACCAAATTAGGTAAAGGTAATTTTGTTGATCTATTCGGATTAGATTTTAATAATGAAGATGATAGAAATAAGTTTGTTAAATTGGTGGATTTTCACGAACACCTTAGTTTAAGATTATTACTTGCATACACTACTCTTGGAGAATGGGGATGGCAAATTTGGGAAGATTTATCTGGAAAAACTGGCACACAATTTCATTACAATTTCCATGATTTTGACATTATTTACGGACTTGCTTTTGATGGGGCTAATTTTACAGAAATAAAGACAACCCCAATGATAGTTGACAATCTAATGGAAGCAGAAATCAGGAACTATGAACCTTTCAAAAATGAAGCAATTCACTTTATAGCCGCTAGCATTAATCACATTTTCAATACGGAGCGTTCTATAGAGATTCTTGATAAAATGCAAGAAGAACTAAAAAGTGAAATCCCTGCACACGCCAAAGCTATGACAAAACTAGCTAATAATTTTTCCATTACTTTTGATTCAGATGAAATGCCTTTTTCCGATTTAGCACAATGGGAAAAAAATATGGATGATTTAAAAACTAACATTTCTAATTTGATGGATGCTACTATTTTTAACAGAATACAAAACGAATATTCTTTAGAGGATCCTATACAAGTATCATATGAAAGCTCTGATATTACTAAAGGATTTATTAGAATTCACGATGTAAAATCTCAAAAAGAATCATTTACGGGGACATATTATAAAAACATACCTATTCATTTTAAAGCAGAGGCATTACCAGGTTATAGATTCGTTAGATGGGAAGGAGATATTACAGGAACAGATATTGAAATAAAACCGGCTTTTTCATCAAATGCGAACATTACCGCAATTTTTGAACCTGTAATTCCAGCTTCTACAGCTATTGTTATCAATGAAGTGCAAAGTAAAAATGGTACTACAATCGCTGATGAAGTCGGAGAATTTGATGATTGGATAGAAATTTATAATCCTAGTGACTCACCAGCAAACCTAGCAGGTTACTATATCTCTGATAAATCGTCAGAACCTCTTAAATGGAAAATTGCAGATACAGATCCTAGCAAAACAACTGTGGGAGCTAAAGGGTATTTGCTACTTTGGGCAGATGGGGATATTGATCAAGGTGAAAATCATTTAGATTTTAAATTAAAAGGTACCGATGAAGTAATTCTTACGGCGCCAGATGCAACCACATTAGTTCAGGAAATCTCTTTTTCTGATTTGGAAACAGATACGTCTTATGGAGCAAGAGAAGATGCGGATTCAGAATTTGTCGTTTTCGATGACCCTACTCCTAATGCCACAAATAATAGTATATTAAGCGTTGAAGAAATTTCCTTTAGCCAAAGGAATATAGTGTTATATCCAAACCCAGCTAAGGATAAAATTACAATTAGTAATTTGCCTGATAATCAAATTCAATTGAATTGGAAATTATTTGATATTACAGGACAAAATGTGAAATCAGGAAATAAAACAGAGATAGATATACAAAACTTGACTAATGGATTATATATATTAAATATAAATAATACTATTAACCTAAAAGTTATGAAGTAAGCATCCGAGCAACTACACCTCTTGATTTAGCTGATATCCTGGCAATAGTTCCTCCAGTTTTTGTATGTTGTGGCCGGGTATCCTCTGTGAGGTACCTTCCAGCCATTCCCTGGGGTTGATGCCGTGCATCTTGCAGGTGCCGAAGAAAGAGTACATCATGGCCGCATCCTGTGCGGCCCTGTGGGAGCCACAGAACAGGTAGTTCTTCCTGCCGATGGCCATGGGGCAGATGGAGTTCTCTATCAGGTTGTTGTCCAGTTCTATCCTCCCGTCCAGAAAAAAATGTTGTCGAACTTGGGGTATTGGTTGAGAAAGTAGGCCATGGCCTTTCCGATGGCACTTTTGGGCAGCGCATTGTCCAGTTCTTGGGTGGCCTGCCCCTTTATCCTTTCCAACAGGGGCCTTATTTTTTCGGTGCGCAGGGACCTATCTGGTCCTTTCGACATCGCCCTGGGCCGTTTCCTTGATCTTCCGTTCTTCTTTATAGATATCCCTGAAAATGGCCAGTGCACTTTCGGCCCTTGCCCTGT
>CANLOE010000188.1 GCA_947492745.1 uncultured Cyclobacteriaceae bacterium | reverse complement strand
TTGTTCATTGTCAATTCATTGAACCCAAAACCGGAAAAGCATATCCGATGACCGCAACCGTCCTCCCCGAAAAGCCCACCCACAATACCCAGCCCCTGCCAATTGCCAATTGCCAATTGTTAATTGTTCATTGCTAATTGTCAATTCATTGAACCCAAAACCGGAAAAGCATATCCGATGACCGCAACCGTCCTCCCCGAAAAGCCCACCCACCCACAATACCCAGCCCTTGCAAATTGCTAATTGTTAATTGCCAATTGCCAATTGCCCCCAACACTTGAAAAAACGGAGGATAATCCCTAATTTGCCTTCTGGACCGAACCCAATACCATGCCCGAAAAGCAGCAGCCCGAAAACAGGGAAAACCCCCAAGAGAGACCGCAACAGCCGGCCCCGGCCGAAGCCCCCCTGCCCGAACATGCCCCACAGGAGCTGGAGACCTCCCCCCATAGTCCCACTACCGGCAGGAGTACGGGACCCAACGGCGGTGGCCCTCCTAACGGCGACAAGGAGGAGGTCAGCTTCCCCGATACGCCCCAAGCGCGCCTGAGCCGGCAGCTCCAGCAAAAGCAGCCCGATACGCCGCAGTACCGTCTGATTCAAAAGCTCCAAAAAAAACAGCCCGATACGCCACAGTACCGCCTGAGCCAGAAGCTCCAGCAAAAGCAGCCCGACACTCCGCAGTACCGCCTGAGCCGGCAGCTCCAGCAAAAACAGCCCGACACTCCGCAGTACCGTCTGAGCCAACAGCTCCGTGAGGGACCGAAGGACGCCAAGAGTACCGGGAACACCTAGATTACGGGAAACAGCGAGTCCGGGACATTAGCGGGGGCATCACGGTCAACGATGATGCGGCACTGAAAAGGGAGGCCGATACCATGGGCGCGCGTGCCCTGCGGATGAAGGCCGCCCCCGCCATGGAAGTGGCCCCTGTGAACGCCTCCGTGGCGGCCGGCACCGCCCGGGAAGAGGGGCGGCAGCCCGAACTGGAGGCCCACAGGGGCAGCGATATCAACGGTACGGGCCGCATCGCGGCCAGTGCCGCCACCTATGCGGACGCCGTTGCCTCGGGCATGAACCTGCGCAGCCGCCCCATTGCCACCGCCGAACACGTCATCGCCCGCCTGCGCTACGGTACGCGCGTCTTCGTCCGTGCGGCCGACACCACGGGCGACTGGTACTTCGTGGTGGCCACCGACGGTACGGCGGGCTGGATCGGCCGTGCCTACGTGGCGACCGACATGCCCGATCTGACGACCATCCTCAAGGAGCGCTATGTGGACACGGGCCTCTGGGAACTCTCCACGGGCAATGACTACACCACCCTGGTGACCGCTGTGGCCGTGGCCAACCGAGGCCGTCGCGGAGTGAGCTTCGATGCGGAAAAGTACCGTGAGTACAAGGACTCTTGGGGTATTGGTGGCGCAGTGCCGATCCCATGGCGGAGAACAGGGCCATCTACCGGGCCACCGAGGTACTGGCCGGCCACAACATCTGGATCCCGCCCGTCAGCTACGTGCGGTGGCTGCAGGTCGATGGCGGTATTGGCTCGCGCCCCGACTGGATGAACACCGCCATCGGTGCTGGCCGTGGCATGGCGGGCTATACCTCGGGTATCCTGGAGGGCTTCCTCGGTGGCATCACCGATGCCCTCTCGGGGATCTGGGACCTGATCAAGGGCATCTACGGTACCATCAGCGATATCGTGACGGGGGAGATCAGCAGTATAGAGGAGATCTACAGGGAGTTCACGGACATGGACTGGGAGAGGGCCTCGGAGCTGGTCGCTACGCTGCTCTTGACACTGGTGACGGGTGCGGAGTCCTTTTATGCGAACTGGACCCATGCGGACATATACCAAAAGTGGAACTTCCGTGGCAGGATAGTGGGCAATGTCCTCTTGGAGGTCGTCCTGGCCATCTTCACGGCTGGTGCGGGGAACGCCCTTCGGTGGATAGGCCGTCTGGGGAACGTGGCACCGCGCCTGGCCTTGGTACTTCGGCGCGCCCTGTCGCGGGTGGAGCGCATCCTTCCCGACAACCTGCGCCGTCGTGGAGACGGGCGCAGTGACCGTGGTGACCGCGACCCCGACCGTGGCGACAGTTTGGCCATGGACAAGCAGCGTGCCCTGCTCAAAGGCCATCACCGAGGCCCACGATGCGCGCGACAGCCCGATAGCGGTACTGGAGACCAGTCTACTGGTGGTGAAGAATCGGTTCCGTGCGGTGGACCGTTTCAACCTGGATGATGTGTCGGAACATCGTAGCGAGGGATTAAAGAGCAATAAATCAGCGTGTTTTATTGGATTTAGCGTAGCAGCGCTACGGTCAATTCAAAAAACGCGTCCATTTTACTGATTTGCAGCTGTTCAATCCCGCAGTAGATTTTCCGGTACATTATCCAGGTTGGGTATAGTTCCGAAAGGCAACGGCCACTACAGGGTGATGATGATCGGCTCCGAGCATGAGGTGGACGATGACTATACAACGGGGAGAGAGGGGGGGATTACCCATGGGAGTCCCCTCTTTAAAAAATGCAGAGTTTGATTGGGAGCATATATTTGATAGACATTGAAGTGATTTAAACTTATTTGGGTCAAAATAAAGGGTTGTCGATATTTGAGTTGCAAAACATAAATATTAACCAACAACCCTTTTATGTACAGCGTACTGGACAAAGATATGATAGAAAATGAGATTATCCCCCACCTTCCCATGGCCCGACGCGGTTTTCCTCCTCGAGCTTCATTGGCCGAGATCGTGAACGAGATACTTTATAAGTTGAAAACAGGTGTGCAATGGTACCAATTGCCCGTAAGGTCCCTTTTGAAGGTGAGTTGTTGAGTTGGCAGTCTGTTTACCATCATTATCGCAAATGGAGCAAACAGGGTGCATGGAAGGCCTGTTGGGTACGGCTTTTGTCGAGGTACCGTAAGGAACTGGACCTTTCAAGCAGTGACCTGGACGGTAGTCATACCACTGCGCTCAGGGGTGGGGAACAGGTCGGCTATCAGGGCCGGAAAAAGCGTAAAACGACCAACGTCCTGTTGCTCAGTAACAGGCAGGGGCTTCCCCTGGCCATGTCAAGCCCGGTAAGTGGCAACCATAACGACCTGTTTGAGATAGGTACCCATTTTGAAGAAGTGACCCATGTTTTGGAAAATGCCAATATCGTTCTGGACGGATTGTTCTTGAATGCCGATGCAGGGTTCGATTCAAAAGAACTGCGGGAAAAGTGCCAGCGCAAAGGGATCATACCAAATTTTGCCGCAAACAAACGAAAAGGCCGCAAAGACAATAACTATCTGTTTGATAGTGAACTGTATAAAGAACGGTGCAGTATTGAGAGGACCAATGCTTGGATGGACAGCTACAGGAGCTTGCTCAATCGATTTGACACGACACTGACCAGTTGGATAGGATTTAATTACCTGGCATTTATAGTCATCGCATTAAAAAAATTTAACAAGAAGAAAGTTTAAATCACTTCATTCTGATTGGGGCAAAGTTGCAAGGCAGAGTGGAAAGAAGAGTGTATTTGAAGGGTTGACAGAACACCAAGTCAAGGAAGTTGTCAGAAGAGCATATCAAAACATAGACTTATATACTTAGCTATATTGACTGTATTTCAGTTATTTCATTGAATCCGGTACACCGTTGAACACAATCCGAATTCCGGTAGTTCATTTGAAAATTTTTCTGTCCGGGCGCAGCGTTTTCGGAATTTTCCACATCTCACAGGCTGGCCCGAGACCCCTATGGGGTTCGGCCTGCTTAATTTTATCGATAGGACCGAGCGTAAAGAAAGGGTTCCATGAACCCTTTCAGCGAAGGGGCCGGTCTACCGCGCAGGAGTAAGCGCCTAGCCTGCCTTTAGATTTACTTGAAGCGAAAACGGATTTCAGGTCGGATAGAGAACATGCTGAAACCGATTGGAACGATGAAAACGTAACACATCCAAAATGCTTTCCTCAAAACGGGGTTTGACCGACTGTTAAACCCGGATCATGCATTGAAAAATCTACTGCGGATCTAAATAGCTGCAAACCGGTCGTTGTACTACGTTTTTTGAATTC
>CANLOE010000187.1 GCA_947492745.1 uncultured Cyclobacteriaceae bacterium | reverse complement strand
TGCGCACGGCGTTCATTGAAAACCCGCACAGCGGTGAGGGCCCCGGAGGGGACGGCCGCCTACCTCTACGCCTACCTATCGAACGAGACCGGCGGGAAATCCGAGGTGCACTTCGACGACATGAGGATAGAGCACGAGAAGCTGGTACCGGACAATGACAGGGCAGGTAAAACGTACCGCTTCGCCTTCAACGGGAAGGAACGCGATACAAGGGCCTTCGGAACGACCACCAACTACGACTACGGAATGAGGATATACAGCCCTGCGATAGCGAAGTTTTTGAGCACAGATCCGCTGGCCAATAGGTACCCTTATTTCACTCCCTATCAGTTCGCATCCAATATGCCGATTAACAGTATTGACATGGACGGACTGGAATCCGTCAGTGTCCACTATTATTATTACAGGAACTCAACATCAGCCCTTGCCAAAATTGAATATACAGAACACCTCAATCCAACAATTGAAGGTGTTCTGAGCGTACACCATTTTCCAAAGGGGAGGTACTCAGAGTTCACCGAAAACATTATTACAGTTTCAGGCTACAGAGAATCTTCTTTGGCCTATGACCCCGATGCCAGTAGAAGAAAAAACGACTTTACTTTCAGAGAAGTCAGTGGAAGTGCTGGATTCATTTCGGGTGTTGGAATGGGTGTAGTGAACTACTCATTCCCTGAGGAAATTGAAAATCTTTATGGTGGGACCAGCGGCAGCCTATTCTCTGCCAGCGGCGGCATATCGTTCGGAGCTTCTGGGAGCTATCTAGAGGGTTACGGTGATTTTGGAGAAGGTAAGCTAGGTTTTTTCGAAAATCCTTTGGAAAAAATCAACTCTACCATATCCATAGAGTCAGGTCTCAGCATACCAATTTTTGGAGTGGCCGGATTTGAGACAAAGTTCGGAAACGGTATAGATCCGACAACAGGCGAATCGGTCATAACCTATATGGGACAGGGTATTTCAATTGGTACGGGTATCAGCAAACTAACAGGGGCAAAATGGTCTCCTATTCCAGAACCACCAGGTTCAGTCAGTATTGGGGGTTCTACCGTATCTAAAGGACTTCCAACCTTAAACGGACTTGATTCAGCCAGAAGAATTTTAATGAACCTAGACAACCCTGAAGTCAAAGATTACCTAAAAGGTGACTCTTCTAGGATGAAACTGATGGAAAGTTTGGACAGAACCCTCAAAAAAAATGATTAAGACTTCGCTCAACTTGATTTTACTTTTATTATTATCATGTGTCTCCCCTGAGGAAAACAAATGTGCAAGTGTAGATATCATCAATAATATCATTCAAAAAGACTACTTTGAAAATAAGGTTTACTGTAAAAATGATAGTCTGGTTATAGAACTATATGCCCCTGTATTAGAGATAGCACATCGCGATCGTTCAATGATCATAAACCATAAAATACTGTATGATATCAGGGAACATATAGATGGGGCAGAAATAATCGTATTCTACAACAGAGAAAATTTGCAGAATAGAATTGTAACCCGTTTCAGTTTCTTGAGAGAAGTTTATGAGGATATTATTAAAATGCCTGTAAGAGAACCCGAGTATATTAAAGTCAGGGACTATCTATATGGAAATTTAAATGCCAAAGAGATGGATAGTTACGATCAGGTAATTACAGCCTCTTTAGATGGTATTAGACATATAGAAGGCTCCAATAAACTGCTAGGTTTGACCTATGGATATATTACTGAACAAACCGGGCGTTTAAGTGGTAAAGAATACGAAAGGGTAATTAGATTTTTCATTCTTGCAACGAAAAAACTTAATATTGATTTCGATATCCAACACATAGAATATATTTTAGAATATGGCCAAAAAATAGGTAAAGAAAAAAAGCAGAAAGAAAACAACACTAAGTATACAGAATTAGATTCCTTACCCTTCTTGAAAGAATATATCAAACAATTACAGGAAAAAGAAATTGACAACAAAAATGAGTGAGGTCAACTATGAAACGGCCCACTGGTCCGCGTATGCCACGCGGATCGGACGTACATAGCGTTTGCAACGCGTCCTTGTTTTCTGTTTTTTCTTTTCAGTTGAACTCCCTGTCTTTGTATCGGTCTTTTTACTATTGACAATTGGGATTGAAAAATTACTTGATTTATTCATAAAAAAAAATAAATAAACAAGCCCCCACTGGTCCGCGTATGCCACGCGGACCGGACGTACACAGCGTTTGCAACGCGTCCAATCCTTCTGTTTTTTCTTTTCAGTTAAACCCCGAACCCTGCCTACGGATGAAGTAGGGCCGTTCGAGTATCCAGCCCCTTTCCTTCAAAAGGCCGATTACCGGCCGTTCGTATTCCGGGGCCGCACGGAAATCAAAGAACATGCCGTGCCCTTCTTCGGTACATACCTCGAAATGAAAGGCCCATAGCTCTACATTTTCATCAAAAGTGCCCGAAACGGGAAAGGTCAGGTCCATGGGAAATATTCTTAGGATGAGTACGTCCTTCTGGCCTTGGCATCCCTGAGCATGGCATCGAGAGCGAACAGGACACATTTCCTCTCCTCATCGGAAAGTCCGTTTATATCGTTCATCCGCTTGAGCATATCGGGATCCCTGAATATGTCGGCATCCTCCGTCTCCCCCAAAAGATACCCCACGGTCGTACCGAGGATACGGGACAGTTTCCTGATCACATCGATGGTCGGCTTCATCTCGTCCCGCTCGTAACGGCCCACCACCGTATGTACCGTGTTCAGCTGCTTTGCAACTTCCTGCTGCGTCAGCCCTTTTGTCTTGCGGCACTCCGCCAATTTCTTACCGAACGAACTCATAATTATATCTTATAGGACCAATTGAAACCTCTAAATATCTGTTTTCAACAAAAATACTGATTGAAAACGGTTAAAAAAAATCGTGAAAATTTTGATAATGTGTTTTAAAGAATACCTTTGTACCTGATACGGTTAGTAAAACTTTTCTCCCAATGGAAATCCCCGAGATAAAATCCCGCCTCGACATCATCGACACCGCCGCACTGCTCGGCCTGTCCATCGACCCCATCACACAACGGACGAACTGCCCCTTCCACGATGACAAAAACCCCTCCCTGCAGTTCAGCAGGACACGCCAGATCGCCACCTGCTTCTCCCCTGCCTGTTCGGCCGGCACCATGGACATCATCGCCCTCACCGAGAAGGTGATGAAGTCCACCACCCACGAGGCCCTGAAGTACCTCGCCCGCCTCGCGGGGGAAATGCCCGAAAGGCCGAAGAAGGCCACGGCGGCCACCGGCAAGGGCAGCGACCACCACAGGGACTTCGAACGCATGGGGTCGAGCCTGCTGGCCAGTACCACCGCAAGGAAGTACCTGGAGGAACGGTGCATCGACCACAAAAGGCTCGACATCGGATACAACCCCTACAGAAATGCAGGGTTCAGCTACCTGAAGGGCTGCGTCACCTTCCCGCTGCGCGACGAAAGCGGAAGGGCCGTCTCCCTCTACGGAAGGAGCGTACGGGCCAACGCAAGGGCAAGGCACTTCTACACCGCCGACAGGAAGGGACTCTACCCCGGCTATCCGGAAAGGGAAACCAAAAAGCTCATACTCACCGAATCCGTCATCGACGCGGCCACCCTCCTATCACTGCCCGGGACCATCGAAGGGTACGGGGTGCTCGCCCTCTACGGCACCAACGGCCTCACCCCCGAGCACGTCGGTGCGATCCAACAGCTGACCGACCCCGAAGAGCTCGTACTCTTCCTCGACGGGGACGCGGCGGGAAAAGCGGCCGTACGCAGGCACGGCACCTTCCTGACCGCCACCTTCCCCGGGACGGCGGTATCCGTCGTGGACACCCCGGGGAACGAGGACATCAACAGTATGGCACAGGGACATGAGCCCGAAGTGTTCGACCGGCTGCTGAGGGACAGGATCCCCTTTTTCCCTTCAGATGAGAGACCTTCAGATGAAAAACCCTCCGGTGAAAAGAAAAAAGCGGCAACCACCACCGAGGGAACGGAAACCGCCAAGGGCCCGCAACTCGATACCTCCAATCCCGACAGGCTGACCCTTGCCACCGGGAACGCCACCTACCATATCATGGGCGGCATAAGGCAGGGCATGGACAGCCTCAAGGTCACCCTCGTGACCGTGCA
>CANLOE010000186.1 GCA_947492745.1 uncultured Cyclobacteriaceae bacterium | reverse complement strand
TCAAAGCATGCAAAAATTGGAGAAACTGTTGCCAGGATATCAACCAAATCAAGAGGTGTAGTTGCTCGGATGCTTACATATTGACTTAGACAGTTATATTTAATTAGCTGACCAGCTTGGTATCATTTTTAAATAATTCAAAATACGATACTACATGAGTCCCACTGAACGCTCATTGAACCAACCTTGGCATTTTAAAAAATGATTAAAATTTATGTCTTAAGATTAGAATCAGAGAAAATCTATGTAGGCCAAACCATTGATTTTGAAAGTAGATTAAAGCAACATCTAAATGGGAAGTTAAGCTCAGAATGGACCAAGAAATTCAAACCTATTGAAGAAATTGAATTAATAGAAACACCTTTTACCAAATCATCCGAAGCTATGTTTTTGGAAAATTCCATTACCCTTAAATATATGCGGGAAAGAGGGTGGAGAAATGTTAGAGGAGGGGATTACTGTAGTCTGAACGAGGATAAATTAAGGTTTCTTCTTTGTAATAACTCTGATTTGGGCGATGAGGTTTTACCAGTTGAAAATCCATATCACTTCAATTTGAACACTCATGGAGTATTTATTTTTACCCTAAAACTGGAAAAAGAGAAATTCTTTGTGGGAATAACCAAAAATCTTAAAATAGGAATACTTAAAGAGTTTAACGGCAAAGGTCATAAATGGCCTGCTATACATACACCCATTGAATTAATGAGTGTAATCGATGTAAAAAAACAGGACTCTAGTGAACAGAAGACAAGCTTAAACACTCAAGTCGTTAAAATGATGAAATTAACTAATTGGAAAAATGTTAGAGGAGGAGATTATTACAAGACAAATGAAGATGACCATAAAAGAAAGGTTGTTTTCAATACAGATATATTAAAGTATGTTTAAAAATAATCTTTTCTTATTTTCCTATTCTGTTGAGTATGATTTGACAGTTCTGCCATAACACCCAAGCTTCTTGGCTTTCAGGTATTTTTTCATGGTCCTTGTCGAGCCTTCTGAAGAAATTAAAGGTTCCGAAGGTCCTTTCGGTGACCTACCTCCACTTCAACGGGACGAAGCCCTTGGTGGTCGGTGGTGCCGATGATATTCCTTTCCGCCCAATCCACGAAGTTTTTCCTGTAGTCATGGTCGGCAAGTATCTTTTTCATTCGGTCCTGGTAGCCCAACAGGGGTTCCACCACTTTCCGTGCCACTGTACCGTCCGGCTCATTGGCGGCACCTACCACCACGCCCCATATCAGCCACGGGCTATCGGTGAACACGTGCCGCTTGCGGCCGTTGACCTTCCTGTTACCGCCCGCCTCCACCTCTTTGGACAGATGGCTGACGGACCTGCCTTTACCTATTGACTGTCAATGGATAACAGGCTCGGGGTGGTGTCCATGCCCTGTCGCTGCAGCTCTGTTCGGTTCAGGGTGGCAT
Organism: uncultured Cyclobacteriaceae bacterium; assembly: GCA_947492745.1. Lineage (GTDB taxonomy): Bacteria > Bacteroidota > Bacteroidia > Cytophagales > Cyclobacteriaceae > Aurantiphycus > Aurantiphycus algarum. The sequence goes on along the minus strand of CANLOE010000186.1, from coordinate 3,064 downwards.
TCAGTGCATTGAGCGTACCGTCCTTTGTCCACTTGCGGAAAAAAATAGTGGACACTGCCCCATTTGGGGAAATATCCCGGCAGGGTGCGCCATTGGCCACCGGTACGCAGCTGCCATAGGACAGCATCCACGATGTCCCTTAACCTATACCTCCCTTTTTGTTTCACGGGCAATATTTTTTCCATAATTTTCCACTGCCGGATAGTGAGTCGGCCATAGCTCGATGGCATGAACATTGTCGTTTTGGTAGACTACAAAGTTTAAACTATCCAGCTTTTTTCATAATGACCATCTCTTTTTTGTTTTTGAACAAGCTCTAATTGACACAAAAAAAACATTCGTTAATGTTATGAAAAGTTGATCAAATTAAATGTGTGCTACCAATATAACTTTGTACAAAAAAAGAAAAAACGGATGGATGCCGCCCAGCTCACCTCAAAAGCTTGAAAAAACAGTACAATCGTTCGCTTTTTTTCATAGGTATATCTATGTTCACACCACTTAAATTTAACTAAATCTTGAACAATGTGCGCTCTTACCAGTTGTCCCGAAGAATTGAATGTCATTCCAGAGTTGAGGACATTCATGATTTCCAATAGAATAGAAAACCTGTCGGAACTTTTGAAGTTTAGCGTAACGGAGCTAATGGGTATGGAGGGATTTAGTTATAGGTGTCTCACCTCGTTGAATAGACTACTTGAAGAGAATGGTATGGGAAGTTACCTTAAGGACTTTCCTTCAAGATAACTTTTCATTCGATTGTCAGGGTAATTATCGAGCCTGTTCCAAAGGTCCGATAACAGAGTCTCGATATTAGCGCAATGTGGTTCGAAAAAACTATTGATATCGTCTCCAAGGGTATGGTCATGGCCGCTGACAGACCATTTCCTATAATTGCAAAAACGGACACTTAACTCAAAAAGGTAATCAAGAGAGTGTAAACTCAACTCTGTCTAATTAGGATTAAGCATTTAACTTTGAACCGATTAGACATTAGAGATGACAAAAGAAGAAAGAAGATCTGAAGGCGAAGCCCTTGCGTATGTCCACTGGACGGACATAGAGCCTGAAGTTTAGGGCGAGCATCAGATTGGGATATGGCCCCCACACCATCAGGGGTACGGACCATGATGGCCCTTGGGGCGGAAGGAGGAATGTCCAGTGAAATCTTCAGGGGAAAGCTTCTTGATTCAATAGTACAGCTTGCTCTCAGTCAGGCCATGGGATTGGGTGAATTCCTTACGGCTCTGACCGGAACGGTGGAAGGAGGCAACCAGCTCCTTCATTTCTTAGAATTTTGGTATGCGTGCAATATACTTTTTTGACAAAAAACCGCTAGAAAAGGATCAGCTCAAGATGTACTTGCTCGGATGCTTACCAATTTCTTGAGTTTGTTCTTGAAAGCTCTTTTCTGAAAACGATACAATTCCTTCATTTTCAAGAATTGTCAGATTAAGTTTTAACTAATACACTTTACCTGATGCCGATAAATCGCATATCCTGTACACTATTGATAACTTACTTGCCTCTGTAAAAACTAGGCTGGCTTATAAGTAAGAAAGTCAAGCTTTACGCCTGACTTCCCTTATATCTTAAATAACCTATTTCTTGATATTTTCCTTCTATTGGCTTCCGCTCAATATCGGAGTTGTAAAAATTCAACTTCCAAAGATTGAAGTAGTCTAAATCGCAGTGATCTTCATTTTCTTTTAAAGCTTCATACAAGTCGTAGGAAAATATCCAACCTTCATTTCCTGAAGACTCTTGCAGTATTGTAATGACGTCCTTTCTTAACTGATCTATTTGCCCCGTAGTAAGCACGTTTTCTGGATAAACAAAATCCATCAAAACAAACTTCACATAATTGGCTATCTCTTCATTTTTGTATGACGTAGGAGATAAGATCAGAGAATTTGATTCAGCAAAACCCACCCAATCAAAGCTAATATCAGATAGTACTTCTTCAAGTTCTAGTTTTAAGCGTTCAATATTTATAATCCCCCCTTCTATATTATCCTGAAGCCAATCAAGTCTTTGCTCATCATCTAAATCTAAACCCTCCTGATATGGCTGAAGAGCTGCCACTAAATTCTTATTTTCCTTATCTATCATAACTCAGGATACATTGTAATAAGTTGATAATTTCCACCTCCGACATCCCTGTAGATAGCTTTAACTTTTTGCATGTTTACAAACGAACTTCCGTTTCTAGACACTCCTTTACCTAAAACTTTGGTCGAAGTATATGTCACTATTCTGGTATTACCTTGTTGAACACCATTATTAAATGCAGTAGTGCCTGGTCTAGTATTATTTAACCCTTCTTTTAGATTGTCTGCACTATTAAATTTAGAGCTATGAGGTGGTGGATTATTTGCTACTTTACCGTCAGGTGTTACACTTGGAGTTTGTGCTCTTTTGATTAAAGCATCATCCGTTACATCATGTCCATGCCTTTCAAGTACGTGTGCATTTGGATGTTGTGTTAATTCAGTAAGTTCAGAAGAATTATATGGTGACTTATCAGGAACACGTCTAACGGAAAGATTCCCACTACCGTCTTTGAAAACCTGATATCCATTATTTACATCTCCAACAGGTGTCGAACTTGCATTGACAGGAAAATCATATTTCTCAGGCAGTAAATCACCATTCTTAAATTCTCCTAAAGCATTTCCAGAACCATCCGAAAGTTTCAGGTTATCTCCATTCTTGGATAATTGTACTCCTGCAGCGTCCCAGTCGTCAACTCGTTTTAGCCAGTCTACATCTGTTTTAAGTGTTGTTTCTCCTAAATCATCTAGCTTCTTCCACGCCCCCACCAAAAAAGGCCTTTCCCCAAGTGCCTCCAAAAGATCGGGAGCCTCTTTCAGGTCCCTCAGTAAGGCCTCGACCCTATCACTGCCCCAGCCCTCCAGTTTTTCCCTGATCTCCACGGAAAGCCACCCATGGACTTCAAGTAGTTCCTTTGGTAGCGGTAGGCACCGGTTATGGACCAGAATGCCCCTTTCGCCCACAAAGTAGTTGTGGTGAGCGGCGACCTCGATGTTGTGGACCACTGAAA
>CANLOE010000185.1 GCA_947492745.1 uncultured Cyclobacteriaceae bacterium | reverse complement strand
GCCACTCAAAAAAGGCTTCACCGGGGCAAAAAATCCTTTATTTTCGCTTCAAAACAAAAAGTCTAAATCACTTCTATTTTAACGCTCGGTCCTATCCAAAATAAGTGATAATAAATTTTAAATATAATTTCAAAATAGTCTCTGAATATTTCCATCAATCTCTAATTTTCCAGGCCAGTCCAACCTTGAGACAATACTTCGCCCCTGTTTACCCTGCTCTGCAAAACGGTGTTTGTCATTTGCACCTGAATCTTACCACTACCATAGGTGTTACTACAGGAGACTTTAATCCTATCGTAACGGCAGGAATAATGGGGACTTACAAATCTTCAAAACATCTTAAATAATGAAAGTACTTTCCTTTAAGATCATACATTCAACACCCCAAATCAAATTCCACAAAAACAAATCACCAAAATATTTTATGTCAACAAATATCAAAAATAACGTTTATTATATTGATAAATATCATTTTGGCAAATCTGATACTTTTCCATATATTGACATACATTTATAAGTATAGCTATGTTCAGTGCTATTGTATAACCAATAAGAGAGATGAAAAAAGTTCTGTACCTACTCTTCACCTATAGTATAATAGTCTGTGTTTCGGGTTGTCTTGGTTATAAAGAACTTCCCGTGGAATACGATTACAGTTACAAGGGGCGCTTTACCAAATACCGTTCTTTCGACCTTTTCGAACAGCCTGTTATCGACGGCGATTCAAGTATGGAAAAAAGTATTATCGAACAGACCATCATCACCAAGATGAAATTTCAAGGGTATAAAAGAAAGAAAGAGAAGCCCAACATCCTTATTGCCTATAAGATTTTCTACGACAGCCTTACTTTCAATGGTTATACACAACCTGATATTGAATCTTGGGTTCGCTCCTATGACGATGATGAAGACTATCATACCAAAAAGTTGAACTTAAAGACAGGCACTGTACTTATTCAGTTTTATGATAGGAAACAACAAAAATCCATATGGCAAGGGTATGCTACCAGTAATTTTGGCGATATCGAATACGGCAATGAACGTAATTTGAGAAATGCGGTCATCTCCATTTTAGACAAGTACCGTTTTTTAGCAGAAGGATTTCTTGAAAAAGAGCAGCAATCGGGAGGCTCAGTCAATGGACTTTAGTTCAGTTATTTTAACCCTAAAGAAACGTACCTGATAAATTATTTTTGTGACGCTGGCCCTGTTACAAGAAAAGACATCCGAAATGGCATTTATGAGCCGCATTTCAAAAGCGATGTATTCTCTTTTCTGATTTTTTTATTTTTTCGGTCAAAAAATCGGGACAGCATTTTTAATTCTGAAAATAAATCCTACCTTTGCTGACCCAAAAATAAGGGAATTAATAAGTATTGCCCGATGGTGTAACTGGCAACACGTCTGGTTTTGGTCCAGAAGAGTCTAGGTTCGAGCCCTAGTCGGGCAACAATCGGGACAGGCAGTAGTGCTTGTCCCGATTTTATTTTATGATGGTTATGGCATTTACCATCTATTTTCCAGATGAATCTGTGCTTTATCAGCATATCCAACAGCACCAATAATTAACTAGGAATAGAACTCTTGAACAATGGCTACTGTAAAATTATTCTCCGGTAAGCAAACTCAGTATTTAGCCGAAAAAGTTGCCGCTGCATATGGCATACCCTTGGGCGGAGTGACCCTTCAAGAATTCAGTGATGGGGAAATGTCCCCTTTCTTTTCCGAATCGGTCCGAGGACATGATGTCTTTTTGATACAATCTACTTTTGCACCCGCTGATAACCTTCTCGAACTATTACTCATGATTGACGCAGCAAAACGTGCCAGCGCCAATTATGTAACTGTGGTAGTCCCATATTTCGGTTATGCCCGTCAGGATAGGAAAGATAAGCCGAGGGTTGCTATTGCTGCCAAGTTGATGGCGAATCTGCTTTCAGCTGCCGGTGCTGATCGTCTAATGACCTGTGACCTTCATGCTGATCAGATTCAGGGCTTTTTCGATATCCCAGTTGATCATATGGACGGCTCGGCAATCTTCGTACCTTATATCAAATCATTGGAATTGAGCAATCTTATTTTTGCTTCTCCTGATGTAGGGGGGATGAAAAGAGCTAGAAGTTTTGCCAAATTTTTCAATGCGGAGCTTGTTGTGTGCGATAAACATCGACAGAGGGCCAATGAAGTCGCTTCCATGCGCTTAATTGGTGACGTGAAGGATAAAAATGTCATCCTCATTGATGACCTCATCGATACGGGAGGCACCATGTGCAAGGCCGCAAATATCATTATGGACAATGGCGCCCAATCTGTCAGAGCAGTTTGTACCCATCCTGTGCTTTCGGGCAAAGCTTATGATAATATAGAAAGTTCTCAGTTGGAAGAATTGGTCGTTACTGATACGATTCCACTAAGAAAAGAGAGTGATAAAATAAAGGTTCTCACTGTCTCTGAACTTTTCGCAAGGGCCATTAGAAAAATCCAAGACCACGAATCCATTAGCTCTCTTTTCATTCAATAAGAGCAGCTATCAAACATATTTTTAACATTAATTAAATTATATACTATGAAAACGTTAGAGATTATAGGGTATAAAAGAGCAAATCTCGGAAAATCAGCTGCAAAGCAATTAAGAGCCGAAGGAAATGTCCCTTGTGTGCTATACGGAGGTGACGAACAGGTTCATTTCTATGCGCCCATGATTTTGTTCAGAGATTTGATTTATACTCAAGAGGCTCATTTTGTAAAGCTGAACGTAGAGGGTACCGAATATGATGCCATACTGCAAGATGCTCAATTTCACCCTGTAAGTGAAATCATCTTACATGTTGACTTTTTGCAGTTATTTGAAGGGAAGCCTATAAAAATGAATATACCGCTACAGTTTACAGGAGTCTCCCCTGGAGTAGCCAATGGTGGTACTTTGGTCAAGAAAAGACATAATCTACGACTGAATGCCCTGCCCAAGAACATGCCCGAACACCTCGATATCGATATCACCAAGCTTGACTTTGGGCGTGCCATCAAAGTAGGCGAAGTCGAAGAGAGCAATTTCGAAATATTAGACTCAAAATTGGCCTCTATAGCTGTTGTCGAAATTCCAAGAGCATTGAGAGGTAAGACTGCCGATGGCGAAGAGGAAGAAGGAGAAGAAGAGGAAGCTTAATCCCATCATTGAAATTTCTAAAAGTCCCATTCCGAAAATTCGGGGTGGGACTTTTTTTTATCGATATACTACTTTTCTATTACTTAATACAATCCTAATTTCACTTATGAAATATCTAATCGTCGGGCTAGGTAATATAGGCCCTGAGTACGAACTGACTCGTCACAATATAGGTTTCTTAGTGCTCGATCGGCTTGCCGATAAAGAAGGACTGCGGTTCGAGTCAGGGCGTCTGGCTTTCCACTGCGATTTTAAACACAAAGGCCGACATCTCCACCTGATCAAGCCCACCACTTATATGAACCTCAGCGGAAAAGCTGTTAATTACTGGATGAAAGAGCTAAAGATAGCCAAAGAGAATGTCCTGATCATTGTTGATGACCTTGCTTTGCCCTTTGGCAAGCTCAGAATGCGTCCAAAAGGATCAGCCGCAGGGCATAACGGACTGAAAAACATAGAAGAACTCACCGGTGGTAACAATTATACCCGCCTGAAATTTGGTGTTGGAGATGATTTTCCACGAGGAAAGCAGGTAGACTACGTCCTCAGTAATTTTCCTAAAGATGAGCTTGCCGAGTTACCCATTGTTATGGACAAGGCTATATCCATGGTCTATTCCTTGAGCACTCAAGGCATCGCCAGAACGATGAATCAATTCAATGATTGATAACAATCACTTGTGAAAAATGTGCTCACCTTAGGAGTATACCTAATCCATACATCCGGTATTGATGAATATAGTATAGAAACGGGATAATCATTCAACCCAAATGTAACTTATAGTATATATTTTAATGTATACTAATGTTTATCATTCATTTTAACATAAATAGAACATCTATCCTCCTAGGAGGTGTTCCGGTGTCCATTTATTTATTGCACAACTTTCAGGTGCCGAATGTATTACTATTCCTTACGCTAACTCATCTTTGGCATAACCTGCAATAGTACCGCCTCCATTATTTCCACAATTGCACGTTTTTTTGCGCGTTCTTTTCCCCCACGAAAAGCGTGAGCAGAACCCTTTGTTCACGCTTCTGTTTTCTATTAACCCAGGTCATGCGTTGGAACTTCGTAACGAGAGTTTAAATGTCAATAAATGAGGGATTTTTATTGGATTTAGCGTAACACCGCTACGGTGAATTCAAAAAACTCAGTGCAACGACCGATTTACAGCTATTTAGATCCGCAGTAGATTTTTCAATGCATAGCCCGGGCTTAATCCAAAATAATCAATTGGAACTGCTACCTTCCTATCACGAGCATAAATTACTTCAAGATCAGTAGCTTTACGCTGCGCAGGTTCGTCTCCTTAATCATCGATTGATTTCAAAGGTATTCATCGAATCTTCGATTTAGTTTACTGTTGTGTTTGTCTTTTTGATGGTGTTCATGAATCTTCGATTTAAGCCTCCTCACCTAAACCACTGATTTTATTGTACTTTATGCCCTCATCACGAAATCCTATTGATCATTTTGGGTTTAACTCAAATCCGGACCATAGGCTTAATCACTATTTTATTGACTTCTTAGAGACTGTTTTAAACTGTATCTTTTTCTTTCTTATGTACTTCTTTTGGTGCCTGATTTCGTTGAAATTTCCGCT
>CANLOE010000184.1 GCA_947492745.1 uncultured Cyclobacteriaceae bacterium | reverse complement strand
AGCTTTCAAATATCGCCTATCTTCCTGTTCATTTTGCTTCACTCTGCGTTGACAATCCTCGCGATAGCGCTGCTATCTCTGCGGTTATCGCCTTGATTGAAACTAAAATGACCCGCGGAATCTTATACGACATTTAAAACCCAAATTTGTATAATTCCCTCGGGGCATTATTTTAACGCTCGGTCCTATCCAAAATAAGTGATAATAAATTCTAAAATAATATCTTCAGAACAGTCTCTAAGAGACTGTTCTGAAATGTAAGTCTGTATTTCTACAAAAGATAAATGACAGATAAGGAATACCACTGCTCCACTGATGAGTGGTCTTTGATAGAAAAAACGAATCCCCATAAAAGACCCTATCGGTTTTCGAGGGAGCGCAAATAATTATGGGGCATAGGCACCGGCAGAGAGTCAACAATGTAACTTTTACTGTATTTTTTTAATTTTTATAACACATAAATTGAATCAGCTATTGTTCTCAAAATATAGTTCTCCAAACTGAGCAGGAGAAGCCACACTAAATGAGTACATTATTACTTTACTGCAATAATCATCGTCAAAAACCTTAAAAACGACATACAGAGTACTATTTTTTGATACTTAGAAAGGCAGGCATATAAAAAACCTACTACATTAGTAATCGAAAAACGAAAAAAAAACCCCAAACCAGGTAGCAATACATGAAATTACCGTCTCAACTTTTTCAGTATAAGGCCCCTCATATTGAGGTAAGTAATTCGTAAAAATAGAACTAAATAAAGCATCGATTAACCTAATGTGACCGGAATAGAGTATCCTGACAGATTCGATTACTTTCCTATCATAGCACAATCTCAATGTTAACATATTGCATGTATTATAACCAAATAATAAGTAAACAAAATGAATATATTATTAACGAGATTTACGGAAAAACCTTGAGTACATTGATGGCCTTATAGCATTTTCCTCAACCGATACGCACTACTGACAACAGAATTTTTTATGTTCCATAAACAAAACCTATGCAATGAAGTCGCAGGCAGGGCAGCAATCTGTTCGGTCCATCCCTAAACCAGCAATATCCCTTTTCGTCAGAGCATCTTCCAGCAGAGATATCCCTTAGATAAGGTGCCTTGTTCCAAAAAGGAAGAAAGTACGCAAAATGGCGATGTTATACGGACGGGTACGGGTGCAATACCCCTTCCCACAACGACGACAAAAGAATAGCCAAAGGAGCAGCCACCCATGATATGGGGAAGCCGAAAACCATGATCAACAGAGTAGGCACACATATTATATTGATAAAATGAAGACAAAAAGCAAATTCGAAAAACTCAAAGAAGGCCTTTTCAGCAAGAAATTGTCCGACCTGTCTGCCATTCGTGGGAGAGGCAACTCCTGCGAACAGGAAGTCATCGTGGAAACGGGATGTGCCAGCTGTGACGCCTCCGTCTGCTCCGACTCTTATGAAAGCTGTGATTATACTTGTTGAGACCATGGATAAAACCAAAAAAACAATGAAGAAACATTCTTTTGAATCCCTGAAGGATTCGATTTTCAGCAAGGCTGAGGGAATCGAACATATCAAAGGCGGGATGTACACCTTACTGAGCATCACTAGGGTCAACACTGACTGTAAACCTCTAGATGGAGGCACTTGTTGTGAGGACCAGAATTGTATGGAAGACCTTGCCTAAACATTTTATAACCAAGGGGGCAGCAAATGCCCCCTGACTTTACAGGAGCCTATTATGATTTTAGTATTGAGCCAAAACGATATCGAAGCAACCACCATCGAGGTCACCGATTGGTTGGACTTTTACAAGGCCGATTATATCCGGATGAACGGTGATGACCTACTGGGCAGAGGTGCCTATCAACTGGGGCTGGACACTAGTTATCTGAATATCGGCACCCGCACCATTGCCCTAGCGGATATCGGCGTGGTCTGGTTCAGAAGATGGACATCGACTGATTTCAGCTCTTACTTCCAGAGTCCCGAGCAGGAAGATGCGCAAAAAGATATCAACGAATACCTGAAAAAGGAGTATTTTGCTACCAGTAAGGCATTATTTCATGTACTGAAGGACAAACACTGGCTCACCGATGTAACATTTTCCACACCGGAAAAATTTTCGCTGCTGCAAAGCGCTCGGGACTGCGGGATGCGTATTCCCGAAACCATTATCTGCAACAACCTGTCTTCGCTGCTGACCTTCGAGCGTGATTATCCCAATGGGGTTATCACCAAATCCATATCGGATGTAAAATCCATTCGTATCAGTGGTGCTTCTTACGTCCCCTATACTGCCAGAATATCGGGGAAAATGCAGAGGGAAGAGACCTTTCACCCTATACTGGTACAGGAGAACATTGAAAAGCAGTTCGAATTGAGGGTTTTCTATCTGGCGGGAGAAATGTACGCTATGGCCATTTTCAGTCAGGCAGATAGCCGCACAGCACAGGATTTCAGAAGGTACAACATGGACTGCCCTAATCGAGTAGTGCCCTATCTTTTACCCGAAGACATCCAAAACCGTCTGAAAGAATTGATGGACAGGGCAGGGCTGAACTGCGGGAGTATCGATCTAATAAAATCAAAAAACGATGACTACTTTTTTCTGGAAATCAATCCCGTGGGCCAGTTCGGCATGGTATCGCACCCCTGCAACTATCAACTGGAAAAAAAAGTAGCCCAATACCTAATAGAAAAAGATGATGAACAATAACCTAGACTCCTTTCTGAAAGGACTGACACAAGAAGATAGAACAAAACTACCCCCTTCTTTTGCCTTGATGAAAGTATCCGAGAAAATAGAAATCAGCTATGGTCCATGCAAACCCTACCGGGTCAAGAGAATGGCATTCGTCCCCTTTCACAAACCTATATCCCAGTTCAACCTTAACAATACAGAAGATGGAAAATGAAAAGGACAAGTTCAAGTTATATGCCAGTTGCCTTTTAACAAAAGGAGCACTAAGAAGCACTATCTGTGACGTACAGCGGGAGAAGTTTGAGTTTATTCCCAATATCCTCTACGAAATCCTGACAGAACATGATGGCAGTACGATAGAAGAGGTCGTCGGTATCTATGGGGAAGAAAATAAAGATACTATTATGGAATATTTCGATTTTCTGAAAAAGAACGATTTCTTATTTCTTACGGATGAGCCGGAAAGATTCCCCCAGGTCAGCCTGAGTACTCCCCACTCAGCGCATATCACTAACTGCATCATCGACTTTGACAGGAACTCTCCACACGACCTGGCCTCTATTGTACCCCAACTGGATGCACTCAATTGCAAATCGATACAGGTAAGGTACCACTATGATGCCACTATCGATGAGTTGGAATCCCAACTTACCGCCATAACAAACAGCAAAGTGATGAGCTGTTACCTGCTACTGCCCTACTGCAACTGTTATCAAGCTCGGGACTATATCCGCCTACTCGACATCCACCAAAGAATACGTCACATCACGCTACATTCCTGCCCGCAGGACGCAGTACTGAAAACGGATGATGAAAGCATAGGCCTCAGAGTGTCCCTCACCGAAAAAGCCATTGACCCTGAGAAACACTGCGGCGACATTGGCCCTGAACACTTCCGTATCAACTTAAGGCTTTTCTCGGAGTCCAACACTTCGAATACTTGTCTTAGCCACAAATTAAGCATCGATAAGGAAGGATATCTCAAAAATTGTCCTTCCATGCCTCAGCAGTTTGGCCTGTTCGGACATCTAAGTTTAAAAGAGGCCATAGAAAAAGAAGGGTTCCGGGATTACTGGAAAATAAAGAAAGACGATATCGATGTCTGCCAGGACTGCGAGTTCAGGCATATGTGCACCGACTGCAGGGCATTTAGGTCCAGTACGGAAAATCGGTATTCCAAACCTCTCAAGTGCGACTACGATCCCTATACTGCAAAATGGGGAGACAGAACAAAACTCAAGAAAAGTAAACCGGAACAATCGGAGAAAATTAAAACCGCTACAAATTGAATCTATTTTATCCGGTCATCTTGGAGAACGGCCATGACGGTTATAGACACCGTTGAGCAATTGTAGGAAAAATATCACCATCCAAACCGATGTTTGGACCTAGACAAAGCAAATATGAAATACATAAAACACATTATCGTCATCACCGGTATCTACTTATGCCTATCGAGCTGTTCGGAAACTCCCATGCCCCATGAAAGGGATTACAGGATCAATACAGTAAGGGCTGATGTAGATTCTTTACGTCAGGTACTCACAACCATCTTCGAAGAAGATCAGCGGGTAAGAAAAGCACTCAAGGCAGTAGAGCTACGCTATGGAAGGCGCTCTAAAGAGGCCGCAAGAGCTACACAGGTCATGATGGATACCGATAAAGAAAACTTGGAAAAAGTAGAGAATTTCATTCAATGCCATGGCTTCCCATCCAAACGAAAATTTGGATACCATGGGGCCAAAGCCGCTTTTTTCGTTCTTCAACATGCCCCCTTCGAAAAACAGTTATTATACTACGACATCATCAAACGTGCTGCCGATACGGGTAATATCAAACTGAGTATGTTCGCTCTCTTTGAGGACAGGGTATGGATGAGAAAGGGCTATCCGCAGATTTACGGCACACAGGTCACCTGTGCTACAAGAAAAGGACACTCGGAATGTCGCTTATATCCGCTAGAATATCCTGACAAAGTGGACTCGCTCAGAACCTTGGTAGGACTACCGCCACTAGGAGAATACCTTAGCGATATGGGAGTGAAAGATGAACGTTACAATTGACAACAGGTCGTCTCCAAAGGACATACCCGGTACAGGATATTCCTGTACCGAAATCCAGCGAACACGAAAATTGTGTTTGATAAACCCAAACAACTTGTACCTTTCCCCAGGGCATTAGGCTGAAACCCAAAGCTATAATGGTGCGAAACAGCCCTAACTGAAATCTGGTTGGAAAGCAAAAAGTTCAGTATCAAACCTGGGCGCTTGTTGATTGAACCCAAAATAATCGATAGCCTTCCTATTGCGAGCATAAATCACTTCAAAATCAGCGGTTTTACGCTGCGCAGGCTCGTCACCTTAGT
>CANLOE010000183.1 GCA_947492745.1 uncultured Cyclobacteriaceae bacterium | reverse complement strand
ACTCCAGAAGAGTTTAGTAAAATCAATTATTCAAAATGTGCTTAACTTATTGTCCAGTTTTTTATTGCAATTCCATAGTTCAACATTTTCCCTTAAATTTTCTTAGGCTTCTTTTTCGATTCATTGATCAAACACGAATCATGCACTAGAGAATCTTTTTCGAAAAAGATTACTGCAGATCAGTCGTGTCGTGGAGTATTTTAAGTTATACTCTTAGCGGTACTATGTTGAACTCAAGAAAATATCCTGATGTAACTGCCATTCAGGCCTTCATCACGAAGTTTTAACCCGAATCATGCATTGGAAAATCCACTGCGAATCTAAAAAGTGGGATTATTCATCGATAACCACATAGGTAAATGTCTGATTGAGAAGGCGGTATCCGATTTCCCCAAAAGCCACCATTCCGGAAACACCTAAATCGTTATTCTCCATATCTCCGAACAGATAGTTGGACACACAGTTACAACTAAAAATCAAATCTTCCCTACTCTCTGGAATAGCTCTTATGGCCTTCCCAAAGGCCTCGGGGTAATTGTTCAAGGGGCGACCGAAGTAGACTTTTTCCTTACCTATTAGTGGAACCGCAAAGATAACCTGTCTGTTCTCCTCATCGAACAGCAGTGGACTGAAGTTAATCATCGCCCCTCCGAGGTTGGACATAAAAGGCGTGAGATAGGACAAAAGTTCGTTTTCCTTCATGTAATCATAGAGGTTTCTTTTTTCCCCATTGATCAGGCAGTCCTTAATGACCGTGGCATCCTCATCTATATCGATGACGACGTCCAGATTAGGCTCGAATACATTGATGATTTCAAGTCTAGCCACTTGATGGTCCTCTATCCCAACATGCAGCGCGACGCCCTTATCAATATGAATATCACCTGTTTGCCCGTTGTACACACTGATATTGGTAGCTGTCTGAAACTCTTCCATCAGCGAACCGGCCACCAGACCGAAAACAGGGTTATCAAAAATCTTCGGGTAGTGCATGGAATTCAAAGAGAAAGAAGAGGTGATTTCCGAATGCGGCGGTAGCGCCAGAAAGGTGAATCCATTATCAAAACCTCTCTCTGCAACGGTGCTTATCGTCTCGTATGTGTAATTACTTATCTTGAAATCTTTAGCGTGGGGTGTAAAATCAGTCACAAAAACACGCTGATTGTCAATGAACGCATTTTGTCCTTTGATATAAAAGTAAGGGCTGGTAGCTCCCACCCAGTTGCCTTTCGGCAACTTGTTCAGGACATCAAAATGCCCTGTCAGTGCGAGCACCTTACCCTCTGAAATCATGGACTTTACTTCATCTATTTCCAATAACCGATGTATTACCATAGTCTACCAGTCTTTAAATATAACTCTGAAATCTCTTTGAACAGCTTTTATATATTTTATACAAAGAGCGTATACCTCATCGACGGCAGTCTGTATATCTATGGAGCCTTCTTTTATCTTTCTACCATAGTAGGCGACTTTCATCTGTAATACGTAATTCTGAAAATAATGGGACAGTTCGTTTCGAACCAGTCTCCGCCATTCTTCTCTGTCCTTGGGCGGAAGTGTGTGCGCAATATCGTTCATGACGTAAAAAATTTAAGTAATGGAACATCTCTGCTAATTAAAAAAAAGCAACAATCAACAGGCTAAAAAAATAATGTCTATAAAAAAATATTGATTATTGATAGTAATCAAATATAAGAAGAAAATGATAAAATAAAAATATATAACTGAAATACACTTGAAAAATAAATGTATTTATAAAATATGACATCTAAATTTAAATAATTTACAACAATGTCAATTCCCAAAATTAGAGTAAATTGATCGATATGAGATAATTTTGGCGAAATCATACCTAAAGTTCTCATAGTCGAATACCTTTTCTAATTAAATTGACCCAGTTATCATACATAGATACCTAAATAAGACGATTATTGCTTTTGATTAAAAAAAACAGGAAAAATCTATTTATCAACAGCATCAAAAGCGCTTGAAATGTCGGCTTACCGCACTTATAGTTTCAATTTTACTAGGAAAAGGCCGTTTGCCTCTTTTTTGAATTGAGTGCTGAAAAACCCACCCAGAACCTCTCTGGTGTAGTTTTTACGGATTCCCTTGCACCCACAGCATGTTTAACAAAAACTATGCCAAGCAAAGGGGGCATTTTGTCAACTTTTCATATTTCCGGACACCTTTTTTTCCACATTTTATACGCTGTACTCGTCACAAATCGCTCTAAAACAATACCATAATAGTATCGTATGATATTTACTTAAAACAAAAAAGATGAAAAAGAAGCTAAAAGTAACCGAACTGAAACTGAAGAGTTTTGTGACTCAGTTTGGCAAGATCAAAGGCCATACCATCAAAGGTGGTGGTGGTGCCTCCAATGCTAACCGCTGCTCCGACTACTCCCACTGCAACTCTGATGGCGGTGATGGGGGCTACTACGACTGTGGGGCCAGTGACAGCTGCGATGGTAGTGGCTATTATCCTACCGAACAGTATGGTTGTACCGATGGTGGCGGTTGCTAACAAACAAATGCTCCTCTGAACAAACACCGAAAAGCTGCTGATAGCAGCTTTTCTCAAAACAGTTGACAATGGGACCAAAACTACTCCATCAGAGCATAAGATTGATATCGAGAATGGAAAAGATGCTAAGAATACAAAGGGAAAAACTGATTTTTAAAAAGAGGGTTCAGGTAGATTACCGTCCAAAATCCGATGATATCTTTTTGGTCAGTTATCCCAAATCCGGAACGACCTGGGTGCAACATATTCTATATCAGCTGCTCCATGAGGGTGCCATCGACTATAAGCACATCTCCGAAGTCTCCCCCTTTTTTGATGTCCCCTATCCCCAACAGCACTTTGAAGAAGTACCCTCGCCCCGAATCCTCAAATCGCACCTACCTTATGGTTCCATGCCCAAGGCCGATCTGAAAATCATCTATGTTTTTCGAAATGTGGAAGATGTTCTTCTATCGTACTACCATCATTACCAAAGTCTCCATGGCTTCAAGGGCAGTCTGGAGCAGTTCCTATCGCTTTACGAAAGACAGGGGGTCTATAGTGGGTACTGGGGCCTACATGTACACGACTGGTTGAAAAACAAAAAGGGAAAACGGGTGCACTTTGTACGCTACGAAGCTTTGGTGCAGGATTTCGATAATGAACTGATTCGTCTTGCCCACTTTCTGGAGGTAGGTTTACGACCGGATATCGCCGATAAGATCAAAGAACAGAGCAGTTTTGATTTTATGAAATTACATGAGGAGAAGTTCGACTATCAGTATGAGCTTCAGAAAAAAAGAGCCCGTGCCGTGCCTGGCCATCACATCAGAAAAGGAAAAATAGGGGAGGGTCAAGAACAACTATCATCAGCCGAGCATCCTCATGTACAAAAGGAACGTCAGGCACTACGGGAACTTATGGATAGGGCATGCCCTCTACAGCTACCTGAGCGATGAGGTAGCGTTCTTCTCCGCTCAATAGCAATGTGGCAAAACAAAAATCGAGTACAGCAATAACCTCAATCGTACTTACTACGGCATACTCAGCTATCGATGTATGCAGTATATCATTGACAACCAAAGACAAGTCATTTCGCTGATCATCCAGCTCAGTGAAATAGCTTTTGTTTTCCTGACAGAAGTCTTCGGCTATCTGTTGGTGCTGTAAGCGTTTTTTATCGAGTACGTTAGCCTTATGGCCTTGATACAAGGGTAGAGTCGCGAACAGATACCTAGTGACAATATCCTCTTTAGCAACCGTAGTCAATAGTTTACAGAAAGTACGAAAGAGCAGAAAGCCTATGGGCATCCTTAAGCTCAAAAAACCATCCTCAGATTTACGGCCATACTGCAACAAGCGCACCATAGCCTTGCTCAGGTTTTTAAACAAGGGTATTTCCAAGACTAGAGGCAGATAAGGGGCCTGAACCTGCTCAAGCCCTAATGTATCCAATAATGGTAAAATCATAGCTGACCCATTCCGCGCCAGTACTTGGGATTCAAAGTTGAGTACGATACTATCTCCATCAAAGACGTAATAGTCAGTACTCTTGAGTGCAGGTACACTTTCAAGAAGTTCATCCAATACGGAGAGTATAGAACTGCGTTTCCGATCTTGAACCCATCGTAGGTATAAGGTATCTCCGTATAAGCCCTGATGCCATGGTCCCGTACTGTAATTTAAAAAATAAGGCTCCAAGGGTTTTTGATAGACCTCGACCGATGCTAGAAAACTACGGAAATCCATTTGATCTAGAGCTTGAAAGTAATGCTTGAGCAAGGACCTTTCTTTTTCCGGACCAATAGCAGCCATGTGCTTTACCTGCAACATGTCCACACCTTCATTTTGCTCCTGTTTGATCATCGCTATTTTGGCAATCTGTTTGGCGATAGCTGTGTTCAGTATGAGCTGATCTTCAGTGGTGAGACTTGGCCTGCATGCTTTCAATCGCATCCCATGGAGCTTGCGAAGGTAGTTCAGTACTAAGCTTATACTCGGGCGATGGTATACTTTTGTGTATATGGCGGCCAGGCGCTGCATTTCTTTTATATGACCTTCCTTATCGAACAAGAGCTTGCCTTTGTTGAGCATGTTCGAATAAACTCTGTTTCTCTTGTAGGACTCTTTCTCCAATGCCCTTGTATAACTTGCGGAGGAAAAAAAAGTCACTTCGAAAGTACGACCTTCTACTATAAAGCAAGTATAGTGATAAGCTTCAAAGGGTGTACGGTCTACGACGATGATATCAATATCGGAATCGTTACTTGCTGTACCCGCTGCCACACTTCCGGCCAATAAAGCTCCTGTCGCTGTAGGGAATTTTTTCTCTATAGTATTTTTAATCTGTTTCAGGTCCAATTATTTCCGATTTAGGGTTATCTGCCTTCGAGACTGCTTACTTTAATAAGGTATGAAAAGTAGGCTTTTCGTGACTAGCCCTCTTCAGAAAAGGTTTAACCCAAATTGACCGATAGGATTTCGTCATGAGAGCATAATTGCAATAAAATCAGTGGTTTAGGTGAGGAGGCTTTTGCATCATTAAGGTGA
>CANLOE010000182.1 GCA_947492745.1 uncultured Cyclobacteriaceae bacterium | reverse complement strand
CAGCACAGGATGCCGCTATGCTATATTCCTTCTTCGGAAGCTGTAAAATGCAGAACATCAACCCAAGGGAATGGCTTACCCGTACCCTGGAAAAATTGCCGGACCACAACATACAAAAACTGGAGCAACTCCTGCCGGGATATCAAGAAAAAATCACCTCGTAGTTGCTCGGACGCTTACTTTCAAACCGAAGATTCATGAACTCATAATATAAAACCAAACAGTGAACTAAACCGAAGGTGCGATGAATACCCTTGAAATCAATCGATATAATGAGTCAAACCACAGGTTCGACGAATGCCCTTGAAATCAATCGATATAATGAGTCAATTGATGATTAAGGTGCGAACCTGCGCAGCATAATACAATCTCCACTAATTGCAAGCTGAAAGTACTGCCCTTGAAGTCTTTACCCTCAAGCTGTCCGTGAGTACTAACCAAGATCATTTCCGGCAAATGTTATAATACTTTCTGCCAGCAGGTACATTTTTGATTCCATCTTTTTTGGAATGTCATGATTTTTATCCGTGTCAGATGCCCTTGCGCGTTGACTTGCAGATTTGATCAAAGAGACAAATTCTTCCGCATTATAACCCTTATTGGAAGTTTCCTTATGTAGTTCGTGCTTTAGTTGATGGCAATTTTTCGATTTGCTGTATTGAATATCTTTTAGGTGCATGTAAAGCCATACCTCAAAACAAGGATTACTTATGGCGATATTCCAGTTTGAGTTATCCTTACAAACATCCGTAAGCAACCCTATCTGTTGACGTCCCCATCTATCAACATCTAACACAAACCACAATGAATCGCTATCTGTCAGGTCAAACTCATCAACATAGGAAATGGCCTTGTCCAGTAACCACTTAGGTGCCGACTTGCCAAGAACTTCATTTGGTTTCGGTTCAAGAACTTTGATACGAATTCGTTGTGACCTTTTATGGATTTCGAAAAAATAATTCTTTTCTCTTTTTTCACCTTCGCAGGCAATGACAAACAATCTACTATCCCGATAAGCCTCACCTCTTTTGTACCCACGATTTTTTTTAGGCATTTTCTTCCCAATTTAGATCTTTTAGATTACCCAAAAACGGTAGAGCACCGAACCTTCCTTTCAGATAGCCTTTTCTAATATCCAGATCATACCTTGGTTTGTAATCGCTCAAAGAGTACATCTTTGTCGCACCGGTCGTATCTTTTTCAGAAAACCACACCTCATCTTGTCTAAACAGGTTTAGATCCAAAAGATTTGACTCATGCGTAGTGAAGATAAGTTGTCCCTTGCTATCTTTTTTTTCCAATACTTTAGCTAAGAAGGTCTTCAATAATGCAGGGTGGATACTTTGATCGATTTCATCAATAATCACAACACCTTCGGAATTGTTTACCATTTCAATGGCTGGTATAAAATCCAATAACCTCCTTGTACCATCAGATTCGTCTTCTATTTCAAAAAATATTGGCTCACCGTTAGCAGTCTTGTGTTTTGTTACCAGCTTTTTTACGACAGGTTTGTCATCTTCCATAACGGCCACAACATCTCTCCTCTTATTCAACAAACGGACTATAGAATCACTGTCATCCTTCAACCCTTCAATAATTGTATCCTGTAGATCTTTATCATCATCGCCAAGAAATACCTCTAAAGGTACGGTGGCGATGTCCAGTTCATCAATACCTGTTGAGAAAGTCTTCAATAGATTATTCGAAAAATTTTTAAATCCCTCATCAGTCAGGCACTTGCCCAACAAAAAGACCGCTCTCGAATCAGGATAAATTATAGAAAGCCTGTTGTTCCACCAGTGAAATGCCTTACCGGCATCTTCATATTTTTCAATGATTAATTTAAGAAAAAGATCCGAATGTTTAAGGATCTGCTCTTGATAAACTTTTATCAACAACCTATCTTCTTCGGATTTTAGCAAATCCTCATGGACCGATATCTGAATCTCCTTCTTATCGGATAGAGTACGCTCATAGATTTTCTTATCTTCAACTTTTTTATCGAATTCCAATTTATACAGCCATTCCTCAACAATCTTACTGCCGAGAATTCTCAGCCCAAAAGAATAGAATGAGCCGTTAAATCCAAATTCGGCTTCAAAACTACTTGGTTTTGATTCATAATCGTGATCCAATCTAAAGTTTAGCTTTTTTACAGATTTCTCGACCGTTCCTTCCATTATTGTCGATTGAAGAAAATCTATGGACCTTACTAAGTTTGACTTTCCCGATCCATTGGCCCCATATATGGAGGCAACCTTCAATAGATCGATATTGGAACCAACAGGGTATATATGATCTTTATGAATCTTAAATTGACCTGTTAACATATTAAACTCTGTTTCTTCTTTGAAAGAGAGAAAGTTTTCAACGATAAATCTGATAAGCATCTTCTCTATTTGTTTAATTATCACAAATTAAGCGAAAATTTCTCTTAAAATTAAGAAAAAGACAAATTAAAAACAAATGAAAGAAAAATAGCATTCATAAAGAGAAATTTTCACTTAAAACAACAACATGATTTATCACTTCCTTCATGAGGACTGCCCCTTAGGCCAATGGTCACTTCCATTTCTTCCCAAATGCAACAAAACCTCCAATATCCACACAGTCACATCAAGCTTATGGACAAAAGTCGAATTCATTTCTTTACATTAGCATAATGTACCGCCTAGCTCTTATAGAAATCCACCATGAAACCAATAGTTTCTCCACTGTATCCACTAAAATCAGAAACTTTGAATCCCTCGCCTTGCACTATGATGAAGATGTACATACCGGAGGGGACAAACATCGATTACAGGTCGATGGCTTCAGAAAAGCAATCAAAAAACATGGCAAGGGTAAAATAGAATTTGTACCCATCATAGCAGCTTGGTCACACTCCGGAGGCAAGGTGACCGCCGAGGTGTTTGACCACTTCAAAGCGCATATACATTCGCGGCTCGATAACAATCACCTGGACGGCATCTATTTTTCGGTACACGGTGCCATGGGCGTTGACAATACACATGATCCGGAAGGGGACCTATTGGCAGAAATACGTGAGCGTGTCGGGGATATCCTGCCCATTGTTGTTTCCTGTGACCTACATGCCAATATTACGGAGAAGCTAGTCCATCATGCGACATTGATTACCTCCTACAGGACTAACCCACATCGGGACCACAACCACGTCGGTTTCAAAAGTGGTGAGCTGCTCATCAAAACCGTGATGGGCGAAATAAAACCAACCATGATATTTCAAAAGATGCCTCTTCTTAAAGGAGGCGGCCTGACCATTGATTTTCTGGCACCAATGCGCCAGATCTTCAAGGCGATGAAGAAGATGGAACGCAACCCGAAAGTGCTGAGTCTGTCCAACTTCATGGTGCATGTATGGATAGATGCACCAGAGGTAGGCTGGAGCTGTGTGGTCGTCACAGACAATGACCCCCATCTGGCCCGTCAGCTCTGCGATGAATTATGCGATATGAACTGGGCCGTCAAGGACCATCCCCACCCTAGCCCCAACACGCCGGAACAAGCAGTGGCCAAGGTAAAACAAGGCCGTTGGCGGACTTGGATGGGGACTTCCATCATCTCTGACCTTTCCGATCTGGTAGCAGCAGGAGCTCCAGGTGAAAATACGCACATTCTCAGAACATTGCTGAAAGAAAGAAAAAACCTACGGTCCTATGTTCCACTCTGTGATGAAGATTCTGTGAAACAATTGCGGCCCTCTCAACTCCATCAATCTGTCACACTTGAACTGGGACTGAAATTAGAAAAGGTCTACAATCAAAAAATCAAAGTGACCGGTCAGCTGATTTTCCTAGAAGAGAGCAGGTATGGTAAAACAGCGGTTATCGTGATAGACAAACTGTACCTGGCACTGACCACTCTCCCCTGCCCTGTCTTTAAGCCCTCTTTCTATACCAAATTGGGACTCAACATTTGGAAAGCAGATGTTATTGTTGTGAAGAACCTGTTTCCTTTCCGGTTGTTTTTCTGGTTGTATAACCGTCAGACACTCTATGTGGAAACAAAAGGAGTGACCAATATCAATGTGTTTCAGCTGGGTTACCAGCATATACCCCGGCCTATTTATCCACTGGACAAGATGGAAAACTGGCGCTGAACTGTTGATGCTAATTCCTTATCCAAAGAGACAGACAATATGGCGACGAACCAATGAGCGTTTAACCCAAAATGATCAATAGAGAACTACTGCCGTTGACTTAAGAGAGATTGTATTTGTAGGTTGATTGGATTTCCGTTAAATTACCTTCCAGGTACATGGCCTGAATATCTGATTTCAAAACTTCATGAAAACCTGACCGATGAAGAATTTATCAACACGCACAGGCTTGGAGGGTCTGATTTCGATCGTGAGCGTATTTTTTCATTCAAGTCATTGGTAATCTATCAGTTATTCCGTTCCTCCAGGAGCATCAACGGAGAGCTGACCTCTTTCTTGGAGGACTGCCCTGATACCTTCATCCCAGGTAAGAACGCCTACAGCAAGGCACGCAGGAAGCTTTGCCGCAGTTGTTACGATAGCCTTAACGGAATGCCGGTCGGTTCCCTGCCCGACAATAGGCACTGGCAGGGCCACAGGGTACTTGCCGTGGACGGCTCCACGCTGAAATTGCCCGCTTCAAAGAATGTGCACCGAAGAGTTCGGGGAATACGACATGGGCCGTGGGGGACACTCCGGGAAGACCTGTATGGGGCGCATTTCGATATGCTACGATGTACTGCACAAAACGGTCCTTGACGATACCCCGGACAACTACCGTTGTTCGGAAAAAGAGCAGTTCGGCAATTTCGCCCCCCTTCTGCTCCCCGGGGATGTGCCGTTGACCGATGGCTATTGTGCAAAGCACGGTGTACCCCTTGCCGTATTGGATTCGCGGGCACACTTCGTGGTCCCGCTGACCGAAAAGCCATTGGTGGTCAAAAGGTTCCCAAGGCAAAAAAAGGAAGCTGAACGGGCCGTCACCATCACCTTTACCGATTCCCGGACAAAAGAGCCCGCCGCTATCAAAGGCCGCCCGATGAAGAAAAAGATCAACGGGAAGTACAGGGTACCGTTCACTTCCCTTCCTCAAGGTAAGGACTGCCCCCGTGGGGCCATATTCACGCTAT
>CANLOE010000181.1:2500-5224 GCA_947492745.1 uncultured Cyclobacteriaceae bacterium | reverse complement strand
AGGTAAGGACCTTCTTTACCGGTCCCACCATCGGCAGGGTCCCCGTAGGGGCGGGGTGAGGGTCAGGCGGTTCGCCTTTGCCGGAGGGCAAAAAAATAGCCCCCCGTCGGATGACGGGGGGCCTTTCTTTGATGGTCGGCGGCGACCTACTCTCCCACCTGTTACGGCAGTACCATCGGCGCTGTGGGGCTTAACTTCTCTGTTCGGGATGGGAAGAGGTGGGCACCCACGCAATGGCCACCATGGACTCTTTTCCTACGGCACGGGGCCGAAGGGACATGTTGCCTGTGAAAGAAACTGCGGTGCCCTCCTTTCGGAGGGCACGTACGGAAAGCGTACGGGCAATTAGTACCGCTCGGCTACGGACATTTCTGTCCTTACACCTACGGCCTATCGACGTCATCGTCTATGACGGCCCTTATAAAGAAGCCTCATCTCGGGGGGGGGTTCGCGCTTAGATGCTTTCAGCGCTTATCCCTGCCCAACATAGCTACCCGGCGGTGCGGCTGGCGCCACAACCGGTACACCAGAGGTTGGTCCATCCCGGTCCTCTCGTACTAAGGACAGATCCCCTCAGGCTTCTTGCGCCCACAACAGATAGGGACCGAACTGTCTCACGACGTTCTGAACCCAGCTCGCGTGCCACTTTAATGGGCGAACAGCCCAACCCTTGGGACCTTCTCCAGCCCCAGGATGTGACGAGCCGACATCGAGGTGCCAAACCTCCCCGTCGATATGAGCTCTTGGGGGAGATCAGCCTGTTATCCCCAGAGTACCTTTTATCCTTTGAGCGATGGCCCGTCCATGGGGAACCACCGGATCACTATATCCTACTTTCGTACCTGATCGGCTTGTGGGCCTCACAGTCAAGCACCCTTCTGCTATTGCGCTCCGTGCACGGTTACCAAACGTGCTGAGGGTACCTTTGAAAGCCTCCGTTACGCTTTTGGAGGCGACCACCCCAGTCAAACTACCCACCAAACAATGTCCCCCCTAAAGGGGTTAGGCACCAGATAAGTAAAGGGTGGTATTTCACCAACGGCTCCACCGTGCCTGGCGGCACAGCTTCGAAGCCTCCCACCTATCCTACACATCAGTCACCCGATGCCAATGTTAAGCTATAGTAAAGGTTCATGGGGTCTTTCCGTCCCGTTGCGGGTACGCGGCATCTTCACCGCGACTACAATTTCACCGAGCTCATGGCCGAGACAGTGCCCAGATCGTTGCACCATTCGTGCAGGTCGGAACTTACCCGACAAGGAATTTCGCTACCTTAGGACCGTTATAGTTACGGCCGCCGTTTACCGGGGCTTCAGTTCAGCGCTTCTCCGAGGATAACGCCCCCCCTTGACCTTCCGGCACCGGGCAGGTGTCAGGCCTTATACTTCATCTTTCGATTTCGCAAAGCCATGTGTTTTTGATAAACAGTCGCCTGGGCCTTTTCACTGCGGCTTCTCACTTGCGTGAGGAAGCGCCCCTTCTCCCGAAGTTACAGGGCCATTTTGCCTAGTTCCTTAGCCATGAATCACTCGAGCACCTCAGGATTCTCTCCTTGACCACCTGTGTCGGTTTGCGGTACGGGCCGCCTCACTCGCTTTTCTAGGTAGTCGCTGTCCCGGATTGTCGCTCCGGCCGGGGCCTTCGCGTACTGTCCCCAGCTTCCACTGGGTTCAACGCACAAATCCGTCTGTGCGCACCGGTATAACGCCTACGTCACTTTATGTGTGGGCGGGTACAGGAATGTTGACCTGTTGTCCATCGACTGCCCCTTTCGGGTTCGCCTTAGGTCCCGACTGACCCTGATCCGATTAGCGTTGATCAGGAAACCTTGGTCTATCGGTGTGCGGGTTTCCCACCCGCATTATCGTTACTTATGCCTACATTTGCTTTTCCATGCGCTCAACACTAACTTACGGTAATGATTCACCGCACATGGAATGCTCCCCTACCACTACAGTAAACTGCAGTCCACGGCTTCGGTGGTGTGCTTGATGCCCGATTATCATCGATGCCCTGTCGCTCGACCAGTGAGCTGTTACGCACTCTTTAAATGAATGGCTGCTTCCAAGCCAACATCCTGGCTGTCTCTGCAACTGGACCGCCTTAGTTCAACTTAGCACACACTTGGGGACCTTAGCCGGTGGTCCGGGTTCTTTCCCTTTCGGACAAGGACCTTAGCACCCTTGCCCTCACTGCGGAGTAGATCTGACAGCATTCGGAGTTCATCAGGATTTGGTAGGATGTGACTCCCCCTAGTCCTATTGGTAGCTCTACCTCTGTCAGAATATACCTCCACGCTGCTCCTAAAAGCATTTCGGGGAGTACGAGCTATTTCCCGGTTTGATTGGCCTTTCACCCCTACCCACAGGTCATCCAAAGACTTTTCAACGTCAACTGGTTCGGTCCTCCATTGCGTGTTACCGCAACTTCAACCTGCCCATGGGTAGATCACCGGGTTTCGCGTCTGCCCCCACCGACTATAGCGCCCTATTGGGACTCGCTTTCGCTCCGGGTACCGTACTGGAGTACGTTAGCCTTGCCGGTGAGGTGCAACTCGTAGGCTCATTATGCAAAAGGCACGCCGTCACCCAACGAATGGGCTCCGACCGTTTGTAGGCGCATGGTTTCAGGTACTGTTTCACCCCCTTGTCCAGGGTACTTTTCACCTTTCCCTCACGGTACTGGTTCACTATCGGTCTCTCAGGAGTATTTAGCCTTACCGGA
>CANLOE010000180.1 GCA_947492745.1 uncultured Cyclobacteriaceae bacterium | reverse complement strand
TTTAACCAAAATAAAAACCGAACAATAAAAAAAGCATGGAAACACAGAATAACAATAGAGCTTCCTAAAGAGGAAAACAAAACGTAATAAAAGCATTACCATGATAAGAAAACGTCAAATAAGGACACCTATGAGCGGTCTATAAGAGATAACGAAAACCTAACCTCTACAATAGCATCAAAAGAACCGAATGAATAAAGTAAACAACAACAACCGGCCCATGACCTTGCCTCTACCGTTATAGTTGGCTTTATCATATGCTTAATGCTTAATTCTTACTATACTTTATAGTTGTCCTTATTATATAGTCTTATCGGTTCTATGGTATAATGCTAGCCCAGCTATAGGGCTTTCGGTAATATTCTTCACAGAAATACCTTTATCCTGAGCCACTTGACGCAATATATTACTGTAGTAAAAAGCTACAGAGCCTGTAAAATGTACTTTCTTCTGCTCATAAGCTGTATATCTCATTATGTTTTCGGTGAAGAAAGTTTCAAAACCATGATATACTAAACGATAACAGTAGGGTTCCTTTAGATTCTGAAAGATAAACTTTGAGAAGCTGGCCATATACTGACTGGGGGCGTCGCCTCGATAAACCTTTTCCAACACTTCCGCTCTGGTCAGGTTATATCGTTTTTGAAATCGGTGGGCTAATGTATCCGGCATTCCCTTTCGGAAATAACCGTTCAACAGCTGTTTTCCTAAATAGGCTCCACTTCCTTCATCGGCCATGGCATAGCCCATTGCCGGTATGTGCTCGACTATCTGCTGACCGTCGTAGAGACAAGAGTTTACTCCCGTACCCAGTATACAAGCAATACCTTCCCGCCCATCGCATAATGCGCGAGCAGCGGCCAGTAGGTCATGTTGTATTTCAATAATAGCATTTGGAAAAAGTACGGACAATTGTAGTTTTATCTGTTTTACAATTGATACTTCAGAGCATCCCGCCCCGTAAAAGTAAAGTTCGCTTACCTTTTCAGCACTTATTTTTCCAGAATCCAGTAAACCTTCCTGTATCATTTTTGGTAAATGATGCATGGCATGTACATAAGGATTGAACCCTTCTGTACTGGCTTGGTGGATTGTATTTTCATTATCCATCAGTCTCCAGTCTGTACCTGTAGCGCCGCTCTCTGCTATTAGTAGCATATCTTTTTTATCATAACCCTGAAATAATCTTGCGAGGGCAAGATGACCAAAATTGATTTGAGATTCATTTTTGAAGTAGGAATACGCTCTTACTGCCTCTCTTACTCCAGTCTGCCTATGATTTCAAACTTATCGAACACATTGGCATTGTGGGGGGCATCCTCAAGCTCTTTTGTCAAGTCCTGCCCCGCCCAGTGTTCGTAGTGCTTGCCATTACGCCATAACCTAGAATGTCCCACATTATATATATTCCCTTGATAGGCTACCCAGATTTCTTCTTTATCCTGCCCATTATAAAGTGTCAATTGTGCCTTCGTATAGATTGGCAAATTTTCGTTCATCTTAACTACTGTTCGTTCCATATTGTGAATAGTGCTATATCGTGGTCACTTCTACAGTATAGTTGAATCCGGAGACTGTTTTATTTGTCACCCTTAAGTTATCATCTATTATCCGATCAGCCCAGATTTCCGTGCATCTCAATCCATCCTTTGAAAAAGCCTTCATCAGGGTACCAAAGCTAAAATTCTCGGTACCAAACAAAAAGTCCAAATCACTTCAATTAGGATTAAGAGACTGTTTTAAAATGTGTCTTTTATTTTCATACCTATTTATAGATATTCAATGGTCACATGGAATTCGCATGAACAATTTTCAACTCAAGCTTTTATTTTCTCCATCATGCTCATTGCTGTAAGTAATCTTTTGGTGCATAATTTCATTGAATTTTCCTCAGATAACATTGCCATCTTCGTCAATGGCTCATGCGGCAGGCCCGTCCCTTCACTGGCTAGACCCTCAGGGCATTATTTTCATAATCGGTCCTCTCGACAATAAGCGATAACAAATTCTAAAATAATAGCTGCCAAAACAATCTCTCCATCGTATCAAAAGTAAAGCCTTTAAAGCAGCTGCACTCTCATGCTGTCTCCTGTAAAAGTATACTGTTATACTAATAAAAGTATACTTCGGAAGAATAACATTATCATTTATTCTTTACAATGCATATCTTTCTGCTATCATTTAAGCTGATTGATCATGAATCATACACCAAATCGTACGAAAAGATACTTCACTCATATAGTAGCCCTTACTATCATCAGTCTTGCGACCTATGCTTGTGGTACTAAAAGTAATGAAGATGAAACGGACAAAAAGAAGAACGTAAAAAAATCAGTCGATTATGAAGTGAAGATGTCCTTACCTCATGTAGAGGACGCCTTTACGCAGGGTCTAGTGTTTTACAATGGGAAAATCATCGAGAGTACGGGACGTAATAATCAATCTTGGATAGCCGAATTTGACCCCAACACTTACCAATATGACAAAAAAACATCTTTGTCCTCTAGGTACTTTGGGGAGGGAATAACCATTATCAATAATAAAATCTATCAGTTGACCTGGCAGAGTAAAACAGGCTTTGTCTATAATGCCACTACCTATGAGAAACTAAAAGAGTTTACCTATAATTTTGAAGGTTGGGGCATCACACATGATAATGAGCATCTTATTATAAGTGACGGTACAGATCGATTGCATTACTTCGATACATTACACCTTAAAGAAGTAAAGAGTATAAGCATTACTAATCCCAACCATAAAAAAGCTACCCGACTCAATGAGCTGGAGTATATCGAAGGTTATGTCTTTGCCAATCAATGGGAAAGCAATTTTATCCTGAAAATAGACCCGCGAACCAAACAAGTAGTGAAAAAATATGATTTCAGTCCCTTAGTCAGGGAAATAAAAAGAAAAAAGTCTAATGCAGATGTGCTTAATGGCATCGCCTATAATCCCAATACTAAAGATATCTGGATTACCGGCAAGCTATGGCCTGAATCCTATATAGTCCGTTTGAAGTAAGCTGTTAGAGAGAGGATGAGTACTTCAGAGGAGCTCCTTAACGATACTATCTTTCGCTATCGTTATAGTATGTACTCCCTATAAGCGTTTTGTTTACGTGCCCTATTTTCTTGGAAGGTGTACCGACCACGGTTAAATTGATAGTCTAATTGCACTATATCTTCAAATCCATAGTACAAAAGAGAAGTGTGAATTGTGCGGTCGGGAATTATCACCCCCTGGTTCATAGAGAAATAACTGACAACGTTTAGTACACGGCCTTATATCGGCCGCGTACTTTCTGCTGGTTATCAGAATATTAGGCATCACAAATACCATAGTTACTGTTATCGCCGTCACAGCAGACTGTCCAAATACCCTGTGAAATTACAGTCAAGCAACCTCCAGTAGTAGGAACATTTGCTCCACCCTTAGCTGTTTGTTGACCTTCTTTGCCCATAGAGGTTACGAAACTATTGACTGTCAAATTTTTGAGTTTTTTCTTGTTACTTTTCATAATAGGTTATTTTTAAAAATGAATGGCATAAACATAAGACAAAGACTTTAAAGCAAAGAAGTTAGCCTTCTGTTAATGAAAAAAATACCCACTTGCCGTGATATTGTTTTCAGGCATTATTTTCATGTTTCGCTAAAAACCTGATTTACAGCATAAAAAAAGCTGTTTTTCAATATAACTAGATCAGTTTAACCCAAAATGTCCATTAGAAAATCTATTCCGGACTTAACTGACTTCAAATCAGTAACTGAATGCGTTTTTTGAATTAACCGTAGCGATGCTACGCTGAACCCAAGAAAACGCACTGATTTATTGTCATTTAAGTCCTCATGACGAAGTTCCAACGAACATTTTGGGTTTAATCATCAGCTGTAAAAGCATATTACAGCGTAGTGCTCTCCATTTATCAAAGGCCTTGAAATTGTCATTGATTTTCATTTGCTAAATACTGAAGTGATTTTAGACTTTTTCTTTTACCTGCAAATTTCACATTTAGCACCTTTATTTTGTCTTTTTAAAGTTCCGTAGCTTTGCCATATAACAGGAAAAAGCCTTCATCGTGGCACAAAAACCAACATTCTCGGTGGAGAACAAAAAGTCTAAAATCACTTCACTGTTGAATAAAGACCTACTTCACCACATGAGCTTTTATACTTAATATTTGTAGGGTGGGCCTACGATGTCCACCAATGAGCAACGATGCTCTTTTGATTCAGTCAAGCTAGAACATCGGATTTATCGATAATAATTTTTACAGGCTTAAGAGACTGTTTTGAAATGTGCTTCTTACTTCTCTATGTACTTTTTTGGCACTTAATCTCGTTGAGATTTACGCAGATTGCATTGCCGTTTTTTCAATTTCTCATAGGACAGGTTGGTCCTTTCGAAAACCAAATCCTCAGTACATTATCTTCACGCCCGGTCCTACTCAAAATAAGTGGTAACAGATTCTTGAAAAGAATTTCAAAACAGTCTCTAATGATTTGTGATTTCATTCGTCACATCATCGGACCCTTGATGTAAGTAATACCGGTGTCTGAAAAATATACCAAAACAGCTTCACTATATCACGTATGGATTTATATGAGCCTGTTTCAGAAATACCCTAGGACTATATGTCTCTTATTGT
Organism: uncultured Cyclobacteriaceae bacterium; assembly: GCA_947492745.1. Classification (GTDB taxonomy): domain Bacteria; phylum Bacteroidota; class Bacteroidia; order Cytophagales; family Cyclobacteriaceae; genus Aurantiphycus; species Aurantiphycus algarum. The sequence goes on along the minus strand of CANLOE010000180.1, from coordinate 691 downwards.
TGCTTACTTTTTTGGGATGTACAGCGTATCTTCAACTTCGATTTATTACTGTTATTGTTCACCCAACTGAACGGGAGATTCTTTTAGGTCAGCGGTCAGAAAACGAACATGATTCATGTCAAAAGAAAGAATCTACACAAAAATATTATACCAATAAATGTCCTCAGCCGTCCAACTGGAGATCTGTTTTATTCTCCAATGGTTTTGTAGCGTACATATCTTCGGTATTATTTGCCCGAGCTTCAGAATTGCCCTCTGCTATTGATTTCTCTTTAGCTTTCTATTAGGCTGGTTTAAAAAAATACATTGTATACAAATGTAGCTACTCTCTTTGTATATAATGTATTTTTTGGATTAACCGTAACAGTGCTGTACTAAATTCAATAAAACCCAAGAATGATTGCTATTTGGCCCCTCATCACAAAATCCCATCGCAGAATATGGGTTCAAACCCAAAATGATCAATAGTCTTCCTGTTTCGAACATAAATTACTTCAAAATCAACAGTTTTACGCGGTGCAGGTTTTACACAAATTTGGGTTTCAGATATCGTATAAGATTGCGCGGATCATATTAGTTTCAACCCAAATTGATCAATCGAGAAACTATTCCGCGCATAAATAGCTTCATACCGGAAGCTTTGCCCACCTGTCTTCATTCACCATAGCGGTGCTATGCCGAACGAATCCAA
>CANLOE010000179.1 GCA_947492745.1 uncultured Cyclobacteriaceae bacterium | reverse complement strand
ACTTCGAAGTGTACTTTCTTTCCCATCTTGGAAATTAATCAATATATACGACATTAAAAATATTAATCTGTATAAATCATTCTTAGCAATCTTAAAAAAGCAGTAATCAGAATTATTCTGTAACGTGGTCTATAAAATTCACAAGCCAAAACCGAATCATACCCGTACTGTAGGTCATCTACCGAAAAAATAGATTTTATTGAAATCACAATCTTTGAGTATGACGTTAAAGCTTACCGAGAACAAGCTTCTGTTTTTCAGAGAAATAAAAGAAATCGATAATAACAACAGCGGCTTATAATCAATTGTATTAGTAGAGTTCCATTGTTACTGAGCTAAAATAACAGCAACATACCGAAAATCCATTCTGTCGTTGATAGAAAGACTTTAATATTGAGAATGGTAAGACTCTAAAAACAATACTATTACCATCCATACCTTATACCATAAACCAAAATGAGATTTTTATTGATTTTAACCTTACTATTCCCAACTATGGGCTATGGGCAGCAGTTTCCCGTCCTTGTCAAGGACATCAACACACAGAACAGACAAGCTTCAGAGCTTAAGTATCTGGGAACACTCGATGAGTTTGACTATCTCCTTGCGATAGACACCCATACCTATGCGGTACTCAAGACCAAGGGCAGTTCCAATAATACTGAGGTCATCTATACCCAAACCTCCGATGGGCCTATCGAAACCGTCGGTAGTCTAGTGCTGTTGGACCGACTCTTGTTCGAAGTCGAAGGCAGTCTTTACAAAATTCAATCCAATAAAGTCACTATCTTAAAACGTTTTTCGCGAAGGACTGCCGGCTATCTTGATAAGGCTGTCCTCTTTAAGAAGCGCATTTTCTTTTCGGTCAATACGGGTAAGTTCGGAAAAGAACTTTGGCAGAGCAATGGTAATGCCAAGGGTACTGTCATTGTCAAGGACATCGTGAAAGGCAAGGGGAGCTCCTCTCCTATTCTTGTAGGTCATACGGATGATTTTTTGCTTTTCACTACCAAGAATTCGGATACATCGGGAATCAAAAGGGACCTATGGGTCACTGATGGGAGCAGGACCGGTACAAAGACTCTGGTCAAAAAAATCAAAAGTGGTCCAGGTATATCATTTGGTAATGAACTCTATTTTAAGGCTGCGGTCCCAAAAGTCAGTGGAGGACTCTCCTATGCACTTTGGAAAAGCAACGGTACCACTACGGGAACTTCTCCTATCAAGGATTTTGCGTTTAGGGGCAAAGCCGATGTTTTCTTGAAAAGCAGCTATTTTGTTACTGATGATAAATTTTATTTTACGGCCAGTACAACGAAAACCGGGGAAGAACTGTGGTCCAGTGATGGTATGGCCAGCAATACGGAACTCATCAGGGATATCAATCCGGGTACTGCCTCTTCATCCGTATCGGATTTTTATCTGAAAAAGGATATTTTATATTTCAGTGCAGATGATGGTAAGCATGGCAGGGAACTGTGGTCCAGTGATGGAAGTCCTACGGGAACCGATCTTGTAGAAGATATTATTGTAGGCAGTTCCTCGAACCCTCAGGGGATTACGGGTTTCGATAACCTGCTGCTCTTTACGGTAGAGGATGATAAGGGCAACAAGTCGTTAAGGGTCTATGATACCTTCAACAAAAGGGTTTCTCGATTGTCCAGCATGGGGGCGGTAAATGCTCAGAGTCAGATACTGGCCAATAAGCTACTCTATTATGTTGATCCCTCAGGGGATCTTTGGAAGAGCAATGGCAGACCGGGCGGTACCATCCGCTTGAGAGAAGGCGTAGGAGACCCTGATACAGGAGCTACCTTTTTCCTTCTGAACAATAAATCCTATGTGATCACTGAACTTCAAGGAGAAAAAAATCTCTTCAAGACGGATGGTACTCCTCAGGGCACACGTAGGGCTTTTGAAAATTTCGGGCTGGGAACGGCCTCGGCAGCACCCGCCGATGCTGCTGTTGGGTACAGTGATATGTTCTTTACTGCTTTCACCCCACAAAAAGGCCGTGAACTTTGGAAAAGTGATGGCACTCCCGAGGGCACCTTTCTTCTTAAGGACATTATCCATGGACCCGACTCCAGCTATCCCACCCATCTGTTTGCCAATGGCAGCAAACTGTATTTCAGCACTAAAAATGCTCCGGTAAAAGGCCAAGAGCTTTGGTCGAGCGATGGTAGTCCCGAAGGCACTATTCTGCTCAAGGACATCTACAAAGGTACCGAATCCTCTTCCCCCAGTGATTTTGTACTGCTCAATGGTAGGGTATACTTTTCTGCTTTCGGGATAAGAAAGGGGCGCGAGTTATGGAGTACCGAGGGAGATAGGGTCAGCACGCGCCTGTTCAAGGATATCCATCGAGAACAGCTCTCCTCTTCGCCGGCCTCCTTAGTAAGTTTAAATGATAATATCGTATTTGCCGCCGAAGATGAAAAGGCCGGTAGAGAACTGTGGGTCAGTGATGGGCTGAAAAAAAACACAAGACTTCTAAAACCCATCGTCCCCGGAGTAGCGTCTACCGACCCGGAGCAGTTGACCAAAGCGGGCAATCGAATGTTCTTCACCGCTTGGCACCCGAGCTATGGAAGAGAACTATGGAGGAGTAACGGTACGCCCCAAGGTACGCGTCTTGTGAAAAAGATAGGAAAAGGACTGCGCTCTTCCGAGATACAGGCTATGTACCCTTCCGGTAACAATATCTATTTTGTCAGAACAGAACTCAACGGTCAGCTCAGTTTGTGGTACAGTGACGGTACCCGAGACAATACCCGTTTATTGAAAAAGTTCTACGATGAAGTACATTGTGCAGCTGCACTTGACGGCAAACTATACTTCAGCGCGAAACAATCCATAGGAGCCAAATCCACATTACAAGGGCTATGGGTGACCGACGGTACGAGAAAAGGAACTGTCGTCATAACAGAAGACCTCTACCCCGAAGCGTACATCGTACATGCGGGTATACTCTACTTTTTAGAGCAAGGAAGACTGGGAAGAAGCGATGGTAGCTTCTTTGGAACGAGGATCCTCAGTGATAAAAGTACCTATCTACGTTCGGCCAAAATCATGGGCATACTCCGAAATGAATTGTTGTTCAGTGCCATATCCAATAAAGAAGGAAACGAAATATGGAAGTTCAGACTACCGAACGCACCCGAGGGTGATAAATGGGACTTTTATCCTAATCCTGTAGAAAAAGGAAATGAAATCAGTGTGGAGATACACCCTCCCTACGAACACCTGAAACTGGTATTCACTGATATGAGTGGAGATGCGATACGTAGCTTGGACATAAAAGACCGTCAATTTTTCAGATTGAAAATGAGCGGGATCAGCATAGGAATGTATACCATAACACCTTATGCGGATAATGTGAATTTGGGCAGTAAAAAAGTAATGATACGGTGAGTGTAGCCTTTAACAGGTAAGCAATTAGCAAGATAACTATTTATAAAATAAAAACAATATTGGGGTAGGTGTAAACACATTCTGAGGCGTTATATAATTGTATCATGTATGAAAAATAGCAATTTGTTCATTTTATGTAAAATGACAGCAATACTTAAAGAAACAAGGCATTTAAAAAACCACTTTAGTATTTGCCCGCAAATGAGATTAAGTGCATTATTTTCAATTAGATGGTTACTTCATTGCGCTTTAAGAGTAGGGTAATATAGCAATAATACCAGGATGTTATGTTTATCATATTACAACGTATAGAGGTATTGATTAAAAAACGTATATTCAATAACCATCATTGTTATTGAAAAATCAAGAAAAGTAGGTTTTATCAAGAATAGCCAATAGCATATTTCACTTTGTAAAAAAACAAAAAACTATCAATCTTAAACTCGTCAAAATAATGAAGCTCAACAAATTTAGTTTGTATTATCTCTTGATAAGACCTATAGAAACGGTACTTGCGATTTTTGCTCTGATAGCATTTTCCCCCTTACTCCTATTGACTGCATTAACCATAAAAATCAACAAGCCTCACTGGAAAATCTTCTTTGTACAAAAGCGGCTCGGTAAGGATCATAAATACTTCAATATCTACAAATTCACTACCATGGAGGAGCATATCCCTGCCATGCCCACACAGGAGCTCGATAAGAACTTCAAAAATCAGATTCCTCTCATTGGCAAGATACTTCGGGATACCCGAATCAACGAACTTCCGCAACTCATCAATATTATCAAAGGAGAAATGCGTTTCGTAGGGCCAAGGCCGGCCATCAAAAATGATATTGAAATCGTGGCCATGAGAGAGAGAACAGAACTGAAATCACTGAAGCCCGGATTTACCTTCATCGATCGCATTTATAGCGGTGAAGACCTTACCATTACGAATAGGGAACGTCTCGAACGCTTATACCTTAAGGACATGTCCAAGAGGTCCAGAGCGGGTTTGGATGCTTTTATAATGTACAAATCTATTGAGTTCGTCGCCAAAGCGATGAAGTCTTTTCCCTCTAAAAAAGGGAGTAAACAGCGACACAAAAGAGTCATCAGTAAGTTGAGGAGAAGTCTGATTGCGAAATGACGACCGAAGAAAAGTGGACCAAGCTCATCGATGAAGCATAGCAATGACAATAGCCCTTTCACAATGTTCAGTGCTGAATTCATATCAAAAATCGATTCCCGGCTCTACACGTGAGCTTAAGGTATATGCGTTTTGCTATTACGGTTTTTTTTTCATCTTACGGGACAAGTATAGGGGAATATCAGTGCCTGTACACTATAAACAAACGCTATCAGTCCAATATCTATCCATAAGAACCTTTCCTAAGACTATTGCCACATTCCCAACAAACAGATTGTCTTGAATTATATCTTTTATTTTCATGTGGATAATGTTGATTTTTAACCCGGATCATGCGTTGGAACTTCGTAACGAGGGTTAAAATGGCAATACAGGGAGTTTTATTGGATTTAGCATAGCGCCGCTATGGTGAATTCAATAAAACGTAGTGCAACGACTCATTTACAGATATTTAGATCCATAGTAGATTTTCCAAAGCATGATCCGAGTTAATCGTCACATGGAATTCACAGGTATGAATTTAACCCGAATCACGCATTGGTTCACCCTTGTGTCTATTTTAATCCAAATTGATCAATAGGATTTCGTGATGCAAAGTACAATAAAATCAGCGGTTTAGGTGAGGAGGCCTACCGTATTGTTAGGGTGACGAACCTGCGCAGCGTAAAACCACTGATTTTGAACCCGTATCATGTATTAGAGCTTAGTTATGAGGGTTTAAAAAGCAATAAATCAGGGTGTTTTTTCGGATTCACTTTACTGATCTGCAGCTATTAAAGGCCGCAATAGAAGGGCTAATGCATGATCTGGATTGAAGCAATTTATGCTCGCAATAGTACGGCTATCGATCATTTTGGGTCAACTCCAGTAGAATACTTTCTCCATCATGCCCATTACCATATATACTCCTATAGCATTTGATTTCGCTGGAAATTTGCAGATAGCACTGCCGTCCTTTCCTACGCAGCGGGCAGGCTCCTTCACTACAAACGTCTTAAGAACACTTTCCTATCGTTCGGTCCCAGCTCATTCCACACCCAAAATACGTGATAACCGACTTTATAGACAACTCCAATACAGACTCTTGAGAGTACACGCTCTGTAGTACTAAAAATAGGGTATCGGATTCACTACTTATAGTATTGTCAACACTATTGTAACAAAATACCTTTACTGGAGTGTATACATTTGACTGGACAGTAAGAAAAGCTCAATAGGGTTAACTTACAGAAAGAATGAAGAAAACAA
>CANLOE010000178.1 GCA_947492745.1 uncultured Cyclobacteriaceae bacterium | reverse complement strand
CTGTTGCATGAATATAACGTTTTCTGTGGTGTGATTGGTTTCCCTTTATGTAAAAAGCCCCTTTCGGGGCCGTTCTCATTCATCCTGCTGTATCTCCCTTGCCTGTTGGAAGCACTCTCGGAGCTTTTCGAGCAGCCATACGTTGTCGCGTACGGGCCCACCGGCGAAGGTCTCCCAGGGCAGCCAGTGGAGCTGGTAGATGATGTGGCACAGCCGTTGCTCTATCTCCAGGTAGTCGCCCAGGTGGTCGGATTCTATCATGTCGCGGAGCGGGCGCAGCTGCTCCATCTTCGTTCTCTTTTCTTTCATTTTCTTTACATTTAGAGAGAAGCCCCCGTTTAGGCCTCTCAATGCTGCAAAGAGCATTATCGGTCGTTTCCTACCGATGGCCGTGCGGGGGGTATCTTGATTGATATGACTGTATCTGTACTTTGCATTCTGAGAGCAAAACTATTCGATCCTACGGACTTCTGTTTCTTGTTTTCATGATAAATTCGGTTTAACTGTTATTATATATAGGTATAGGTGTCATCCCATGGGATGGTGTTTCGTTACCTCGTTCCTGAGCTCCTCGATATGTGCCTGTCTGTACCTTTCCGTGGTGCCGGGGTGCCTGTGGCCGGCGAATGCCTGTACCAGCCGCAGGTCCCTTCCCTCTTTGAGGAGGTTGGCGATGACGCTCTGCCGCACGGTGGTGGCGGTCAGCTTCCTTCCGGGGAAGAGGTGGGCGCGGGCGGACAGGAGGTAGGCGATGCCGTTGGCGGTCTCGGGGCTGCCCCTTTGGTTGATGAACAGTGCATCCGTCGGCCCTTTCAGCATTTTGGGTCTGTCCGTACCGGTGTAGGCCATGAGCCAAAAGGCCTGCCGTGCGTCCAGTTTCAGCTCCCTTGCATCCGTCCTCTTCCCGGCCCCTATGCTGACCGTGCCCCTTTCGGTATCGATGTCGTTGGTGCGCAGCCCCCTGACCTCCCCGTTGGTGAGGCCCTGATGGGCCAGCAGCGACAGGATTGCCCTGTTCCTGTTCCTCAGTACGGTGTACCTTTCGTCCACGGTGAGGAGCCTTTCCAGTTCCCGCCGTGTGAAGAGGTCCTGCAGCTGTATGTCCTTCCTCCTGCTGTCCCTGAGGCGTATGCCCCTTGCGGGGTCGTCCCCGCGCCTTCCGGTGGCCAGCAGCCATGCATGGTATTTCTTGATGGCGCAGAGTGCGGTGGAGGGGTTCCTGCCGCTTTCCCTGACCCTGCCGATGTGCTCCATGATGTCGCGGTGTGTGGCGTTCCCGGGCCCTTCGCTTCCCTTCGCTTCCCGCAGGATGTCATGGAACCTTTCCAGCTCCCCCATGTAGCGGCCGACGGTGGCCGGGGTGCATTCCCTTTTCATGTATTCTACAAATCCCATAGCATGTCCCTTCCGATGTGCGTGTAGATCTGTGTGCTCTCCAGGTGTGCATGTCCGAGGAAGTCGCGTACGTGCTCTACGGACAGCCCGGCCTCCAGCAGGTGTGTGGCGATGGCGTGGCGCAGTACGTGCAGTGTGATGTCCCCCTTTATCCCGCTCCTCTGGGCGATCCCCTTCACCAGCCTGTTCATGGAGCCCCCCTTCATGCCGTTGCCGTCCCTTCCGCGGATGAGCGGGCCTTCCCCCGTTGCGGCCGTCCCCGATATGTAGGCCCTCAGGTCCTCGGCGACGTTCCTTCCCATGGGCACGGCGCGCCTTTTCCCCCCCTTGCCCTCCCTGACGTGGAGCAGCCCGGTGGCGAAGTGGATATCGCCGGTCCGCAGCCTTTCGCCCTCGGACCTCCTGAGTCCGCAGCCGTAGAATATGGCCAGTATTGCCCTTTCCCTGTGGTCCTCGGTGGCCCCGTGGAGCTGCCGTACCTCTTCCCTTGTGGGCACCTTCCTATCGGTCCTGTCGGGCCTCGGGAAGTCCAGCCCGCCCGTGGGGTCCGTGTCGGTGCGCCCCTGCTGCAGCTGCCATGCGAAGAATAGCCTGAGCGCATAGGTATGCTGTGCGATGTATGCCCCGCTGAGCCCGCCGGGCCTCCTCCGGTGGGGCCTTTCCTGCAGGTGTAGGTAGTGGTCCATGATGTCCCGCGGCCCTGTTTCGGCGGGCATCTTCCCGCTCCTTTCGAGGAACTCCATGACGAGCCCTGGGAGCACCCGTATGCTGCCTGGGCCGTAACCGAGCCTCTTGAGGTGTTCGGCAAAGTCCCCTGCGGTGCCCGCCGCTGCTTCCCTTCCCGGGCCGCACCGTTGCGCGTTTTCCCGGAACGCGGAACGGTTCTGGTTTAAGTCTTTGTCTTCCAGTGTATTGAACCTGTCCATATCGTTCCGGAAGTGTTCCATTGTGTTCCCTCCCTGTTTTTCCCCGCCCTGTTCCGGTCCCTTTTCCCTGTCCCACCGTTGCGCGTTTTCCCGGAACGCGGAACGGTTCTGTTCCAAGTCGTTGTTGTTCATTGTCTTGCACTCTTTCAAACCGTTCCAAAAGTGTTCCATTGTGTTCCCTTCCTGTTTTTCCCCGCCCTGTTCCGGTCCCTTTTCCCTGTCCCACCGTTGCGCGTTTTCCCGGAACGCGGAACGGTTCTGGTTTAAGTCTTTGTATTCCAGTGTATTGTGCCTGTCCAAACCGTTCCGGAAGTGTTCCATTGCGTTCCCTTTATATGTCCTGTATCCTTTCGAGCTGTTCTTCGAGTCCCTTCCTTATCCTTTTGCGCAGGGCGGTATTGTTGTCCCAGTAGGATATGGCGTAGGTGGTGGCCCCGTGCGGTCCGCGCCCCTTCTTCATGACGTACTCCATTTCCTCGAGCTGTGCCATGCACCTGTGCATCTGTGTTTTGCTGGTGCCGAGTGCCTGGCGTGCCTCCCGCTGCACGAAGGTGGCCCCCCTTCCCTTGGGCAGTACGTGGGCCTTTAGCCTTTCGTAGAAGCCCCTGAGCGGCCCGTCGAGCTCGTCGACCTTGAGCACTATCGATTCGAACATGATGTCGACCGCGGTGGCGATGTCCGCCTTTTCGGTGATCAGCCTTCCCCTTTCGTCCCTCTGCCTCTGGTACTGGTTGAGCAGCGTGACCTGTTTCACGAAGGACTGGAACAGTCCGTTGAGCCTCCTGATCTTGTGCGCCTCGGGGGGCAGTTCGAGCCTGTTGGCGAAGGGGTTGACGACCTGCAGTGGCTCCAGGAGCCGTACGCAGTCGCGCAGGAAGTCCCTTGCGTCCCTCTGCCCACCGTCATCGACGGCCCCCGCCGCGCGGTCGTTCTGGTAGCGCAGGACCCTCATGGTCTGTTCGCGCGACTCGTCGACGGCGATGGCGAAGCAGCGCCCCATGTTGTCCTCGTAGAGCCCTCCCTTTGTGGTGGCCGCCAGTGATGCGATGGGGCCGTGCACGGTCCTGACCTTCGATGCTATCCTTCCGGTGTGCTCGTCCTTGACGGAGGTGGAGCTGGCGATCCACCCCCGGCTCTGCAGCTCGCGCAGTGCGAGCTCCGCCCTTTCCTCGAGCCCGTCGAGGTCCTCGAGCCCCAACAGCTTGTTGCTGAGCTCGTGCTCCCCGTAGTTGTAGAAGCTGCTCTCGGTGACGCGTGTCAGTCCTATGGTGTCCCCGGGCGGCATGAGGTCCATGATGCCCGACAGGAGGTGTGTCTTCCCGCTGCCGCTGCTGCCCTGTATGAGTGCGTGGAGGGTGTCGGGCATGCGGTAGCTGGATGCGATGGCGAACAGGAAGAGCCTGTTGTTCCCTTCCCCGACCACTCCCGACCGTCCTATCAGTGCGTTGATCTCCCTCAGCAGCCCGGGCCTTTTGAGGAACTCGGTGCACTCCCGCTTCCGGGTGCCGCTGACCGTGGCGGCGGTCCCTTTCTCCTCCCTTGGGGCCTTTTTCTCTTCCCTGTAGCTGTCCAATAGGTCGGTGAGTGTGGCCAGGTCGTCTTCGAGTGCCGTCGGGTCGAGCCCGAGCTTTGCGGCGGCCTCCCTTGCGGCCTTGGCGGTCTGCCGGTCCTCGTATAGGTCGGGCCGCTGGCGGCTCTTGCGCCCGTTTTCGGGGTGCACGGTCACGAGGGTGACCTTGAGGCTGTCCATGCCCTGCCTGATGCCGCCCATGATATGGTAGGTGGCGTTCCCGGTGGCAAGGGTCAGCCTGTCGGGGTTGGAGGTATCGAGTTGCGGGCCTTCGGTGGTCCCTGTTTTTTTGGTGGCGGTCCCCGTTTTTTCCGTGCCGTTGCCGCTTTTTTCCTTTCATCGGAAGGTTTTTCATCTGAAGGTCTTTCATCCGGGTTTTTTTCATCTGAAGGGAAAAAGGGGATCCTTTCCCTCAGCAGCCGTTCGAACACTTCGGGCTCGTGTCCCTGTGCCATACTGTTGATGTCCTCGTTCTCCGGGGTGTCCACCACGGATACCGCCGTCCCGGGGAAGGTGGCCGTCAGGAAGTTGCCGTGCTTGCGTACGGCCGCTTTCCCGGCCGCGTCGCCGTCGAGGAAGAGTATGAGCTCCCGGGGGTCGGCCATCTGCCGCATGCCGTGGACGTGCTCGGGGGTGAGGCCGTTGGTGCCGTAGAGGGCGAGCACCCCGTACCCCTCGATGGTCCCCGGCAGCGATAGGAGGGTGGCCGCATCGATGACGGATTCGGTGAGTATGAGCCTTTCGGTCCCCTTGTCCGGATAGCCGGGGTAGAGCCCCCTGCGGTCTGCGGTGTAGAAGTGCCTTGCCCTTGCGTTGGCCCTTACGCTCCTTCCGTAGAGTGAGTGCACCCTTCCGCTCCCATCGCGCAGCGGGAAGGTGACGCAGCCCTTCAGGTAATTGAACCCTGCGTTCCTGTAGGGGTTGTATCCGATGTCGAGCCTTTTGTGGTCGATGCACCGTTCCTCCAGGTACTTCCTTGCGGTGGTACTGGCCAACAGGCTCGACCCCATCCGTTCGAAGTCCCTGTGGTGGTCGGGGCCCTTGCCGGTGCCTGCCGTGGCCCCCTTTGGGCTCTGGGGCATCTCCCCCGCGAGGCGGGCGAGGTACTTCAGGGCCTCGTGGGTGGTGGACCTCATCATCCTTTCGGTGAGGGTGATGATGTCCATGGTGCCGGCCGAACAGGCGGATGAGAAGCAGGTGGCGATCTGTCGGACCCTGCTGAACTGCAGCGATGGGTCTTTGTCATCGTGGAAGGGGCAGTTCGTCCGTTGTGTGATGGGGTCGATGGACAGGCCCAGCAGTGCGGCGGTGTCGATGATGTCGAGGCGGGATTTTATCTCGGGGATTTCCATTGAAAATATTTTCTGATTTCCTTTTTAGAACTATCGGATATAAAAGTACCTGATAATTTTCAATTGACCAAAAACTATTCCTTTTATTTATGTCCTTTAATTATGTATTTTTGGAAAAACCGATAACTATAACATATAAAGATATCCACAGGTTATGAAAACGCACAGGGTCATCACGGATTTGAGGAAGGAAAAGGGTTGGTCACAGGCCGAACTGGCGGTGATGACCGGGATTTCACAGGTAATGGTGGGCAAGTATGAGCGTGGTGATGCGGTGCCATCGATAGAGGTGGCCAAAAAGATTGCCGATGCATTCGGGGTCAGTCTTGATTATCTGGTGGGCGAGGGCCAGAATGCTTCCTTTGACAAAAAAACGGTGGAGCGGATACAGGAGATTCAGCAACTGGACAAGGGCACACAGAATGTACTGTTCAACGTTATAGATACCTATCTCAGGGACGCCAAGGCCAGAACGGCCTATTCTTCATGAAAGGGCCTTCCACTGAAAACAGAAAAGGTCCAAGCGGACGCTTGAACCGGTTTTTTGTTTTATAAGCTTGCGCTAGTTTGAGGTACCGGAATACGAACGGCCCTACTTCATCCGTAGGCAGGGTTCGGGGTTCAACTGAAAAGAAAAAACAGAAAACAAGGACGCGTTGCAAACGCTATGTACGTCCGATCCGCGT
>CANLOE010000177.1 GCA_947492745.1 uncultured Cyclobacteriaceae bacterium | reverse complement strand
ACCATAATGGAAATCACATCAAACCACCATTATATGAAATGTTTCAATGCGACATTAAAAATGTAAATCTGTATAACCGCTGATTTTGAAGTAATTTATGCCCGCAATAGGAAGGCATTGATCATTTTGGGTTTAGAGCAATAGGACGTAAATCAGATACTTCACACTGTACAGAGGATAAATAAGGACAGGGTCACTTGGGCTTTACAAAAAAATGATGTTAATTTCCGAGGGCAAAAGACGGTCCTAGTCCCTTGGGCAATCATAGACATCATCGATATAATGATTACTAAAATCCATCGCCATTTTCATGAATATGACATAAATGACAGTATCTTTCACCCATACACTAAAGATATGATACAAAAGAGCTTCAAAGGTTATCGTATTTGATAAGGATACGATTTACCGATAGTCAACCTTTGAGCTTATCGACATAGTTTATTTACCATTCTAAAAAAATCATACTATGAATGACGACAAAGGCACCATGAGCTACAATGGTAACGGTAGTAGCAGCAAAGGTAAGTGCCCGTTTATGGGCGAGTCCCTAAAACATAGTGCGGGTGGAGGCCCTTCACTTCAGGATTGGTGGCCCAACCGGTTGAAATTAAACATTCTGAGACAGCATGCCTCTCATTCAAATCCGCTAGGGGAAACATTCGATTATGCCAGTGAGTTCAAGACTCTAGACCTCAAGGCCATAAAGGAAGATCTGTTCGAATTGATGACCTCATCACAAGAGTGGTGGCCGGCTGATTATGGTCACTACGGTCCATTTTTCATTCGTATGGCCTGGCATAGTGCAGGCACTTACCGTATTGCCGATGGTCGCGGGGGCGGGGGTGCAGGAGCACAGCGGTTCGCTCCGCTGAACAGCTGGCCCGATAATGTCAATCTGGACAAAGCGCGGTTGCTCCTATGGCCTATCAAACAAAAATATGGACAGAAAATATCATGGGCAGACCTGTTTATACTGACGGGTAATTGTGCCTTGGAATCCATGGGTCTCAAAACCTTCGGTTTTGCGGGCGGACGCAAGGATATCTGGGAACCTGAGCAGGATATTTACTGGGGTTCTGAAGGTAAGTGGCTCGATGATCAGCGCTACACTGGAGAGCGGGAACTTGAAAATCCACTCGCCGCAGTTCAAATGGGACTCATCTATGTCAATCCAGAAGGTCCCAATGGCAATCCGGACCCTCTCGCTGCGGCACATGATATTAGAGAAACTTTCGGCCGCATGGCCATGAACGATGAAGAGACTGTTGCTCTCATCGCTGGAGGACATACCTTTGGCAAGACGCATGGAGCGGCCAGCGATGCCGACCACCTCAGTGCAGAGCCAGCCGGTGCCTCCATAGAAGAGCAGGGGATGGGATGGAAAAACAGTTTTGGCACGGGTATGGGCGCAGATACCATATCAAGCGGATTAGAAGGCGCATGGACAACTACGCCCATCAAATGGAGCAACAATTACTTCGAGAATCTATTCGGCTACGAGTGGGAACTCACAAAAAGCCCGGCGGGAGCCTATCAATGGAAGCCTAAAGATGATGCAGGGGCAGGCACAGTGCCCGATGCCCATGACCCTGACCGAAGCCATGCCCCTATGATGCTGACCACCGACCTATCTTTGCGCATGGACCCTGATTATGAACCCATATCACGAAGGTTTTATGAAAATCCAGATGAGTTCGCTGATGCTTTCTCTCGAGCTTGGTATAAATTGACACACAGGGATATGGGACCGAAAATGCTCTTTTTGGGACCGGAAGTCCCTGAAGAGGACCTCTTGTGGCAAGACCCCATACCGAAGGTCGATCATGCACTCATCGACGATAAAGATATCGCTTCCCTAAAAGACAAGATATCGAACACGGGCCTCAGCATTTCACAATTGGTATCTACGGCATGGGCCTCCGCTTCTACTTTTCGCGGCTCTGACAAGCGGGGCGGAGCTAATGGTGCCCGTATCCGATTGTCCCCACAAAAAGACTGGGAAGTCAATCATCCTTCACAATTGACTTCTGTACTTGCCACTCTGGAAAGTCTACAGGAAGAATTCAATGCTGAACAGAGCAGTGGCAAAAAAGTGTCTCTTGCCGATCTTATCGTATTAGGTGGTGCCGTAGGAGTTGAGAAAGCCGCAAGAGCAGCAGGGCATACTGTTACCGTCCCTTTCCTGCCAGGGCGTACCGATGCTTCCATAGAACAGACAGATGTAGCATCTTTCGCAGCACTGGAACCTGAGGCAGATGGCTTCAGGAACTATAAAAAACCCTCCTATACCTCCATATCCGCCGAGGAAATGCTAGTGGATAGAGCACAGTTACTGACCTTATCCGCTCCTGAAATGACCGTACTCATAGGAGGTATGCGTGTCCTGAACACCAATTACGCACACACGAATCATGGTGTTTTCACAAAGGCGCCAGGAACCTTGAGCAATGACTTCTTCACCAACCTACTGGACCTGAATACGGTATGGAAGGCCATCACCGAGAACAAAGAGCTATTCGAAGGACGCGACCGAAGTACAGGCAGTGTCAAATGGACCGCTACCCGTGCAGACCTCGTTTTCGGGTCGAATTCGGAGCTTCGTGCGCTTGCCGAAGTATATGGAAGTGCTGATGCGAAAGGGAAATTTGTTCAGGATTTCATAGCCGCTTGGGTAAAGGTGATGCAGCTTGACCGTTTTGATAGGAAAGCATAGCATTGAGTGGAATGGTATGCACAATAGTGGGGTTTGCCCCCTCCCCTCGTAAATAGGAATAGAAAGCCCTCCTTACGAGGGTATATCAAGGGCAGGGCAGAATACTTTCTGCCCTGCCCTCCAGATATAGGAAATCACTGATTTTCGTATCCCGTATCAGCAGGAAGGCCTGGGGACTCTGCGGCTTCGACCGCCAATTGATCGCATCGTTCGTTTTCCGGGATGCCTGCATGTCCTTTTACCCACTGAAATTTGACCTGATGTTTTTTGTAAGCAGGTATAAAACGTTTCCAGAGATCTGGATTCTTTTTGTCCTTAAAACCCTTTTTTACCCATCCCCACAACCACCCCTTTTCCACGGAATCAACGACATATTTCGAATCCGAAAAAATAGTAACAGGACTATTGGCAAATTTCAGACTCTCAAGAGCTACGATGACCGCCAACAGTTCCATTCGGTTATTGGTAGTCTTCCGATATCCTGCGGATATTTCCTTGCGATGCTCTTTGTATTTCATGACGATGCCATAACCTCCCGGCCCGGGATTTCCTTTAGCGGCACCATCCGTGTATATTGTAATCATGTACTATCAGTAAATTATAAAAATAAATTGTCCTTGAAGATTTTCACTGCTATAGCCAATAATATGATACCGAACACGCGGCGAAGTACACTGAATCCAGAGGGGCCTATCTTTTTCTCCAACCAACCTGTAGATTTAAGGACTGTATAGACAAAACCAATATTGAGCACGATGCCAGCCAGGATATTGGGAGTCGTGTAGACGGCTTTCAGCGACAGTATCGTGGTCAGGGTACCTGCTCCGGCAATCAGAGGAAAAGCCAATGGAACGATGGAGGCGGTCCCTTTTCCCTCATTAGTGTCCTTGAACAGGGTGATGCCCAAAATCATCTCCATTGCGATAATGGCCATCACTATGGCCCCAGCTACAGCAAAGGATTCGACATCCAAGCCGAATAGACGTAAAATGGACTGGCCCAGAAACAAAAAACCTACCATAAGAATACAGGAGATAATCGTTGCTTTCTCGGATTGGATGTGCCCATCCCTCTTTCTGAGTTCTATGACGACAGGTACGGAACCCAAAATATCGATGACCGAAAACAGGATAAGCGATACGGAAAGAATATCTTTAAGACTAAACATATACAAATAATCGAAAAGAAAATGGATAATCCAAAAAGAGTCCTCATAACCGATACTGGATTCACCCATAGGCGTTGGATGAGTACCTGCGGGGCGACGAGTTATATAGGGCAAATGATCATGTCCAAAGACTACGTCGAGCATGTTAATTTTCCATTGCATACTCCGGATTTAACCCAGATCATGCGTTGGAACTTCGTAACGAGGGTTTAAACCCAAAATGTTCGTTGGAACTTCGTCATGAGGACTTAAATGACAATACATCAGTCCGTTTTCTTGGGTTCAGCGTAGCACCGCTACGGTTAATTCAAAAAACGTAGTGCAGCGACCGGTTTGCAGCTATTTAGATCCGTAGTGGATTTTTCAATGCATGCCCCGGATTTAACCCTGAAGTGCATAAGGAAGAAAAAGGTACATTTTAAAACAGTCTCTTAGATCCACAGTAGATTTTTCAATGCATGATCCGGGTTTAATCATAAGGATTGATATATTTGCACTTCATTAAGAAAAATTAGCTAAAGAGATATGAAGACTTGGTATACTTGTAAGGTAAAATCGATTAGAGAAGGAGAAGATGGCAGCCTAAAGCAGGTCACAGATGCATATCTGGTCGATGCTGTCTCTTATACAGAGGCCGAAAGCCGCATTCACGACCTTATAGGGAAAGAGACACCGGGCGAATTTTCCGTGTCGAATATCTCTAAGACCAATATTTCCGAAGTCATCAATTTTGAAGATGTGGATACTTGGTTCAAGTGCAAGATTTCGTATGCCACGGTAGATGCTGATACCGAAAAAGAAGTAAAAATAAACACTTACTATCTGGTTTCTGCGGCGCATGCGAAAGAAGCTTACGAACGAGTAGAGGACAGCCTCAGTTCCATGTTGGTACCTTTTGACATTCCTTCCGTGACCTTGACCAATATTCTTGAGGTGTTTCCTTATATGAAAGAAGAAGCGGAAAGTATTCCGGACAACCTCACACCTGTCTCCAAGTTCGAGGGTGATGTAGCCGGTTTTGAGGCTTCTTCCAGTGAAGGTGCCGGTACAGAAGAAGACATAGGGACAGAGGAAGGTACCAAGATAGAAACTGAAGAAGATAGCGCCACTCTATCTATAAATGAAACATCGGATAATGAAGAGGATATCGAAAATACCGATAAGGACATCGGGTAATCAGTGTCCGTGATTAGGAAAACCAATCAAAATACGCTCTAATCATCATACATCTGATTTCTCACTTTCCGAGTATCAAAGCCTTTATTAAACGCTTTAAAAATATTCATCTCTATGATGGGGGAAATCTGAATCCCATTTCATTCCCCCGAAGACAAAGGCTTCCTGCCCCGTCAGTAGAGTCCGTACCCA
Organism: uncultured Cyclobacteriaceae bacterium; assembly: GCA_947492745.1. Classification (GTDB taxonomy): domain Bacteria; phylum Bacteroidota; class Bacteroidia; order Cytophagales; family Cyclobacteriaceae; genus Aurantiphycus; species Aurantiphycus algarum. The sequence goes on along the minus strand of CANLOE010000177.1, from coordinate 724 downwards.
GCACACCAAAGTCATTGATTATAGAAACATCAGGAATAGAATGCCACAATGACTCGTGGGCAGCACCCTCAAAGGACAATCAGCACCAAAATAATTGTAAGGCAAGCTTTATCTTTCTGCTGATTACACGAAAAACCCATAAGCCATTTCGCACTTAAACCCAAATTGATCAATAGGATTGCGTGATGAGCGTATAAAGTGCAATAAAATCAGCGGTTTAGGTGAGGTGGCTTTTGTATCACTAAGGTGACGAGCCTGCGCAGCGTAAAACCGCTGATTTTGAAGTGATTTATGCTCACAATAGGAAGGCTATCGATCATTTTGGGTTAAACCTTAGAACTTTGTCATGAGAGCTTAGATTACGATAAATCATGGGATTTTCTTGGATGCAGTGCAGCGCCGCTACGGTTGATTTAAAAAACACTCCGCTTCGTTGATTTGAAGAAGTTTCTTCCACAATAGAAGGCCCAATGCATGATTTTGGATTCAAGATCGTACTAAGTTTCTTAAGGCGTAATACGGGTTTCAGCAATGCAAGTGAAGCTCTAGCTTCGCTACAATGTAAAGCCAGTCCAATGGCAACACGTAGTTTGATTGACCCGCCCCTACAGTGACAGTTTCAAGGATAAATCAGTACTATCCAATAGAGATTTGGAGTGTATACATTTGACTGGACAGTAAGAAAAGCTCAATAGGGTTAACTTACAGAAAGAATGAAGAAAAC
>CANLOE010000176.1 GCA_947492745.1 uncultured Cyclobacteriaceae bacterium | reverse complement strand
ACATCAGCCTCCGCAACGATGGGGTGAGTACAAAACTATTGTCGCAGTTTTCTAAGTCTACTATTGATGATGCGGTATCACTGACATTGAAGCAGAAAGGCACTCATATTTTCGCAAATAAACTTCACCCAAAACCTTGGCTGAATAAATTGGCTACTCAAATGGGTGGGCAGAGGAATGTAATTAACGCCGCTTTACAAAATGCAAATGGAAGAATCATTCCAAATGCAAGTGGCATTTTCAATACACCTGTGAGTGTAGGAGGGGCGAATTTCACTATTCGTGGGTTTGTCAATCAAGGTAGGCCGATTATCAATTCAATATTCATCCCTTAAACTCAAATTAAATGGATTCGCAAAATAAGATGATATCAATTGAGCAAACTAAAGATTGGAAGGCAGCTATTCAATTGTTAGAAAAGCCAAATGAAGATACTCCTGAAATATATTTAAGGGTGATTTTTTTATTATTAGATTTTGTTGTAGAAGGTCAATATACCCAAAAAGAACATGATTATGCTGCTGAAAAACTCAGAGAGTTTTTCGATGAAGCTTATAAAAGATTTTCTGATAACCCTGAGTTTTTGTTTTTCACTGGGATTATGGTGTATATTGGAGAATGGTATTTTGGGATGGAAAGCATGAACCCCGCTACTGTTATGCTGGAGAATGCCATGCAAATGAAACCAGACGATACTCTTTATAAGTGGGGATATTACTCTCGAATAGATCAACGTCCAGAGCAAAATACCAACTTGAAATTACAACTATCCGAGCGACTTCTATTTAGAGAGATAACAAAGTTAGATTGGCTTAAAAGTAAAGGAATGTTGGGAATGTATGTTTTAGGAACCCTTGAGGGGACTTACGAAGAACTTAAATCAGTTAAAGCCTCACAATAGTGAGGCTTTAACTTTGAATACGCCCTGCTTGTTTTAAAGTCTCCCCCTCGGGACCTTGCGGGCAACCTCCTCTGCGGACAATTTCTGGCAGGGCTTCGGCCGTGCTGCGGGATATGCCGGGGTAGGTGCCGTGCAGGGAGCGTCTACCTTTTTGGGTGGTCCGGGAGCGCTTTTATTAAGTGGAGCTGTAGGGGGACTTGGAAACGGACTCATGCAAGGACTTTCCGGGAATGCTCTTGCAGCTCAGGCTGGTATCGGAGCAGCGTCAGGTTTATTGGGTGGTGTAGCTGCTCAGGGAGCAGGGCAATTAGTAGGAGATATTGCCAGTCCATTAGTTGATGGACTCGTGAAAGGTGCTGTAGGGGGTACTGTCGGAGGTTTTATAGGTGGTGGAGTAGCAAGCTCTTTAATGGGCGGTAATTTTTGGGATGGTGCTATTCAGGGAGCTTGGCAAGGAGCTGCATATGGAGCTGCCATCGGTGGGGCGGTAAAATCTTACCAAGCTTTAAAAGAAGGATTTAACCCGCTAACTGGGCAAAGAACAAAATCATGGTTAGCAAAGAATACTCTACCTACCTTAGAGCCAAAACGTCCTGACCTTACAATTGGCGAGATTGAAAAACGCCAAATACGAGGAAATATATGGGACGCTGATTTTGATCAAGCATTAAGCGAATGGAATAATGTTCGTGGACAATATGGATTGGATCCCATCCCGGCAGACCAAGCATACAATGGAAACAGCTTCAAACCAATAACTCTACCTGATGGATCACGTGTTCAAGGAAGGTTTTATTATGGAGGAAGAACCAATCCGACAGGATGGAATATTAAAGTAAATATGTACGCTCCTGCAAACCAGCCCAAATTGCCCCCTGTTCATTTAAGATATCTTAATATACCGAGGTAATGTTGAAAATCGATTCAGAAAGTCTCTTTATTCTTAAGAAGTGCATAGGTAGAAAGGTATATGCCTTTTTCTCGGATAGCATAAGTTTTTCAGAGCTTGAAATATCATTTGGTAATAGGGAATTACGAGCCTCATTTTTCAAAGATTGTAGCTTTGAATTGAAATCTGATTTTTTCGAAAGTGATTGCGGGGAGATGTTCCATGATTATGAGTTGAGGGAAAATGAACCTTACAAAGAAGGTTTGTCAAATTATACAATGAATTCAGATACAATCAATAAGATAGAAGTTTATGGCAGACCGTTTCCATTGGAAGAATTCAGGGATTACCCAGACATTTACACTAAATACAAGGATGTAAATGAGACAGATGACCTTTTTATGTTTCATTTAATGAACGGTGAGCGAATCATGATAGTCCTGAACGACTTCATGCCGGACATCAATCTGTATGTGGGACATAAAATGATCAATGGCTTCTTTGATAATACACGCTCTGAATACTCCTTACATCATACAATATGAGAAAATCAAGCCGCTGGGGTCGGGGCTTTTACTTTTACTACGGGTCAATCAGGCTCAGTCCATCGATATTTTCAAAATGTCCCAGATTCCTGGTCGGCAGGGTTTAGTCATGAACCAAGACAGTAGCGGCGAAAATCACATTCTGTAGTTTGATTTTGTGTGCTTGACGAACGTTGGCCGTCTTGAGCTTGATGTCCTTTTTCAGTTCAATAAACAGGGCTATCATTGATAAGATCGTGCAGCACTTTCAAATCTTTTGTAGTAGCAATTTTCCGGCAAAGCAGTTCAATCTCGGTAATAGCAGAAATAAACGGACCTGAATCGGGTAAGGTGCTGTCAATAATTTCAATGCAAGGATTTTCAACCAACTGTACTTAAATTCATTCAGATGATACGAATTTCAAAAGAGATACTCATACTACTTCTGTGTGCTTGTTGTAGTCCGCGGATTATTCAAAGTACTCCCTCACTAAAAGAGGAGCTCCTTATGTCAGCATATGGCATTCAATTATTGGAAAGGTCAGTAAATGACGATATGGAGTCTAAGATGACAGAAAATTTGGATACTACTAATTTAACCTACTCCATAGAAACCTTTATAATCTCAGTAGTTGACGATAAGGATACATTAAAATACAGCTATGAGGATATCTCCGTTATACCTAAGAAGACCCGGCAAAATAAACGTACGCTACTCATCTACACAGGTAATATTCCAGAAAACGGAGTGGTCGAAGTCGAACTACAAAGGCTTTTCAATGAATTAAGTGAAAAAGTTCGCTTTAATTATACATTAAAGGACAGGAAAATCAAGTAAACCAAGCTTACCTTCTGGTAGGGGGTGGTGCGGTCGGTGGCTTTCTGGCAGGCGGACTGGCCGGTACGCTGGCGGGGGACGGTTTTATGGACGGAGCCCTTGCGGGAGCGAGGAGCGGGGCGTTCACGGGCGGGCTGATAGGGGCCGCGGCCTCGTCCATTACTGCGGGCCGGTCGGGCTTCAACCCCTTCACCGGACGACGGACGAGTGCCTGGCTGGAGGCCCATCAGCTGCCCACGCTACATTCGCGGTCTGCAACGGTGGGCCATGGCGGTCTGGGATCGGTGGATGATTTCATCCCCTTGGCGGATAGGGGCTTTCCGGTTCCACAGCAGCACCCTATGGGCGGACACGGCTTTGCGACCCAGCCGGGGTCGAGGAACATCAACCTCCGCACTCTATAGTACTGATTTTGACATCGGCTCTTTGGCGAAGGATGTCTTTTTTTCAGGTTTGACTTCAGGTGCCGTCGCTGGAATAGAGTCAGCATCAAACGGCTGGAATTTTTGGCACAACAAACCCTTGCTTCTTCCCAGTATTGAAATAACAGCAGAGGGAATTCCGGCTATAGGGCAAGAGTTTGCCCTTCCCGGAACCGGAGAGGTGACACAGGTCCCTGTCGGAATCCTGAAAAAAGGGGGTAGTGCCTGGGCGGATGTTTCAAAATTCCAGAATGAGGTTTCTTATAGCATGATGGTTGGGCAACATGCATTTGTCAACCATCCGGTTACGCAAATGGTCGTCGATCTAACCACGACGGTGATTCCTATTGGAGGAGCGCTAAAGATAGTAGGTAGGGCTACCGGTAAAACATTTCTTAAGGCATCGAGCAAGATTCTTGGAACGGCTCAAATGACAGGTACCAGAGGGCATGCCTTTTTGAGCAAGGCAGTTGCTCACCGTTATGCACTTGACCCAAGGGTCAGTAGGGTGACCATGGATCTTGGCTATCGTAAGTTACTGGGAAGCGCAGCACCGAAAGCTTTGAGATATGGTCCGCGTCCAGATGTTGGGGTTTTGTTCAAAAGTGGTAAATTTAAGGTCTTTGAGATTGCTTCTAAAAGTGATAAACTAGCAAACCTAGCCAGTAAAAATGAAAAATTTATTAGGGATTGGGGATTTCGAGGGGTCGGTTCACAAAAAGTAATTTCAGGTGCAAGGTATATCAATAAGCTGTGGCCTAAATAAATCAATTATGAGACATTTGAAATTCTGGAAAAAGAAAAAGCAATTTGATATTATCAAACTTTATAAAGTTGTAGACATTAATCAGGCAAAAACCTTTCAATGTAAAGAAGTGTTTAGAGCTTGTACTGAATTCTTTAAGGATTGCACCGATGAATACCCTAATCATTATTCTTTGAACTACTCAAATAAGTCTTGGAAAACCCTTCAGGGCTTTGAAAAAAAGCTGAGAAAACATGATAATATCGATTTAGTTTGGTTGTATGCCTCCTATAGTCCTGAATGGGATTCATTTTATGAAAATCATTTCAGTATTGGAAACGCAATGATGAATTCTCGTGAACCACCGTATACTTCATATATTGATATAATAATAACAATAGAGAAAGGCAAACTTAGCTCCAATAAACTATATCAGTTTTTAGAATCATTAACGGGAGGTTTTAAATTTGATTACGGATATGTGGTGTCTCTAAGAGAAGGTTTCAGTGCGAATAATGAGCGAAAAGATAAGGTCGGGCTTTTCGGTTTAGAAAGTACCGTAGAGGAGATTGACTTACGTTGGTCTAACAACGTTTGTGGTGTGAAAGAAGGGTATATCAGAAACATTTACAACCTTAATTTCTTGAACGCTTCCCATCTTGAACAAGCCATCATCAAAGAGTTGATGATAGATGACGTTGGCACAACTTCAAAGCTTGACGGGAACATTACCATTTGGGAACTTACCGATGAGGAATTAAAGAGGGCTAAATCGAAGCTTGATGCCTCGCCATACGTGATAGCAAATAATAAGAATCCAAACCTTTTTCTATCGACTGAAGATGCCAAACGATTCAAACAGGCTATGACGATTGATTAAAAAAACAGGGCGTATCATTTTTAGTGGTACGCCCTATCATTTCAAAATTAACTAACCCACTTAAACGAAGTGCCATGGGAATATTCGATCTTTTTAAAACCAAGGAATCAAAATTTGTCAAACAATGTTTAGTGGATAATCCTGAATACCTAAAGGGCAATTTCCAGGATGTCCCGGACGAGCTTTTCAGAAAAATAAAAGCTCACGAAAAAGAGAATGTTTGGGTAAGGCAAATTGTTGATTCAAATGGCAGTACATCTTTTAAGGTTAAGTACTTTGGGGCAAAGAATTTGAACCTGATTCAAGAAAAAGGCGATTTGCCAATATTATTGGTTGCAGAATCAATACATACGGGAGAGCAAGTCCTGTTATTCGATGGATGTAAACACGGGTATGATGCCGTATTTTGGCAAAACCTAAGTGTAGAGCCTGATGATAGGAAAACCTTAAAAACTTTAGAAATAAGTGGTTCTTCCTCCTTTGAGGTTGTTGTTCTGGTCAGATACAATCTCATCATCAAACAAGACTTTGAAAAGGAACTTCAAGAAAACGGACATGTAGTCAATGGGAAAGAAGAATTGGTAGGTATGGAAGCTTTCCTGAATGGTTTTGACAGTATCGATGTTTTCGTAGTCGATGACAAAGGGAAAAAGACTGAGATCTTATCCGAGGAAACCTCATAGTTACAAATATTTTCTTTCATTATTGTTTCAGTCAGACAATTAGAAATATCATAATACTTCGAATGTCAAATGATTAATAATTTGATTTCGATTTCCCTACGAACATGACCACCGGGGCCGTCTGCTCCGGGAGTGGCAGCAGATCGGCAGTGGACCGAAAGTGCTGCTCTCCG
>CANLOE010000175.1 GCA_947492745.1 uncultured Cyclobacteriaceae bacterium | reverse complement strand
ACGGGAGCGGAGACCTGGTACATCCGCGATGCCTCGGGCAACGTGCTCTCCATCTATGAGCGGCGCCCCGGAGAGGGGCCCGTCTGGAAGGAAGTGCCCATATACGCCGCCGACCGCATCGCCGGCTATGCCCCGGCGGAAGGGGAGTACAGCTATGAGCTGAAGGACCACCTGGGCAATGTGCGTGCCCTCCTGCACAAGGGCCGCAGCACCTATACCGCCACTATGGAGCTGGCTACCTCCACCGGGGAAGAGGCCCTGTTCGACGGCCTGAATACCCGCTTCCGCGCGCCCTTTGCGGGCATCGACCATACCACGGGCCGTGCCGAAGGACAGGTCGCCCTGCTCAACGGTGCCTCCGGACGGCGGGTAGGCCCCAACCGGTCACTGGCCGTGGAGGCGGGCGATGTCGTGCATATGGAGACCTATGTGAAGTACCTGCGGGCGGGCAGTCCCACCCCCACGGGTGCGGCCGATATGTTCGCCGCCGTGGTATCCGCCTTTGGCGGTGCCAATGGGGGCACGGCCCTGGAGCAGTCCGTCCACGACCTCTTCCAGGGCAACTTTGCGGGGGCACTGCCCCTGATAGGGACGGGGGAGGAAGAGGGGACGGTCCCCAGGGCCTACCTGAACTACCTCTTTTTCGATGAGGACTTCCGCTTCCGCTATGCGGGCTATGCCACCATGACGGAGGCCGCGAAGGTAACGCTGGATGCCCGCGGCCATCCCGTGACCACGGCCCCCCATGAAAAATTAAGCCTTGACTTCCGCGCCGAGACGAAGGGATTTGTCTATATTTATGTGGCCAATGAAAGCATGGACGGCGGGGACGTGTACTTTGACGACCTCCGCTTGGAGCATGTGCAGGGCCATGTGAGGGAGTCCACGGACTACTATCCCTTCGGCGGTGTGCTGCGGCGCAGTCGCCAAGAGGGCCATGTACCCTACCGCTATGGCTATCAGGGCGACTATGCCGAGCAGGACCCCGGGACGGGGTGGAACAGTTTCGAGCTGCGGGAGTACGACAGCCGCATAGGCCGCTTCACCACGGTGGACCCCTACGGGCAGTTCTGGAGTCCTTATATGGCGATGGGCAATGACCCGGTGAACAATGTGGACCCGGATGGGGGCTTTGCGGGTCCCGGTCCGGGCTTTTTGGGCAAGCTCTTCGGCTATAATATAGCCACCGCTGCCAATGGGGTACTGGGCCGTGTGCCGGGGCTGCTGTCGGGCATAGGGAAGTTTGTACTGCCGGTGATTTCGGAGGTGGGGAGGCAGTCACTCAATAATGATAAAATCAGTATTTTCGAATCGGATCAGGTTATCATAAACCAGATAGTAAAAGCACTTGATGAGTCAAAAAAACAAGGGAAATACCATTTTGATCTAAGAGACTATTTTACTGAATTCAATATCAAAGATTCCAATAAAAGGTCCTCCACTATAGCCCGAACAGGAAATGGTAGAACCGCCAGAGGAAAATTGAATTTACCCGATGGTGGTCCCCCAATCAGTGGTGCATCCATAGACTTGGCGATATTTCAGCAGGGTTTCAGACGTATCAGTAATACTCCGTCCGGGCATATAAAAAGACTAAAGACCAACTATGGGAAGTCATACAAGGATATTGCTACGTTCCGTGGAGCGAACAATTCAGTACCCCTTTTGAAGATAACCATACCTGCTTCTAGAGGGGCAAGTGGCAGGTTTGAAAAGTTTGTATGGAAATAATATAATATTGATATGATAAATAAACTATTGGTATCAGTTGTAGTTTCAGCCCTTTCATATTCCTGTAGCTCTATTCCTGAAAATACAATAAGGGAGCGAATGGAAGGCGATAAGATAATATGTGACTCCTTTTCTGAGCAGGAACTGGAAGGTTTGGAGAAATTGATTTTGTTTTTCGAAAAACAGACATGTGGTCCGTTCAAAGACAGCAAGTACCGCCGATCAAAGGAATGTTATGAAAACTTTTTTGGTCGGATTGAGGAGGGACTGACTGATGAAGAACTGAATATTGGGATTCCATTTGAAGAGCAAACTCAAATGTATGCTACTTTAGACCAAGATTTTTTTGAGATGTTATGGATACTCGGGCAAGAATCAATACCTGATGGTGGACAGAGAAGCTATATTATGCTCAATCCGAACAGCAATTTCATAATATTCATGGCCAATTCCTCAAACGAGAACATCAAAATCAAAGATTATTTCGATAGCTATTCGGCGACAGGTGACCTCCCCCCGTCCATGATTGCCGATATCGCCTTGGACGATGGTTGGAGGAAGGTGGATGATATTAAGATAAAACTCCTGATTGTAATTCATTACCTTACTCTGAACGATCAGATTTATAGACATAGCTAAAACACATTCTACGTTTCTTTGTAGTTTTCATGTGATCCATCTTATGGAAAGGCCTTCTGATACTATATAGGGTGGATTTTCAAGGCAGAGCCTTATAAGTTGGAAACCCATCCGGCGCAAGCGTCCGCTTGTGCCTATTTCGTATGAAAACGGCCGATAACGGGGACACATTACCTCTTGGGAAGATAACTTCCGTCCCCACTTCCGCGCCGAGACGAAGGGATTTGTCTATATTTATCCCGGAACATGCGTTGGAAATCGTAACGAGGGTCTGGAAATCAATACATCAGGGAGTTTTATTGGATTTGGCATAGCACCGCTATGGTGAATTCAAAAAATTTGGTGCAACGACCCGTTTGTAGCTATTTAGATCCCCCCTGTTGGCGAGTATCGGCCAGGGTTTTCAGGCAGGTTTCCAGAGTACCCTAGATGGGGCCACGGCACAGGTGACCACTTTCGATGGCTATTTTGAAGGGATTCTCAACAGTATTCCCGCCATAGCGGCACCACGACTGGCACAGAGCTTAGGGCGCGCAGGCTCCAAGATCATTTCCGAGTGGGACAGCTACGATGAGAACGATTTTGCCTTTGCGACAGGCTTTGCATTGGAGAAGGTGACAGAGGCCTTGGTACTGAGGAAGGCCAGCGGGCTGGGCCGAACGCTGGGAAGCGTGGGCAAGGCGGTTGGTGCCGCTAAGGGGGGTAAATCATTGGGAGTAGCACGTTCGAGCGTTAGGAGTTACTTGAAAAACGTAGGAAACGTTCCGAGAAATCAATTAGTCAAGGATTTGGGAGGTGCAGGTTTTAAAAAGGTCTTTGATGGAAAAGGAATGCAACATTTTCAACGAGGTAATTGGAAAATCCGTTTAGACCCACCTCACTTAAATGGAAAGAACCCGACACCCTTTAATCATATGCATATAAATAGAGGTGGAAACAAAAACGCATTTGATATTTTCCTAAATCCTGTAAGCCCAAGTTCACCAGGTGCTCATATTCCAATAAGATAGTTTGTTATGATTGTAATAAAAAAAGACGGAAGTTTTGACTATGAATTTGCTGATGAAATTATAACCAAGTTTTGTTACGATTCAAGCGCAAATCAGATTGAAGTTCAATTTGAAGGATATTATGAAGATGGAAATTACATTGAATCGCCATGCTCTTTGATTATTGAGAATTGGAAGGAAGCTAAAAGTAAGTTACATGGAGAAAATAGGTATGGTTCCTTAGAGAGCCATTTAGGTATATTTAGTATGATTTTGAACTTAGAAAACTCTTTGGACAAATTAGAGCTATCCATCAATACAGTTGACGATAAGTATCTAGAGTTGCTTTTTGAGCAACCAAAAGTTCGAGTAGAAAAGAGTATTTAGTATTCACCTCTAGCGAAGAGCTGAAAAAGATACTGTCTTTTAGGAAACGTATTTAAGATACACCCATCTGGCGCAAGCGTCCGCTTGTGCCTATCTCGTATGAATACGGCCGATAACGGGAACCCAGACTATGGTACAGTACTCCAAAACCAAGGCCCGGACTGGCGTACCATGATCAGTGATGTCCTGAACGACCCTGAGATAGCCCGTTTCCATAAGAAAGCACCCAATACGGTATTCGATGTCAGCTTAGGTAGGCCCAGTTGGTTCAAACCGAGAACAGAACCATTGAACGGAAGTAAATCGAAGAAAGGTCCAGCCAGGATATCGCTGGGGCCTTCGGCATTTGAGAGCAGGGAGATGCTTTTTACGGTACTCGGTCATGAACTGATTCATGCCTCGCACTATGAATCGGGCAGTTTTGCGAGGTGGGCCGAGGAATTTGAATTTGCCCAAAATGGTGTATTATATGCTCATTACATTTCGGAATCCTTTGCATACAAATGGTCATCTCCATATGTCAGGAAGTACAGTCTCGAAAACCGGGTTTCGGGGTATGATGCATATCACTATAATCTTAAAAGACTCCCCAAAAACTTCCACTTTATTCAGTAAATCGGATAATCATGAAACCCTACAGCTGTCATTAATACTTGTCTTGATTTCCTGTACTAAGAACGATAAATAGAAAGATTTGGTGGTGGCTATTGCAAATAGAAAAATTAATAACGGTAATGATAGTTTGATCCTGTATATCAGCACCCTCAATAATACTGACACCTCATACTTTTGATCTATGCCATGAGGAATTATCTAATGTGATGGATTGGACTATCAACAAATCTGGTCCCAATAGTAATATTGTCTAGTATGCCCGTTTCATTTCGGCGTCCTTTGCGTACAAAAGGTCCACGTCGTATGTAAGAAAGTTGAGGTTGGAAAACAGGCTATCAGGGACAAGAACAGTACCGTTGTAATGTGACGATGCTGCCAAAAGGTTTTAACATTACAAAGTAATATTATGAAATTTTTAACTGGATTTAAAAAAAGATTGTTAAATGGAAATTTTTGTTTCTTTTTTCTCTTTTTGTTATTGGTTATTTCTTCATGCAATATATTTTCAGGGAGGAAAAAAGATGATTTTGAACTAAGGATAAATAATGTTCAGTTGTACGGTGACGGAAAAGGTGTCACTTTTGACATTACAATAGAAAATAATACTGATTCCACATTTTTATTATATGCCTTTGGTTCATGCAATGAGGTACTATTCGACGAATCTCATTATTCCGAAGGGTTCAGTTATCCTGCGGGTATGGGAATGTTTATTTTGGATAGCGATAGCAATAGGCTGGAACAGTTTGATCCTGTAGTAGAAAATGTGGATTTTGAGGATTTGAATAAAATGAAAAAAATATCGGACAGTATATATGTGTCAAGTATGTTGAAGTTAAAACCTCATACCTCCTATGAGGTCAATAAAAAGTTCAGATTCCGCTACTACCGACCGGAACCAGACGAATACTACATAGCATTGATTTATTATTCGGGTGAAAATTTGGTCAACTTTGTGTCTAAGGAGGAGCAGCGGTTGTTGGAAAAAGAGGAAGGTGCGGTAACTTTTCAAGGCTGTGTAAAATCCAATACTGTAAGATTGAAGATTGAATAGTTCTGCTTAACATTACCCCATCCGGCGCAAGCGTCCGCTTGTGCCTATTCCGTATGAATGCGGCCGATAACGGGAACACATTACCTCCGAGGAAGATGATTTCCGTCCCCACTTCCGCGCCGAGACGAAGGGATTTGTCTATATTTATCCCGGAACATGCGTTGGAACTTCGTAACGAGGGTTTAAATGGCAATAAATCAGGGGGTTTTATTGGATTTGGCATAGCACCGCTATGGTGAATTCAAAAAACTTAGTGCAACGACTGATTTGAAGCTATTTAGATCCGCAGTAGATTTTCCAATGCATGTTCCGGGATTGTGTGGCCAATGAAAGCATCGGCGGCGGGGACGTGTACTTTGACGACCTCCGTTTGGAGCATGTGCAGGGCCATGTGAGGGAGTCCACGGACTACTATCCCTTCGGCGGTGTGCTGCGGCGCAGTCGCCAAGAGGGCCATGTGCCCTACCGCTACGGTTATCAGGGCGACTATGCCGAGCAGGACCCCGGGACGGGGTGGAACAGTTTCGAGCTGCGGGAGTACGATTCGAAAATAGGCCGCTTCACCACGGTGGACCCCTACGGGCAGTTCTGGAGCCCTTATATGGCGATGGGCAATGACCCGGTGAACAACGTGGACCCGGATGGGGGCTTTGCTGACCCTATCTTCCAGGG
>CANLOE010000174.1 GCA_947492745.1 uncultured Cyclobacteriaceae bacterium | reverse complement strand
GCTTTGCCCACCTGTCTTCATTCACCATAGCGGTGCTATGCCGAACGAATCCAAATGGCCGGTATTTTGCTATTTATTCGCTCATCACGATTGCTATCGATCAATTTGGATCAAACCCTCGCTACGAAGTTCCACCGCATGATCTGGGTTAAAACACCATTGGTTGGGTACAAAAAGGTAATAGAACAAAGAAGTATCACTCCGCTCCTTCACTATATTTTTGTTTGAAGCGCTGGTACAACCGTTGTTGCTTGCCTTCGAGGTTTAGTTTTCTTCCTTCTATAAAGGCGTACTGAACGATATTACTACGCATGTCCAATAGATCGCCATCGCATACGACGATATTGGCATCCTTTCCCGTAGTCAGTGTCCCTGTCCTTTCTTCTATGCCCAAAATCTTTGCCGTGTTGGCAGTAATCAGGCTAAGGGCTTCTTCAGGGTCAAGACCATGTGCTGCTACGGTACCTGCAAAAAAGGGCAGGTTCCGCGAAGAAACGATTTTATCATAGGTCAGACCGACCAAAAGTCCTGCTTTGTGCAGTATGCCGGGCAAGCGGTACGGCAAATCTACGTCCTCATCGCTACGACTCGGTAGGCGGTGTACCATGTCCAATAATATAGGAATATTCTGCTCTTTCAGAAAGTCGATGGTGTAGTAGGCATCGGCTCCACCTACCAATACGATATGTGGGATCCCTATCTTCTTGGCCCACTGGATACTTTCTATGATCTCACTCCTTTTATTGGCATGGAGGTGTATTTTCTTTTTTCCCGAAAACAGACCTCTTAGGGCTTCCAGTTTTAGGTTGACTGCTGCTTTTTCCGAGACGGCATAGGCTTGAGCTGCTTTGAACAGTTCGTCGAGTTCTGCTATATTTTCTTTATAGTTCTTGTTCTCTCTGTTCTTGGTCTCTCCCAACCACCATCGGGGGCCGTACATTTTTCTGGGCCAGCGTACATGGACGGCATCATCTATCTTGTAGGCTGCGTCTTCCCAGTTCCACCCGTCCAGCTTCATGACGGAGGAGGTACCACTGACCAGGCCTCCTTGAGGACAGGTCTGCACTAGCAGTACTCCCGTGTACCTTAGTGTAGGGATAATGTGGGAGTCGGTGTTATAGGCGATGAGGCTTCTCACATTCGGGTTGAGGCTTCCGGTTTCGCTATGGTCACGTGTAGCTCTTACTGCCGATATTTCCTCCAGTCCCAGAGTGGAATTGGGTAATATCAAGCCTGGATAGACATGCTGTCCCGTGATATCGAGAATCTCTTTAAAACTGTTCTCATCGATTTTAGCTGTTGTCGCGTCGGTCACTAAGGCCAATTTACCCGCTACAATGGAGATAAGGGAATTGGTAATGACCTCTCCATTGCCGATATGGGCCGTAGCTCCTTTCAATAGTATATTACCTTTTTGGGGTGCTGCGGGCAAAGGTACCTGCCCGCGGGTTTCGCTAAAGAACAAGCATAGCAAAAGGGCATTTAAAATAAAGCCTTTTAAAATTGTATTTTTCATGTGTAACTGTTTATAATCCATTTTCAATAGTGTAGATACATTGGGTCAATGGCCCAATGGTCGGTCGAAGAGGAGATTAGGACCGGAACTTTTTACAGCTTTATTCTCCTCGGACCTAATGCCCATCTTTTTCCGCATACCGGGCTTCCAGAAACACCTGATCATCACAATGCCATAAGTGCTGATGCTGAGGTTTGGGCTTTTGGGTTTTTGCTCCGTTCTTTTTAGCGCCTTTCATCTTATTGATCAAGCGGGTCTTCTCCTCTTGCAGCGCTTTTCGTGCCAAATTGTCCTTTTCGATATCGTAGTACACGATACCGTCGACCAGTGTTTTTTCTGACTTGGCATAGACAGATAGTGGATTATCGGACCAGAGTACCAGATCGGCATCTTTCCCTACTTTGATGCTTCCCATTCTTTTCTCCAAATGCAATAGTTTGGCCGGGTTGAGCGTCACCATTTTCCAGGCTTCTTCTTCGCTCATACCGCCATATTTTACTGCTTTTGCTGTTTCTTGATTCAGTCTTCTGGCCATTTCCGCATCATCGGAGTTGATGGCTACGGTCACTCCTGCTTGGTGCATCAAAGCGGCATTGTAGGGAATCGCCTCCCTGACCTCAAACTTGTAGACCCACCAGTCGGCAAAGGTAGAACCTCCCGCACCGTGCTTTGCCATCTTATCGGCAACCTTGTACCCTTCCAGAATATGCGTAAAGGTGTTGACGGTAAAATCAAAGGATTCCGCTACTTTCATCAGCATATTGATTTCGGACTGTATATAGGAGTGGCAGCTAATGAAGCGTTCATCGTTCAGTATCTCCGCCAGTGCTTCGAGTTGCAGGTCTTTTCTGGGAACGGTAGCATTTCGTTTTGCTTTACCGGAGAGGGCATTGTAGGTCTTCCATTCCTTGTGATAGGCCTTGGCCCTAGTAAATGCATCGACGAACACCTGCTCTACTCCCATTCGGGTCTGTGGAAAACGTATGGTATTGTTATCGCCCCAGTTGGACTGTTTCACATTTTCACCCAGCGCGAATTTAATATAGCCATCGGCCCCTTTGATTCGCATTTCCTGTGGGGAAGCCCCCCAGCGAAACTTAACAAGGGCCGATTGCCCTCCCACGGGATTAGCAGAACCGTGCAGCAGCTGCGCAGCGGTAACCCCTCCGGACAACTGTCGGTAGATATTGATATCATCGGCATTGATGGCATCGTCCATCCTCACCTCTGAGACGATAGCATGGGAGCCCTCATTGACTCCACTTAGGGCAATATGCGAATGTTCATCGATAATACCACTGGTCAGGTGTTTTCCCTGGGCATCCACTATCTTTGCTCCATTGGCACTGAGACTTTGACCCACCGCTGCAATCTTCCCTTCCTTGACGAGTACATCTCCTTTGAAAATACCTTCAGCTTCATTGGTCCATACCGTAGCATTTTTGAAGAGCAACGTTTCCGACTGTGGCTTTTTGCTGTTACCAAAGGCCATAAAAGGGTAGAGAATATCTCCAAATTCTTCTTTCTCTTCCTGTTCATCTTCCTGTTCATCTTCCTGTTCATCTTCTTTTTCGGTGGCCAAAGCTTCTCGATAGGTAGCGGACCAGTCCATCCAAAGCCCATCAGGTGTTTGAGCTTTGCCTTTCCAGGTTTTGGTTTTCAGGTCAATCCACCCGGAGAATCGCGTGTCCACTTCTACACCTTCACCTAGTTTTGAGGTCATGATCACGTTCTCATCTTTGACTTCCGCTTTAACCTTATAAGTGGTCGTATCATTGACTTTTAGGGATACATCGTAGCTTTGAGGTTTCCCTTTCACCTCCATAGTGTAATTACCTGCACCTAGTTTAAATTGGTACTTGCCTGCGAGGTCCGTCAGGTTCATGTCTTCCAACTCCAGTTTATGTCCCTGTGTCCAGTTTTCATACAGGGTACTTTCATCTTCAAAGATATTATCCGAACAGATGAGGAAATTGGCCCGCATTCCTTTTCTCAATGCACCGACCTGTTGTCCTACCCGCAGCAGCTGAGCGGGAGTATAGGTCATGGCCTTGAGTGCTGCTGTTTCGGACAGTCCACTTTTGATGGCCTTTCGGATATTTTTCAGGTAATCGCCTTTCTTTTCAAGGCCGTCTGCCGTAAAAGCGAAGGTTATATTCTCACTTGATAGAAAACCGGCATTTTTTGGAGCCAATTCCCAGTGCTTCATCTGAGCCAGACTGATGTCTAGGGGCGCAAAGGGGTCATCCACCTCATAGGCTTCCGGAAAGTTCAGCGGTATGACATAGGCCGCTTTCGTGGCTTTGATCTCGGGTAACCTCTGGTACTCGTCCCCTCCACCTTTGATGATGTACTGCAAGCCAAATTCGTCGCCGATACGGTCGGCCAGTAATGCATTCTGCTTGTTGGAAACCTCAAAGATATGAGGGAGTTTCATCGAAGCATCTATGGCTTCCAAGGTAAGGTTGGTCTGTTTATCGTTCGCAGCACTATGGTACCATTGCCTATCATAATAGGCCTGACGGATAAGAGCTACCCGCCCCATGATGGAGTTCGGGTACCGCTGTACCGAACCGCCGTTCCGAAAAGAGAGGTTGGCTGCGGCCTTGTTCTTTAAAATCAGCTCTTGATCAGGAGCATCGGCCAGCGAGACAACTGTAGAAGTCCCTCTCATGATGCCATTTTTCATAACGGAATTGACAGCTCCAAAGCCTGCCTTTTTCCAAGCTTTGGCCACTTTGGCATCCTTGTGAAAATTGTCTATGGCATTGTATTCGGCCTGTAGGTTTTCATTCCAGCCATAAGGCCCTTTCTTTTTGGATTCAAACTGGGGCTTGGCGTTCCAATTGACCGAGGGTTTGGGAGGCGCAGGCAATCCATAATCACCGAAAGGCTCCACCCAACTAGGGTAGATGTACTTTCCGCCCAAGTCCTGTATCACTGTACCTTTGGGCAATGCCACTTGAGTACCTGCGGCCAGTATCTTTCCATCCCGAATCAAGAGGGTGGCCTTATCCAAACGGGTTTGGTAATCTACGAAAATAGTCGCATTCGTAAAAGCATAGGTTTTCGGTCTTTCATCTTTTACCCCATTGACGGGGAAGTTTTCCTGAGCATAGGACATCGGCATCAGCCAGGTCACTACCCACAGTAGTAATAGTGCTTTCTTCATATTAGGGTTTATTATTAGGTCAAAGGATTGAAATTAAGCAAAAAAGCCAATTCTTGGAAAAATCCAGCTTAGATTTATACAAGTGGTAAGCGTTCTTGGTCGGCTTAACTGTTTCCATCGATGGAAGACAAGAAAACCTGAACTATAGTCGTCGTATCGTTTCCAGAAAATGCAAAGCTGGAAATCAAACAAAGGAGCAGTCCCAATACGATGACCGTAGACGGCAACTGTTGCTTGCAGGTGGATTATAGGGTAATCCGGGTCGACCAGTAAGTTCTTGGTACTTATACCCTCTCTTGATGTATTTTATCTAAATTACACGCCTTAAAAAATAGTTTTTCACTGGTTATCAAGAGGCTATTCACTTATCTTTCCCGCTATGGAAAAAAGCAGCACTTCACGTTTCCCTCCCTTACTGTTCATTATACCCGCCCTGATATGGGGAAGTACTTGGTATATCATCAAATTCCAATTGGGAACGGTCTCTCCCGTGCTCTCCGTGGCTTACCGCTTTCTGATAGCAGGGGTGTTACTATTGTCCTATTGTCTTTTGACCAAAAAGAAACTTATACTAACGCTAAGGCAGCATCTACTGGTAGCAGTACAGAGCTGCTTTCTGTTCGGACTGAACTACTGGATGGTGTACCGTTCCGAACATTATCTCACCAGTGGTCTTGTGGCCGTGGTGTTTTCCACTCTGATTTTTCTGAATATGTTCTTCGGGTCTTTGTTCCTAAAAAGCCCTATCGAAAAAAAAGTGCTTGTCGGTGCTGTACTGGGTGTCATCGGTACGGTACTGATTTTCAGACCCGAGTTGAAAAGCATCGATTTCTCGGATGATATCATCACAGGATTGGCCTATGCCGTCACGGGGACTGTATTTGCCTCATTGGGCAATATTGCCTCCGCTTACACACAAAGAAAAAATGTACCCGTCATTCAGGGCAATGCCTTTGGGATGCTCTATGGCGGTACGGTCATGATGGGTATAGCCATACTGTCAGGGACCGAGCTGCGCTGGGATATGAGCCTGTCCTACTCACTGTCACTTTTATACCTGGCCATCTTCGGATCCATTGTTGCTTTTGGGACCTACCTTACGCTCATCGGTAATATAGGTGCCGATAAGGCCGCCTATGTGCTGGTCATTATTCCCGTGATATCGCTACTGATCTCTACCTTTTCCGAAGGTTATCAATGGACCTGGTGGTCCATATTCGGCGCGCTGTTCATCGTTATGGGCAACACCATCGCCCTACGGAAATCAAAAAAATAAACTTACGGTCACCTTGGCTTCAAACTTAATGGAGAAGTGTTTCATGATCGGCCATTAGCACTTGGAGTGTATACTGGAATTGCAATAAAAAACTGGACAATAAGTTAAGCACATTTTGAATAATTGATTTTACTAAACTCTTCTGGAG
>CANLOE010000173.1 GCA_947492745.1 uncultured Cyclobacteriaceae bacterium | reverse complement strand
TCCAGAAGAGTTTAGTAAAATCAATTATTCAAAATGTGCTTAACTTATTGTCCAGTTTTTTATTGCAATTCCAATTCCATTACACCACGGCTGCTTATTTCCGAAAAAGCTTTACACTTTGACTATTGCCAAAGATACATAATTTTGTTGCATCAAGTGAAGCGGACCGGGGCAATGCTGAGGAGCAACCCCGGAAGGAATAGCTTGATACAGTAGCGTAGAACGCACGCCAGCTCCTGCGTGGGCTGGCGTTTCTTTTCGGTACGCGTCTGTCGGTATGCCTGAAAAAACCTTTACCCCGGTATTTTTTCATGGCCATATCTTTTGTAGTCCTTCCACCTTTTTTTCAAGGGGCCTGTTTTCCCATGCGCCTTTGCAGGGGTAAGGAAGTCACAACTGGCATGTGGGCGAACATGGTTGTAGGCTTCAATGGCCCGTTCTGTGGCCTCTAAAGCTTCCTGGTGCGTACCGAATACCTTGTTCAGCAGGAACTCGTCTTTTAGTATGCCATTGACCCTTTCTGCTTTTGCATTTTGGTAAGGGTCACCGTTCTTGGTCATGCTGATGAGAATCCCATGCTCTTTCAGCGTGCCCGTGTAGTCGTCACAACAATACTGTACCCCCCTGTCCGAATGATGGATCAGGCAGTCGGTCCTGTGCTGTCTTGTCGAAATGGCCATCTCCAGTGCCCGGATCGGACCGGCACTTGCCAATGTTTCGTACAGGCAGTGGCCCAGCACCATTCCCGAATATGCATCCGTGACCAGGGACAGGTAGCTGAACCCCTCTTCCAAGGGAATGTAGGTAATATCGCTTACCCAGAGCCGCTCGCTACTGACCACTTCCAGACCGATGGTCAGGTTCTCGTACATCCTATAACGGTGGTTGGAATCGGTGGTCCTGGCCCTTCTCCGTTTCTTTCTTACCAACATCTCATGATCGGACAAAAGCTCGTTCAGGGCGTTCCTGCCCATCTTTATTCCATACTGCTGAAATGGGGCCTCAAGCATGAAATGTAGCTTGGGGGTTCCTGCCCTTGGCAACTTTTCACGGATGCCTTGCCCCAGCTCCAGCACAATGGCATGTTCCATCATCCTTTCACTTAAGCGTTTTTCATGGTCATAGTAAGCTTGGCGGCTCCTACCAAACAGTCCGCACAAGGCCGCCAGACCCAAGTGGAGGTGTAATGTCCGCATATACTTCACTGTTTGGTACCAGACTTTTTTCTTATCTGGATACCAAGTTCGTTCTCGGCTATGTCTATCATGGATTCCAGGGCAGCTACCTGTAGCTGTGCCATTTCCAATTGCTTGAGAAGCTTTGCTTTGTCTTCCCCTTCCTTGTCCCCCTTTTTGGCAGGGTCACTTTTGCTCATCTTTTTTATATTGTCTGATGCCAACGCAATATCGTCAGGAAAAAGTTTTTGCCAACGAAAAACATGGACGTGGCTGTTCAAACCGTACTTTCTGGCGATTTCCCCACCACTAAGGTCCGAAGTACGGTAGTCCATCACTACCCGCTGCATAAAGGCCTTGCTGTACTTATACCTGGCCCCGGGTTCGTTTTTCTTCCTTGGCTTGTTGTTGTACTTTTTCAAGGAGTCTTCCAAAGGTTCTTCTTTTCTTTTCATTGCTTGTTACCTGTTTAGGTGACAAGCTATTCCGGTAAAAGACAATTACCTACAAACAGAAGCTGATAACAGCTGTTTTTCCAGAGGCCATCACCTACGACAATGGAATTTGTCGAACCACCCGTGAAAACGAGGTCATACGTACTTTAAAGGCCTTTTTTGTTAATGAAAATGAGACGAAATCAGTAGGAAGAACCTCTAAAAACAGAGCTGCTGAAAAAGGGCAATGTCGAACCGCTTTAAGAGAGGGTAAGTATATTGAAAATCAGAGGGTTAAAAAGAAAAGAGGCTCCAAAATTGAAGCCTCTCCGTTTATGGGTGAAAGACGGGACTCGAACCCGCGACCTCCTGAACCACAATCAGGCGTTCTAACCAACTGAACTACAATCACCATTTGATATGTTTTCCTTGAAAAGGAATGCAAATCTAAGTATCCAAATCAAATTTGCAAATAAAATCAGCTGAATTGTTTTTCTTTTTTAGCCCTTCTCGGCCCTAGCGCTCAAAACTCAAGCGTTCTCCCTTTTTACGCTCATCGAACTTACCATCGGCATAGGTCAAATGGCCCGATACCAGCGTATGAGTAACGCGCGATTGGAAAGTTTGGTCCTCGAAAGGTGACCAGCCGCATTGTGCCAGAATATTGGTATGACCTACCGTCCATGGTGCTGCCAAATCGACCAATACCATATCTGCGAAATAGCCTTCACGAAGATAGCCCCGCTTCTCTATCTGAAAAAGAACAGCAGGGCTATGACACATCTTTTCCACGATTTTCTCTAGGCTGATGAGGCCTTTGTGATGTAGCTCCAACATGGCCACAAGGGCATGCTGTACCAGAGGTCCACCCGATGGGGCATTGAAATACGTATTTTTCTTTTCTTCCAAAGTGTGCGGGGCATGGTCAGTGGCAATAACATCTATCTTATCGTCCAGCACTGCCTGAAAGATAGCATCACGGTCATCGATAGTCTTTACGGCCGGGTTCCACTTGATAAGCGTACCCTTGTCCGCATAATCCATATCGGTAAACCAGAGGTGGTGTATACAGGCCTCTGCCGTAATCCTCTTTTTATCCAGAGCAAGGCCGTTATCGAAAAGCTCCAATTCCTTGGCAGTACTGATGTGCAGGATATGCAGTTTAGAGCCGTGCTTTTTGGCCAACCTGACCGCCAGTGAAGAGGAGGTATAGCAAGCTTCCGCACTTCGGATCAGGGGATGACAGGCAATCGGTACGTCCTCGCCGTACTGCGCCCTGTGCGAAGCAGTATTGGCCCGTATGGTGGCTTCATCCTCACAGTGGGTGGCGATAAGCATCTCTACTTTGGAAAAAAGACCCTCTAAAGTCTTCTCATTATCCACCAGCATATTACCCGTAGAGGAGCCCATGAAAGCCTTTACCCCACAGACCGTTCTGGGGTCTGTTTTCAGTACTTCCTCTAAGTTATCGTTGGAGGCCCCCATAAAAAAAGAATAATTGGCCAGCGAAGCTTTAGCGGCGATTTGATACTTGTCCTCCAGTAGCTCTTGGGTCAGCGTATTGGGTACGGTATTGGGCATCTCCATGAAAGAGGTAATGCCACCTGCTACGGCTGCTTTGGCTTCGGTGGCGATCGTTGCCTTATGCGTCAGCCCGGGTTCTCGGAAGTGTACTTGATCATCGATGAGGCCCGGGAGCAGGTATAGTCCCTTGGCATCGATGGTCGTATCGGCGATGTCCCTTAGGTCAGTCCCTATTTTATGGATGTATTGGCCTTTGACAAATACATCGGCGGTCTCGACCTTGCCTTCATTGACCAATTGTGCGTTGCGTATAAGAATAGTTTGCATGAACGCAAGTTAGTAGGAAGCCTTTTCACTTGCAAGGTGCTCCTTTTAAGTTTTGGCTTCAAGAGGCTGTTTGGTAAAAGAAATTATTTTGGAATTTGTTATCGCATACTTTGAGTGCGGAATGAGGTGGGACCGAGCATTACGAAAATGCCCTAAGAGTTTTGCCAGTGAAGGAGCCGACCCGTCGAGGGAGAAAAAATAGCAGCGCTATCTGCGAAAATTTCCATGAAATCATGCGCCAAAAATATCATATCAGTAACTGGCGTGATAAAGAAGGTGAAAGCTTGGGTAGATGCTGTTCCAACAAAATTCCACGTGACCATTGGACATAAAACACTCATGTACTCCATCATCACAAGGTATGAAAAAAGGGTTTGAGGGTTCCTTCCGACCTATGAGGGACAAATACCCGTAGACGAGAATATAAAAGAGATACAGTGTAATACAAACTTAGCTTTTAACCCGGATCATGCGTTGGAACTTCGTAACGAGGGTTTAAATAGCAATACATCAGGGAGTTTTGTTGGGCTTAGCACGGTACCACTATGGTGAATGAAGACAGGTGGGCAAAGCTTCCGGTATGAAACTATTTATGCGCGGAATAGTTTCTCTATTGATCATTTTGGGTTTAAGTATCGCCTATCTTCCTGTTCATCTTGCTTCACTCTGCGTTGACAATCCTCGGGATAGTGCTGCTATCCCTGCGGTTCTCGCTTTGATTGACACTAAAATGACCCGCGCAATCTTATACAACAGTTGAAACCCAAGTTTGTCTAAAACGCTTTCTAAACCAATATCCATAAAGGTCGGGTATCCCTATGTTAGCCCGCAAAATCCCCAAATCGCCATCAAATTGCGGCTGAACGTCAAAAAACCATTAACTTGCACTTCCAATAGACTTTAAAAGGCAAATTTCACCCCTAACTATGGCTCAGATCACTACTTTCGAAGATTTCAAACTGAACCGACAATTGCTAAATGCTATAGATGACCTCGGATATGCAGCACCCACCGCTATCCAAAAACAAGCAATACCCAAGGTTTTGGCAGGCCATGATGTTATGGGCATCGCTCAGACAGGTACGGGAAAGACGGCCGCCTTCGTACTGCCTATTCTTATGAAGGTCAAATACGCCCAAGGTACGGAACCGAGGGCTTTGGTACTGGCACCCACGCGGGAGCTGATATTGCAGATCGAAAAGAATATCGCCGAACTTTCTGCCTATTGCGACCTGCGTTACCTAGCGATATATGGAGGTATCGGCCCCAAAACACAAATAGAAAAAATCCGCGAAGGTATTGATATACTCGTCGCTACCCCGGGCCGTTTTTTGGACCTTTATGGTCGTGGAGAAATCGTGGTCAAGCAGATCAAAACGTTGGTATTGGATGAGGCCGATAAAATGATGGACATGGGATTTATGCCGCAGATCAGGAATATACTGGAGGTCATTCCGCTAAAGCGGCAGAACCTTCTTTTTTCAGCGACGATGCCAGCCAAAGTAGTCGACCTGTCCCACGAATTTTTGGAGTTTCCCGAGGTCGTGGAAGTGAGCCCGCAGGCCACGGCCGTAGAAACGGTCGAACAGATTTTGTACCAAGTACCCAACCAAAAGACAAAGATCAATTTTCTGGTGCATTTGCTGGAGGGCAGCGAGGAGGTGTTTCAACGGATCATTGTTTTCGTCAAGACAAAGACCACGGCCGACAATATCCACAAGTACCTGCACCGCAAAAAGATGGGAGAGGTGCGCGTCATCCATGCGAACAAAGGACAGAATACCCGTATCAACTCCATGGATGATTTTAAATCGGGCGAAGTCCGCGTGCTTGTAGCTACGGATGTAGTGGCCAGAGGTATCGATGTCTCTATGGTGAGCCATGTCATCAACTTTGATGTTCCACTGATCTATGAAGACTATGTGCACCGTATCGGGCGTACGGGACGGGCCCAACATGAGGGTACCGCCATCACTTTTGCCAATGAAGTAGAGATGTATCACATCGGTAAGATCGAAAAGGTCATTCGAGAGGCGATTCCTCAAAAAGCTATCCCTGCTGGAGTAGAAATTGAAAAGACTCCATTTATAGAACAACAACAGATGGCCCGTGAAATGGACCTCATCAAGAGAAAGGACAATCCTGATTTCAAAGGGGCCTTCCATGAAAAGAAAAAGAAGTTTGGGGATAAAGGAAGTAACGATAAAAAGAGCTTCGGTTCGAAAAGCAGAAAGGGGAATAAAGGAAAACGACGAAGGTAGCACCTAGGTTTGTCCTTCAGGGTAGCATCGGTACTAGTCCTGTGTAAGCTGCTGCTATGTAAAATGTTATCGGTTATTTTTGCTATTGGATAGTATTCCTGAGAAACTTCCGCTGATAAAGTGGATGCTACTTATTGATTGAATAAGGGAAATCAGGTCAGGGATGCTAAGAACTGGAATGAATGATCAGTGACGGATAAGCCTAAGCTTTTGATCCTATTTCTGAAATAGGATTATCGATTTTGGTCAGGACACGCTTCGTTTTCTCAGCTAATGTGCGCATTCCATTGATTGTAAGTACCGTGCAGGTCAAAAGCTCTGCCCGCTTCATTCGCTCTTTAGGGTTCAACCCAGGTCATGCATTGGAAAATCTACTGCGGACCTAAATAGCTGCAAACCGGTCGTTGCACTACGTTTTTTGAATTCACCATAGTGGTGCTATG
>CANLOE010000172.1 GCA_947492745.1 uncultured Cyclobacteriaceae bacterium | reverse complement strand
TCCCGAGGATGGTCAACGCAGAGTGAAGCAAAATGAACAGGAAGATAGGCGATAGTTGAAAGCTAAGTTTGTATTACACCGCGATTAAATTGGATTCAGTGTTAGCAGTACACTTGTGGGTACACCCTGATCATTAGTACCGATGGTACGCTGAAGGTAGCAAGGGGAAAAATAGAGGCCTGCCCATAAGGACAAGCCTATTATCATCTAATCGCTGAAAAGCAGTGGCGGGCCAAAGTGTTGATAGCCCGCTTTCAGATTGGGTAGCTATCGGGTTGAATCTATTATTTGTAAACAGCCTTTAGGGCCGCTCTGTCACCAAAGCCCAATCGCCTTTTTCCGATATTGCTTGAGAACGGTTTTCCCGTTCTTTTTCTCACCATGGTATACTCACCGTTTCCTAACCTTTGTGATCCGTACAACATGATGGAGTTGATATCGAACTGACCAAAGGTCTCCCCTGATTTGGTATATTGAGAGTTGTTGACGTAATCAGGGTGAACTATGAGAAAATCATCTCTATCGGTACGCTGATGCTCGTGCATTAGACCTACTGCATGTCCCAGCTCATGAATGGCCACTCCCAACGAATTGGACTGAAGGGAAAGATCCTGTGCCCTACCGATCATACCTACGTAAGAGTAGTTTCCACTACCATTAAAGATACGTACATAATTACCCCTTCCTTTTCCCTTGACAAATTGTACACCTGTATCTTTAGTGATAGAGCGCATGGCTTGCCTCATCAATTTTTTATAGGTAAACGATGGCTCAAACAAGAAAAACACCCTCTTATTCGTCCACGGTCTCAATCTACTACCTAAATTGGCCTCTGTTTTGGGAACTTCTCCTTTATCCTTGATATATTGAGTAAGCCACTCTTCGGTGACGGCCATATCTCCGTTGAACAAAAGGTCTCCATTAGGCAGAAGGCCCAGTTCCAATTGTTCATCTCCAAAAGTCTTCACCACTTTTGGGATTCCTTCGTTGACGAGTTGGTTGTCCGCTGTAAACCCTTCTTCAGGAGCAACGATGTCATTCTCATTTTGGCAAGCTGTGGCAAAAGCCAATGCTACCATTGCACTGATTTTCAATATTTTGTTCATGGTAAGCCGAATTTGGTTGAATAGTTAATTTTGTGCCAACCTATCGTTTTTTGTATTGCAATGAAAAATGAGATAGATACGTGGTAAGAATTTGGGGTCAATGAACATATAACAAGCTTAAAAACAGCAATATAACTTTCATTAGGTCACTAAAAAATTATAAAAACAAATTTTATATGTATATAATTATACAACTCAATCTTGATTGAGTTGCCTATCAAGGGAAGTCGACTTTATTTTAAACCCGGACCATACATTGAAAAATCTACTGCGGATCTAAGAGACTGTTTTGAAATGTATCTTTTTCTTTCTTATGTACTTCTTGATTTCGTTGAAATTTCCGCTAGCTAGCACGACGGCTATCTTTGTCAATGGCTCACGCGGCAGACCGGCCCTTTCACTAAATAATGCCCTCGGGGCATTATTTTAACGCTCGGTCCTATCCAAAATAAGGGATAACAAATTCTAAAATAATATCTTCAAAACAGTCTCTAAATAGCTGCAAACAGGTCATTGTACTACGTTTTTTGAATTCACCATAGCGGTGCTATGCTAAATCCAATAAAACTCCCTGATGTATTGACGTTTAAGTCCTCATGACGAAGTTCCAACGCATGATTCAGGTTCAAGAGCTAGGTCGTGAGTAAAAAAACAATGACCTTAACCCTCGATCATTGGGTACGCAGAATATGAGGGAATTACAACGCAATTGGATGCTCAAAGATTACCCACAACGAATATTATATCAGATTTGTTTCGTATCGCTTTATACTTGAGAGAAAGTGAATAGTGAAATAGCTCGGGGAAGCCTTAGGTGTGAGTGAAGCCTATTGTCCATTGATTTAGGCTAGACTTTTCATTGCTCAGGTTAAATTTTCATACTTTGTACTTGGCAACCACAGATAAAAGAGGTGATTACAAGATACAAAAGGCATCCTTTCGATGGCCTTCCATCACTGATGTCAGTGGCAGGAGGTTATTGCCCTGACCTTTACCCTTTACAAATTGAATGCCCATATCTCTGGTAATCGACTGCATGGCTTTTCGCATTATTGCCTTGTAGGGAAACGAAGGTTCAAAAACAAAGTATATCTTGTTATCTCTGGCTATGTCACCATTGAAAAGAAAGTTGCCATCAGGTAAAAACCCTACCTGCATAGTCTTATACAAATTTAGGTTTTAAATGTCGTATAAGATTCCGCGGGTCATTTTGTTTCAATCAAGGCGAGAACCGCAGGAATAGCAGCGCTATCCCGAGGATGGTCAACGCAGAGTGAAGCAAAATGAACAGGAAGATAGGCGATAGTTGAAAGCTAAGTTTGTATTAGTCCCTATGGTCTTCCTGATTTTAGGAACTTCTTTGTTTATCAGTGGGTCGACCTGAACAATATTCTTTTATTCAATTAAACTATTTATATGGTAAATATGGGATTGTATAATCTTATTTACATCTGGCCTTGAACTATTTCAAAAAACCAAGAAGCCCAATGATAAAAAACACCTTGTTCGACATAAGATTTTAGCAATAATCATTGATTTTCAGACTATTTGCTCATTGATTATCGCAAAGTCTTCTCAAAATGGCCCAGTTTCGTTTTGGTCAGGTCAATTATGAGGAATCCGTCAAAAAAGGCAGGTTAAAGTCATCGAATATCGAAAATCATTCGAAAGAAAGTACTCATCCAAATACTCCTAACTTAAGAGTGTTTGATATAGGAAAAGGCTTCATCAAACTGATAAAGCCTTTTCTGACATATCATCAATACAATGAAAGATGCTCTCTGATACTCTTCACTCCATATCAGTGCCAGCCTATTTCTTAGGTTTAAAATCGATGGTAGTACAATCCGATAAAGTACCGCAAGTTGGAGAGATGGCTTCGAAACAAACCTCTACCACTGCTGCTGTGCTAAGATACTTATGCAAAGGAAGTATGTTATTGTTTTCGGGGCGAACCTGCCGACCGTTGATGGTCCACTTTACTGCATCTGGGTCTGAGGCATCTATATCTCGGATACTCAAGGTTTGAACACCGGCAAATGTATATCCTCTATGTGCAAACTCTATAACGCCCTTAAATTTGGAACAGTCTATTGCAGTATTTCCGTCTCCGTTGCCACCATCGCCGTTGTCACCACCGTCTCCGTTGCCACCATCGGTATCTCCACCATCGCCGTTGTCACCACCGTCTCCGTTACCACCATCGGTATCTCCACCATCGCCATTGTCACCACCGTCTCCGTTGCCACCATCGGTATCTCCACCATCGCCATTGTCACCACCGTCTCCATTGCCACCATCGGTATCTCCACCATCGCCATTGTCACCACCGTCGGTATCTTCGCCATTGTCAGAATCATCACCGTCATTATTATCGACATTTTTTGTGTCGTTCTGTTCTTGTTGATTTTGATCGGGATTGATTGCATCTTCACTGTCACATGCTGCAAAAGAAATCATCATGACGAGTGCTATCAAGCTCAATTTTAGATTTTTCATATATTAATGTGATTTAGTTATGTTTTAAATAATTTTCGATTTCTAAGTACTAAGCGCTTACTGACGTCATATACCCTACCACCTCATGAAAAAAATAATTTTTGATGATTATCACTGCATTATTTTGCGGAATTCATTTTTTACTCTGTTTTTACACTCATTTCCTCTTCGAAACCCAAATCAAATTAAATTAATTACATCTTGAAAAATTACAAAAAATATCATAAATATATAGCGAATACACTGAACCAGTATAAGCACTGCTATCACGGGATTTTTCAAGAGGAATAAAGAAAATCAAAGATTGACGACATATAATCGTGTACTTCCTATATTCGTCATTGGGGGTTTTGTCTTGAGTGATAAAGGAGAAAAATCGATTACCTAAAAAGGTGATATATAGCTTTAACCCAGAATGTTCGTTGGAACTTCGTCATGAGGACTTAAATGGCAATAAATCAGTGCGTTTTCTTGGGTTCAGCGTAGCACCGCTACGGTGAATTCAAAAAACGTATTTATTTACTGATTTGAAGCCAGTTAAGTCCGGAATAGATTTTCTAATGGACATTTTGGGTTTAAACTGTATTCTGCTGAAGAACCTCTTGGTCATACACGAAGGTTTCTTTTAGGATGTACCATAGCACTGTAACGGTAGAATTCAAAAAATCTATTCTTTTAACCCCAATCGATCAATAGGATTTCGTGATGAGAACATAAAGAGTAATAAAATCAGTGGTTTGGGGTATACGTCCGTCTAAGTACATGTTGATTTGATTTATGTTGGCTTCTATTTTTGGGTTAAAAAAAGATATGCCCCAACCCACTTTATCCCAACAGATGCGCAAGCTGGTATCGGCCTACCATAGTTCGGGCCAGAGCCAAAGATCCTTTGCCCAAGCCCATGGCCTGACAGAGGGCAAATTACATTATTGGGTCAAGAAGTTCTCAAAAGAACCTTCTACAGGCCCGCAGGGCGCTCCTTCTTTTATCCCCTTGGAAGTAACAGCCCCTGGAGTTCCCATGCCAAGTGCTATAATGATCCGTATGCCAAACGGGTTGGAGATCCAAATCCCGGTATAAGCATGTTTTCATTGAGCAGTTCTTTACGTTTCAGGCTATATGCACACCCAGTGGATATGCGGAAAAGTTTTGATGGCCTGTCCAATCTGGTAAGCAATGGTTTGAGTAGCAGCCCTACCGATGGTTCTGTTTATATTTTTATCAATAAGCCCCGCAACAGGGCCAAACTGCTGCATTGGCAGGCAGGTGGTTTTGTTCTGTACTACAAGCGCCTGGAACAGGGCAGTTTTGAACTGCCATCCTATGACGGTACGGTGGACGGCCTTGTTCTGGATTATTCCCAACTGGTCCTGTTGATCGATGGGGTGTCCATTACCAATATCCATCGCAGGAAGAGGTATAAAGAAATACAAAAATCTATGCCCGTTTAACAGCTGTTCATTATTTTAGGGGCATTATGACCTATGGGGAACTACTTGCCGAGAACCGATCTCAAAAGAAAACAATAGCTTCTTTGCAGGAACAACCGGCACAGGTCCATAAGCTCATCAACGGTTTCAGGTCGGAGCGTTTCCTGCATGACATTGATGTGGCCCAACTGCCCCTGTTCGCAACAGGTGGTGATGCGGTTGTTGCAGAAGAGGCCCCACAGGAAACCATTACCTATACAAGGGACAGGAAAAAGCACCGGGGACGCAATGCCCTGCCGGAACACCTTCCGGTACGGGAGGTGACCATAGAACCGGAAGGGGACACCACCGGGCTAAAGAAGATCGGGGAAGAAATAACGGAGACCCTGGAATATACCCCTGCCGGTCTGGTCAAGAAAAGAACGGTCCGCCCCAAATATGCAAAAAAAGATGGTCAGGGCGTGCTGATAGCGGCACTGCCCGCCCGTCCTCTGGACAAATCCATAGCAGAGGCCTGCCTGTTGGTCCATGTCCTGGTCAGTAAATATGTGGACCACCTCCCTTTTTACCGTCAGATCCAGATGTTCAAGCGTGATTTTGGGTGGGAACCCTCCTGGAGCACCATGAGTGACCGGATGGCAGGGTGCTGTAGGTTGTTGGAACCACTTTACGATATATTGAAACAAAAAATACTTGATTCAGGGTATATCCAAGCTGACGAATCACCGATCAAGGTACTCGACCCTGACAAAAAAGGGAGTACCCACCAAGGCTACCAATGGGTCTATCACGACCCCGTTGGCCGGCCTGTACTTTTCAATTACCGTAAAGGACGTGGACAACATGGGCCCAAAGAACTGCTTGCACCCTATAGTGGGTACCTGCAATGTGACGGCTATACCGTATATGACAAAATCGGGACAGCCCCGAACATTACCCTTGCCGGGTGTCCGGTGCATGCCCGCAGGAAATTCCATGATGCTTTGGATAATGATAAGGCAAGAGCAGAAAAAGCCCTTGCCATTTTCAGGGAGATCTATAGGGAAGAGCGACAGGTCAAAGGGCAATCAGATGGCGATGTTGAAAAAACCCGAACCTTACGGATAGAACGCATACGACCTTTGTTGCAACAGATACGGGACTGGATAAAAGAAGAACAATACAATGTGCTGCCAAAAAGTGCCATAGGAAAGG
>CANLOE010000171.1 GCA_947492745.1 uncultured Cyclobacteriaceae bacterium | reverse complement strand
TTGCAGGGGGCCCAGGGACATATCGGTGTTTTTTCCCGGGGCACCATGGAAAAAAGGGGCATGCGGAAAAAAAACGCGTGAGCTCATCCCGCTACGGGTTCAACGGTAAGGAAAAGGATGACGACGGGGAATGGGGCAACAGTACGGCCTACGACTATGGGTTCCGCATCTACGACCCCGCGATAGCGAGGTTCCTCAGTACGGACCCGCTCACCAGGTCCTACCCATGGTACACGCCCTACCAGTTCGCGGGGAACAAACCGGTAAGGTTCGTGGACCTGGACGGTCTGGAAGAGTACGACCCGATGCAGGACCCCTTCTATATCGCAAAACTGGTGACCACTACCTTTTTCGATGTCAAGCACTCGGCCGAGAACCTGATACTGAACGTGTTCGTGCCCGCGGACCCGGGCAAGAAATGGCAGGCCTCCTACAAAGTGGACGAGAACGGCAACGAGATCTTCGAAACGGAAATCCGACAGGTGCCGAAACAGGGCGCGCTCAACGATGCGCTAGGCACGACCCTGGATGTTGTCAATATCGCAACGGCAGGGAAATTCGACCCTTCGGATGCCATTTTGTCCAAATCGGGTTCGAAGACGCAGATAACCAAGTCCCTGAGGAAGTTCCTTGACCCTACGGGCTTTAAGAAACTGCCAAGGGAAGGGACTGTTGACCCAAGTAAAATAAAGTTCAGTCAAGGAAGTATTAGTTCGAAATTTAGAAATGGGAATAGTGTTGATGACTTGGTATCAGGTTTAAAGAATGGAACTATTGACCCTTTGGGTGTTGACCCAATAAGGATTGTGGAAAGAAATGGGGAGGTGTTTACATTGGACAACAGGCGTTTGAAAGCTTTTCAAGAGGCGGGTGTAGATATACCATTTAAGAAATTGGATGAAGTGCCAGAAGGAGAATTGTTTAAGTTTAAAGATTTTGATGTTGGTAGAACTGATGGATCAAATATAAAAATTAGAGGTCAGAATAATGGAGATTGATATATATGAGTTTTATAAGAAGATAGAGACAAAGCAAGATTTTGAAGAATTCCTGAGATTACTCAAGGAGGATTATTCTACTAATCAAGAGAGTTGGGATAATGATAATATCGAACTCTTTCTGGAAGGGCTTTATGGGTATAATTATGATACTAATGAAGAAGAAAATAAAGTATTACCAACATGGAAGATGTTTGCAGAGATGTTGTTGGCGGCTAAAGTGTATGAATGAAAAAAGAATTTGGAAAGACAATGTGAAAGCCTCTGATTGATCAGGGGCTTTTTCATTTATAAGCCAATCTGGTTTTTACAGAAGCCAGTAAGTTATCAATGGTGTAGAGAATATGCGATTTATCCGCATCAGGTAAGGCAGCAATATCATTTAATCTTTTAAGCATATCAGGGTCTTTCAGCACGTTAACTTCATCCGTTTCTCCAAGCAAATACCCTACAGTAGTCTCTAGCAGTTTAGCCAAGTTTTTAGCCACTTCGATAGAAGGTGTCATCTCATCACGTTCATACTTACCGATAACCGTATAGGAAGTACTCATTTGCTTCGCCAAGTTCTGTTGAGAAAGTCCTTTAGCATCTCTGCACTCTCTTAATCTTTTACCAAAAGTCGCCATAGTTGTACTGTTTAAAGTATAAAAGCAATGCTTTTTACCACGTTTTCACAAATATACAAGACTTAAACACTACATGAAAATCTTAAAAAGCTTGTTGATTAAAGATGATAAAGTATATTTGTACTCTATCGGATACAATAAACTTTTTTCAATGGAAAAGGCACAAAGCAAAACAATCAAGCTACAGCCCAAGCACAGAGCATTAGCATGGGGTCAAAAAGTAGTTCCGGAACTGCGAGTAAATGGCGTATGGCTAGAGCAGCACGGTTTTAAAGCAGGTGAGCAGATAGAAATCACCATTCAACAAAATCAACTCACAATAAAACCGCTAGGCTAATGGACATCCAAGAACTGAAAAGCCGTTTAGACCTCATCGAGGTAGCAGAGCACTTGGGAATCCAAGTAGGCCCAAAAACCAAAAGAGCTTGCTGTCCCTTCCATAATGATAAAACGCCAAGTTTACAGTTTAGCGGAGAAAAGCAGATCGCCACTTGTTTTAGTACCAACTGCGATGCTGGCACAATGGACGTAATCAGCTTAACAGAAAAGAAACTGAACCTAAGTACTCACGAAGCTCTGAAATATCTAAGTGGTTTAACAGGGTCGTTAGCACCGACAGGCAATAAAAATCAAACATCGGAAAACAGAAATTACCAAGCAGACTTTGAAAAGATGCAGAGCAGCTTCATTGCAAGCAGTACGGCAAGAGCTTATGCAGAAAATAGAAACCTGGACAGGTCAAAACTGGAAATGGGTTACAATGCTTTTAAAAGCTCCAAGTTCAATTATTTAAGAGGCTGTATCACCTTTGGTTTACGAGACTGCCACGGGCAGACCGTTTCATTATATGGTAGAAGTGTACGAGACAATGACAAAGCGAAACACTACTACACTACCAACAGAAAAGGACTTTACCCCAACTACCCAAGTCCAAGAACTCAAAAGCTTATATTAACGGAATCGGTTATTGATACAGCCACACTTTTAAGTATCGAATCCATTACTAAGGACTATGAAATATTAGCCTTGTACGGTACAAACGGTCTAACGGCAGAACACAACAAAGCTATACTTGCACTAGAAGAGTTAAAAGAAATCATCTTGTTTTTTGACGGTGACGAAGCAGGGAAAGCAGCTAATGAAAAGCATGGCAAGTATTTACAGGAGCTATTACCACAAGTCAAAATATCAATAGTCGAAACGGTAGAAGGTGAGGATATTAACAGCTTGGCTATCGGACACGAATCAAGTGTTTTCACTCAGCTACTCAAAGATAGAAAGTCCTTTGTCGAGAACCTCGACACGCAAAAAACAAAACTCTCACCACCTGTGAGAGAAATAGAAACTCAAATCACAGAAACCGCCTTAAATACAAGCAATCCCAATAAAATAACCTACATCACTGAAACAGCGGCTTATTACATCAAAGGAGGAATCAGAAAAGACCTGGACAGTTTAAAGGTTACTCTTGTAATCGAACACCTGGACACCAAAGCCAAGAGCAGAAATAAATTAGACCTCTATGAGGATAAGCAAACCGAAAAGATAAGCCGAGAAGCAGCGGAAAAGTTGAGTCTACGAGCTGATTTAGTAGAATATGACTTGAATATATTAACCGACTTACTCGATGAATACAGAGAGTCGATAGCATCGACGAGCGAAAGTGAAGATGCAAGGCAGGTCATATTAACGGCAGATGAAAAGAGTAACTGTGTTGCATTCTTAAAGTCTGAAAATCTACTATCCAAAATCAATGACTTGATCGGGAAATCAGGAGTAGTTGGAGAAGAAAACAACCGCATCTTTTTGTTTGGAATCGCCAGTAGTTACAAAATGGAAGAAACCCTTCACGTTCTTATACAGGGAAGCTCTGGAAGTGGGAAAACCCACTTACTGGCAACAATCATGGACTTTATGCCACCAGAGGACACAATAAGTCTTACACGAGTAACAGAAAGCAGTTTTTACAACTATGGCAAATATGAACTACAAAATAAGCTGATAGGCATGGAAGACTATGACGGCTTAGAAGAAAAGGCAGAGCTGGCATTTAGAGAATTACAAAGCAAAGGAATGATCAGCAGCAGTACAAGCGGAAAGAATGAGCATACAGGTGAAATAAGTGGCTTCATCAAAGAAGTGTACGGCCCAATCGCTTCGCTATCGGCCACCACAAAAGGAGAAATTTACGAAGACAATATGAGTAGGTGTTTTTTAGTGGCAGTAGATGAAAGTCACGAACAGACTTTGCGCATCATCAAATACCAAAACGATAAAGCAGCAGGGTTAATCAATAAGCAGAAAGAAAAGGAAATCAGGGAGTTTTTACGCAACTGTATGCGAATGCTTAAACCTTATGAAGTAGTGAATCCCTTTGCGAATAAAATAGACCTCCCAAAAGAAGCCCACAAGATCAGACGGTTAAATGACCTGTTCCAAAGCTATGTGAAGCAAGTAACGTTGATTAACCAGTACCAACGCCAAAAGGATAATAAAGGCAGACTGGTCTGCGATAAAGAAGATGTGAAAACAGCAATCGAAATCATGTTTGACAGCATCATTTTAAAGGTTGATGAACTGGACGGGAGTCTTCGACTCTTTTATGAGGAGTTGAAAAACTATGTGAAACAGAAAGGTAAAGAATACGAGTTTATCCAGCGAGAAATCCGCCATACTTTAAAGGTTAGTAAAACCCAATTGTTCCGCTATGTACACCAGTTAGAAGAGTTGGAGTATGTACAAAAAAAAGGTTATGGTACACATGGGGCAGTAAAATACAAGATTGTTTATTGGGATGATAATCAAGCCTTACGATCAAGAATAAAGAACGAATTAAACCAACAGTTGGAACAGCTATGAAACGATCTTGGAACGATTTATAAAAGTGTAAATCCTTTCTATTAAGTCAAAAACAAAGAAAAAAGGGTCAATAACCTCAAATCGTTCCACGTTCCAGAAAAGACCAAGAGGCATGAAAGAAGTAACGGCATTTAAAACACACCTCGAAAGATTAGGCTACTCCAAGACCAGTATCAATATGCTTCCTAACTGTGTGAAATCATTTTTAGAGTTTACCAACAAAGAAGCTCTACAAATCCAATCAAAAGACATTGCTCACTTCTACAACCACTTACAAGAAAGACCAAACCAACGCAAATCAGGTGGTTTAAGTGAAAGCTACATCAATCATCATGTTTACGCCTTGAAGCTGTTTTTTGCTTGGCAAGAAGAGAAAGGTGCGATTACAGAGAATCCGATCAGCAGTTTAGACTTTAAATCACCAACAAGCAAACCCCGTGAGATCCTCACGCTAACAGAAATCAAAGAGCTTTACGAATCATGCGAAAATCACAAGGAAAGGGCTGTTTTAAGTATTTACTACGGTTGTGGGCTGCGAAGAAGTGAAGGCGAAAAACTGAACTTAAAAGACATCCACTTTAGAAGTAATCTGCTGTATGTGAGAGAAGGAAAGGGAAGTAAAAGACGAGCTGTGCCATTAAGCGAAAAAGTGAAAGAAGACTTGAAGAATTACGCTTTAAAAGAACGGAATCCGAAAGGTGAAGAATCAGCCTTTATTACCAACAAAATAGGCAAGAGGACAAGCGGAAACAGTTACAACAACATCTTAAAAGCTATACTGGAGAGAACAGGAATCAAGAAAGAAATCACACTTCATTGCCTACGTCACAGCATCGCTACTCATTTACTGGAGAGTGGTTTATCAGTTGAATATGTGAGAGATTTTTTAGGACATAGACACTTAGAAAGTACTCAGATTTACACGAGAATCAATAAAAAGCAACTATGGAACTTGAACAATATCTAAGAGAAAGAAATGCCCCAGGAACGGTGAAACGATACGTGCGAGAAATAGAACTCTTTTTTTCTTCAGTTGAAACTCCTTCAGTAGCAACTTACAGCCAAATCATGGCATATCTTGGAAAGCAACGAACCAAGCAAAATAATATCAGTCCAAGTTTAGCAGCCATAAAGAAGTACTATGATTATTTAGTAGCCACAGGACAACGAAAAGATAATCCTGCCAAGTCAATCAGATTACGAGACAAAAGAAGTAGAGACATCCAGTTACAAGACTTGTTCAAACCCGAAGAACTGGAACTGTTACTGGATAGAAAAGAACGTTACCCTATCCTTAAAAATCGAAACAGGATAATCCTGTCTTTATTAATACATCAAGCCCTTACTAATGGTGAAATCAAAGGCTTAGAGCCAGTAAATATCAATCTGGAAGAAGGAACGATTTACATCAAACAAGGACGAAAAACCAACGCAAGAACCTTGAAACTACAGTCTAGGCAAGTGTTTTGGTTGATGAATTACATAAGAGAAGATCGACCTAAATTACTTAAAACTACCACTCAAAAACTTATCATATCTAAAACAGGAACAGCGGAGACAGGCGAAGGAATCGGTTACATTATCGAAACTTGCAGACATCTTTTTCCTACTCGCAAACTGAATGCTAAAACGATAAGACAATCAGTCATTACTAATCTTTTAAAAGAAGGAAAAGACCTTCGTATTGTTCAAGCTTTTGCAGGTCATAAATACCCATCTACAACGGAGAAATACAAACAAACCCACGTAGAAGAACTGAAAACCCAAATCCTGAAATACCATCCACTTGATCAATCCCACCGCTGAAAGCCACCGCACATTGCCCACGCTTCGTTCCTCCTATGGTCGTCACCCCAACACAGGTCCAAAGGAGTTCGTCGCGTCCCCCGAGGCGGCTGCGCTGCGCTCCACCGCACGGGTCCCGCTCCTCACGGCG
>CANLOE010000170.1 GCA_947492745.1 uncultured Cyclobacteriaceae bacterium | reverse complement strand
ACCTGCGCAGCGTAAAACCGCTGATTTTGAAGTGATTTATGCTCGCAATAGGAAGGCTATCGATCATTTTGGGTTTAACCCAGATCATGCATTGAAAAATCTACTGCGGATCTAACTATCTGCAAATCGGTCGTTGCACTAAGTTTATTGGATTCATCATAGCGGTGCTATGCTAAACCCAATAAAACGCCCTGATTTATTGCCATTTAAGTCCTCATGACGAAGTTCCAACGAACATTCTGGGTTAAAGAAAACAAATCAGATGTCAGCTTCCTTCGGTATAGATTGCTGTATGTCAGTGCATGATTACTTCCGTTAATTCAAAAAGTGTATTTATTTTACTTGTTTTCAGCCATATTTGAATTTAGGATGTATCATAAGGTTCCCATTAATGAGTAAAGAAAAAGTCCGGAGTTATAATTTTATGTTGCTTTAGAGGTTTATATCTTAAGGGAAGGTAGATGACTGCTTTCAAAGCTCGCTTCATGCGATATAATCGTACCCAATTAAATACTAATGCTATGAGGTTAAGATTGATATTGATAGTACTGTTTTCACTGGCTATTGGCAGCGTTATGGCCCAGTCCAAAAACAAAAAGAAAGGTAATGCGAATGCGGTAAAGCAAAAGAACAAACAGGGGCCAAACTCCTTTGAACCATTTTCAACAAAAGAGTTTAATGAAGGACAGGAAAACATCAAGCGCAAGAAGTCCCAAAAAGGGAAAAAAAGTCCCTCTCTGAATCAAACTTTTGATGCAAAAGTAGAGGAGTTTGAAAAACGGCTTATCGCTAATGCAAAAAAATACAAAAAGATGGAAAGAGCGATGAAAAAACCACAATACTCTGATCCGAGCTATTTTGGACACAAAAGAAAACCTAAAATCCGTAAAGTTGGCAAGCGCAAATTCTGTAAAGAGTGCGGTATAGTCCATTAGGATGTATTTTTTCCTTAAATTGTCTGGATGAAGGATCTTAGACCGTTTTTGGAACATACTAATCTCCAACCTACTATTACATCGACT
The DNA here is from genome assembly GCA_947492745.1 of uncultured Cyclobacteriaceae bacterium. Classification (GTDB taxonomy): domain Bacteria; phylum Bacteroidota; class Bacteroidia; order Cytophagales; family Cyclobacteriaceae; genus Aurantiphycus; species Aurantiphycus algarum. The sequence goes on along the minus strand of CANLOE010000170.1, from coordinate 5,428 downwards.
GATGTGGAAACATTGGTACTGGAAGCTAAAAACCACCACTTGTTCGGTGTTTGTATACCTCCTTTCTGGGTTGAGAAAGCGAGCAGGGAGATCAATGAGGCCCCTATTTCATTGATAACAGTTATTGGGTACCCTCTTGGTTACCAAAGAACTGAAACCAAATTGACCACTATTTCAAAAGCACTGGAGGATGGAGCAGACGAACTTGATGTGGTGATGAACATTTCTGCGTTCAAAACGAGGATGTCATGGGTGAAAATAGAGCTTGCCAAGTGCAGTACCTTGATACATGATAATGGTAAATTGCTGAAAGTCATATTGGAAACCGCCTACCTTAATACGTCAGAAATTACTGAAGCGTGTAAGATTTGTAGTGACGCAGGTGTGGATTTTGTTAAAACTTCAACAGGGTTTACCGATGGAGCTACTGTAGAGGACATAGTCCACATGCGAAAAATATTGCCAAAAGAGATAGGAATCAAAGCTTCTGGGGGTATTGGTACATATGGCAAGGCTTTTGCTATGTTAAAGGCAGGAGCTGATCGTATCGGGACTTCTTCAGCAATGAAAATCATCAAACACGTGTAATAAAAATAAAAAAAACGTAAAAAATAAGATTTCCCGTTTACCTTTATTCCTTTTCTTGCATTAACCAGTAATTGAGTGAGAAAGTATGAGGTTTCCCCTAAGATTTTCCCGCTCTAGGATAATAGTGATTTTATTTGTGAAGAAATAATGTTGTTTGTGATCTAGTATTCATTAATTTTGAATTTCAACAGTAACTGTTCACAAAAGAATTTCTTTGATCAATATTCGATTGCGATAATTTTAAATAATGCAGGTATTTGTTGTGTATTTGATACTGGAGTGTTAATTAATGTTGAAATTTTGAATTAAAAATTAAGTTTTGTTGCGCTTTTCTACAGTTTTTTTGTAGCTTACGTCAACAAAATGATTTTGTTCTAACATATTGATTATTAGCGTTTAGTCGTTGGCTTTAATATCTCCTGCTTCTGAAGCCGGTAACCTTTTGCCTAAATCAGGGACGGATCAGCGATTGCCGTATAATAGATCGTTTAAATTTTTTGATGATGAAAAAAAAAGTTTTGGTAGTTGATGATGACGAACCAATTCGCATGTTTTTGGACAAAATGTTGGGTAAGAGTTACGAAGTCATTACTAAAAGTGATGGATTGATGGCCATGCGGTGGTTGTCAAAAGGTAATATGCCCGATTTGATATTATCCGATATGAGAATGCCGTCCATCAGTGGTGTTGATTTTTTAAAAAACCTCAAGAAGAGCGGTATTTACAGGGATATCCCTGTCATTGTGTTATCAGGCTGGGATGATGAAGATGAAAAAAAGGAGTGCTTGTCCATGGGGGCAGCAGCTTATTTGGAAAAACCTTTCAATCCTGATCAGTTAACGGAATTAATCAACAAAGTGTTAAATGTAAATCAGGAGATACGGTCTTAAAGTTTTAAATGCTATGGAAAAAACTACCCTCGAAACAGATTTTATTCGAAAAATCAAATCTTTGACACCCGTAGAAGGAGATAGATCTGATGCTAAGAAATGGCTGTTGTGTATCGGGCCTTGTAGCGAAGAGGTTGGAGAGAACATGAAGGGCTTGGGATATGGCAGCATAAAATTCTCTCTATATGATAAAGCAATTCAGTGGATCGATAATTATATCATAGATCAGGCCCCGCTTCCGGATGCCATAATTTGTGATACACGACTTTCAGGAGAGGATACTTTTAAGAAGGTAAGGAAGCTGCGTAGGAATCATTATTTCAACAATCTGGTCATTATTCTTGTGTCCGGAACATGTGATAGTAATGATAAGGCAGAGACCGTTAGTGTAGGTGCCGATGATTATTATGCGCTGGATGACCTTTCTTATGATGATCTTGATTTTAGGATAAATTTCATCAATCAGGTCAATCAGTCCAACGATGAGGCTGATGAGCTTAAGGTTACCCTAAGGAACAAAATGAATTTTTCCTCATCTGCAAAACGTTTTTTTGATATTTTGGTATCAGGTACGGCCTTATTGATCCTTAGTCCTATATTGTTATTGATTGCCCTTCTGATCAAGCTGGATTCCAAAGGTCCTGTGTTCTATATCTCAAAAAGAGCTGGGACAGGATATCAGATTTTTGATTTTTATAAATTCAGGTCAATGAAGACCGGGGCTGATGCCGAATTGGCGAATTTGTCAGAATTGAACAAATACGATAAAGAAGATGAAGCGTCGGATTCGGGTGCTCCTGTATTCTTCAAGCTGAAACATGATCCGAGAGTAACCAGGATAGGTCACTTCCTAAGGAAGACCAGTGTGGATGAGCTTCCGCAGTTGTTGAATGTCCTCAAAGGGGATATGTCACTTGTGGGGAATCGTCCACTGCCATTGTACGAAGCAGAGCTGTTGACAAAAGACAGGTGGGCACAGCGTTTTTTGGCACCTGCGGGAATCACGGGATTGTGGCAGATTACCAAAAAAGGAAATAATGAGATGTCCCCTGAAGAGCGTCTGGCTTTGGATATAGAATATTCCGAGACCAACTCCTTTTGGAAAGATATGGGGATTTTGATCAAAACCCTTCCCGCTGCTGTTCAAGATGAAGAGCAAGCAAAAAAGTAAAAGAATATTCTTCAAGTTTTCTATTTTGAAGATAACCTTCTAACTTATCCCTTGTTGAAGTCTACTCGATACTTCGGCAAGGGATAAAGTAATTTTAGGCTACTACTCCCTCAGGTGTAGTTGGCGATAGTTGACTTCCTATTGCCCGTACAAGCGACATCATATCATGAAAATCAGTAAAGACCCATTAGTATCTATCATCAGTGTCAATTACAATGGTACAGCCGTGACCTGTGAGATGCTCAGGTCGCTCAAGAAAGTCAACTATAGTTCTCTTGAGGTTATTATAGTTGACAACGGCTCGAAAGAGAATCCCGAAAAGCAGATAAAAGAAGCATACCCAGAGGCGAAACTGATTGTAAGTGAGAAAAACCTTGGTTTTGCCGGGGGCAATAATCTAGGGGTAGATGTAGCTATGGGAGAGCTGCTCTTTTTTGTCAATAACGATACGGAGTTTGATCCGAACATCATGCAGGGTCTTATTGAGGTCTTTCATGAGGAGCAGAATATTGGTATGGCAAGTCCGAAATTTCATTATTATTTTCATCCAGGAGTCATAGAGTATGCTGGATACCAAGACATTAACATGTTCAATGGCAGGAATGGAATGGTCGGCAGCAAGGAAAAGGATGTCGGACAATATGATGAAGGAGGTTTTACCCATTATGTGCATGGTGGGGGGATGATGGTACCCAAGGAGGTAATCAATAAGGTAGGGAAAATGTCAGAAGCTTTTTTTCTTTACTATGAAGAATTGGACTGGAGCGAACGGATAAAACAGCACGGTTATAACATCTACTATCAGCCCAAGTCATTGATTTATCATAAAGAATCGATGACCGTAGGTAAAGCTAGCTTATTGAAAACCTATTACCTTTCCCGGAACAGGATACTCTTTATGAGAAGAAATTTCGGAGGACTGAAATTGATGCCTTTTTTGTTTTACCTATGCTGTATCACCATACCTAAAAACGTAGTAACACACACTTTGAAGGGAGATTGGGGCCATGCAAAGGCCTTTTTAAAAGGTGTGTTTTGGAACTTGACCCATTTTCGTATAAAGGGAATCTGAGTATAACAGCAGTAGTAGCCTACAGAACCATTCGAAAATACGTGAACCCACCTGAAAAATGAAAAAAATTAAAATAATTCAAGCCATACGACAAGGTAAGATTGGGGGAGGGGAGAGCCACGTTCTCGATTTGGTAAAACATATGGACAAGTCGAGGTTCGAGCCCATCGTGCTTTCTTTCACCGAAGGACAGATGATGGATAGGCTGGATGCCATCGGTATAGAGAACTACGTAATCCATACCGAAAGACCTTTTGATTTCAGCAAATGGCAAGAGGTCAAGAAACTTATGAAAGAAAAGGAAATCGATATTGTCCATGCTCACGGTACCAGGGCGGGTACTAATGTGTTCTGGCCTGCCCGTCGCCTAGGTAAGCCCCTATTGTATACGGTACACGGTTGGTCCTTTCATGATGATCAGCAGGTGCTTGTTAAGAGAATCAGGGTGGCGATAGAAAAGTACCTGACAGGTAAGACCGATCTGAACATCTCTGTTTCACAGAGCAACCAAGATACGGGGAAGCATTACTTTTCAGGGTTTCGCTCCAAGGTCATCAATAACGGTATCGACCTGGAGCGTTTTGATCCTTTGCTGAACTATGCTGATATTCGCTCAGAGTTCGGTGTGGAAGATCATGCGGTGCTTATTGGTTATATTGCTCGTATAACCAAACAGAAGGACCCGTTTACCTTATTGAAGGCTTTTAAAAAAGTTTCCTTGATTCACGACGAAGCTAAACTTTTTGTTGTCGGAGATGGAGAGCTCAAAGAAGAGGCAGAGGCCTTGTGTGCGACTTTAGGGCTCAACGATAAGGTGATTTTCGCAGGTTATAGGACAGATGTACCCCATTTGCTCAATGCATTTGATATTTACTGCTTGCCCTCGCTGTGGGAAGGCTTGCCTATCGGGCTAATGGAAGCTATGGCCATGAAAAAAGCAGTAGTGGCAACAGAAGTCGATGGAACCAGAGAGTTGTTGATGCATGGAGAGAATGGGTACGTCGTAAAGCCGAAAGATATCGATGCCATGGCGGAATATCTCGGTAAACTAGTTGTCGGAGAGAAGTTAAGGAGGGATGTCGGTCATCATGCGAGAGCTACCATAGAAAAGAACTTCAATATCAAGGCTATGGTAAGGGAGACGGAAGAGGCATATCTTTCTTTGTTGTAGTTTTTATTAAACCTGCATTCGTGCTATAGAAGTTGATTTATGCTGAGGCGAAAATGAATGGAGAAATTAACCAAAGGAAAAACCTGAGTAAAAAGAGTTTTTTTCAAACAATAGGGCGGTCTCGAGTGCATGGCTTGTTTCTGCTCATAGTATATCGATAGATTGTGCGCCGAGGTTTTTATACCGGAAGTGACTGCCTGAAAAAAGAAAATACATCGTATCGTTAGAGATTGTTTTGTGTAGTATTGTTTTGAGATTGGTAGTCAGTCAAAGAAGATAGTAGCTCTATCTATGGAGATTTCAACAAAATGATAGACTGAAAGAAGTGCATGTGATAAGCAAAGCATTCCTCCTGAGCTAAACTGGTACATACAGATTCCATGTGACCTCTGAAAGTCAATTGAGCCCAAAATGATCAGTGGCATTCCTATTACAAACATAAATTGCTTCAAAATCAGTGGCTTTACGCTGCGCAGGTTCGTTACCTTAATAATCAATTAAGCCTCCTCACCTAAACCGCTGGTTTTATTGTACTT
>CANLOE010000169.1 GCA_947492745.1 uncultured Cyclobacteriaceae bacterium | reverse complement strand
ACTTCGAAGTGTACTTTCTTTCCCATCTTGGAAATTAATCAATATATACGACATTAAAAATATTAATCTGTATAAGTCCATGGTTTTACGGATAATTTAATTTCAGCAAAGTCAGAGAATAGAGTTCTGTCAGCGCCAAATTTTGAATAAGGAATAAAATCATCAAATCACATTCAATAGGAATAAATGTAAAATGAAATATATTCCCGGGCAAGTACATCTTGGATGTCGGTCAGACCAAGATAGTATTAGTGATATGAAAAAATGAAACTTTAACAATCTGTAGGATAGTAATTTACAACCTTTCTTGTTTTACACCCTATGTTTTTCTGTTTTTTCAGTAAATCTCTTCTTATATTCATTGTATTCTAATCTTGTTCATCGAGAAGTAAGTCATTATAAAAGTGATTATCGCGACCTCATTTTCAATCAATAACCATGACCATCCGTCATCGTATTGAGTTTAACAATATATACATACCGGTTAAGCATTACTACTAGCTTTGTATGGATAGTAAGGATATCCCACTCAATGGTTTTTGATGTCCGAGGTCAGTATGGTTTCCGATTGTCTTTTGACGCATAATTTCATTGCGGCCTTCGCGTATAGCGTTGTTGTCATTACAATCTCTAAGAGATGTCAGTAGCATTTTTATCAGATTCATCTGAATTGAATTTTCTCATCATAAACAGTCAACAAATGGAAAATCAACTTACTGAGGTCCAATTCATATTGCTTACCCAAGAACATCTGGAGCGAATAGAGAGACGCGACCCGAAGTTCAGGGATGCGGACATATCTTGTATTCGGTCCATAGCACAAGCAGCCATCAATGTAGAGCTATTTACCATTCCGCTGTACATGACGTCTATGTACTCTATTCAGGGACTACATCAGATCAATAGCAAGGGGACCGATTTTTACAAAGGTCGGCTACTGGCCGGGCGGCATGGCTCCCGTAGCTAAGCCTTCCACGCCCAACGAGCGTGCCTTCAATCTTATCTTCAGTGTGTTCATAGAAGAAATGTTGCACTTGCAGTTAGCGGCCAATATGAGCAATCTCTTAGGGTTCAAACCTGATTTTACCAGTCCTGCATTGCAAAACGATAAGTTTGGCTGGATATGTTATGATAGTACCATTATCCCGCATATCCTTGACTTCAAGGACTGCAAAGCTCCCTATAACGAACAGAATAACGGTAGTCAGATAGAGCTGTTTTTGGCTATTGAGGAAACCTTGGAAGAAGCCCGAAAACACATTGCACCCGACAAGGTGGGGCGCTATTTCGAGCCTGCTCCTTTCGATTGGTGGACACCGGAGATGAAGGAAGTGGACCTGCCACTCTTCGGTTCTATTGGTTGGATGTATACCTGCTTTTGGGATTATCTGGAAATCAAGTACACTGACGTCACCTCGCTGCTGGACATCCTGACCAAGGACACGAATGGGAACTTGATACAAAGGGATGAATTACTAGACCATTATGAAGTATTTACAGAAGTGAAAAGTGTTATCAAAGAAAATGGGTATGAGACCTGGGATACATGGCATGCCCAGTCGGGCAATGAGTGGAAAGCGTCCATGCTCAATCCCGAAAATGTAACATCGGACTATAATATCCCCACGGCAGAGGAAGTAGCCGAGGCTCTGAATGAACTCAAAAGCACAGATTTTGATAACAATTATAATTTACTTAGCCAAGCCGCAGTGGGTACCATCAAAGGAATCACTACACAGCTCAACGATTACTGGATAGGCAAGATCAAGCAGTTCCCCTCTCCTGCCATGTACGGTTCCGGTGACAGGGTATCGATATGCTGGGCCGTGACGGGCAAGGTCCCCAAGCTTTGGGAGGATATCGATAATGCTCCTAACGACATCCTCAATCATGGCTGTCAGGGTATGGACCTGTTGCGCAAACCTACAGCTGATGATACCTGTGCTGCCGTTGAGATATACCACAGTTGCAAAGGGTCCAATACCTGCAAAGCACAGGGTGGCTGTGGCTTTGTACAGAACTCCGATGGCGGCGGCAATTGCAGTCAAAGTCTCAGCCCCACTACCAAAAGCGTGGAAGGTACCTGTGGTCTACCTACGGTCAGTGGTCATGGAGGTTGTGCCGTGCCTATTTCGGCTTCGCAGCTGTTTCCGGACCCTGGTGCCAGTGGAAGTTTCGTCATGCAACTGTTCGACTTTGGAGATGCACCCGACTTCAATTCGGAGCCTCTGGAGCAAATGTCCTACGAAAAAGAGGATGCAGTGTACGATATCGCATAGAAGGCCTATGAGACTGTAATGGGAGAGCAAGCGGAGCTGACGCAGCCCCAGCCGAGTGCCATGAGATTGGCCATGCCTCCCTCTACTTGATGTGAGCATTATCCTATTTTGCCAGTGCCGAGTTTCAGGTAAGGAGTTCAGTACCGGCCTACATGGATTTTTCAAAAACAACTATGATACAGGATAGCTTACGTACAGGTCATACAGGTACGAGATGCCATTTTGATCTCCAAAAAAAACAACAGAACAGGTTGGGACTGCCTAACCTAGGTTATGGTGTGGGACTGCGCAGTCAGCACTTCCCCTATTTGATGCAACAGGAAGATGTATTGGTGGATTGGTTCGAAATCATCAGTGAGAACTTCATAGGCAATTACGGTTATGGTCGCCATGTGGTCAAAACCATGGCCGAGAAAAAGCCTTTGGTCATGCATGGAGTCAGTATGAATATCGGTAGCAGTGGAGCGCTGGATACGGAGTATCTGAAACAGTTAAAGGAACTGGCCCAATACCTACAACCAAAATGGATTTCCGACCATCTTTGCTGGACAGGTCTGCTCCATGTCAATACGCATGACCTCCTGCCCATACCACTTACCGAAGAGAGCCTACAATACATGATCGAAAGGGTACGTACCGTACAGGATTATATGGAGCGGCCATTGGTCATCGAAAACCCTTCCACCTATTTGGAGTTTTCCCAAAATACCATAACCGAGTGGGATTTTCTAAGACTGCTGGCATTGGAAACAGGTTGTGGACTATTGCTCGATGTCAACAATGTATTTGTCTCTGCGTTCAATCATGGTTATGACGCCGAACATTACATCCGCCAGTTACCACATGAGCATATAGTGCAGATTCATATTGCCGGCCCTACCCACTGTGGGGATTACATGATCGATACACATGACCAACCTGTACCGACACCGGTATGGCACCTCTACCAACTGGCCCAGTCACTCACGGGCGGAGTCTCTACTTTGCTGGAATGGGATGCCAATATTCCCGAGTATCCTACACTTGTCGAAGAGCTTTTCAAGGCCAAACACATTCTCAACGGAGGTTTTTTCCCTACAGAACAATTAAAAAAAACGAAGAAGGCACTCTCCACGCCCTTGAGTTCTCCCCATTATAACTCCATAGAAAATGAAAGAACTGCATGAAAAACAGGCCTGGCTGCAAGAGGTAATAACGGGAAGGGGAAACTTAAAAGAAAAGGTAGAGAAGGCGCAACAATACTACTCCAGGTCCATAGAGGATACAATTGTTTCCAAAAGAGGGGTGTCGGCATACCAAAGGGTAGATATCTATGCTGCCGGTTACGTACTTCGATTAGTGGAATGTCTGAAAAACGACTACCCCTACCTATTGAAGTTCATGGGAAGCTCACTGTTCGAGGTATTTGCCAAGGCCTACCTGCTCACGCTTCCTCCAAATGGATGGAGCCTATTCAATCTGGGAAGGCGTTTTCCCATGTTTCTTTTAGATACAAAACCTACACCTACCGCTGGTATAACACCTAACCCTTCTCTGGATATACCCATAGAAATAGCGCGACTGGAGAGGGCCATCACCGAAGGCTGGATTTGTCGAGGGTACAGAAGGCCTTCCTACCAATGAGGTCGTACACTCATCTCTTGAACTATTATACCATCGGATGCAGCTGAACACACCCGCTTGCCTACGGCTTTTGGAACAGCATTATCCTTTGAAAGGATACCTGCGACAGCTAACACAGGAAAACTTGGGGGATTTGCCCCGCCAACAAAAAAAACCATGTTGCCGTCACCCGTAAAAATTTCCGCATTCGTATCATAGAACTACAGCATTGGCAATACACTTTTCTAACCTTGTGCAGGGGTAAAAAAAACTTCCCCATATTACTGGAAGAAACAGCTCTACATACTCAAATCGATAGTAAATCTCTTTTGGCCAAACTTGTGCTATGGTTACCATTAGCTAAGGAGAGTAGCTTATTGTTTTGAGTGCAGATAGTTGCTTCCTCACCTTCCTACCCTACCCCAGATAGAAATTACTTCCGTACCGATCATTATTATAGCCTACCTGCTTTAATGATCGACGCTGTCACAATTGTGTTTTCATAGCAAAGGCAACGGAAAAAAAATAACTTACTAACTCTTACACTATACTTGAGCCCTGATTTTGTATGTGTTATCGACACCTTTTGATTGATTTTACGATACTCGATAAAGTGACTCTAAGCAAAATCGACGAACGGTAGGATAGAAAAACAAAGTAGGTACTTGAACACATTATTTTGTAATATACTGATCATTAGCGGGTAATGATTCCGGTCGGAAAAGTGATTCAAACCCTAATTAGAATTTATGGATATTGGATTAAAATAATCGTTCAAAAAAGCTATATGTCGGTGTATTGACATATGCCGTTTTCATCTATAAAATCACTTTTCAGTAATCAAAATTGCGGTACTTTCGAAGCTTTTATAACCTTAAACCAAAGTGAACATGAAACTGAAAAAGTACGACAAACTAAAGCAATTTCTAGTGATGAGCTTTGTTCTTGGCTTCCAATTAGCTCATAGCCAAAGCACTACAGCTGTGTACAATATCAAATTCGTGAGTAGTTGGAGCGCTACAACACATCCAACGGATATCCCGAGTAACGGCCATTGGTCACCCTTTGTTGGTGCGATGCACAATAGTGGTGTAAATTTTGTAACTGTGGGTCAAAATGCAAGCCTAGGTATAAAGGATATCGCCGAAAGAGGTGCTACTGTTAACTTCCAAAGAGAAGTCGATGCTGCTATATCGGCCGGTAATGCCGACCAGTTCTTCAATGCAGGGTCTATACCTACCACGACTCTTGGTACAGCTGAAATCGACCTTAATGTGAGTGCCGACTTTCCTTTGTTGACCATGACGTCCATGATTGCTCCCAGCCCCGACTGGATAGTTGCAGCTCATGATGTTTCTCTTTTAGATGCAAGTGGCAATTGGAAAAATTCGGTCACCATGGACCTGTTTCCCTATGATGCGGGTACCGATAGTGGAGCGACTTTTACTTCCCCTGATTTACCCAGTAATCCTGTACAGCCCGTTTTCAGTTTAAGAGGTCGTTTTCCTTTTTCAGATTTGAAAATGGGAACCTTGGAAGTTACTTTGGTCAGTGTCAGTAGCCCTGATTGTAGCAATACGATCAGTTCTTTTCCTTATGCCGAAGGTTTTGAGAACGGTATTGGGGATTGGACCCAGTCCAGTGCTGATGATATCGACTGGTCAGTAGATGCGAACGGCACTCCTTCTCGCGGGACAGGTCCAAGCAGCGCTGCCGAAGCCAGTAATTACCTTTATGTAGAGGCTTCTGTGAGAGGTACCGGTTTTCCCAATAAGCAGGCTTTACTTACTTCTCCTTGCTTTGACCTGAGCAGTCTGAGCGATGCCGATTTTGAGTTTCAGTACCATATGTTAGGAGCTGCTATAGGTACTTTGAGTCTAGAGGCCAGTACTGATAAAGGGGCGACCTGGACAAACATCTGGAGTCAAAGTGGCGCACAAGGTAGTGATTGGACTTCTGCTAGTGTAAGCTTGCTCAACTATGTCAATAGTAGTGTTCAATTGAGGTTCAATACCAGTACAGGGACCAGCTGGCAAGGAGATGTGGCTATCGATGACCTCAAGCTGACGGCAGGAAGAATTACCAATAGAAAACTGGGATTCGATAATGAACAGGACCATACTTTGGAAGTCAGTCTTTTTCCAAATCCAGTGAATGCTGAAAGTTTACGTGTCATTTCAGGTGAATCATTTGAGACCTACCGCATTTTCGATGTACTGGGACAGGGTATTGCAGAAGGAAAAGTAACCGACGGGAACGTTATCGATATGAGCAACATCCCTGCGGGTACTTACTTGATTCGATTGGAATCACCGATTGTCAGTATTACCAAAAGATTTTCGAAAAAGTAATAAGTAGTCAGAAACGGTATGAATAGCTTTTTGTATTTGTAATGAGTCGTAGCCATACCGCTATGCCCTACTTACTTCAGTGATATAGAGTAGAATTTGTGTGTGTGTATTCTGATAGAGGCCGTGGGCGAAATGCCTACGGCTTTTTTATGGAAATACAGGTTTTGAATCCCGCATAGTATCGTGCAGATCATTTTATTCCATTTGAAGTGATCTAGGCTTTAATTTCATAGAGAAAATGAAATATTCATTGTCTTAAACCCAAAATGTTCGTTGGAACTTCGTCATGAGGACTTAAATGGCAATAGATCAGTGCGTTTTCTTGGGTTCAGCGT
>CANLOE010000168.1 GCA_947492745.1 uncultured Cyclobacteriaceae bacterium | reverse complement strand
CCAGAAGAGTTTAGTAAAATCAATTATTCAAAATGTGCTTAACTTATTGTCCAGTTTTTTATTGCAATTCCAATAGTTTGCGGAGTTCGTCTTCGCTTTGGAAGAAGGTGGGTAAGTCACCAAATAATTGCTTGATGAATTCTTGCGCTGAAATCGGTGTTCCTGAGGGACTCCAAAAAGAAGTTTTGACCATTGAATCCAATTCACGTTCATTGCCTTCCGAAAGCTTAACCTTAATCATCTTTCTTGGAGGTGTTTCGCAAACGCAAGGGTCATTTTCACATCCCTCACAATAAGTAGGTTGTGGCTCCTCAACTATTGGAGGCCCTTCACCCGGTGTATATGTCCGAGGAGGTTCAGGCGCTAAGGGTTCACCGTCCCACTCATCATCGTTGAAGTGCTCGTGAGCACCTACGAAATCGTAAACGGTGAAGTAATCCTTGCCATCAAACAATCGAGTTCCTCTACCGACAATCTGCTTGAACTCCACCATGGAGTTGACAGGGCGCATCAATACGATGTTCCGTATTTCGGGGGCGTCTACTCCTGTGCTGAGTTTCTGTGAAGTGGTGAGCACCGTTGGGATGCTCTTTTCATTGTCCTGAAAATCCCGCAAATGGTTTTCGCCAATCTTTCCATCGTCTGCCGTCACACGGTGGCAGTAGTTGGTGTTTTTGCTTTTGGCGTGCTGGTTGATCAAATCACGAACGGCAGCAGCATGAATTTGGGTCGCACAAAAGACCAACGTTTTTTGGTTTTGGTCGATCATGTCCAAAAAGAGTTTCACACGGTATTCTTCTCGTGCTTTGATCTCTATGATGCGATTGATTTGCTCTTCGGTAAACTTAGTGCCGATTTCTATCTCTTCATCACTCTCTATGTCATCATCACCTGTGTAGACGTATTCGTCTATGGTAGTGTCAATTTCCTTGACCTTAAATGGTGTTAAGAATCCATCGTTGATACCTTCTTTCAGCGAGTAGATGTATACAGGGTCACCGAAATAGTCATAGGTATCTCCATTGACATCCCGCTTGGGTGTAGCGGTCAAACCTAACTGTACCGCAGGAGAGAAGTAGTCCAATATGTCTCGCCAAGAACTTTCGTCATTGGCTCCACCACGGTGACACTCATCGATGATGATGAAGTCGAAAAAGTCTTTCGGATATTCCCCAAAGTAGGGCGAATCATTTGCTCCACTCATAAAGGTCTGGAAGATGGTGAAGAAGAGGTTTCCATTTTTAGGCACTTTGCCTTTCTTCTTGATTTCGCTGGGTGCAATACGTACCAAAGCGTCTTCTTCGAAAGCATTGAAGGAATTAAAGGCTTGGTCTGCGAGGATGTTTCTATCTGCTAAAAAGAGGATTCTTGGACTTCTTTGGCCGTCTCTTCTTAGGTTCCACTTGGCATGAAATAGCTTCCATGCGATTTGAAAAGAAATGGCTGTCTTTCCTGTTCCTGTAGCAAGGGTTAAAAGGATCCTGTCTTTTTTGTCTGCTACTGCTTCCAGTACTTTGGTAATGGCGTTGTTTTGATAATAACGTGGTTGCCATGTACCGCCTCTGTCTTCGAAAGGAACGGCAAATAAGCGCTCTCGCCAATTAGCGATTTCTACCTTGTAGGCTTCTTTTGGGCTTGGGAAGGTCATTTCCCACAATTCGTCCGGTGTAGGGTATTTGGCTACATCACCTTCTGTGCCTTCTTCCATGTCTATGCCATAGATTTGAAGCCCGTTGGTGGCATAGCTAAAGCGAATGTTCAAACGCTCTGCATAGTCTTTGGCTTGTCCCACACCATCGGTGTAGTAGAGGTCTCTTTTCTTGGCTTCTACAATGCCGATCCTACGGTTTTTGTATTCGAGTACATAATCAGCAAATAGTGGCTTGGAACGCCTGTTTTGACCGATCAAACGCCCTTGGGTAATCGGAAACTCCAAACGCAAACGACTGCCTTCTACCAGGCCCCAACCTGCTGCACGCAATGCTGGTTCTATTAAATCGTGTTTGGTTTGCGCTTCGTTCATTTGTCTCCTCTTTTTTGTCTGGATCAGGATTTGCTGGATTCCTTGATTTTAGGATTGAATATCTTTTTAAACTGTAGACTCCTTGCTCCGAAATTGATGAGTAAACCCACTGGCTTATCATAAGCTACCACATAGTTTTTAGCTTGGGCCAAATGCACATCTTCTAAATTGATCAAAGCTTTCAACTCAACAATTACCCGATCTTCTACTACAAAATCAGCTCTACGGGTACCTACCTCTATTCCCTCATAATATATCGCATGATCTTGCTCCCTTACAAACCCCAACGCTGCCCTTTCGAACTCAATGGCCAAACATCGCTGATAAATGACTTCTTGGAATCCATTGCCTAAGGTGTTATGAACCTTCATGGCACAACCATTGATTTTATAGGTAATCTGGTCTAAGGTCATATTCATTTTGTCTGCATCAGGATTTGCTGGATTCGTTGATTTTAGGATTTCTTGATCATCATAGGGTGCTTGCGGTTCAGCAGCACACTTCAAATCCCGTTCATCTTCCAATTCAATATTTCTTTCTTTTGTCTGAACCATGATGTACTAGATTATAGGATTTCTTGATTAAGTGCGGCAGTCAAATCCTGTTCATCTTCCCATCCTGATAATCCTGCTTCCGACAGTTCTCCCGCAAAAGCCTTTTGGAGAATGGATTTTTTGAGTTCTTTGAGGGACGCTAGCTTATTTGAATATGACAATAAAAGCAATTCAGTATTGTCAGAAAGTGTATTCAATTTGGGCAATAACTCATCTTGAATCTTAACTGGAGGTATATTCAGTTTTAATTGTTTTACATCCCTAATATTTATTTGCATTAAGGCCGCTCCATAAGTTTTTTCTTTGATCTGTCTGCTTAATCCAGCTGAAATAAATTGATAATAGCCAAAGTTCAACCGAACTAAATTTGCATCAAACAAAATTGGGACAATACCTCTTGTGACATTTGCCCCTTTTAGTTCTTTTGAAGTCAATGAAACTACACCTGTATCACCTCGAACACACAGAAGTAGTTCGTTACCCGTCAGGGTAGTTCTTTTGTAAGAATCTGCTTTTGTAGGATCAATTCTTTTCAGATTATTAATACTGACGAACTTATTTTTCATATCTGTTGGTCTGATCACCGGTAAACCATCTTGATATTCATCACCAGGTTGAACAATGCCATATGAAAGTGAGCATAATCCATCCACTAGTTGGGGTAATAACTTCTCCTCCCACCCCTCACCTTTTTGGCTAAAGATTTCATTGAGTTTGGATTGAAAAAGCTCCTTAGCGTTTTGGATGTTTTTTTCTATGTTGGCTTTGGCTTGGTCTATCGCAGCAAAGGCTTTATCAAGTATCTCAACGATTTGTTTTTGTTCGGTGAGGGATGGGGATTTGAATCGAATTGAGAGATTTCTGATTCAATTTTGGCTGAGCCATCCCTGAAACGTAATCGTTAAGTTTTATCGAATTAAAATAATACTCAACAAACGCTTGAGTCCTCATGTTGTCAAACCGTAATACGTGGGCGTGATTGTTAACCCATGTTTTTCCAGAGATTGAAAATGCTATTGGATAAGTTCTAGCCAATAAATTTGCCCCATCTTCAGAAATCAGGAGTAGTTCTTCATCAAACAAATAGTCTTCTACATAATCAACTATTCCAGATGCACCATAGTAAGGAATATTACCAGCAATTCTTTTGTTCTGAGTAATAGGAACTCTCTTGCTGTCCAAATTCTCACATACTTCAATCAATTTTTTTAATTCCCAACCCTCTCTCATATCAACGCTTTAATTGTCTGCATCTGAATTTGCTTGATTGTAGGATTTACAGGATTTCGATTATCGGAAAAGTTTAAATCCTGTTCATCTTTTAATCCTCTCCATTCTGTTTCTGACCACTTTATCATAGTAATTCTTTTATGCTTCTTAAAAGGTTCGCTGTTTCCTTGTCCAACTGTTCCATTTCGCTTAGTATTTCAGATGGGGCACGAAGCGGTGCTTCTTCTGGGGTGTTAGGATTTTTTACACTCAAGTCAAAAGTCGCTTCATCAATGTCTGCTGCACGTATGTTCCAAGATTGCTCGGTTTCGGGTTTGGTCTTTTGCCCTGCTACAAAAGGAGCCATGTCCTTGTCATTGAGCGGATTGGTCTTGCCCATGTTGCGCCCTGGGTCGAGCTGGTAGTACCAGATCTTTTTGGTAGGTTCTCCTTTTTGGAAAAAGAGCGTTACCGTTTTGACCCCTGCCCCCAAGAACGTACCGCTGGGCATGTCCAAGATGGTATGCAGGTTACAGCTTTCGAGTATCAGTTTACGCAAGGCTACCGAAGCATTGTCCGTATTGCTCAGCACCGTGTTTTTGATGACAATAGCAGCGCGTCCGCCTGTTTTCAAGCTCTTGATAAAATGCTGCATGAACAGGAAAGCGGTTTCTCCTGTTTTGATGTCAAAGTTTTGCTGTACCTCTGGTCTTTCCTTTCCTCCAAAAGGCGGATTGGCCAGGATGACATGATAACGGTTTTTCTCTTGGATGTCACGGATGTTCTCCCCAAGGGTATTGGTATGGATGATATTGGGGGCTTCTATACCGTGCAAGATCATGTTCATGATCCCAATCACATAGGCAAGGTTCTTTTTCTCCTTGCCGTAGAAGGTCGCTTCTTGTAAGGTCTTGAGGTTGTCGGTGGTCTTTTCCATGCGTTCGTACATGTACTCATAAGCTTCACACAAGAAACCACAAGAACCGGCCGCTCCGTCATAGACTTTCTCACCCATCTGTGGGTCGGTGACTTGTATCATGGCCCTGATCAGTGGACGAGGGGTGTAGTATTGCCCTCCATTTCGCCCTGCATTGCCCATGTTTTTGATCTTGCTTTCGTACAGGTGGCTGAGTTCGTGCTTGTCTGTCGTCGATCGGAAGGGCAGTTCGTCTGCATATTCCAAAATCTCTCGTAAGTTGTAGCCACTTTGGATTTTGTTTTTCAGCTCAGAGAAGATTTCACCGATCTTGTATTCGATCGTTTGGGCAGAATCCGCTTTTTGCTTGAAAGCCGCCAGATAGGGGAAGAGTTTGCCATCTACAAAAGTCACCAAGTCAGGGCCTGTCATCGCTACATGATGATCGAGTTTCCCATCTTCACCTTTGGGCATGGCCCAATTTGGCCAGCGGTATGCCTCGTCCAAGATGAATTGGTAGGCTTCCCCTTTGAGTTCGGCTTCATCTGCCTTGTCTTGTTCGAGTTCGTCCAAGTAGCGCAAGAACATCACCCAAGAGGTCTGCCCGATGTAGTCTAACTCACTGTCTGCGCCTGAATCTTTGTAGAGGAGGTCATCTATATTTTTAAACGTCTGTTCGAAACTCATATGTTAATTTCTTCTATTTCCTTGGTCCTTGGTTTCATTGATCAATTTTTTGGCTGTAACACTAAATCTAATATATGATCCGGGTTCAACTACTACTGCCTTGTTTTCAAGATATAAAACGTTTGAATTATCTTCACCCTTTGAGTGTGCCAGAATGTGCTGTGGTCTTTACGCTACACAAATGGCCTACAACGCTTGTATATCGAGCTTTTTTTTCGGGATATTTTCCAATAACTAAGGTACTAAAAAATTGTTGGCACCATCCAGTCTTTTTTCCATAGATTGGCCAGAGGTTTTCATAGAATAAATCTGCTTTTTAAAGCAAGCTGCTCACGTCCCTAAAACTATAGAGAAATACGTTGATCCGGGAAGCTTATTTCTGAAACTCCTAGTTGGTGAAAACGGCAAAATAAGCCAAGTGCGCCAAACCCAAATCTTGCCAGATACGACAAACTTGATTCTCCTGCTCATTGATTGCCCCCTTCATCTGTAGCTGATAGAGAGGGCATGGGGATATCAGTCGTCGAAAAAAAACAAATCCCCAAAATCCTACAGGGGGGATGTTGGGGATTTGGGGGAAATGGAGGATTTGTCAGCTATGGCTTTGCTTGTCTGCGGCCTTCGTTTTCACATAGTTACCATAGCTTTCTCTATGTGCCTTGCCCGTTTCCAGCAGTTTCTTTACATACTTGTCTGCGGTTTTCGTAGGAATGCCCATCTCTAGGGCCGTTCCTTGGTAGTCCTGACGGCCAAAGCTGTTGTCCAGTGCTTCTAAGACGCGGGTAGTAAGATCTGAGCAACTAGAAAGACAAAAAAGCAGTTAGTGCTGTGCTAGAGGACTATTTTTTATAGCAACATACACGCACAATTCGCATCACAGATGCTACCCTTCAAAATAGGTTACGCATTACCGTTGCACTCAAATGCGCGCCAAGGGGGCATCAAACTTGCAGAAATCACTGTCCACCTTATGTTTTTACACTCAATGTTAGCTACAGTAGTTCATTTTAAATAGATTCCTTTGTTCTCAAGAGTTCCGAAATACTTTTCATATTGCTGAATAGCATAAATATCCATCATCCCACCAATATAATCCTGAACCTTTCGATTCCATTTTTCCTTGTCTCTGTAATTTGCAGGAAGAAGAACCATGTCTCTATTATAACTTTTGTCTGTGTAGAGCTTATATAAGCGAGTCAAGACGTGATTTCCTAATTGCTCATATGGAATTGCAATAAAAAACTGGACAATAAGTTAAGCACATTTTGAATAATTGATTTTACTAAACTCTTCTGGAG
>CANLOE010000167.1 GCA_947492745.1 uncultured Cyclobacteriaceae bacterium | reverse complement strand
CGTATAAGATTCCGCGGGTCATTTTTTTTCAATCAAGGCGAGAACCGCAGGGATAGCAGCGCTATCCCGAGGATTGTTAACGCAGAGTGAAGCATAATGAACAGGAAGATAGGCGATTTTAAAAGCTAAGCTTGTATAAATATCAATAAATCAGGTAGTTTTATTGGATAGACTTATATACTTAGCTATACTACTGATTTTAACAGTCGACCAACCTATACTCCGTTTTTGAGGAAAGTATTTTGGACGTGGTGCCTTTTCATCGTTCCAATCGTGGTCAATATGTTCTCTATTCGCCCTTAACTCCGTTTTCGCCTAAAGCCGGCCGGGCGCTTACTCCTGCGCGGCAGACCGGCCCCTGCGCTGAAAGGGTTCCCCGAACCCTTTCTTTACGCTCGGTCCTATCGATAAAAATTAAGCAGGACGAAGTCAGGGGAGACTTCGGGCCAGCCTGTGGGATGCGGAAAATTTTGAAAACGCTGCGCTCGAACAGAAAAATTTTCAAATGAACTACCGGAATTCGGATTCTGTTCAACGATATACCGGATTCAATGAGGTGAATGAAACACAGTCAACATAACTAAGTATATAAGTCTATTATTAGATTTAGCATAGCACCGCTACGGTGAATTCAAAAAACTTAATGCAACGACCGGTTTGCAGATAGTTAGATCCGCAGTAGATTTTTCAATGCATGATCCGGGTCAAAATGTAATAAGTCAGCGGGTCTTCTTGGATTCAACATAGTACATTTCTAATCTAAACCGTTTGATAGCAGCACTACCACAAAAAATTTCTACGCAGGATAAGACAAAATGAATAGGAAGGTATGCCACCTTTGAGAGGTAAACCTGTATTAATACTCAAGAAAAAATGAAATGGGAAACCTTATAGACAATGGCCAAGGAGAAAAATCCGTATAGTGTTGAACCGTTACGGGTAGACTTGTCGTTAGGGTCTTTAGAAAATAGCAGCACTTAAGTCAACGAATCATCTTGTCCCAGATCAATTTCGGTTAGGTATAAGTGCCAGATTCGGGGTTCAATATCTTATGATGGATAGACCTAGCAAATCAAAAAAGTTTTTTGGAGCTGATTTCCTTCTTGATATCCGCGATGAATTCCGAAGGGTGGCCCATAGCGCAACTGAACTTAAAGCTTTCGAGTAATCTACTCTGCTGAGACAGGTCGGTCTTTAGTTTTTTGGACTTGATGGAAAGCTTTTCTTTTGATCGGCTGAATATCTGTCGGCAATTGTCCTTTTTCTTATCTACAATATGTTGTAATTCTTCGTATTCATAATCGAAAATCTCGCGTAATACAAATACTGCTTTCTCTACAGGCTCCAGTCGCTTTTGCAAATGCTGCCATGCTTCTGAAAGTTCGTTTTCAAGATCGAATTTGGCGAAATCAGTATCTTTATATTTTGCAAAAAGTTCTACGGCACTAAGATTTTCCAGACACTCGTCCTTTTTTTTCTTCAGTGTATTGAGGTGATTGATACAGTTATTGGTCACTGCCTTGACCAGATAGGATTTATTGTTCTCTATACTATCATGATCGACGCTCAGCCATTTCAAAAAAGTATCCTGAACCATATCTTCCGCGTCTGCCATACAGCCTAGCATCTTCAGGGCTATCGCCTGAAGCGTGGGTTGGTAAAGTGCTATTGTCTGTGATGCTTCCAAATAATTTTATAATGTTACCCTAAAGTTAAGTCTAAATTCCAATAAATAATATCATTCGACAGAGTTCGTCCATCGAAACAATTTATACGTTCGCCCCATCTTGAATATATACTTTTAATTTGTGTTATATTCATAAAAAAATAACGTAAAACCTACTGCGGTAGTACAAATCGGACCTGCGTAAAACAAGATGTATTCACGTCAATGGATTTTGAACGAAAACAAAAAAGTATAACACCGTTCTTACCAAAAATGTTTGTCATGTCCGAAAAATATAGATAGAGGAAAACGCTTACTTACCAATGGAGAGTCGTACTGATTTAAGGTAGTGCAATCCACAATAGCGAAACTACCTAAGTATCTGATTATTAGAAAATAAAATATTTAAGTGTTGCTTTAAATTTTAGTATTACCGTTATTTTTATCAGCGTTTCAGCAACACCGAACTACTTCCTAAGAGGCTGATTTGCATGGTCTACCCTACTTGGTAAGATTGGAAAAAACCTAGAAATGTGCTATATTATATGGACTTCACTGATAAAAGAGGAATTATCACCTTAAAATAGATCTAACCATGCAATTTCATCCCAACGAATTATTCATTTATTTTGACCCAGAGACAAGTACCGGAAAACAGTCACGTGCTTATGCTCGGTCGATTTCCAACAATGTCAATGAAGTGAATTTTCACAAGACAAAGTTGACTACTACGTTGTGGAAGGAAATTGTGAATATGCTGGGACTTAGGCCCAAGGACCTTCTGGATAAATCTCACTGGGAGTACCAAAGGAGAATTGCCGGAAACGCCTTTACCATGTCGGGGTGGTTAGAGGTGTTACAGCGGAATCCCGCCATGCTGAAAGGTCCGATAGTCATCTATAAGAAAAAAGCCATATTGCTGAAGAAGCCAACGGATATACTAAAGCTGGGCGGAAATAGCCTCACACCTTCTAAAATACCTCCACACCTAAGAAAAGTGGTCTAGTATCGATACAAGCCCCTCCTGCCCTATGAATGATGACATATATTCTTTTCTGGGTTGGAGGGATTGATATGATATTATTTCGTTTTCAGTGTGATACCGTCAGGGCCTATCAAAAGTCTTTCCTCTCTATACAAGGCACCGATTGCTTTTTTAAAATCTTTCTTGCTCATATTAAAATGCTGACGGATATCCTCCGGTTTGCTTTTATCATGAAAAGGTAAAAACCCATCAGATAGGGATAGCGCATTGAGTATTGATTCTTTGGCGGTATCGATTACTTCCAGAATACCACGCCGTAGTGTGAGGTCGATTTTTCCATCATCCCTGATTTTTTTTATGGAGCCGGTAAGCTGGTCACCTATCTTTATCTGGGTAAACAGCTCATCTTTATAGATGAGGCCATTGTATTTTTGCTCTATGACGGCCTGTACTCCCATGGGGGTGATGGTGTGTACCAGCAAACTCACTTCATCCCCCTCCGAGATACCTGAAAGGTCCTGAGCAAAAAACACGTTCAACTTGGAAACCCCCAGAAGGCGGTCTGTCTTATTGTCCAGACAGATTTTCACGACATGAGTCTCCCCTGCTTTCATTTTTACTTTCTGTTCCTTAAAGGGCACAAAAAGCTCTTTTTCGAGACCCCAATCCAAAAATGCGCCGTAGGCATTGGCATCAGTGACTTTCAGTGCCACAAAATCCCCGAGCTGTCCTTTAGGCTCTTGGGTCGTCGCCAATAATCTGTCCATAGAGTCTTTGTGCACAAAGACTCTCAGTTTGTTTCCAATATCCGCATCTTCCGGTGTATATTTCTTTGGGAGCAATATCTCCTCACCGTCAAAATCAAGGTACACCCCAAAATCTACTTTTTTTATGATTTCTAGTATATAATACTTACCGATTTCCAACATAGGTCTATTCTTTCAGATTCCAAAGGTACACATTTATCGGGCAATTGATATTGTGCTTCTGAAAAAGTCACTGGTAATAATCAAAAGGCAATTTATCTACTGTAGCCTCTAGAGTATTGGTAGACTTTTTGATGGAACTCTTTGGGGTTGAATGGCTTGGACAGGTAATCATTCATTCCTGATTTCATGACATTCTCGATGACATTGGAAATGACATCGGCAGAAAGTGCTATGATGGGTATATTTTTATATTTGTTGTCATTCAGGGCCCGTATGGCTTCGGTTGCTTGGTAGCCGTCCATTTCGGGCATTTGTAAATCCATGAATACTAGGTCGTAGTCCTTCTGCTGTATCATGTTCAGTGCTTCTTTACCATTTTCGGCCACATCACAGTCTACCCCCCACTTATTCAGAAAACGCATAGCGAGTTTATAATTAATGACATTGTCTTCTGCTACCAACACCTTGACGCCTTCTAGTTTGATAAGCGAAGGTTTATCTTCAGGTGCCAAGGTCTCTTCTGCCTTCTTATCGATACCGAATTTCAGTTCAAAATAGAATTTTGAGCCTTCTTTCTCTTTACTCTCTACATGGATGGTACTGCCTTGAAGCTCTAGGATTTTCCTGGATATGGATAGACCTAGGCCCGAACCGCCAAACTTTCGGGTAGTATCACTTTCTGCCTGTGAAAACTTTTCGAATATTGTTGCTATCCTATCCGAGGGGATACCGATGCCCGTATCTTCTACTCTGAACAGTAGCAGTACACTGTCACGGGTCTCTTTTTTAAGACTGATATACAAAGTGACCTGGCCTTTCAACGTAAATTTCACGGCATTGCCCAAAAGGTTATTGAGTACCTGAACCAATCTTGTAGGATCACCTATCAGGAATTTGGGGATATCATGATCGACAAAAATCTGGAATGCGATACCTTTCGTATGTGCTCTCGGCCGGAACATATAGCCGAGACCTTTGACCAGCTCATCAAAATTAAACGTGATGTCCTCGAACTGAATCTTGCCCGATTCGATTTTATTGTAATCCAGAATATCATTGATCAGTATGAGCAGGTTTTCCCCTGAAAACTTAAGTGTATTCAAGTATTCTATCTGTTCCTGTTTCGGGTCTTCTTCCAAGAGCAGGTGTGTCATACCGATAACGGCATTCATCGGAGTCCTGATTTCATGGCTCATTACAGAAAGGAACTCCATCTTGGCCTTAGATGCCGCCTCGGCGGCATCTTTTGCTCTCAGGATTTCGTTTTTCTGTTTTTCGATTTCTGCTGTCCGCACTTTTACTTTATCCTCCAGCTCTGTCTCTCTTTTGCGCATCAGGTTTCTGTTGGCGCGTAACTGCTCTATCAAAGCCATCTGAGCCTCGTTTTTTTCTTTCTCGGTCAAGCTGATCCTTTTGCCAAGTCCCAATGATAAGATCAATACCTGTAGCACCAGACCTATCTGTACCAAGGTGCCTTGTGAAAACTCGGTATCCCAAGAGATCGCTGAAATAAGGGCGGTTGCCCCGAGAGTCATGGTGCTGTAGACAAAATAAGGTTTTATAGGGCTTTTAGAACGTAAAACTATAATTACCAGTAAAAAGCTAAATACGGCATTGACCATGATAACAAACTGGATCACCTTCGAACTCAGGCTGATGTCATGAGTAATGAAGTAGAGAATACCCGTCGCTGTAGTGACAAGAATGCTAAAACGAATCAGGTGAACGAATACATTGTCCCATTGTAGAAAAGTCTGATAGGACCTAAAAAATTCCCTAAAGAAAAGGTAGAACAATAAAGATGCCAATGGAGCAAATATCATAAAATAAGGAGAGTAAAAAGGATACTCCTTAAAGATGAAACCCCGCACATACCCCATCAGGTAAAGATAGAACAAGGAGATAGAGCATAGATAAAGGGCAAAATATATATATGCTTTGTCCTTGGAGAAGAAATAGAGGGCAAAGTTGTACAGAACAACGATGAACAGTACTCCCTGAAAGAAAAAATTCCATAGATTGACACTGGACATATTTTTATAATAGTGTCCAGGTGTTTGTAGTATCGGTAGCAAGTGCGGATTGGCATGGGCTTCATTCTTTATTTTCATTATGATTTCAACCTCACTACTATCAAAAGGTAAGGTCAGGTTGACCTGATACGACGAAAGATTGTCTTTCTGGGAGGCGGGCGTCAGATAACCGCACTTTCGAGGTAGATATTCTCCTTTTTCATTGGGCAGGTATACTTCGATAAAGTCGTTTACTCCCGGGGAGAACATCCAAGTGTTTTGGTTTTTCCATGTATTGCGAACTTTTAGTTTGGCCCAGTAGCTTTTGCCCTTTTCCAGACGTCCTATCGTATACAGTGGACCGAAGTCGATTTGGGGACCTCCGGCAATAATGTCGTCGATAAGCAAAGTGTTATCACTATCTTCCAAGACCTGTAAGTACTGAGCCAAATCGGAGTGGTAACTTTGGCCAGATTCCAGGGTATATGGGGTGGGATGCTGTGCTCCCTTGGATAGAACAGGTAGAGCCAAAAATACGAAAGTCAAAAATGACCCAATGAATGGATGTAAGTGAATCGACCTATAACAAAAAGACATTCTCAATAGTATAAATTAAGCAGTAAACCGAATCAGAAATCGTCGTAGTCAGAAATCAGTATTTTACGAGTAGTGAGTATATAATCGAGCAAAAAATGTAATACCATTAATTTCCACTATCTAAAACTGTCATGATTACCATAGGGAAAAAAACATTCTCATTAGCCGGACCTATGGTGGCATTAGTTGATCAGAGTCCAAAATGAGTCCGTTCCCCAATATTCGTTTTTCGATATAACAGGAGTCAAGATAAGTATTTTTTGTTCTATGAGCGAATACTTATGATAGATTCAAGAGATTTACTGAGAAAAATTTTGAAGAGACATCTATCTATAGCTCAGTGAGCTGCTATTGAAGCTACTAAATCACGCATTAAGTATTCTTTTACAAATAGAAATAAAGCAAATCAGCAAAGTGTATCCGTTTTTTAGAGCTAACCGTAGCGGTACTATACCGAATCCAATAAAATCTGCTGATCCATTGAATTTTCAGCCCTTATAAACAAGCTCTTACTATAGCGTATTCACGAAACTATCAAAACAGACATCATGATGAGCTAATGCAAAATTCGGGTTTAATGGAATTGCAATAAAAAACTGGACAATAAGTTAAGCTGAAGTAGTTCAGACTTAATCTGACAGTTAGGATTAAATTTAAATGTCCAGTTTAAAGTTTAACCCTAATTACTGT
>CANLOE010000166.1 GCA_947492745.1 uncultured Cyclobacteriaceae bacterium | reverse complement strand
CCAAGAAAACGCACTGATTCATTGCCATTTAAGTCCTCATGACGAAGTTCCAACGAACATTCTGGGTTTAACCCAAAACAGTCTCTCAGCCTCGCAAGATCAACCAATAACAAAGCCCTCTCGCCATCATTAGAATGGATAGCGAGAGGGCTTGTTTCTTATGATAATGGATACTATTGGATGATGATTTTTTTCATCAACGGTTTCTTTCCTTCCACTTGAATAGAAATCAGGTACATACCATTGAGCCAACCTTTCAGGTCGAGTGTTTCAAGACGATCATGATGGTTATCAAAATACCCTTCCTTTATCGTTTTTCCCGTCATGGTCGTAATGGAATACTGTACATCGCTATCCATATAGCTTTTAAGGTCAATATTCAGTTGGTCCTTGGCTGGATTAGGATACAGTATGAGTTCTTCAGAAATACTTTCCGGACTGCTTAGCCCACCAGTACTCTCCGCAAAGGTATCATCATCATCACCTGCATTTAGGCGTAATGTTGTACCACACTCATCATTAATGCCGTTATTATTGGTATCGTCGAATATCACTATGTTGGAGAAGAAGGAGTTTCCTCGGTCCGGTCTGGCATCGTTATCCGCGACAAAGAAAAGGTACTTCATCGCACCCGTATAATACCTCCCTACCGGAATGGAATACGATTTGAAATCTTTGGAGCCGTCGTAGTTGTCAAAATCTCGAATGGCGCCACCCGTATTCTGAACTCCGAATAACTTGAATCGGTTTCCACTGGTGATGAAAAGGTCATTGTCCAGACCTATGGAATGCTCCTCTCCTTCGCGTGTCGATCGGAAGTCGAATTGTAATCGGGTAGAGGCCGTCACATCGTACTCGATAGGAATAGCCTTCCAAGCGTTTTTGAAGACGATAATTGTTTTTCGTCTGTCCTTAATCCTAAACCCGCCCTGGTCTTGATTTCCCGCATAGGACACTAACCCTTGGCGGTTTATATCAATATCGACGCATTCACCACCGGTAGTGGGAGGTGCGCTGTTCATTGCTTTTTTTACTGCCGCATAGGCATTTACCCTTCCTGCGCCGTACATATCATCCCTGCCGGGACTGCCCATATCCGTGGCCGTAGTGTACAGTATTTCCCTGACCTTGTCCGCCGTGAGATTTGGATTGACACTTAATACCAAAGCGGCCACACCCGCAACTAATGGGCCCGCTGCTGAGGTACCTCCAAAAACATCGTTATAATTGCTCGATGTAAACCCTAATTGCCCCATTCTATCAATAGTTCTTACCCCAGGCATTGGAATGATTCCCACTCTTGATGAAGAGGGAGCTACCAGATTCAACTTTGGTCCAAACTGGCTGTAGGATGCTCTTACGCCCTTATTGGTAACGGCTCCCACTGCTACTACTTCTTCTATATTGCCCGGTACTGCAACACAGTTGCTCATAGAGGCATTATTGCCAGAAGCAAAAACGACGACACAACCCTTACCGTTCCGTCCTGTCTTAGCAACTTCCTTTATACTGGCAGTGAGGTCTGGAAAATCGGCATCACAGCTGCGGAAACTCCAGGCGCAACTGATCACATCGGCTCCATTGTCCCTGGCCCAAAAGAACCCGTCCGCAATGTCCTGAACCGTTTCCCCTCCAGAAAGCATATTGACACCTAAGAGTTCTACTTGAGGTGCGACACCACGTATACCGATATCATTATGGGAAGCAGCTATAACTCCCGTACAGGCCATGCCGTGAAAAGCCGACCCCATAGGTGTACCGTCACCTCCGTTGACAGGTGTAAACCCTTTGATCAGTCTGCTGGCCCCACTGGCATCCCTCAAGTCTTCGTGATCTTCAAAACCATCATCCAAGATAGCCACTCTAATGGAAGAGGAACCCTTTGTGATGGCCCAAGCTTCGGGCGCGTTACAGTCTATATCCGAGACACCTGCTATACCATCCACAGTCTGTCCCGTATTGTTCAGCTGGAACTGCTCAGGATAGAATGGGTCACTGTTCCGTATCGTTGGTGCATAAAAATCAGGATGTGCAAACTCGGTCAACCCTGATTCCTGGATACTGTTGGACAGTACGAGTACATCCTTCACATGTTTCAGGTCCACTCGATAGGTACCCCATTTTTCCGTAACTTGTTCTGTTGGATACTGAGCTATTATCTTTTCAATAGCCCTTAATGACCCTTGCCCTTTAGGCTTGAATACCAAACGTCTGGTAAGATACATTGTATAGCCATCATTTAGCCGAAGTGCGGGACTGATTTCCATATCGGACTGTACTTCGCGCATACTGCGCGACATTTCCTTCACAGGAACTCCTTTTGCGTCTGCAGAGACGATGGCAAAATCTTTGTGTGGAAAAGATTTGATGTTATCTGTTCCTGATGGGGAACGAAACCGCTGAAGTGCCTTGTCTTTAGGGCCGCCCTTAGTATGTATAATATAGCTACTATGGTCAAAGGTCATTTCTATTTTCCTTTTATCAGACCAGTAATAAAGCTTCTCTTGCGCTAATACGCTAGTGCTGATGACAATACCCATCAAGCTAATAAGTAGAGTTTTCATATTATTTTATTTGGTTTAAGGTTTAGGGTTAACGTGATTAACTTTACAAAATATAAGACAGAAAAGATATATATCCTTCTCATGATACTATGGCACGTTAATCGGCCAGAAAATCAGTTATCGATTAAAATTATTTATATATCTACCATTTTCAGTAGCATAGAATATCATTACCACAAACAGTTTAACATTTTACTATCTACATTCTATAAAAGAAGAATAGTACTTGCAGGGAACCCGTTTACTATCCTTCCTTTCAGTATCAGCCGGGATACTAACTAAGGATATGCTTACACCCTCCGAATTTGCCTTTTACACTCGCCGAATCTTCCGACTATTTTTATTCAATGCCGATGAACCATAATTTCACGATCCATTTTTAACCTAGTTCATGCATTGGAAAATCTACTGCGAATCTAAATAGCTGCAAACCGGTCGTTGTACTACGTTTTTCGAATCCACCATAGCGATGCTATGCCAAACCCAATAGAACTCCCTGGTGTATTGACATTTAAACCCTCGCTACGAAGTTCCAACGAATCATCTTGTCCCAAATCAATTGCGTTTTAGTACAATTGTTAATTGTTAATTGTTCATTGAATTCATTGCTGTAGTACTTCTTTCGGCGCATTATATCGTTGAAAATCACCAGATAGCGCTGCTGTCTTCGTCCACGATGCCATGCTCAAAGTGAGCAAGAATAAATTCTCAAAATAACTTCAAATAGTCTTTCAGTCCATCAAAGAATATTACAATACAACAACCGATAGCACTAAAAGGAATCAAAACAGACAATTCCATTTCTTATCAACGAATCAATAGATTTGATATAAATCAATGACAAACAGACAATTATAATTATAAATTAAGAAAAAATCAAGCTTTACAATGAAGTTAAGGATAGATATAAAGTAACATTATCAATCAACTGTATCCTCATTCTTACCTTGATTTCAGAAAAAAGAAGATGCTTTATCATGAAATTTTACAAATTCAGGTTTTGAATACCGAAAAAAATGTGTTAATCCTTATTTCGATACTCTTTTTTTCAGGGGGGGGGTATAGAGACTATTTTAATCCGAATCATGCATTGAAAAATCTACTGCGGATCTAAATAGCTGCAAACCGGTCGTTGCACTACGTTTTTTAAATTCACCATAGCGGTGCTTACAGTACACGACAATAAATGCGAAACTTCAGTGTTTGTATTTGAAAAAGGGCTTCGGCCGGTCTAATTTAGTTTACTGAATCAAACTACACCTGACCTCCACCCTTTATGTGTGAAATTATAGAATTGGGCAAAAAGATACAACAGGAAACGGGTTTCCACCTGTCACGTTCCAAGTTCATGGCCCGCTTGATCATGGCCCTGGTGGAACGGAGCACGGTGAACCTGAGCGAACCGGCACGGAGCATGTCCCATGGGATCAAAACGGCATCTGTCTACAGGAACCTTCAGCGGTTCTTCAGGGATTTCCTGATGGACTACCATCTGATTTCCAGAATATTGGTCAACTTCCTGCCCGATGGCCCCCTTGTGATCGCCATCGACCGTACCAACTGGAGGTTCGGCAACAGGGACATCAATATATTCATGTTGTCGGCCAATTACAGGGGCATCGGTATCCCCACCCCCTGGGAGGTGCTCCCCAAAAAAGGGACTACCAATACCGCTGAACGGATAGCACTGTTGGGTTCCTTCATCTCCCTTTTCGGGAAAGGGCGCATCGCCTACCTGTTGGCCGACCGGGAGTTCATCGGAAGGGAGTGGTTCTCCTTCCTGATAAGGGAAGGGGTCGGGTTCCATATCAGGATCAAGGGCGATGCGGTCGTCACCACCCCCAAGGGGAAGACCGCAACGGCCTCCGGGCTCTTCAATGGCAGAAGGAAAAAAGAGTTCCGGGGGGCGCGCATCTCCGGACCGGAGGTCAACCTTTCCGGAAGGCGCCTTGCCAACGGGGACCACCTTATCGTGGCCACCACCCTGCCGGGGAAAGGTTCCATCCGCACGTACAGTGAAAGGTGGCAGATAGAGATGCTCTTCTCCTGTCTCAAGAAAAGGGGCTTCAGGATGGAGGAAACGCACATGAGCGACCTGGCGAAGATAAAAAAGCTCGTTGCCATGCTGGCCCTGGCATTCATATGGTGCCACGGCACGGGCGAGGAACGGGACAGCAGAAGGCCCATCGGGAAAAGGGCGCACGGAAGAAGGTCCAGCAACCTGTTCCGCTATGGACTCGACAATCCTGGGAAGCTCATGTCACCTTTCAATGGCCAGAGGGAACTGTTCGATATAGCGGTCATCAGGTTCCGGGAAAGCATCTCTACAATGACCTTGAAACTGATCAGTTGACATTTTGTCGTGTACTGTAAGCGGTGCCATGCCAAATCCAATGAAACCCCTTGATTTATGGACAGTTAAACCCTAGCTACGAAGTTCCAACACATGATCTGGGTTTAATCGTACAACGATTACGACCTTAAATAGTTACAAATCAGTAAAATGAACACATTTTTCAATCAAAAATTACTTTAATACCATTAATTCATTACTTATCAATTATTTATTAAATTTTTAGCCTCAAAAATTAATTTTCAATGCATAATTCGGTTTTGATAGAAAGCCTAGTGAAGATTCCAGGTCAATAGTAAACGTTGTAGTGAAAAAACCGGGCGGTACTATCGACAACATTCAGATGATTGGCATTAGAGAAGGGCTAGCCTTGCCCCTGACAAAGTAGGGTAGAGTCCGGTAAAAGAACTATGGAACGGTGAAAATTAAAAAAACAAACACATTACCTCAAGAGGGACAACCTGCCCTGAGGTATGGCCTACAGTGCTATCTCAGATTTTTCTATGTAGTGTAACGGGTACAGTTTGCTGTTGAGTTCATAGGATGACACTTATAATTATGGCAGAAAATGATAGCATAGCTCTTCTTTCCGTATGTAAATTTCATCATATAACTATAGAAAAGGAGCTATGCCATAGGGTTCTTATTTACTTAACAATAAACTTTTTCATCAACGTTCTCGGAGTATCACTATGCTGCACACGTAGTATATACATACCTTGCCCCCAACCTGTCAAATCTACCGTTTGGTCTTTCTGTTGTGAATCAAGATACCCTTCTGTAACACCCCGTCCCGCCATAGTAGTGATCGTATACACAGCATCATCTATAGTACTGATTTTCAATACAATATTCAGCTTGTCCTTTACTGGATTCGGATACAATGATAGGACTTCATCTACATTCTCAGGCACACCGTTACGAGCATGCAGGACCGTGCTACAGTCATCATTGATACCATTGCCATTGGTATCCTCGAACACGACTATATTTGAGAAAAAGGAGTCCCCTAGGTTCGGTCGGGCATCATTGTCCGTAACAAAGAACAGGTACTTCATCGTGCCGGTGTAGTACTCACCCACGGGAATGGAATAGGACTTGAAATTCCCCGAACCATCGTAGTTATCAAAATCGGATAGTGCACCGCCCGTACCCTGTGTACCATAGAGCTTGAAACGGTTCCCTTCATTCAATACCAAGTTGGCATCAAGGCCTATGGAGTGCTCCTCACCTTCCTGTGTTGACTTGAAATCGAACTGGAGGCGCGTGTTGGCCGTCACTTCGTAGTCAAACGGTATGGCCTTCCAGCCGTTTTCGGAAACAAGAATTGTTTTTTGTTCATTTTCCACTTCGGCTTTTCCTTCATCCTGATTTCCAGCGTAGGAGACTACTTTCGACAACTCCATCTCTACCTCATCACATTCGCTATTTGGGGATGATGTCAGCAAATTCTTTGCTGCCAAAACGGCCCCGTGAGCATTGACCCTACCGTAGCCATATTCGTCATCTTTGCCAGAAGGCCCCATATCAATGGCCGTTGAGTACAGTATTTCCTTGACCTGATCTAGCGTCAGATCAGGATTGACACTCAGCACGAGTGCCGCCACCCCTGCGACCACAGGTGCAGCCGCTGAAGTACCACCGAAATCCAATCTATAGTTATTGCTGGACGCTCCTATAGCCCCCATTCTGTCAAGGGTACGCACCTTGGGGCCAGCATCAAATATATCACCGTCGGCAGAAGGAGCTACTAGGTCCAGTTCGGGACCAAACTGACTGTAATACGCACGCCGTCCCCTACTGGTAATGGCACCTACAGCGATAACTTCATCCATGCGTCCGGGTGAGGCTACGCAAAGTTCATCCGGCCTACCATTGCCCGAAGCAAATACAACGACACAACCTTTACCATTACGCCCTGTCTTGCTGACATCTCTGATAGCCTCGTCAAGAGTAGGCAAATTTCCATTCTGACATAAAGTAATACCAAAAGAGCAATTAAAAACATCGGCCCCGTTCTCCTTCGCCCATTTGAACCCATCAGCAATATCCTGTACGGTCTCACCCCCAGATTGGTAATTTACACCCATCAACTTTACGAGGGGAGCTATTCCACGGATGCCCACATCATTATGCGAGGCAGTTATTATCCCGGCACAGGCCATACCGTGAGAGACATAATCCACAACGGGGCCACCGTCTCCGTTCAGCGCATACCTTTTGTGGATGCGACTGACACCGTTCTCATCGTTCAGGTCCTCGTGTTCCTCAATACCGTCATCAATGACCGCTACTGTTATC
>CANLOE010000165.1 GCA_947492745.1 uncultured Cyclobacteriaceae bacterium | reverse complement strand
AATTCAAAAAACGCATTCAGTTACTGATTTGAAGTCAGTTAAGTCCGGAATAGATTTTCTAATGGACATTTTGGGTTGAACCGGCTCCGCTTTCCGGAAGAAAGGATGCATAACACTGTGCTTGGTGAAATGGACTTAGGGGGCATCTGTCTTGGCCTGTTTCTTGCGGTCTCGGGCTATTTTCTTACTGCTCTGACCTAGTGGTCCTAAGAAGTGCTTTGGGTTTTTGTCAAAGTGAATCAACAGCTTGTCCAGATTCTCCAGAGAACTGTTTAGATTATTGTAGACAGAATCGCTGTTCAGTAACTTTCCTATAGTACCCTCATTATTTCCGACTTTGCTCAATGCCCCACTGACATCTTCGAGGGCTTTGTTGGCTTTTTCTAGAGTAGCATCGATTTCTAATGCTTTGAGGTTTCTGGTGAGGTCATTGACATAGCCTAGGGCTATCTTGAGGCTATCCATGGTGGAGGTGATTTCCATCTCCAGCTTTCCTGTCTTTGTGTCTATTCCCCTGATGAGCCTACGCGTATCGTACAGTGCCCCGTTGATGACATCGGGAGTCCTGTTGAATTTCCTCAGCAGACTATCGATAGTAGAGCTGCTGCCCGCAAAATTGTCCAGTGTGGCATTGATCTTGCGGATAGTGGCCTGTAGGTTGTCGGCCACGGGCAGGGCACTTTCCTTCAGTATCGCTTCGATGCCCTTGTCCAGGCGTGCCTTGAGTGTATCGCCGGAGGCTAAGGGATGGCTGAGCGAGCCCACTTCCAGTACGATGGATTTGCTTCCAAGAAGGTCACTGTCCAGTAGGGCTACCGTAGAATCACCTAAGATGATTTCCCCGTCGATGTCCAGTTCGACCAGTACACGGTTTCTTTTACCCTGCAAGAGTTTGATGGAGCTGACCCTACCTACGGTAAAGCCATTGACCATGACGGGGTTGGATACATTCAGTCCCCCTACATTACTGTACAGTACATAGTACTTTTTGGTAGTGGATAGAAAGTCGATACCTTTTAAGAAATTGAAGCCCAAGTAGAGTGCTGCAATACTTACGGCCGCGAACAGGCCCACTTTTACTTCTTTGGATATTTGCACAGATCTTTTTTTATAGGTTGTGAAGGCCGGTTCAAAAAAAATTCATCTCTTCGAGAATGTTTTGAACAATATCCTTCCTATCTATTATGTAACTTTTAAGGTACGTAATCTTATTGAGATTTTCGTCTATATTACCATCGTTCAAAGCAAAGGGGCAGTATCGAGTTCTTCCTATACAATCTTTATTCCCTTGAAAATGCAGGATTTGAACATATAGGGCCGTTTCTTCCATTGCAGATGAAGCATTCTTCCAAGCTTCTTGTTTCATATTCTTTGAGGAACTACCGATAGTGTTTTGTTTCAAGGCCAAAGCACACAATTATATGAACAAAATTGATAACAATAGATACAAAGCTGAAGAATCACAGTGATTCTATCTGATTTTTATAATCTCGAAATGCCCTGAATATCCCTGAGGCTATATTGCCCTGTACGGAAGCGTCATTCAGGTCTTTTTCTTCTTTCTGATTGGTCAAAAAGCCGATTTCTACGAGAACACTGGGCATGGAGGTCCTCCAAAGAACCCAGAAGCCAGCTTGTTTCACGCCCAAACTCCTTCTGCCTGCCCGCTCTCCGAACTGTTTCTCCACCATATCGGCCAACAATAGACTATTTTCTTGGTCTGCGCTCTGTGTGAGCGAAAAAAGTATGTGGGATTCGGGAGAATTCGGGTCAAAACCTTCATAACGTTCTTTATAATCCTCTTCGAGCAGTATTACTGCATTTTCCCTTTTGGCCACATCGAGATTGCCTTCGGTTTTATGTAACCCCATGACATAGGTCTCTGTGCCTTTAACGGCATTCTTTCTGGCAGTAGGGACTTCTCTGGGCAGGGCATTGACATGGATGGATATAAATACGTCGGCATTGTTGCGGTTGGCTATCATTGCCCTTTCCTCTAGTTTGAGGTAAGTATCGTCCTTACGGGTGTAGATGACTTCGACGTCGGGCAGATGCTCTTCGATATAAGTCCCCGTCTTCAGAGCCACGGCCAATGCGATATCCTTTTCCTTGCTGAATTTTCCCGTAGTACCGGAGTCCTTCCCTCCATGTCCGGCATCCAATACCACTTTCCTCACCTTATACTGTGCCTGCAGCGGGCCATTTAATGAAACTAGCAAGGTTATTGCTAGTAGAACGAAAAACCTTGTAATATTTCTCACTATGTATCGGTTGTTACCTGTTAAACCTATAACTTTACACAAAATTGTAAATTTTTCTGTAAATCCGAAAAAACCAGTCGGCAATTTCATCTCAGTGACAGTAGCATCCAAATTATTTCTGTTCATATCTCTGATTCTTTTTTTTGCACTTGAAGGACTGGGCCAAGTTCCTGACAGTATAGCTATTGCCGTCAGTGATAGCACTGTATTGGACACGCTACAGTTGCCGGCCCTGCCCGCTAGCGATACCTTACAACTTGGTGATACGCTGACTACGAACGTAAGGGATTCCATCCCCATTCCTAAAGGGGATATCGATACCACAATCAAATATACTGCCAGAGATTCCATGAAATTCAGTGTTGATGGTAAAAAAGTATACCTCTATGGAGATGCCAAAATCACTTATGGAGAGATAAAAATGGAAGCGGAGAGAGTGGAGGTCGATTACGCAGCCAGTACCATCACGGCCAATGGTATCGTCACCGAATTCGGAGAAAAGATAGGCATGCCCGTTTTTCACAATGGTGCGGAGACTTATGTGACCAAAGGAATGGTCTATAATTTCAAAACGGGAAATGCCAAGATCAAAGATGTGGTCACTACACAAGGCGATGGTTATATCCGTGGTGAGGAGGTCTTTAAGAACGAAGACAATGAACTCTTCAGCTTTAACAATACCTATACGACCTGTAATCTGGAACATCCCCACTTCCGCATACGCTCAAAAAGAACGAAGGCCATACCCAATGATAAGATCGTATCCGGTCCATTTAACCTGGAGATCAATGATGTACCCACTCCGCTGGGCTTTGCCTTCGGCCTGTTCCCTGCCAAGCAAGAAGCTTCATCGGGAATTATCATCCCATCGTATGGAGAGGAACGTCGGAGAGGGTTCTTTCTCCGGGGAGGAGGCTACTTTTTTGATATCAGCGATTATGTGAAAATCCGCTTGACGGGAGACATCTACACTAAAGGAGGGCATGGCCTAAGCCTCGCCATGCCCTATAGAAAGCGCTACAAATATAGTGGAGGACTTACTTTCAATTATACCCAACAACGATTAAGCGACGACATAGAGGACCTGAATGTCCAGAACGACTATCGCCTACAATGGAACTTTACTCCACAGACCAAAGGACCGAGCCGGTTTTCCGCATCGGTCAATGCGGCCACTTCCTCTTTCAATACCAACAATAATCTTGGTGTCAGAGAGAACGCTAACAGAAAATTGAACTCCAACGTCAATTACAATAAGACTTTCCGTGGCACTCCCTTCAGTATGGGGATAAACTTAAGGCACTCTCAAGATGTGGCCACCAAAGAACTGGACCTCACCCTGCCGAGCTTCAATGTGAACATGGAAAATATCTACCCTTTCAAGAAAAAAGGAGGCAGTTCGAAGACCTGGTATCAAAAAATGGCTTTCCGCTGGAACCTCAAGGGTGAAAACCATATCGATAACCGTGTGGAATCCGTGGTCGGTGATGTGGTCGACGGTACGAACAGCACGGATAACATTGTGCCCTTTACTTTGGAAAACCTACCTACCTTCATTAAGGATGGGAAACAGGGACTGGTACACGATACTCAGCTGAACACCTCCCTGAGCCTGTTGAAATACTTTAAGTTAAACCCCTCTTTCCGCTACTCAGAGCGCTGGTACTTCAAACGTTTGGACTGGTCCTACGATGAAGAACTGGAAGAAATAGTATCCGAGGAGATTTCTGGATTCAACCGATTGGTGAACTATAGTGGTGGGTTCAATATCACTACAGGGATATTCGGTACCAAATTTTTCAAAAAAGGAAAAATCAAGGCCATTCGGCATGCCATGACACCCAGCATAGGGTTTAATTATGCCCCTAACTTCAGGGATACGACACGGTTCGATTATGTGCAGGTTATCGAAAACCCTAACACAGGTGCCCTGATAACACGGTCCAGATACGATGGATTTCTATTTGCCTCTTCGCCCGGTAGGGAACAGGCTGCCATTAATTTCAACCTGAACAACACCTTGGAAATGAAGGTGAAAGATGAAGAAGACAGTGTCAAACAGTTCAAAAAGGTCAAGCTACTGAATAGCTTTGGAATCAGTACCAATTACAATGTTATCGCTGAGGAGTTCAAGCTGGGCAATATCAGGGTCAATGCCAATACCTCCCTGTTCCAGAATAAATTGAGTGTTAACTTCACAGGTACCATTGACCCTTATATCTATAGGTTGACAGAACCCATTACCTTCAATGAGGACGGCACCCGCAATGTACGTCAGGAAAGGTTCGACGAGTTTGCATGGAACAACGGACAGGGAATAGGGCAGCTCAGCCAGGCTACTCTGGCATTGAGTACCAACTTAAATCCCAAGGCAAGGGACAGGGAAAGGAGTACTCAGGACAAAATCTTGGACTCAGACCTCAATGCGGAAGATAAAGAGTTCCTGATCAATAATCCGGAGACCTATGTGGACTTCAATATCCCATGGAGCCTCCGCATCAATTACAACTTGGGCTATCGGAGAAGAGGTTTCGAAGATAGTGATATCACCCAGTCCCTACGCTTTTCGGGAGACTTTTCACTATCCGAAAAATGGAAGATAACCTTTAACTCAGGGTATGATGTTGAGGAAAAGGAATTTACACAGACTAATTTGGGAATCAGTCGAGACCTACATTGTTGGGAGATGAACTTCAACTGGACTCCTTTTGGGCGCTTTACCAGTTATGACTTTACGATACGTGTCAAATCGGCACTCCTCCAAGACCTGAAATTGAACCGAACCCGAAGCTTTTTCGATCGTAGCTTCTGATGCAGAGCAAGTTTTCCGGATTACTATTTCTCTGGTTCGGGGTCTAGATGTTATCAATGCCCTTGATTCGTAGAGATCAAGGGCATTGGTTTTTTTTGGATTCAGTATAGCACTGCTACGATAAACCTGAAAACATTCATTTTTATGGTTTTCAGCTAGCTATTTGAATTTGTGACAAATTCTCCGGTACGTGATTTGGGTTAGCCCAACCAAGCTTCTACTTCTTCTTTGGTGGGGTTTTTGACTTCTTTTAATTTCATCTTTTTCTTCATACCACAGATGTCATTGAACAGCTTGTTGGCATTGTAGCTTTTCAGTTGCTCGATGGTCAGCAGGCCCAGTTTTTGGATAATGGGTACCAGTTCCTCCCGAACCCCTACATCGGTATACTCCTGTAGTGTGGCATGGACGATTTTCTTCTCCGGCTTCATCTGCGGGAAAAAGAGAACATCCTGTATGGAATTGGAATTGGTCATGATCATTGACAGTCGGTCTATACCCACTCCCAGCCCTGCTGTGGGGGGCATGCCATACTCTAGGGCCCGCAGAAAGTCCTCATCCAAGGTCATGGCTTCGTCATCACCTCTTTTGCCCAGTTCGAGTTGTTCTTCAAAACGGGCTCTTTGGTCGATAGGGTCGTTCAGCTCGGAGAAAGAGTTACAGATTTCCTTTCCATTGGCAATAGCCTCAAAACGCTCGACCAAACCCTCTTTGGTCCGGTGTTTTTTGGCCAGAGGGGACATCTCAACAGGGTAATCGGTGATAAAGGTGGGTTGTATGAGCTGTCCTTCGCACTTCTCACCGAAAATTTCATCGATGAGCTTGCCTTTGGCCATGGTCTCGTCTATAGGGACTTCCAGTTTTTTGGCGGTATCACGGAGCGCCGTTTCGTCCATCGTGGAGATGTCGATACCCGTAAAGTGTTCTATGGCTTCGAACATGGTATAACGTTTCCATGGTCGTTTGAAGTCGATGATATTATCGCCGACCTGTACTTCTGTAGTTCCGTGGAGGTCCATGGCCACTTTTTCGATCATCTCTTCGACCAGGTCCATCATCCAGTCATAGTCTTTGTAGGCTACATATAACTCTACTTGAGTAAATTCCGGGTTGTGAAAGCGCGACATGCCTTCGTTTCTGAAGTCCTTGGAAAACTCGTAAACACCATCAAAACCACCCACTATCAGGCGTTTGAGGTAAAGTTCATTGGCGATTCGCAGGTACAGCGTCATGTCCAATGTGTTGTGATGGGTCTTGAAAGGGCGCGCGGCGGCACCCCCATATAGAGGTTGCAGGATAGGCGTTTCTACTTCAAGGTACTCTTTTTCATTGAGATACTCCCGCATGGAGTTGACCAGTTTCGTCCTTTTGATGAAGGTATCCTTCACCTCGGGATTGACCACGAGGTCTACATAGCGCTGACGGTACCGCAGCTCAGGGTCGGTGAACTCATCATGGACGATTTCATTACCTTCTTCATCCTTGCTCGTCTTGACGACCGGCAGCGGTTTCAAAGATTTCGACAGCATGGTCATCTCGGCCACGTGTATGGACACTTCACCCGTTTGCGTGACGAAAAGGTGCCCTTTTACTCCGATAAAGTCCCCAAAATCCAGTAGTTTTTTAAAAACAGTATTGTACATGGTCTTGTCCTCTCCAGGGCAGACATCATCCCTTCTCAAATAGATTTGGACTCTGCCATGAGCATCCTGTATCTCTCCAAAAGAAGCCGAACCCATTATTCTGCGGCTCATGAAGCGCCCTGCTATGGAAACCTCTTGCTTATCGATAGTCCCCTTTTCATGTTTTTCATGAATTTCCTTAGAGGTGGTCGTGATTTCAAATAAAGCAGAAGGGTATGGATCTATCCCTAACTTTTCAAGCTGTTCTTTAGCTTGCCTTCTGACAATTTCCTGTTCGCTGAGGTGCATGCTTCGTTCTTTTTGTGATGATGATACTATTGATAACCGAATTTATAGTATATTCTATGAACATCTAACCAGATCATCGGTTTTGCAAAAATAGGGAAGTATTTAATTTAACCCAGAATGCTGATTAGGATTTCGCTACCAGAGCATAATTACGCTAAGACCAATCTACCGGCCAAAGGGGCTTTTGTACGGAGGTAAGCCGGTGCAGTGTTGAGGAGTCTTGCCCTTGCGGATGTAGGGCAGTGAATCCATCTGTCCTGAACCGCAGAAGAAATAAATAAAAAGAGTGACAGATGATTTGTCTGATGCTCTCCGAATGCCCTTTTACAGCAATCTATTCCTGTAGTACCCGCGAACGAACTGAAAACATTGTTCTACTAAAATCCAATGAGCTACTATCGTTTCGGTTGTCCGTGTTCTTTATTACTAAACACAATTGATTTGGGACAAGATGACTCGTTGACTTAAGTGCCACTATTTTTCAAAGACCCTAATGACAAGCCCACTAGTGACGATTCAACCCGGATCATGCGCTGGAACTTCGTAACGAGGGTTTGCATATCCATAAATCAGTGCGTTTTCTTGGGTTCAGCGTAGCACCGCTACGGTTAATTCAAAAAACGCATTCATTTACTGATTTGAAG
>CANLOE010000164.1 GCA_947492745.1 uncultured Cyclobacteriaceae bacterium | reverse complement strand
AAAAAACGCATTCAGTTACTGATTTGAAGTCAGTTA
The DNA here is from genome assembly GCA_947492745.1 of uncultured Cyclobacteriaceae bacterium. GTDB lineage: Bacteria > Bacteroidota > Bacteroidia > Cytophagales > Cyclobacteriaceae > Aurantiphycus > Aurantiphycus algarum. The sequence goes on along the minus strand of CANLOE010000164.1, from coordinate 7,630 downwards.
AGTCCGGAATAGATTTTCTAATGGACATTTTGGGATAAATACAAGCGTTTCGGAAGAAGCTATAAGAGGGCTTATCAATGGATACGCCAGGTGCGTGATAGTTTTCCAAACCTGTTTTATCATTGGTCAATAGGGTTCAGAACGATGTGATTACATAAGAAGAGCCGTATGATGGGAGACTATCACGTACGGTTCTGTGAGAGGCTTAGGGTGAAATTCCCTTTGCCTACTCGACTTTAGCGATAGCGCAACGAGGGTCTAATGAGGTTTAGAATACGAAAAGACAGCATTTATAACGCGGATAATATGAGAGAAGCCCTTCACGGAGAAGTGAGGGGCTTTTGTTATTTTGAGAACGCCCCTTTGGGTTGGCTTTTAACCCCTACTGACGGGAAAGGGTTTTGTTTCCTATGATGAGGATGGGACCAGAACCGTGTCCAGTGAAGTAATCATCGGAGAGGATACGCCACTGCGCCGAGCTTTGATCTATAGGAAATCTTCAATGCCATGCTCCTTATACCGGGATACCCAATTCTCGAGGCACCTCAAACTTACACCAAGGTGATCGGCCAGAGCTTGCCAAAACGTGAATCCTTTAAACAGATCAGCGCATATACACGACGTTCCTTGGCTAAGGTGGGCTGTTTCCCTTTGAGGTAAATTAAGGTAGATAGACTCTCTTTTACTGATATATCAATTCGTTTTCCCATAACTTAAATACACGAAATTATAAACCCAAATTAGTAGTATGCCTTTTATACGGTAACATTAAATAGGCATGATGACCCTATATTGAATGTAAGTCTTGTATCTTCAATTATTATCGGATTTAATTTATTGACTGTATTAAAATCGTAAAAGCTATATCGTACCGAACACTCTTTTCCCCATGGCTTCGAACCAACATTCTACACATATTTAGTCGGGCGGTTATGTCCCGAGACCATCGCTCTGTAACAATAGCGAAAAAGACCTTGCTCGTATTTATTCCAAGCTCAGGTTTTTGATGACATTTTCCACTTTTCTTTGTACGCTTTTCAACTTTTGCTTGAGTTCTTTATTTTCTGCTTTGAGTTCATCTACTGCCTTCAGGGCATTGTTGAGTCGAAATCTCAAGGTAGCTCCATCTTTGGTTTCTAGCTGGGGAAGCTCCACAGTACTGTACAGGAGCCTGTCGGTGGTGACTCCAAAAATTTCTGCAAACACGGTCACCAACTGTACGGGTACATTGCGCGCGCCACTCTCATAATTACTGATGGTATATTTAGTAATGCTACTTCCCGTAATTTCAGTGATTCTTTCAGCAACAGTACACTGATTCATGCCTTTTTCTTTTCTGAAAGATTTAATTTGCTTTCCAATAGTTGACAATTCGATTACTTTTTATATTTTTGTTAAACATTCAAAACGAATAGAAACGGTTAGGTATATGCTGACTTTCGGAGCTGTGCCCTATTTTAGAACGATGCCTTGCTGATACGTCGAACATAGGATCGCTTATTTATGAGTACAATGAAAGCAATGCACCGTAAAAATTTTCAATAGAAATTGCAGTAAAAGCAATAATTCGAAGGTTTTGTTGAAAATGGTATGCTTTAAAGACAAATAAAGAGACAAGTATAGCTGTATCCAAGGGTCAGTGTTCGTAACTATTTCAGATTTACTAAGATACTATTTTAGATATAGTATTATAACCTATTGGAGGGAAATAATAAGGAAAAACAAGAGTAAAACCGCAAATCAGATTTTATATATATCGCTTAAGCGTGTAGGGCGGTTCGCTAAAGGATGAATTAGTGTGATTCTGGGACAAGCTTGTAAGGGACGAGCGTTTTTTTTGTAGATTTATGTTTACTATAGTATATAAATCAAAAACACGAATGCTTCTCTCTTATCTTGATAGGCTAGACAGAGAGGTAGCATAGCATTTAACCCGGATCATGGATTGAAAAATCTACTGCGGATCTAAATAGCTACAAACCGGTCCTTGCACTACGTTTATTGGATTCACCATAGCGGTGCTATGCTAAATCCAATAAAACTCCCTGATTTTGAAGTGATTTATGCTCGCAATAGGAAGGCTATTGATTATTTTGGGTTTAAAATAGGTTCGTAGTGTAAGGATATCCATAGCGGAAATAATCGCTTCAATACTAGATGATAGTGTGTTTAGGGTTGGAAGTGGAGTATGGTGACTGCGGTTTGGTACCCGCAGTCGCTTCCACTTCGTTGTATGGCCAACACTCGGTCCAAGGCTCTTTAGGGCTACTTTGTCGAGACACCTGATATTGTCATACTTACGCTTTCAGATAGGAAAGGCGAAAAGAAAATTTCCGGAATCATACGCTGCCCCGCAGGTCATTTGGGCTTTTGCTGCCGAGCGGCCCTTCCCAGAAACTTGAAAGAATCGACCAAAAGATAGGTGCCCGTGATGCCTGTGGCACCACCGATGACCAATAGCGTCTGGCCTAGAGTATCCTGTTCTCTACCTAGCATCAGTCCTCCGGCAATAGTGATGGAGTATCCCAAGGTAGCGACAAATATGCCCCGCTGAAATCGCTTCTGCGAGCGCCCTAGATTGACCTGCACTTGATCGACATCCTGTTTTAACCGAAGCACTTCTTGCTTTAGTGCATGGATATCCTCGGGTAATTCTTGGGCTTTGGCAAATTGTGAAAAGCAAAATAAGGATAGTGTAATCAATAGTATTCTCATTTTCTTTATTTTTAAAACAAAAATAGTAAAGAAAATAAAATTTCCTCAAGAGGGATTCTATACTATAGCGGTATTACTTGTTGAGCCAGTGTTTAAAGGCCTGGACACGTTCACGGCTCACAATGAGCTGCTGCTCACAGACTTCATTCAGTTTTATCTCCAAGCGGCTATTGGTATAGTGTTTGATATCGTTGATGGTATCGATTTTCAGTATGAACTTGCGATTGATCCTGAAAAAATCGTTCGGGTCCAGTAGTTTGGATTCCAGTTCTTCCAGGGTATGGTCTATCATATATTTTTTGCTGCCCCCTTTCAGTATGATGTAGGCCATTTTTCCTTCTGCGAAGATATAGGCAATCTCTTCTACCGGTTTGTACTGTATCCTGCTCCCGAATTTGACAATAAAGCGCTTTTTGTATTCCGGTTTTTCTGCACTGTTTACCAGTGACCTAAGCGCATCAAGATCAAGGGGCGGTACTGGATGCCCTGTATTTTCCAATTTTCGGTATTTGTCCAGTGCGGCTTTCAGCTCTTCGTATTTTACAGGTTTCAACAGATAATCGATACTGTTGACCTTGAATGCCCTCAAGGAGTACTGGTCATAAGCTGTGGTGAAAATGATAGGCTTGAGATAATCGACATGATTGAATATTTCAAAACTGGAACCATCGGAGAGGTGAATGTCCAAGAGTACAAGGTCGATATCATCGGCCCTGTCCTTGAGAAAAGTGATGCTGTCCTCTATGGTATCCAATACTTCGAGTACATGGATACCTGGGTCATACTTCATCAAAAGGTTTTCGATGCGCTCGGCAGCGAGATTCTCATCCTCTACAATCAATATATTCATATCGTATCCATTTCCAATAAAGGTACTTCCACTTTGAACACGCCATTGGAGTTAATGACGACCGTATCCTTACCCCCCAGAAATTTATAACGGTTTTTTATATTTTCCAGACCGACATTGGTCGAAGCCTCCTTTACCCGCTTGGGCTGTAGGTTATTTTCCACTATCAGATGCCCATTACTACTGTACAGTGATATTTTCAAGGGATTCTGCTTAGAAACTACATTATGCTTGATGGCATTTTCAATCAAGAGCTGAAGGGTCGAAGGGGCGATAAAAGTGTCTTTTTTCTCTTCGGGGATATTGTTCTCCACATGCAGATTATCTCCAAATCGGATTTTCAGTAAGTAGATATAGGCATTGATAAACTCCAGTTCCTTTTTGAGGCGTACTACTTTGTTGTCTTGGTTGTTGAGTAGGTATCGGTATACATCGGACAGCTGTTCTATAAATCGTGCGGAGGTATCGGCATCCTTGTAGACCAGCGTGGAAAGTACATTGAAACTATTGAAAAGAAAGTGAGGATTGATCTGACTACGGAGTACTTCGAATTTTGCCTCGGCACTTTCTTTTTTGAACTGCTCCGCTTCCAACTGCGATTTTTTGAGTTGGTAGATGTAAAAAACAATGGCATTGACACATTGGAGAAAAAGATTGATGCGAAAGGCAAAGCCCAGCGAAAGTTTCATATGCAACATGACCGTAGCCATGGGTTCATCCAGCAAGAGCAAAAGAGCAAATACCGAACAGGCCGATACGCCCGCCACAACGACCAAGCTCAAAAGAAACTGAATGATCAAGGGATGCAAGCCCGATTTATAATGATACCGTTCCCGTTGGCCTTCGGTCAGCCGGTTTCCCTCCCATATCAAGAGTGTCATGGAAAACAATATACCAAAAAAGGCAAAATTATTCAGCTCAAAACCAAAGAGCCGGTCTCCTTCGGTAAACAGTATGTTGAGATAGGAATATATCGCCAACAGCACCACAAACACATATCTATACCTAACACCGAACATATCAACTGAACTAGAAAACACAAATCCTACTAATAACAATCAAGTAGCCTTCATTGTTAACACAACTTTTGACCCTTGTCAGACTTTCTTTTTCAAAAGAATAAAAAAGGGCTACCATCACTATGAGCAGCCCTTTTTCCTTTTCATATATACCTTGCCATAAGGCATACTGCTTCATAGTCTATTTATGGCATCAACTCTTGCGGTAGCATAAGGGCATCAACAATATGCACTACACCATTTTTGGTAAATACATTGGGCGAGCTTACCGTAGCATCCATAGTAGCACTACTGTTATCCGTCAGTGTTACACCAGTACCCAGATTGACCTTTACGGTAGCTCCCGCAGTCGTCGCAGTCGTAGGTTCTGCACCATCTGTCAGGTCAGTAGAGAAGGCTATGCTACCTCTCAATACGTGATACAATAAGACCTCTTTCAGTAGGTCGTCATCGATTTCATCGGGTCCTGCAACACCCAAAAGTGAGTAGGCAGCATCGAAAGCATCATTATCAGGGGCGAATACGGTGAAAGGACCATCCATTTGCAAGGTACCTACCAGTTCTGCTTCTGTCAGTGCTTCGGCAAGTTTTGTCAGACCTACAGCAGTAGCTACAGCGACTATATCCATGGTCTGTGGTACCAATACACCGTTAATGGCATGTACTACACCGTTCTCCTGTACCAAATCCGTAGCCACGACCTGTGTGGTACCATTGATGAAAACGTCCTTGTCACCACCTTGATTGCTAAGATAGAAATTACCGTTGAGTGTGGCTATGGCGGCAGCAAACGGAACAGCATCGGTACCCGTCATAGGAAGGCCCTCTGCTTTGACCTCACTGTCAAGAACATGGTACTGTAGGATCGAGGTCAACAGCTCAGTATTGGCAAGCAGGTCTGCGGCCGTGGTACCGAGTGCCGTTATAGCCGCATCAAAGGCATCATTATCGGGAGCAAATACCGTAAACTCAGCACTTTTATCTATTAGTGTCTCTACTAGTCCGGCAGCTTGTACAGCGGCAGTCAATGTGCTATAGTTTTTATTGAAGTACGCAGGCTCAAGAACGGTATTCACGATACTCAACTCCTGAGTAGGTACCAGTACTTGATCGACAATATGTATTATGCCATTGGAAGCTACGATATCCGGCGTACTGACATTGGCCCCATTGATGGTCACATTGGTACCATCGACACCCACTGTTACTATATCCGTAGCGCTAAGTGCTGTTTCGGCTTCTTGTCCATCGCTCAGGTCGCCTGCTTTGAGGGCCGTACTGGTGATAACATGGTACATCAGTACCCTTTCCAGCACTGTTTCGGAGAGATCATCCAGTATCATCGGTGCATCGGCCCCTTGACCCAGTACTTCGAGCAAAGCCGTGAAAGCGGCATTGGTAGGTGCGAAAACAGTATTTGTACCCGGGTCGCTCAGTAAAGTGACCAAATCAGGATATATACTTAAAAGACCTGCTAAAACAGAAAGTTCTTCGGTTTTACCTGCTAAAGTGACAATATTGGCTGCTCCTACTACTGTGCCGGGTACAAGCACTTGGTCGATGACATGCACAACACCATTATTACCGATAACATCAGGTGTAATCACCGTGGCATCATCGACCATTACCGTAGTACCATCGATACCCACGGTCAAGCTACCTCCACCCGCAGGGGTCAGTGTCTGCCCATCCGTCAGTGTCGAAGACTCAGCCGCTGTGGTGGTGATGACATGGTTCTCCAGAATGGTCTTCATCACGTTCGGGTCTACTTCATCGAGACTTAGTCCCAGATCGGTCAATAGAACGTCAAAAGCCGTATTACTGGGTGCAAGTACTGTGAGCGTACCGTCATCCGATAGCAACTGTACCAAATCAGGGTAATCTGCCAGAACAGTGGCCAAAGTACTTAGCTCAGGTGTAGCCTGAGCAAGCTCTAGGACCGTTCCGGGGCCGTCCGGCTCGGGGGTAACGGGTGTGGTATCACCGTCATCATCCCCGCAGCCGATGGCAATAGTGGCGATTATACCTATCATGAAGAATGCTTTCATCCTCAAGGATAAGAAGTGTACTAAATTCGTATTTTTCATTTTATGGATATTTAATTGGGACATTGTTTCTCGAAAATTCAATATAAGAACCGAGGCCGAGCAGGATGATCCTTCAGAAAGCAACCAACCCTTCGATTAGAAGGTGCGAAGTGTCAGAGAAAGGGAGTGAGTTGCTCGATAGCCTTAGGAAATCAACTCGGTAAGGTATTTTTGAAAGTAAGGTAGCTCTTATCGTAATCGATTAGTTTCTGTTCACGTAGTTCGTTGAATACACTCGTTACCGTCTGTCGGGAGGTAGCGGTCAATTTTGCCAAATCCGCATGTGTCAGGAAGTTCTTGACAATAAAGCTATCGTTCTTTTTGACACCGTACTCCTTTCGAAGTTCTTCCAAAAACTCTATGACGCGGGTTTTCGAATCTTTGAAAAGCAGGGATTCCAGTTTTCTTTCCAACTTTTTTATTCTGAGGCCCAGAATTTTTCGTACGCCGACACATAAGGATGTATGGTTCAGCATCATTTCCTGCATATCAGCGGTACTGACGAAACAAACCAGACAATCCGATAGGGCAATAGCGATTTCTCTATTTTCCTCATTGTCCATTAACGCCAGCTCCCCGAAGATATTTCCCTTGCTAAGGACGTATTGTATGTCCTCTTTACCTTCTTCGGAATACTGGACAATCTTTACGTTCCCTTCTTTTACGAAATAGACATATCTCCCCGCTTCATCCGGAAAATGGATAAAATCGTTTTTTCGGACTTTTTTCATTACGGTTACTTTTTCCATATGACTGAGTTCGGTGGGATTCAGTTTTTTCATCATGTTGAACCGTTCCAAGTACCAGATTTTGGATTTGTAGGGCATAGGTCAAAGGTTAGGTTTAGTGTTTCGGTTTTTACTATTTCAACGGTCAAATACTGTTTTATACAAATTTAGGTTTTAAATGTCGTATAAGATTCCGCGGGTCATTTTGTTTCAATCAAGGCGAGAACCGCA
>CANLOE010000163.1 GCA_947492745.1 uncultured Cyclobacteriaceae bacterium | reverse complement strand
CTATGCCGAACGAATACAAATGGCCGGTATTTTGCTATTGATACGCTCATCACGATTTCTATCGATCAATTTGGGTTCAATGGTCTTTTTCCTTTTTGATGTATATTTCCTGCCCAGCTTTGTATCGAAGGTTGAAGCTCTCGTTCTTCTTTGGGACAGGATCAAGAAGCTTTCATTCTGTATACAGAAATCATGTACGGTGAATCTTTCCGAACCTTCATCCATTTCAACCCGGATCATGCATTGGAAAATCGGAGTCAAAAAGAAATATATCTTTTTCTTTCCCAGCTCTTTTACAAAAAAAGTGGTGATAAATTTTATTCATCAAGCATTGATTTACTTTCCGTTGATAAAGCTGAGTTCTAGCTGTTCGAGAAATAATCACGGAGGTCTCCTTCAACTAAATTGGATATCAGCGTATTGAACTGTTCATTCCGAATCGATGTTAGATCGAACTATGTAATATTAGATTCGTTGATTGCGTTCCTGTATTCTTTGTTCCTTATACAACTTACTATGCATATCACTATTAGAATTGTATGAATTTTATTTATCATGCTATTTCTTTTGTCTAATTTGAGATAAAGAAGTAATCAGTTTACTATTTACCTTGTTACTTAAGCTATGACCCTCTCTAAGGGATAACAAATTTTCAACAATTTATTCTGTTACCTGATGTGGTCCTACTCAGGTCAAAATAAGAATAGGGAGAGGTCATCGGTACGCAGGTAGCCCACATGGTCGATCATGCCCATCACGAAGCGGGGGTTCTGGGGGCCTAGTGGCGCAGCTGTGCGGCCATCTCCATCAGGTCGCCGTCCACCTGCCGGTAGAGGAGTTCGTAGTTTCTCCTAATTTACGCCCATTACTTCCCGGTCCAGTGGCAGTATTCAGGACCCGTATCATTCTGTACAGTTTGCCTCGCCACAATCACCCCTGCCCTACTTCGGCGAAGGTCTATGGGTCATCTTCCCCATAGATAAATCTTGTCCCATTTTCCATGGGTTCAAAGCCAACAGTACCTTGCCCCCCCCCCTGAACCAATTGCTCCAGTACAGGATTTCGCCTTCTTTGACCACACTATTGTCAATATAGACCTCAAGCGTCCGGTCCCAGCCCTCGCCACGGCCCTTGGGCAGGTCAATGTACATATCGGCCTCGCGTTCCTCCGCATCATGGTCGATTTCTATTGAATATCGGATCAGCGGTATCCGGGACATCAATGAGGGCAGCAACAGACGGGCGATCAGGTAGACCTCCTGTACGTTTGCCCCTGGAAAGAAAATCCAATCACATCCGGGATTTTCGCAACGGGCTTTGAGTCCATGCCCCTTCAGTTCCTCCGTATAGGTCTTTACATCCCCCTTGAGGATGTACTCCCGTTCGTCGGCAAAGGAGGGTGGTGGGTAGGCCGACAGGTAGGCGGAGAAGACATAGCCCTCCCTACCCTCATGGGCCACTTTCAGTACCTCACCACGGTAGGGGGCCTCCTCCCTTTTCTGTCCCGTGGCCTCCAGCACCTCTAGGCGACTGCCCAAGGGAAGCCGGGACAGTACCATAAGAGTATTCTCATTTTCGTACAGGGGCAGGCCCTCGGGCAGCAGTACGAACCGGGTCTTCGGGCCCAAAGGTGCGGAGCCGATAGCGTTCTCCAGACGCGCTTTCAAAAGGTGTCCCTTATCGGTCTGTTCTTCCATGGTCTGTTCTTCCATGGCCTTTTCTTTTCCTTCCTGTTTCGTGCCACAGGCCCAAGTGAGGGCCAGTAGCAGCAGTAAGCCACGATTTCTATTTTTTACGTTCATTGGTCCTTTTCTTTTTCCATTGCTTCCCGGTCCAGTAGCAGTATCCAGAACCCGTATCATTCTGTACAGGATGTTTCACCACAATCACCTTTGCCCTATTTGGGCGAAGGTCTATGGGTCTTGTTCCCCATACATGAACCTCGTCCCGTTTTCCATGGGTCTAAAGCTAACAGAACCTTGCCCCCCCCCCCTGAACCAATTGCTCCAGTACTGGATTTCGCCTTCTTTGACCACACTATTGTCAATATAGACCTCAAGCGTCCGGTCCCAGCCCTCGCCACGGCCCTTGGGCAGGTCGATGTACATATCGGCCTCGCGTTCCTCCGCATCATGATCTTCTATTATTGAATGTCGGATCAAGGGTATCTGGGTCATCAATGAAGGCAACAACAGACGGGCAATCAGGTAGACCTCCTGTACGCTTGCCCCCGGAAAGAAGACCCAGACGCACTCGGGATCCTCACAATGGGCTTTTAATCCATGCCCCTTCAGTTCTTCCACGTAGGTCTTCACGTCCCCCTTGAGGATGTACTCCCGTTCGTCGGCAAAGGAGGGTGGTGGGTAGGCCGACAGGTAGGCGGAGAAGACATAGCCCTCCCTACCCTCATGGGCCACTTTCAGTACCTCACCACGGTAGGGGGCCTCCTCCCTTTTCTGTCCCGTGGCCTCCAGCACCTCTAGGCGACTGCCCAAGGGAAGCCGGGACAGTACCATAAGAGTATTCTCATTTTCGTACAGGGGCAGGCCCTCGGGCAGCAGTACGAACCGGGTCTTCGGGCCCAAAGGTGCGGAGCCGATAGCGTTCTCCAGACGCGCTTTCAAAAGGTGTCCCTTATCGGTCTGTTCTTCCATGGTCTGTTCTTCCATGGCCTTTTCTTTTCCTTCCTGTTTTGTGCCACAGGCCCAGGTTAGGGCCAGTAGCAGCAGTAAGCCGCGATTTCTATTTTTTACGTTCATTGGTCCTTTTCTTTTTCCATTATTTCCCGGTCCAGTGGCAGTATCCAGGACCCGTATCATTCTGTAGAGGGTGCTTCGCCACAATCACCTCTGCCCTATTTCGGGGAAGGTCTATGGGTCATCTTCCCCATAGATGAACCTTGTCCCATTTTCCATGGGTTCAAAACCAACAGTACCTTGCCCCCCCCCCCTGAACAAATTGCTCCAGTACTGGATTTCGCCTTCTTTGACCACACTGTTGTCGATATAGACCTCAAGCGTCCGGTCCCAGCCCTCGCCACGGCCCTTGGGCAGGTCGATGTACATATCGGCCTCGCGTTCCTCCGCATCATGGTCTTCTATTATTAAATGTCGGATCAGGGGTATCTGGGCCATCAATGAGGGCAGCAACAGACGGGCAATCAGGTAGACCTCCTGTACGCTTGCCCTTGGAAAAAAGACCCAGGCACATTGGGGATTCTCACAATGGGTTCCGAACCCATGGCCCTTCAGCTCCTCCACGTAGGCTTCCACATCCCCTTTGAGGATGTACTCCCGCTCGTCGGCAAAGGAGGGCGGTGGGTAGGCCGACAGGTAGGCGGAGAAGACATAGCCCTCCCTGTTCCCATGGGCCACTTTCAGTACCTCACCACGGTAGGGGCCCTCTTCCCTTTTCTGTCCCGTGGCCTCCAGCACCTCCAGACGGCTGCCCAGGGAAAGCCGGGACAGTACCATAAGTGTGTCCTCATTTTCGTACAGGGGCAAGCCCTCGGGCAGCAGTACGAACCGGGTCTTCGGGCCCAAGGGTGCGGAGCCGATAGCGTTCTCCAGGCGCGCTTTCAAAAGGTGTCCCTTGTCGGCCTGTTCTTCCATGCTCTGTTTTTCCATGGTCTTTTCTTTTTTCTCCTGTTTCGTGCCACAGGCCCAGATGAGGGCCAGCAGCAGCAGTAAGCCGCGATTTATTCGATTTACGTTCATTGGTCCTTTTCTTTTTTTATATACATTATTTTCTTGTCTTTAAACCGAAGGCTGAAGCTCTCATTCTTCTTGGGGTTGGTTGCATCTGCTCCGCTTTCATCTTTCATTCGTTCTAAATTAATTTTAGTATAAGTATCCATGCCCTTTGCCTCGTCCACGCCGATGTACTCCCAGTGATGCCTTTCATTGGTCATGGTCAGGGGCAGTACGAAACCGTAGTCGCCCGCATGCTTCCGTAGCCATCGGTCTACTTTCTTCTTGGTCGCATTCATGCCCTCCGAGGGGAGCTTCGCATAGCTGTAGCCATGAGTGCTACTGCCTATTCTATAGCTTCCCCTTGTATAGTCCGCATTGCCCAGGTCATAGGCGATACCGCTCTGGTGCTTGGACCAGCCCGGCCTAGCGGGGGAGTGGATGCCCGACTCCCCGCCCTTGTGGCGGACATGGAGCTCTTCCTGCTTCTTGTATTCGCGGAAGCCGCTGTTGACGGGCAGGTCGATGCCCTCTGCCTTTGCCGCCCCCACCATGTTCAGGAAGTTCTCCCCGGGGGTGAGCAATAGCTGATTGGTGCTGTCGTGGGACTCGATGACATGGTCCTGTCCGATGAAGTTCGACCTGCTCCACAGGGCCGTGGAGGCCCTGTGGTCCGACCAGCCATCGACCAGATTGGACCTGGCCGTCCAGCCCAGCAGCTCTTCCCTCCAGCCTTCCTTCGTGGTGGTGAGCCGGCCCGTGCCGCTCTTCGGTGTTGCCAGTGCCACCTTGACATAGTCGCCGTCCTCTTCCCGCACGACGACATGGGAACCAAGGGCGATGGTCTTCGCCGTGGCACGGTATTCCGTTCCCTCTCTGGTGCGGAGGACGGTATTATGGTTCCCCACGGTCTTATGACAGATCTCCTCCGAGAGGTACTCCACCTTGGTCAGGCCCAGGAACTCTCCCTTGAACTGGTGCGCGCCCTGCCCGGCAAGGGCACCGAAGTTGGAGGCGATGTCCACCCAGGCCTTTTCCGATTCTATATAGGCATAGGAGCGCCGGTAGCGAAAGCCACGCTGTGCTTTCAGTGCGCCAGTGGCATCCCTCGGTATCTCATTGTATTGGAACTTTACATCGGTGATCTTGTACCTGCCCGCGGGCACGATCTTCACCGTTGCGTCGGTGGGGTTCTCCACGACGTTCCCCTCCTTGTCGATGGGCTCGAAATCCCCGTTCCTGGCCCAGGTGTTGTTGCCCTGGATCTCGAACTCCTTGTCAAGATAGGTCCTGTATTTCTTCTTCTTCAGGTCCTTGAGGTATTCGGAGTCGCCCTCCTTGATGGCGTAGATGGGGTCCTCTTTTTTCCTGTCTTCCGCTTTGGACGCTACAGGCTCCTCCCGTCCACTGAGGACGGCGTCTATCCTCCGTGCCTGATGCTCTTCCCCACTGTACAGGATGCCCTCGCGCAGCTCATCGCGCAGCTTCGCCAGCAGTATGGGGGGATAGCCCTTGAGCTGCTTTTCGTTCTTTACGATGTGGTAGGCGAGGTTGTCCTGCCGCAGGTAGCCCACATGGTCGATCATGCCCATCACGAAGCGGGGATTGTGGGGGGCATAGTGGCGCAGCTGCGCGGCCATCTCCATCAGGTCGCCGTCCACCTGCCGGTAGAGGAGTTCGTAGTTTCTCTTGGCGGGACGTGTGGCCTTGAGTGCCTTGACCAGCTCGGTCTTGCGCTTTTCGCGTATTTCCCGCTGGCGCTCGGCATCCTGCTGCTTCCGGCGGTCCTCTCTTTCCCGCTCCCGTTGTGCCTCGGCCTCGGCCTGCCGGCGCTCCTCCTCGGCGGCCAGTTGGGCCAGATGGGCGGCATAGGTGGCGAGGCCTTCGGTGACCTTTTCTGCATCGGTGGCCATCAGGGCGCGGATGGTGGCTCCATTGGGGTCGATACGCCCATCACTGCCCTTGCGCATGACCTTTTGCTGAAAGGTGGCTATGGCCCGGATGGTGTTTTTCAGCTTGGCTTCTTCCACATAGCCCTGTGCGGCCGTCCCTGCGGGCGGGTCTTCCGTTTCTGTTTCCCGGGCGGCCAAGGGAGTGGTCGCAGCGGCGGTGGTCCCTTCTTCCTCGGGCTTCAGCAAGGGACCGGGCCTTTTCCTGTCGGGCCGGGGCAGGGACTCCTTCAGGGCGGGGAATTCGCTGCCCGCCTCCGACTCGGTCATCAGGCCCAGTGCGACCAATCGCAACTGGACAAAGCGTACGTCCTTCACGGTATTGATGAGCTCGGCCGGGTGGGCACTGTCCGCACGGCCCACGGAACTGCCGAGGTGCCTGCCCGGGCGGATTTCCGGTCCGTGACCATGGGACATGCTTTCGCTCAGCTGGCCTTCTCCACCGAACTGTTGCAGTCCGGCATAGTAGCGGGCGCGTGCCCATACATCCGAGGAGTAGTCGTTGCCCGTACTGCCCGTGTCCATTCCCGCGAGGGTGCGGACATTGCGGGCATCCATGTTATAGGCGGCTATGGCCCCTCTCAGTTGCTGGGCCTCGGTCCAGTCGGGGTGGTCATTGATGACCCGCTCCCACTGTCCGGCCAGTATGCCGGCGGCATGGTCGATGTGCGTTTCGCTACGGGGGCCTCCTTCGACCTCGTGGCTATCGATATCCACCTGCATGAGGCCGAAGCCCGTGGTATCCGACCTTCCGTAGCCTCTGGAGTCCAGTGCCTTGCCGCCCCGTGACTCGCGGCTGGCTATGGCGGCCAGCAGGGCGGGGGGTATGCCGTGCTCCTTTCCTACTTTCTTGAAGGTGTCCAGTGTTTCCTCCATTCTTCCGAGGTCATCCGCGGCCATGCGCTCGGAGGCCTCTACCCCACTGAGCCCATGGTTGTCCAAGCGGGAGGTGGCACTGCCCGCGCCCGTGGTCTCCAGCACCCCGAGGATGCGGTTGGCCTCTTTTTCCGGGGCTTCCTCTTCCCTGAGGTCGGGGACCGGGGCATCGGTACGCTCCGGGAGATGCGCTACTTGCTCCTGCGCTAGGGGGGCCGTGGTCTCGGGAAGTAGGTCAGGGCCTTCATCCCTTATTGGGTCCGGGACCGCCGGCTCCTCTTGTGGGAGGAACGGTGACTCTGCCGCTTCCCTTTCTAGGGGGCGGACGACGGGCGGAAGCGTTGCCGTGGACAGGGACACCTGCAATCGTGGTTCGGTGGGCGGTTCTACCAGTACTTTCCGTGGGACCAGTATGGTTGTGCCCGCTTGGAAGCCTGCCACTCTTCGGGGACCGTAGTACTGTAGGAGTGTGGGATTGGCCTCTTTCAGGGCCTCGGGGTCCAGTTCGAACTTATGGGCGATCATTGCCAGACTTTCCCCATGGGACACTTGGTATTTGGTATATCGGGTGGCGGCCTCCCCTGTGCTTCCCGCTTCTCCCCCACGGGGTCGGTAGCTGCCCCTTACATAGGGGGGAAGGGTCCTGTCTTCGCCCGCTGCCTGGGGTTCCTTTTCGGGCAGGTGCCTAACATGGGTCTCGGCCAGGCCCATACGGGCCCAAATTTCCTTGACGCTCAGGGTCCCTGCGTCCCTTTCCGCTGGGCGCAGGGGCGGCTTCACCGGGTCGGTACCGGAGCTGTCCCTTGTCCTGTCCGTGGGTGTCTTGGCCTGTTCCCAGGCGCGTCGGCCCTGATTACTGGGTTTCCTTGATTTCTCTTCGTGCATGGTATTCCCGATTCTTGATGTGAACGTAGGTTCATGTACTCTTTTTCAGTGTCAAAAAGGTAGAGGACATCTTTGTATCTACGCTTTAGTCCGTTTCGCCTCAAGCCGGCTGGGCGCTTACTTTTTTCATCGATAAAAAAGTAAGCAAAAAATCTAGAAAATTTTGAAAACGCTGCGCTCAGACAGAAAAATTTTCAAATGAACTACTGAAATCCGGATTCCGTCCAACGATATACCAGATTCAATGAGATGACTGAAACACGGTCGACATAACTCAGTATATGAATATATTTTAGCATCATAGATATCATCCGGGTCGGGCGCGTCGGCCCTGATTATTGGGTTTCCTTGATTTCTCTTCGTGCATGGTATTCCCGATTCGTGATGTGAACGTAGGTCATGTACTCTTTTTTACTGTCAATAGGGCTCGGTCCTCTTTGTGACTGCCCTTTAGTTCGTTTCGCCTCAAGCCGGCTGGGCTCTTACTTTTTTCATCGATAAAAAAGTAAGCAAAAAATCTAGAAAATTTTGAAACTCGCTGCGCTCAGACAGAAAAATTTTCAAATGAACTGCTGAAATTCGCACTCCGTCCAACGATATACCAGATTCAATGAGATGACTGAA
>CANLOE010000162.1 GCA_947492745.1 uncultured Cyclobacteriaceae bacterium | reverse complement strand
ACTTCGAAGTGTACTTTCTTTCCCATCTTGGAAATTAATCAATATATACGACATTAAAAATATTAATCTGTATTAGATTCGCGGTAGATTTTTCAATGCATGATCCGGGTTTAATGCTGGTAAGACAAAACCGAGAACAGTTTTCAGAAGTGAAAACTGTTTTATTTGATAGAATAAAACATATAAAATAATGAAAATCAGTATTTTATATGTTATCTCTTAAATTAATTTAAAAAAAACAATCCGTAGTGTTTACTTTCTCAGTGGATTACGTATATATAAGTGTGATTGTCCTATTTTTTTTAGTCACAATGCTATGTTTCATCATTTTTTAATTTACTCATCATGTTCAGCAGTAAGAAAAAAGCTTCAAAAGCAATACAGAAAAAACATCAGGCAACGAGCTTGTTCGGAAGTGGCAGTACCTTCACAGGCGCGGTAGAAGCAGCCAACGACCTCAGAATTGACGGAAAGGTAATCGGTTCGGTTTATGGTAAATCCAAAGTAGTTATGGGTGAGTCTTCTTTAGTAGAAGGCCCTGTAGACGGTATCAATGTGGAAATCAGGGGTAATGTCAAAGGTAATGTACATGTTTCCGATACACTTACCCTTAAGTCCACTGCGGTTATCGAAGGAAATCTCTTCGTCGATAAACTGATTATGGAAGAAGGGGCCACTGTCAATGGCCGGTGTAAAGTAGGTCTGCCCAAGGAGTTCAAACTTGGGGCTACCAATGTAGAGCTACATAAAAATACTACCGCTAAAGAGATAGCGGCAGTAGGATAAAGGTTTGATACCACACTCTAAATAATACCCTTGTTGGGGCGAGGTCCGTCGGGCCTCGTCCTTATCTTGATTCTTCTTGGGGCCGACGCTTCAGCCTGGATCATGTAGTAGAGCTTAGTTATGAGGGTTTAAAAAGCAATACAACAGGGCATCTTGTCGGATTCAGCGTAGCACCGCTACGGTAAATCCGAAAAAAAGCATTCAATTTACTGATTTGCAGCTATTTAAGGTCGAAATGGAAGGGCTGATGCATGATCCGTGTTCAACGATGAGCTTGCCACCTAGCGATGACATATATTCCTATAAGGGCAGGTAAGGCAGCTTTTTTTATCGTCGGTCTGATCAAAAGGCACCGTGGCATCGAAAATTTCCTCTAGTAAATCCCTTAACCCCATCTTAAACTCATCCAATAGTGGGCGCACATCATTGACAGGCGCATAGCTATTCTTATTCGGACTTACCTTTTTTTCCAAGCGCATGTCAAAGGATTCTTTGAACATCTCCTTACTGTTGTATACACCCGGCATGATTTCTCCTTCGGCAGCAGGGTAATTTTCCAGATAGAGGTAGGCATAATATAAAGTTTGCATGGCGGCTTTATTTCTTTTATCGTCTTCCCTATCAAAAAGCGAGGCCACGGTACCCATTCTCTTATTATCCTTGCCCGTTTTATAGTCAAGCACGCGGACCCTCGACCCTTTTCGGTCCACACGATCGATAATGCCGCGCATACCGATGTTGCGTTGACCGTTTTCTATGGGAAAGTCCAGTGTCAGTGCTTCCCCTTCTTTTTCCCCCAGTTCCAAACCTAGAATCTCAAAAGGCGCATACTCCCTGTCGATTTCCAGTACCTTTAGGGCAAATTTCCGAATGATGGCCTTGGCAATCACATTTCTACCTTCAAACTGAAACGGTCTATACTCCTTTATACCATAATGCTCCTTGAAAGCCTGTACCAAAACCGTATCGACCATTCCTGTCAGTGTGCCGATATCTTCCTTCATGATATGTCCCGACCCCTTTTCCCCAATGAACCTTTCATAGACCAGTTCCATGGTTTTGTGCAGTAGATTACCGAAGGCCATAGGATCGATTTCTTCTGTGACCGTATCCGCTTCATAGATACGGGCCACGTATCGGAAGTAGAACCGAAGTCTACAGGAGAGGTATAGGTTCAGAGCCGAGGGGGTCAGGCGTTTAGCGGATTCGCCGTCATTGAGGACAAAGCGGTTCAGGTCATGGAGTACGGCTTCGTCTTTGCGAATGATGATCTCCTTGACTTCACGCAGTTCTATGGTATTGCTCAAAAGGTAGCGTCGTACGCTAAAGTCATCGCTGTACATCAGTTGTAATAGAAAACGGCTCATCTCTCCGCCTATGTTCAGGCCGCTTTCGGTATTGTAGAGCAGCGTTATTTTCTCGGCTCTTTGCAGTAGTCGATAGAACAGATAAGCATAGATGGCATCCTGCTGGTCATAGGTAGGTAGCCCATAGGCCTTCCGCAGGTTATAAGGGATGAAAGAATGCAACTTGCCCGAGGCGGGGAAAATGTCTTCGTTCATAGATAGAACGTATACCTGTTCGAAGTCCAGGTTTCTGGTTTCCAGCACACCCATGACCTGTAGGCCTTTCAGAGGCTCTCCGGTGAAGGGAAGTCTTACTGACTGCATTACCTGACGAAACAGGCGGATGAAACCATTCAGGTCCAAGTGTATCTTCTGCTGACCGATGATATCTTTAAGACGGTTCAGCTGTGTGTAAAAAAAATAGGCATACTCTTGTTCAAAGATATCACTGTCCATAGGCCTATCTTTCTGCGACACATCCTCTTCTTGTTCATTTCCTGTAGTGACATAGAGAAGGATATCGATCAGATAGTCGAAAATAGCGTTTCCCTTACTGACCTCTTGAAAAATGATGCTATAGAGCTGCTCATCCTCGAAAATATCATCATTGGACAGGTATATCTTATTCTCGGATTCAATGGCGCGGATATTTTTAGAGGCCAGTTCACTGTTGTAGTCCCGTAGATAAGGGTGTTTGAGCAGTATAAGTACATCGCGATGGTAGAAATGGGCAGCATTGTTCTGTGTACGGATATGCTGTTGCAAGGCCAGAAGGTGTTCGAAAAACTGATACAAGGGAGTGCCCTGTAGCGGAAAACCCATAGTGACATTGATGCTGTCGACTTCCTCAGGGATGGAGTGCAGTACTGAAAAGAGCAGCGTTTCATCGGGAAGCACGACAACGGTTTTTTCCATATCGGAAAGACCTGCACCTTCTAACCGTTCTCGCCACTGCTGGCCCAGTAATTTTGACTGGCCTACCGAAAGCGGCACCCCGATAATATCGATTTTTTTCTTTGAAGAACCATTGCTTAGGTGCGAAGGTAATACTGGAGGAAAGCTTTCCGAAAACGCTTTTTTGCTACGGTACTTACGAAAGAAAAGCCCCGCTTCCTGAACTTCGTCATCTACATAATAGGCATCAACGTCCCAGAACACCTCGGCATCTCTGTTTTCGATGAACAGTGTTATCAATTGTTCTTCTCTGTTATTCAGTGCATTAAAACCTGCAAAGACTACTTTTTCATACCCATAGGACAGTTGTTCGGCCTGCAATTGTTCGGTGACTTCTGCGTAGAGCATGCCTTGATAGGCCAGACCTTCCTTTTTCAGAATAAGCTTGAATTCTTCGTAAATGGTATAAAGCGTATTCCATACTTGTCGGAAGCTTTTTTGTTGAAGAGAAGGATCCCCTTCAAAACTTTTCCAGAATTCAAGTATACTGTTTTTCTGCTCTTCGCTCAGGTAGTCGAAAGTGCTGTCCAGTTCCTTTTGCCGGGCCAGATCGGTAAACAATACCTTGGCGTTGATGGCATATTTGTCAATATCATCGAAGTCCTTGAGCAACAGATCACCCCAGTACATGAACCGGTCGAAGCCCTCCTCTTTGGGGTTGTGCTTTTTATAGACCTCATAAAGACGAAATACCAAGGATAGCTTGTCCAATAACTGAAGAGAAGAATGGCTCTTGATAAAGTCTTCCAGACTGAGGATATGTGGAGACCATATAGGTCTGTCGATAAGTTCGGATAAATACTTCTTAAAGAAAAGCCCGGCCCTGATATTAGGAAAGACCACGGTAACTTGGTCCAACTGCTCAGGGTATTTTTTCAGGAGATGCTCTGCAAGTTCTTTTAAAAATGGCGTCACGCTGTAAGTTACGATTAAGTATCGAAAAATAAGATAGGGGATAGTGTAAACTCGTAGTGAAAGCAAATATCCGAATTGCCCACGCGAAATTTGGCGATGAACAGTTCACTCCACATGTCCCTTATTTCCTCTTTCATGGATTTAGTATATACGCCAAAAAAATAGATATTCAAAAACAATCGGTTTGAGACCAATATCATCTTTGTTATATTTTTCGAGAAAAATAGAGCTGTACTTTAGGGGTTTTGTAGTTATTTGTGCATTTGAAAGGATGGTTTTTAAATATTTGTATGATTCATGCCCTTGTTTTGAGAAAAGTTGACAATTTGTCCCTAATAACCACGGCTAGGTTCTGGTTATATACCGTTGATTCTGATTTAGATATACAATTTTTATCAAAGGAGGTTACTCTTATATACAATTCCTCAAACCTAAAAATCGATAAAGATGAAAAACAACTATCCAAACAGGCTATGTACCATGCTCATGCTATCATTACTGATGGTCATAGGCTTTGTTCGTCCCACTCCTGCACAAGCGCAGGAAGCTTCCATCGTGGACATCGCTACTTCCAATGATGATTTCTCTACACTGACAGATGCCCTTGTCCACACCGATCTGGTAGGAGCATTGTCCAGTGATGGCCCTTTCACTGTTTTCGCACCCAATAATGCTGCTTTCGAAAAGTTATTGGGGACCATTGGCGTAGAGAAAATTACCGACCTGCCCGTAGACGCTGTAGCCAAAATTCTCACTTATAATGTATTGGGTGCAGAAGTATTCAGTACAGACCTCAAGACCTTTCAGTCAGCGGTCACTCTGAACTCCGAAGCTATTTTCGTCAAGAAAACTGCGTACGGAGACGTATTTGTAAACAGTTCAAGGGTAATTGTTGCGGATATTGAAGCAAGCAATGGTGTCATTCATGTTATCGATAAGGTATTGGTGCCTACAGAGGACCAAGGCAACCTTGCAACCGTGCTGAGTAGTGGTTTGCGTAATTTCTCGACCTTGGTCGCTGCCTTGGAATACACGGGGTTGGATGCCGCTCTGGCAGAAGGAGAGTTTACTGTTCTTGCTCCGACCAATTTTGCTTTTTTTAAAACCCTTAAAGTATTGGTATCCAGCTATTTTGATGATGTCGGCAGAGAGCGATTGACGGCTATTTTACGCTACCATGTAATAGAGGGCAAAGTGTTGTCCGGTGACCTTGCCGATAGTCTTTCCGTATCCAGACTGAACGGACAGGAGGTAAGTTTTACAATTGGAGAAGGCGAATAGAGTGTAAATGAAAGTAATATTTTAGGGACGGATATTTTAGCAGCTAATGGAGTTATTCATCCTATAAGCGAGGTATTGATACCTCTTCCTTCCGTAGTGGACATCGCACTTGCAAAAAGGAGTTTTTCCATACTGGTAGAAGCCTTGGTCTATACCGATTTGGTAGATGCGCTGAAAAGTGAAGGACCGTCTACGGTTTTCTTGCCTAATAATGAGTCTTTTAGGTCACTTTTTGTTACTTTAGGGGTTGAGAAAGTTGCAGATTTGCCAAAAGAGGCGATTGCTAACATTCTCAAATATCATGTGCTGGGTGCTCAAGTGGCAAAAGATGATGTTAAGGGAGGGTTTACTTCTTTGAATATGCTGAACGATGAATCCGTTTTAATCAAAAAAACAACACAAGGAGGAGTTTTTGTCAATGCCTCAAAAGTAATTCATCCGGATATTATCGCTTCCAATGGTGTTGTTCATGTTATCGATAAAGTGTTCATTCCTACAAAGGATCAGGGCAACTTAGCGACCGTATTGAGTAACGGGCTTCGCAATTTTTCCATTTTGATAGAAGCCCTGCCATACAACTGGATGCGGCACTTAGCGAAGCGGATTTTACGGTGTTTGCTCCCGTCAACTTTGCCTTTGAACAATTGTTTGAAGCACTGGGCGTGGAAAAAATCACTGATATGGATAGGGAAGCAGTGGCCAATATCTTGTTGTACCATGTGGTTGCCGGAAAAGTGATGTTGGGAGAACTCAGTGATGGACTGAAGGTAACGGCACTCAATGAGCTGGAGCTGACTTTTGCTATTTCTCCGGAATTGCTTTTGGTCAATGAGAGTAAGATTGTGGGTACTGATATACTGGCAAGTAATGGGGTGGTTCATCCTATCAATCAAGTATTGATGCCGGAAGTGTCGAACGCGCCTACCATAGTGGATATTGCTACTGGAAGTGATGACTTTTCCCTGTTAATGGAGGCATTGGTCTATACTGATTTGGTAGAAGCACTACAGGCCGATGGACCCTTTACTGTTTTTGCTCCCCATAACGAAGCTTTCGAAGCTTTGCTGGGACAGTTGGGTGTCAGTAGTATAATCGATTTGTCAAAAGAGGCGGTAACAAATATTTTATTGTATCATGTCGTTGAAAAGGACATGGATTTTACCACAGGGCGCAGGTTTCGGTATGAAACGACACTTTCAGGAGAGAAATTGTTTATATTCAGAAACTACCACAATTTTGTGGTCAACAATGTCCATGTTATCGCAGCCGATATTGAAGCGGATAACGGTCAGGTGCAAGTAATCAATAGCGTACTGTTGCCACCATCGTTCCTTGAAAATTCAGTACAGTTCAGTGCCATGGAAAACCTTTTTGGTAGGGGTCTTGTCCTTTCTGTTGAGAGTATGGTCGACAAACGCTTTTCTTTTACGTTAAAAGATAGCCGAGGTAGGACCGTAAGTACCAAAACAATGAACATTATGGGTAGCGCTGATGTAGATTTTGATACCTCTGATTTACGACAGGGAATATACTTTTTGAAAGTAAAATACGATGACAACGTAAAAGTAATGCGTCTGTACAAACGATGACATTTCGATTTTAGAGTTGGAGATTTCATGCTACGTTTGTCGGCGTATCAGGGCACCCTCGGAATACTTCCCGAGGGTGCTTCTCATTTTGGATAAGGGCAGCCTTATCTTCGAATCAGTTTCTTTTTGTGCAATGGTCGACCATCTAGAGCGACCCATAAAAGGTAAATCCCCTTAGATATTTTTCGGGCATCGATTTCTATCAGGGCCTTGTTCCTGTCATCGGTAGGTAAAGAGGATTCGAAATGAATGTTTCCATCGATATCGAGTACTTTTACGGTGACCTTCCTTTCCGAAGGAGCCTGAAATGAGAGGGTCCATGCGTTTTTCCTTTCACTGAGGGGTTGGGATAGATCAGTGGACCGGCATCTTCTGTAGGGAGAACCTGCCCGATAACAGCAGGGCCATGACGTGCATTCAGTTCATCCGCATCTTTGATATCATATAGTATATACTCTCCACTTCTTTGGGGTTTGACGATACGAAACTGTTTTGAGAGTACTGACCCTAATCACCTTAACCCGCATCATGCATTAGCCCTTCTATTGCGGCCTTAAAAATCAGTAAAGTGAATGCGTTTTTCGGATTCACCGTAGCGGTGCTACGCTGAATCCGAAAAAACACCCTGATTTATTGCTTTTAAACCCTCATAACTAAGCTCTAATACATAATCCGGGCTTAATGGCATACTGATCGAAAGCGGTAGTGAAAACAACTTCAAAGTCAATCTCTCCCAATTGCTCCAGCAATTGGAAACCGGACATATGGGGCATTTGTATATCCGGAAAGACCACCTCTGTACACAGGTCTTTGATGGTCAGGATGCCCTCTTCGGGAGAGGCACAAATAGCAGTAAACTCTATGCTGGGGCAGTAGTGCCCAAGAGCTATTTGCAAGGTTTCTCTGGCATCTGCTTCATCGTCGATAATAATGGGTCTGGTCATAGTTTGGATGGGTAAGGCCCGTCTGATGTCGGGTATAGTACAATAGATTCTTCTTAGGGCATGTCTCGCCTTCCGTCAGTTCATGGGTAAGTAAAGCATCACTTTGGTGCCTGTACCCAGACTGCATCAGTTTCGGAAATCTGGCCATATCTGCAACCGGTCGTTGCACTACGTTTTTTGAATCCACCATTGCGGTGCTATGCTAAATCCAATAAAAATCCCTGATTTATTGATATTTAAACTCTCGCTACGAAGTTCCAGCGCATGATCTGGGATAAACCCAAATTAATCAATAGGATTTCGTTATGAGAACATAATTGCAATAAAGTCAGTGGTTTAGGTGAGGAGGCTTAGTGCATCATTAAGGTGTAATACAAATTTAGGTTTTAAATGTCGTATAAGATTCCGCGGGTCATTTTGTTTCAATCAAG
>CANLOE010000161.1 GCA_947492745.1 uncultured Cyclobacteriaceae bacterium | reverse complement strand
TTCAAATGTCGTATAAGATTCCGCGGGTCATTTTGGTTTCAATCAAGGCGATAACCACAGGGATAGCAGCGCTATCGCGAGGATGGTCAACGCAGAGTGAAGCAAAATGAACAGGAAGATAGGCGATAGTTAAAAGCTAAGTTTGTATAAAACATATCCTAAACTTGAATCTACTAGTAGCAGAGATGATTTGGAAACCGTATTTACCTATTTGAATTTTGATTATAGAATTCGCAGAATGATTTACACCACCAACTGGATAGAACGACTTAATAAATCCTTTAGAAGAACCTTGAAAATGAGAAACGCTCTTCCTAGTTCAAAAGCGGCTATTACCCTAATGGGATATGTGGCAATGGAGATGGAAGAAAAAACATATAGCTATCCTATAAGTAATTTTAAATTTGACGATAACTTTAAACCCAAAATGTCCATTAGAAAATCTATTCCGGACTTAACTGACTTCAAATCAGTAAATGAATACGTTTTTTGAATTCACCGTAGCGGTGCTACGCTGAACCCAAGAAAACGCACTGATCTATTGCCATTTAAGTCCTCATGACGAAGTTCCAACGAACATTTTGGGTTAAACCAAACAAACTGTGAAGTGAACAGTGGAAAACCCTTCCTCTAGACACACTTTCTGGGACAGTACCTTCTGATATGAAGCTATTTATGCGCGGAATAGGTTCTCTATTGATCATTTTGGCTTAAATCCGCAGTAGATTTTCCAATGCATGACCCGGGTTTAACGGAGAAGAGGTGACCAATACTGATTTGAATCGTTCAAAATTGTAATAAAAGTCCAAAGCATTATCTGGGCTTAAAAGCCATCTTACCTTCTAATAGATTCATACCACCCAAATACTTAATGACATTCTATCATCCTTGAATCCTGAGCCGTGTAGTCTAAAGATACCCTCGCATATTCAGCGTCGAGGTGCAGTCGGTGCATCTTACCGTTAAGGTTGACCCGTACCAGATTGATATGGTCGGTACTGTTTTCCAGAAAGCAGGTATTATCCATTTTCAATAAAGATATATCGCCGCTCACTTCACTGAGCATAGTAGTCACCTGCATTTCGTCGCCGAACTGAACAAAGCCCAATACCTTGATTGTAGCTCGCTTATCGTCCATGACCAATGAGAAGTTATCGTTGAGGTAGGAAGTGATGTGTACTTCCCAGTAATTATTGTGTATGGGTATACTCAGAAGGTGGCAATAGTGTTCGACCGAGGTTTTCAATTTTTCTTTATTGATAGTCAGGTTCAGCTTATAACCTTCACTATCTTGATAGATTTCGAATCCCGCTTCGGTTACGGGATCCGTTGTTTTTATCGATTCTGCCATGAGCAAAACAGGCAATAGTGTAAAACTCAATAGCAATACTATCGTTTTCATCTTTTCTTTGTTTGCGGTTACAACAGTATCGGTAAGGTACCGATATCGTAGATTCACTGGTATGGACAACTGACAGACCCTTCTAATTTCACGGGATATATCAGGGGCATGTTAGCAATACCCTCTTTTGAATTTCCAAAATCGAGACAGAAGTCAGTACAAAGACACTATCGATAAAAAGCAAATAGAGTCAACGATACAAATATACAACTGGCGAACGATAAAAAAATAAAATTATCATTAATTTATCTAAAAATAGTATAATCAATATACTAAACTAATGATATACTGATAGTTAGCAACTAAATTATAAAAAAAATGACCAAAGCTCCCACTCTACTCATGCTTAAATCTGATTTATGCACTAAAGACCTGTGACAATAAGGCGAAATCACTCCAATGTGGGTTGATCCCGGATTGAATCATGCTCATTGCTTTATATCCTCTTTTGGCACCTAATAGCGTTGAGATTTTCGCAGATAGCACCGCACTGCTATCGTTGTCCATGATGCTGCGTTCAGAATAAGCGCCAAGAAATTCTAACATAATGGTTTTCAAAGCCGTCTCTAAGATTACAGTCCCATTTCCTGCATTTCAGTTCTTTTTCAATCCAACTTGCTTCTCTATCCCCAATCGTTTCATTTTGGCGAACAAGGCTTTATCATTCATGCCCAACAAGGTCGCTGCTCCCTTCTCCCCACTTACACGCCATTGGGTATGATCTAGCGTCTTATACAAACTTAGCTTTTAAAATCGCCTATCTTCCTGTTCATTTTGCTTCACTCTGCGTTGACAATCCTCGGGATAGCGCTGCTATTCCTGCGGTTCTCGCCTTGATTGAAACAAAATGACCAGCGGAATCTTATACGACATGTGAAACCTAAATTTGTATTATGTACTTCTTTTGGTGCCTGATTTCGTTGAAATTTCCGCTAGCTAGCGCGACAGGCTATCTTTGTCAATGGCTCACGCGGCAGACCGGCCCCTTCACTGATAATGCCCTCGGGGCATTATTTTAACGCTCGGTCCTATCCAAAATAAGTGATAACGAATTCTAAAATAATTTCAAAACAGTCGCTAAGTCACCTCAAATGAATCTAGTTTGTTTTTTTCTTTATACTGTAATTGGTTTCGGGTTACTGTCCCTTCCTTTTCTTCACAAGGAAGAAATCGGTCTATTGGCCAATCTGTTTATTAATACTTTGATTTATTGTATTTTGAATCCCCATCACAAAGCTCCAATTCATCATCAAAGTTGAATATCGATTCCGGAATGAGCAAAAAAAGAGCGGCAGCCCTTTTGAGGCTGCCGCTATATTTATATTCAATACAATTAATTCAATTAATGCTGTATGAATACTCTTTTTACTTGCTTGGCATCATCGCCTACCAGTTCGAGCATATACATGCCTTCTAGCAGTCCGCTGACATCTAGACCGGAAGCTTCGATGGCCTGGTCTACGATTTTCATACCTACGGTATTGTACATACGAACGCTGTGATACGCTTCGGCATTGAAGAAGTGAAGCACCTCTCCTGCTGGATTAGGGTATATCTTTACCTCGTTCTTAATAGCCAATTCTTCATCGCTTAGTTTACTGGAAGAACTGTTATCCATTAGGGTAAGTACGATTTTATCCATATTCCATGCCCATGCACTGGAGCCGGCTCCTACTAAACGGATAGTATGTGTTCCTGCGGTCAGGCTTACGGTTTGGCTTGCCACCAGAGAACCGAAATCATCCCAGTCACCGTTATTCGGCACATTATCGGTCATGATGGTCGTACCGTCCAGTACAAATTCGATAGCAGCTCCATCTACAGCTGTACCTAGGAAGTAATCGATTTGGTATTCGCCACCCTCGGTGATATTGACAATGTACTCTCCCCAATCTCCATTCTGGTTAAAATTGATTGCTTCTACACCTCCTGTGGTATATGTTTCGAAGCCACCAAAAGCACCTCCGGTATCAGAAAAGTCTTCTGCTTGTATGACCAAGGAATTACCTGTAGGCACGGACAGAACTTGAACAGTGGCCTCAGCGGTGAAGGCACCGTCAACGCTGGTAACGGTAATCACGGCTGCTCCAGGAGAAATACCGCGAACCAGTCCAGTAGCATTAACAGTAGCTATCGCAGTATTGTTGGATGACCAAGTAACTGTTTTGTTCGATGCATTGGCAGGCAATACACTAGCCATCAATTGCTTGACAGCTCCTTGCTGTACTGAATTGGCTGCCGGTGATACATTTACACCCGTAGCATCTACCATATCAGGGCCGTCAGGAACAGATGGCTTATCGGACCTTCCCGGTTCAACACTCATGTCCCATACCTGAAGACTGACATTGGTATAGGTATTCTCATTCAGAAACTTACTCGTGATGATATTGTTCGTACTTAGATACTCAATGGGAACAGGTATCTCAAGAACTCCGAACATGACCTGTATCTGGGACTCCGGTCGGTACTCTCCTCTCCAGTCGGTATCGATTTCCAATGGAAATCCGTTGATAGTTACTTCGTTTCTATCATCTTCTCTAGTAATATGCTCCCAAAAGAACTTTCCACAGAGTCTCAGCATGGCCTCTCCTTTCTGAGGGACACTAACACCATTGACCTGAGCTGTCATTGTACTTTCACTAACGGTCACCCGATACGGCTCACTGCTCGTCAAAGGTTCTCCCATGTATTTGAACTCTTTTGAGGTTTCGTCAATACTTACAGGACTGTTATGCTTGTAGGCCAGAATCATAGTGGCCTCGGCTCCTAAGGTCACTGTGGCCGGTGCCGCAGTCAGGACCTCATCGCTCAGAGTGGGCATGTTACCGTTCAGGAATAAATGCTTCATTCGGACACTTGCGATATCGGTAATATCTCCTCCGAAAAAGTTAAGCTTGAGCTCTTTTTCATTTGACTCTAGATTATTCAGAATCAAGTAGGTAACATCTCCGTCTATGTAGGCGTCAACTTGGATATCCCTGTCACTTGCTTTTGTATCTATACGCGTACCCTCCACGTCGGCCCACAGTTCGTACCATTTGATGAACTGTGTCCACTGCCAGTCACCACTGGCATCCTGATCCAGCATCTTATAAGGGTACCTGCTGGTAATCTCACCTTGGGCATTTCTTAAATCACCCCATGAGGCTTTCAATGGTGTAAAAGGCATGGTCTTGACGATGTAGTCAGGTCTTTCCAGAAACTGCATCAGCATCGAAGAGAAGGGCTTGAGGTTTTCCCAGTCTCTTCTGTCGGGGTCCAGACCGGGCATTTTTATGTAGTCGCTCACCGCACCATATTCGGAGAGTACAATAGGTTTCCTCTTTCCCGTTGTCTCTAGGTCATACCACTCCATCATGTCCAGCATAGCTTCGGTATGGTTACCCGCACGAATTGATTTTGCCTTTCCTTCGGCTTCCCACAAGGGCCAGTCATAAATGTGCACGGAATAGAAATCCATGTTTTCTCCCGCAGCTTCCATGAAGCCTTTCCAGATGACATCCCACTGATACCAATCGTTACCTCGGGACTCGTAGGGAATGGAGGTCTTGGACATATTTGCAAAAACGGGCTTCTGCTCATCGGTCAGGTATACATCCAGATACCCTGGGGCGAATCTTCCCAGTCCATCCGGCAGATAGAAATCGTGTTGCCCCCAAGTCATACCACCGACCAAGGGAGCTTTGGCACCAAGACGCTCCTTCAGGCCTTTGGCCACCAGATTGTGGTACTCCCACAATTTCTCCTGTGAAGTAACCATAAAAGCACCCGTCATCATCTCCATGTCCGGTTCGTTGATTACCTCCCAATACTTCGGGATAGGCTGACCCGACTCCCCTTCGGATTTGGCAAAGAACTGATCGAGGTACTCCACTACCCATTCGGCGGAAGCATCAACATCTTTAGTCTGCCATTTATTGACATTCAACCCATCAGTGTTCCAGCTAAGAGTAGGATAAAGTGGATGGGGATTCGTCCCCAATATCATTTCCGCAGTACGATCCTCATACTTCTGTACGCGGTCCAGCTTATCGTACTCGCCCTTATAGAACTCTCCACGAATAGCTACCGAGTCCAATAAAGCATAGTTGGGACGCGATGGATCCTGTGCTGCATAATTGAAGTGGAATGTCGAAGCGCCATTGTCACGACCGAAGTAAACATCGAGATCGTTCATGAGGTAATCTAATTTATCATCTTCTCCATTCCAATCGGGTTCATCAAGAGACATGTGCATAGTGATATGCCTCTTTCTTCCAAAATCGGACTTATCACCCACAGAGTGTTTGATATTCAGGTTAACGTCTACATTGACGTCCTGCGCTTGCACCACGGTAGAGGCACATGCCGTTACTAAGAGAAACAATCCTTGTTTCCAGCGACCTTTAAATTTCATTCTTTGGTTTATTTAGTTGTAAAATCAGTTCAGTATTACTATGAATTAGGTTATAAAAAACTTTTCAGTATATGGATATCAATCCATTGCTTCTATTATCCGAGCTGCTCAGCAAAAAAGCTCTTCCACTTTGGAAAGATGAGCGCTCTTCATCTGTGCCAAATGGGGGCATGCAACAATCCAATCCAAATGCAGACTTTGCTTTAACATACTTAACTATGCTGTAATAATGTGTAGCGTATTTCAAAGTGCTATATCTCATCGAGAAGTCAACTCGATAATCAATAATTAGTGGTTTTAAGCAGTAATTTTATTACATCAATAGTGTTGCTTATTCGTATTTCCAATTACAGCAATCTACTTATTATGACGAATTGAATTTGTTCTCTATATCTATCTGTAAATTAACAAATAATAAATCTGCCACATGACATACTTTCTTTCCAATCGATTTATAATCGTTCAAGTGACAAATCAACAGTCAAAGTGATAAAAATATCAATATAACAAATTACAGTAGTTGCCATCGAGGAGAAAAGCCAAACTTCAAGTAATAACATTTCCATCATACCCAAATGATATGCATTTACTTACAGCAATAAACGCTCTCAAATATGCTTTCAAAAGAGTAAAGAGCGAACAATTTACCCATCATTTCACTTTAAAAATCGATGTAATTTTCTTTTCATTTTTTCACAAATTCATCTTTACTAATTTTAAGAAAAAAGACAAAAACATACTTGGTTAAAATACGTTTTACAAAGTAATAGAAACAGCACACATTAAGGTTTGAGAGCGGAATTTAATTCGGTTAAAATAAAAATCATATAGAAAACAGATGCTTAGTTATACACTATTCTTAAGCATTATCTCTTTATAATCGCCCGTACGGGTATTGTTAAAATTCAACCGATCAATATAAGCGATTATCTTGAATTGTATTTCCTTAATTTTCATGTGTACATCATCGATCTTCAAGAACCATATGGAAATTTAAATGAATAATATCTGTATTAAGCTTAACATTCCTTTACCATGACCTCTTCTTACAGTGAACAGCCTCTTCGAAAACTCCTAGATAAGATCGTTATACTTTATCATTGAATCTACTTCCGGAAATGAGCAGTAACGAATTCTAAAATTATACTTTCTAAAAGAACGCCTAGATACTTTAAGAACGATAACATTACTCTAATATAAAATAATTTGGCATTACTTTAGCAATTTTTAATATTAAAAAATATAATAACAAGAAAACCGAAGTTTTAAGATATTGTTTTCATTTCATCGAAATATTTGCGAATAATGCTATCATTACTATTCAGACTACATTCAAATAAGTGATGAGAGATAATAAATATAATCTCGAAACAGCCCCTAAGTCTATTTTGAGTACACAAAGAAATTACTGATAGAAATTGTCCGCAGCACGACATAAAAAAGCTCCAATAAGGAACATTACAGTTTTTTAAAACATTATATTGTGTGTAGACTCATTATATTACAATTACCTTCTTAATTACAACGATACCTATTGGTACATCTTTCGAACCTATTGATACTTTACCGACAAGCAAAAGGAGTATTTGAAAGGGTGTGATGATAGAAAGACCAACAAAACATACGGGACGATGTTAACCACGAGGCAATAGTTGTTTCCATATTTTGGGCGTATTGGGCCTGGACATACCTACAATCAGGTATGTGCCAGGAGGAATACAAAACCTGAAGTTTCCTTATGAAATGATAACCTCCTCTAAAACCGGCCTACCCATCATAGAGATAGAACATAGCCTATCAAATACGCAGGAAATCATTTACTTATAGATTATATTTTGGTTGCATTTTAAAATAGCTCCACTCAATTTTTCGATCATGAAAAATATATATTCAATTTTTATCATTCTATCTTCTGTGTCTTTACTCGCTCTAGTTGCTTGTGAAAACGAAAGTGCAGAGGGATATCAAAAAACAATTACCCAAAATGAATCTTTCAATAAGGCGAGAACAACTATGTCAAAGAAGCTCGAAATACTGAATGTCGATATCGATAGTTACCTGAGCACAATAGACCAAGTGATGACAAGAACGAAAGGTAAAAAATTAGCAAAGCTCAGAAAAACCAAAGAAGAACTGATTCGTCAGAAATACCGTATTGATAAGACATGGTATGGACTACAAAGGGCATGGCCTAGTATTTGGGAAGAAGTAGCCGCTAGCTACCAGAGCACTATCGATAATATTGAGGTTTCCGTGGAGAGTTTAGGGGATAATCTGACACAGACCCTTCCATAGAGCACCCCTTATCCTAAGAGACTGTTCTGAACTGTATCCCCATAACTTCCGCTAGAAAACGAAAAACTCATATCACTTTAACCCGGATTATGCGTCAGAACTTCGTAACGAGGGTTTAAATGTCCATAAATCAGAGAGTTTTATTGGATTTGGCATAGCACTGCCATGGTGAATTCAATAAACGTAGTACAACGACGGGTTTGCAGCTATTTAGATCCGCAGTAGATTTTCCAATACATAATCCGGGCAATGTCGTTTAGTTAAGGTTTGTAAGCCATAAAACCGGCAGGCCTTCCTCCATACCTTCTA
>CANLOE010000160.1 GCA_947492745.1 uncultured Cyclobacteriaceae bacterium | reverse complement strand
GGTGCTACGCTGAACCCAAGAAAACGCACTGATGTATTGCCATTTAAGTCCTCATGACGAAGTTCCAACGAACATTTGTTAAATGATGCAAAAGCCTCCTCGCCTAAACCACTGACTTTATTGCAATTATGCTCTCATGACGAAACCCTATTGATCAATTTGGGGTAAACCCTCATAACTAAGCTCTAATACATAATCCGGGTTGAAAACGGACAAAGACAGTAAACAAAAAAGGACAGTTATGCTTCTCTAAGGAATGACAGCTCTTTTACCAAGAGGTATTTTCCTTTTCAGGACATTGGCATCCAGTAAATTGAACCTATTTTTGAATTGGCTGTAACGGTACTGCACAGAACCCATGAAAAACTCTGGTCTATGACTGTTTGAGTCCTCATGACAAAGTTCTGATTTGAATATCCCATGAAATTTGCAGGTTATTTTGTTCGCCTCCAAATCGCTTGATAGCAGCATTGTAAGGAGAGTTTTCAGCGAAGGATAAGACAAGATGAACAGGAATATAGGCGCCCTTTGGGAGGTAAGTTTGTATAGCGCATAAGCGGGTCAACACTTCTTCTGCTTCGAATCCATATTACATTCAGACTGTATACAATGGTTTGTGATTAAGCCTGTTGTTAACTTTAGCGAAAATATTTAGATTTTGAACCAAATCATAACATCAATAAACTGCTAAATACATAGTCAATCTAAGTAAAAATCATTATATTGCAAATTGAGTTCAATCAAAGAAGAGCCACAAAATTTCACCCAGATGCGTTTACCGAAATCACATATCACTATTTGTTTAATTAGTATGGTCCTACTGTGTGTGGGTACAGGGCATATCGCTTCAGGGCAGTTACGTGGGGATACCTACCTTAGTGCAAAGAAAAAAGGGAGTGGTTACATCGTTGTTACCCACGTGGACGCTCCGGGTTTTGTAGTAGGTCCGGGGTCGGGTCCATTAAAAGGTATCTGTGCCGACCTGATGAACCAGTTCGTCAAGTACATAAAAGATAAAGAAGGCATAGAACTCAAGATACTTTATAACACTAAGGATACAAGGAACTTCACTCAGTTCCTTAAAGAAGTAAAGCAGGGAGACGGTGGAGTTTTTGGTCTGAGTAATACTACCATAACCAAAGCAAGGAAAGCCGAGTACAATTTTAGCAGCCCCTTTATCACGAACATAGCCATGACGCTGACCAATAACAAGGTGCCTACATTGACAAAGCCAGGGGATATGTCAAATACCTTTGCTGGCTTTACGGCACTGGCTGTACGAGGAAGTACCAATGAGAAAAATATATTGACACTGAAGAAAATATACTATCCTGACTTGAAAATAGCTTATGTCAACTCATCACAAGAGGTTGTCGAGAAACTTCTGGCCAACGACAAAGTATTGGGTAACTTGGATTTTACCCACTACCTGGATGCGGTCAAAAACAGAAGGCCCATCAAGCGCCATCCCGCCTTGGATGAAGATAGTGAACAATTCGGTGTCATCATGCCCAAGAGCAACGATTGGGCTCCTTTGCTGTCCACTTTTATCGATGGATATGTAAAGGGCATCGAATACAAAAAGTCCATAGCCAATCATTTGGGACGAAATGCACTGAGTTTTTTGAGCAAGATCAAGTAATCGTCATAAGGGACATTGGATTAAGGGCTGTTCTTTTAAAAGGTCAGTGCTGAATTACCAAGTCGGAGAGGTGGTTGCGCTAACAGGTATTTTCGGATTTTTAAATGTGCCATCTTTTCTACGTGGATTCTTATGTTCGCTCCGTAGTCCATTCATCCGCTCAGGGGACAAGCAGTCCATAATAGAGAAAAGGTAAAACAGATTGACATTGGGCTATTTGTGTACTTTAGGATACCTTAGGCTTTTTGTTTTGGTCTTCTTGTATTTTAACAATCCAAAGGCTTGATTTATTCCCGATTGTAATGGATTTTTGAATATCTCCGGTCCCTTTAAAAAATCCTCCATGAGTTTATCACATCTATCGTCAGTGTCCATTCCCGTATCGGATAAACCACGCCTTGTCATCATAGGTGGTGGTTTTGCCGGTATGAAACTCGTTAATGGACTGGTGAGGGAACATCTACAGATCGTACTTGTCGATAGACATAATTATCATACCTTTCAACCGCTGCTCTATCAAGTAGCTACAGCGGGTCTGGAGCCGGACTCCATCGCAGGACCACTGAGAAAACACCTGGAGCATGAGGGGGAATTTTATTTCAGGATGGCTAATGTGAAGTACATCGACCCGGACAATGACCTCATCGCAACGGATATCGGGACCATTGGTTATGACTATCTGGTCATCGCCACAGGGTCCAGGACCAATTACTTCAATAATGATTCCATCGTGAAGCATGCTTTTCCTCTGAAACAGATACCACAGGCACTGAATTTGCGAAGTCATATATTACAGAACTTTGAGCAGGCCGTTATCGAGCAAGATCCTATAGAGAAACAGCGCTTGATGAATGTGGTCATCGCTGGAGGAGGACCTACGGGAGTGGAAGTGGCCGGTGCTTTTGGAGAACTGAAAAATACGGTACTGCCCAAAGATTATCCAGAGTTGGACTTTACACAAATGAAAATCTATCTCATCGAAGGTACCGACCGTGTGCTGAACGGAATGTCCGATGCTTCGGGAGAAAAGGCACTGAGGTACCTCAAGCGTTTTGACGTAGAGGTCAAACTGGGCAAATTGATAGAAAATGTAGATGCTCAACAGGTCACCATGAACGATGGGGAGAGTATTCAGACCAAAACAATCATCTGGGCCGCAGGAGTAAAAGGTAATGTGCCCAATGGTTTCAAGGAAAGCTCCATCGAACGTCATCGGCTTTTGGTCGATCGTTATAACCAAGTCCTAGGGTATAAAGATGTTTTTGCCCTCGGTGATGTGGCATTGATGAAAACGGATGAGTTTCCCAATGGACATCCCATGCAGGCTCCCGTAGCTATGCAACAAGGAGGAAATCTGGCCGCTAATATCACCAAAAGACTGCATGGCAAGTCCATGAAACCGTTCAAGTACAAGGACAAAGGTTCGATGGCTACCATCGGTAGGAACAAGGCGGTAGTAGACCTTCCGGGAAATTTGCATTTTGGTGGATTTTTGGCTTGGTTGGTATGGATGTTCATCCACTTGTTTTCCATTATTGGCTTGAGGAACAAACTGGTTATCTTCAACAATTGGGTATGGAACTACTTCACCTATGATAAAGGGACGCGACTTATCATCAGGCCCTACAAACGGAAAATGACCAAAGATATCTTCAAAAAAGGATAAATCTGCTTTGAAAAGTAAGGGATAGTGATTTCGGGATCAAGCAATATTTCTGAGGAGTAAATAGAATTTACTTTTAAACAAGACGCTTTGTTTTCTATATGGCCTTGATGAAATTGCGTTAGAAAATCCATTCTGTCCGACCGTAGGGAGTTTGATGGTTTTAGCGAAATGGATTGATTTTCAGCTGATCTCATCATCCCATAGGCCGGCCCGAAGCCTTCTCCAGCTTCGTTCCCGTTCTTTTGCACCAAGGCAATTGTGCAGCAATCATGAACACTACTGAAAATCAAACCCAATAGTGAACTAAAGGGACAAAAGCCCCATTTGAAAACAATAGGGTTTTCAATAATGAAAAATTCAGAAAACATCCATTAACAACTTATACAAATTTAGGTTTTAAATGTCGTATAAGATTCCGCGGGTCATTTTGTTTCAATCAAGGCGAGAACCGCAGGAATAGCAGCGCTATCCCGAGGATTGTCAACGCAGAGTGAAGCAAAATGAACAGGAAGATATGCGATATTTGAAAGCTAAGTTTGTATAATAGCAAAAAACGCATATATGGGTTGTATACCGTTCCTTGATTACAGACTAAGGAGAGCAGAATACTGTACTGCCTCCATATTTTCACCAATACCTAAACCTTACTCCTTATGAGAAATATTTTTATTGTGTCACTATTACTTTTTCTATCAAATCAAACCTTTGCCCAATTTAAAGTAGATACGGTCGAGCTGATTGAAACCGTGAACAATAAGTATCTGTCCAAAATCCCCAAACTTGTAAGCAAATCAAAAGAGAAAACAGACGTACCAAATAAGATAAACACTTTTATTTTGGATCGATTTATGATTGAAAGCTTCAATCAGGCTGAATTGAAGGAATTTAGGTGGTACGAAGTGGACTTCGATCACGAAATTAAGAATGATATACTGTTCATTGCTTTTAGTGGGGAGTACTATGGTGCTTATCCAAATATGATAAGAGAAGAATTGTTCTTTGACCTCAATACAGGAGAGGAACTGGCTAATCTGGATATCCCCTTTCATGCGCTTTTTAGTCTGCACGGATATCTTGACTTTATGAATCGGTTCTGGATAGACAAAACAGAGCAAGCATTCAAAAAGGCTATCGACTGCGCAGAGTACGAACCCTATTGTAGCTACTATGATATAATGGACTATACGGTCGATGACCGTAAAATAATGTTCTCACTCACAGACGATTGCTACGCAAGGGTAAGTAGCGTTTGCAGCCCGAAGGTAAGTTTGACCCTACCCTTGGATTCTATAAAAAACTATCTAAGTACTGAAGGGGCGAAAATAATTATTTCAGATTCCTACACGTCAAAGAAGGGGATAGATAAGTTTCTCTACAATAGTAGTTTAAAGGAGAGTTTGGCCAACAATGTGTATTTGTTTGGCAAAATAGATGGTAAATACCCTTTCAGTATGGCTTTGAGATTTGAAGAAAACTCCAGCAATATCAATGGGTACTACTACTATGATAGTAAGCGTAAGAACCTCCAACTAAGCGGTGTGAAGAAAAATGCAGTTACCATCGTTCTGCATGAATCTGTCGATGGTAGCGAAACGGGGTCCTTCCAAATCAATATGTCGGATTCCTATGAAAAGAATGCGTACACAGTATACAATCAGAATGGAGAAAGTATTCATTTGACGGGTACTTGGTCAAACCCCCAAAAAAACAAGAACTACCCCGTCGAATTTACCGAGGTGAAAATGAACAAGGAGATTCAGTGAGACTTTTGAAAGGCGTTGCTATCCTATGGATGGCAACGTTTTTCAGGCTTGGTTTCAGCGATCGGCTAGGAATATGATCTAAAGAAACATAAGGACAGGATGGTTAGGGATAATTTCACGAATTTAAGTTTGTGGTAGACCTATAGTTCAGTTGTTCTACAGTGTGATATGAGTTCAACACTATCCCAAAAACAATAAAAAGTATTCCATGAAGTACTACCCAAACAGGCCCCTCTTTCCGTTGGTAAAAAAAAACAGGCCCTTCCATCCATTATTTAGTACTTTTACAAAAAAACAATTATAGGAAATCACCTCCATACTAGATATTCTATAAAAGCTGACAATCGACATTTTGAACCTGGATTATGTATTAGAGCTTGGTTATGAGGGTTTAAAAAGCAATAAATCGGAGTGTTTTATCGAATTCGGAGTAGCACCGCTACGGTGAATCCGAAAAATGCATTCACTTTACTGATTTGCAGCTATTTAAGGCCGCAATAGAAGGGCTAATGCATAATCCGGGTTGAAAGCTTATGCTTGAGGTAAGGACCGAATGCACTGTTCTCGGTCGAGGGTTTTTGATGATAATCTTTCAGGGCGAAAGGGTTGGCTAAAGTATGCTGTTCGAGAATGAAGATCGGACAACATCGATATCATCAAACTGATTTGGATTTTGAGCGAAGCGTAGTTCATTTTCCCCTTCGAGCTAGGCTCAATGCAAAGAAGTCTCCTTAGTATCACGATAGCGAAAAGGCGGGCCTATCGTGTGGACAGGGATAGCAGTACCATCGTTAGCACGTCCTACGTAGCGCGGGACGGAAATAGACAGGGTGACAATACATGAAATTGGAAAGGCATTTTGTATTTCTGTATTTTTTGATTTTACCTGAAAGACTGTTTTAAAATGGATTGTTTGATTTTCATTTATTGGTATTGATTTTCAGTGGTCGTATGGAATTCGCAGGGACTGATTTATTCTAAACCGAATACTTACTATGTCCCGCTCATTGCTTATGCGCCTCTTCAATTTTCGTTGAAATCTCCGCTAGCTAACGCGACATGCTATCTTTGTCAACATTGCGCGGCAGGCTGGTCTTATGGAACTATACCGGAGGTATTCCTGCGAAGCAAAGTTTCACGGGGCTGTTCCTTTCGCTGATACTGTCCAGAGGACAGTATCTTCATGCTCAGTCCTACTCAAAATAAGTGATAACGAATTTCTAAACTAATAGCTGCTGGAACACTCTCTGAGGACAAATAGAATTTTATGAACAAAACCAAGTTGTACTGGACCTTTCAGGTTTCAGGATGGACTTTTTATGCTGCTTTTTTGATTGTCGGGGCAACCATGCTTGTGGGTACGAATCGTGCTGACCTGAGGCACTATACCCCATTTGTATCCGAAGCCTTGGTTTTCTTTATAATCACACATGCTTATCGCTACATTATGCAGCGGTATGGCTGGTTATTGGAGCCTATTGTACTTCTTATTCCCAGAGTGATAGTCGCCTCTATTTTTTTAGGGCTATCCGTTTATTTTATTCGAGTATTCATATCTTATCTTTTGGGGCTCTTTCAACCTCAGTTGATGTACATTGCCAATATTGTCGGTAATACACTGACCAATACCATGGTTATCTTCCTGTGGTCCTTGTTTTACTTTATGTACCATTATTTCGATCGTTACAACCGCTCTCTGAAATATGAAGCAGCACTCAACGAAATAGAACTTAATCAATTGAAATCACAACTAAACCCACATT
Source organism: uncultured Cyclobacteriaceae bacterium (assembly GCA_947492745.1). Classification (GTDB taxonomy): domain Bacteria; phylum Bacteroidota; class Bacteroidia; order Cytophagales; family Cyclobacteriaceae; genus Aurantiphycus; species Aurantiphycus algarum. Next base: position 1,611 of record CANLOE010000160.1, on the reverse strand, counting down.
TTATATTCAATGCATTGAACAGTATCAGGGCTTTAGTGGATGAGAACCCCATCAAAAGCAAAAACGCTATTAACCAGCTGAGCAGTATACTTAGGAACACCCTGATTTCCGACAAAAAAAAACTGACACGTTTCGAGGATGAAATCAGAACGGTAAAAGATTATCTTGGCCTGGAAACCATCCGCTTTGAGGAACGCTTGCAGACCTCCTTTGATATACAGGCCAGTGCCAAAGACTGTCTGATCCCTCCGCTAATGATACAGACTTTAGTGGAAAATGGTATCAAGCACGGTATTTCCAAGCTTGTGGAAGGGGGTAATATCCATATAAAAGCCTATGTCCTGAATAACCGGCTAAAAATAGAAATCCGTAACAGTGGCAAGTATGTAAAGAGCTATCGCCCCAATAAGAAGTATCATGGTCTGGGAATAGAAAATACAAGACAGCGACTCAAACTAATTTTTGGAGATGAGGCAATGTTTACTATCTTCAATGAAAATGAAAATACAGTTCTAACAAAATTATCCATACCCCAACAGATAGAATATGAGAGCACTAATAGTTGACGACGAACGATTAGCGAGAAAGGAACTGATCAACTTGCTAAAAGAGCATAAACAGATCGAAATCATAGGGGAGGCGGTCAATGCAGACGAAGCCCAAGAAATGATAGATAACCTGAACCCTGAACTGCTGTTCCTAGATATACAAATGCCGGGCAAAACAGGTTTTGAATTATTACAGAATCTGGATCGAGCGCCTCAAGTCGTCTTTGTCACCGCTTATGATGATTATGCATTGAAGGCCTTTGAAGTCAGTGCACTCGATTATCTGCTCAAACCAATACAGCCCGAACGCCTCAGCGAATGCATCGCCAAACTAGATATTCAAAAGAAGGTATCGGACCCAGAGGAAAAAAGCTCAGGAAAAAAGCTCAGTCTTGATGATCAGGTATTCGTTAAGGACGGTGATCGTTGCTGGTTTGTACGTCTAGAAGATGTACGCTTGTTCGAATCCGACGGGAACTACATCAAGGTTTATTTTGAAAACAATAAACCTATGATTCATAAATCATTGAACGCCTTGGACGAAAAATTGGATTCGCGTAGTTTTTTCCGTGCCAGTAGAAAGTATATTATCAATCTGAGTTGGTTGGATAGTATCGAGCCTTGGTTCAATGGTGGTCTAATGGTCAAACTAAAGGGTGGAGAAAAAGTAGAGGTCAGCCGCAGACAGGCAGCCAAGTTCAAAGACATGATGAGTCTGTAATACAATCCTATCTCCCTGTTCCTTTTGTCCCATTTTGCGTTGAAAATTCTTGCTGATACCGTTGTGGACAAACGATTTGACCTAGAGCAAGATGACCTATAAAATTTGATACGACATTTAAAATCCAAATTTGTGGTAAAGAGTACCTTTTACCTTCCTGTAGGAGATGCTGATTTTTAACCCAAATCATCAATGTCGTTTAGTTAAGGAAAAAGTGTTAACCTAGGGTTGTAGGAAAAGGTAGCGATAATTTTTCAATAGCGCATTAAAAGTACAGAGATCCTTTACCTTTTCGGAGGATCTTTCAACCCTCATAAAAACAGAGATCGAAGATGGTTCCGT
>CANLOE010000159.1 GCA_947492745.1 uncultured Cyclobacteriaceae bacterium | reverse complement strand
AGCACCGCTACGGTGAATTCAAAAAACGCATTCATTTACTGATTTGAAGCCAGTTAAGTCCGGAATAGATTTTCTAACGGACATTTTGGGTTAAATGCTTCTCAATAGGATCTTGGATCGTCAGATCGGGTAGGAACGATGTCCTCAAGATGTCCGTGGCCATGAAGAACAGGCAATGGATGGACGGGATTTTCTCAAGAACATCCAATTTTGATTGGGGCAACGTCAATTCCTATTGATCAATTTGGGTTTAAGAAACATTTAAACCCTCGTTACGCGGAAGATAAGTAGGTATACTGCTACTGCGCTTCTTCTCCTGTAACAAGCAAAGGCTTTAGGGAATACTCAGATCATGCCAATGTAATCCCCACCTTACGCAGGTCCTTCCAGTATCCCGGATAGGACTTATCCACGACCACAGGATCATCAATAACAATATCGAACAAGGTACTCAGTGGTGCAAAAGCCATGGCCATACGGTGGTCCTCATAGCTGTGGAAAGAGATGGGGCCTTCGATACTATCGATATCTTTGGAAGGTATCAGCTGCCACTGATCTTTATCTTCGATCAGTTGCGCTCCGATTTTCGCAAGCTCATTCTGTAGGGCCATGACGCGATCGGTCTCTTTTATCTTAAGACTTTCCAGACCCGTCATGGTACAGTGTATCCCTTTTACAGCACAAACTACGGCTACTGTTTGCGCCAAATCGGGGCAGTCCGTGAAATCGAATGCCGTTTTGGTTTCGAAAGGGATTTTTTTCAGGCATACTCCCCTATCGGTAAATTCGCTTTGCACACCGAGCTTTTGCATAATGTTGGCGATATTACTGTCCCCTTGCAGAGAATGCTTTTTGAGGTCCACTAAAGTAATGTCCGAGGCTTCGGACAGGGCGCAGAAGCTGTACCAGTAACTGGCCGCGGACCAGTCAGGCTCTACCGTATAGGGAGCAGGGCTGTAAGATTGCGTCTCGATATTGATTTCGCTACCTTGCCAATCAGCATTGACACCAAAGTGCCTCATAAGGGCCAAAGTCATATCGATATAGGGCTTACTCCCTATTTTTCCCTGCAAGCTCAGCAGCAATCCCTGAGGTAGCTTCGGAGCGACCATCAATAAGGCAGAGATGTACTGGCTACTTACATTACCGGGAATCTCTACGTGACGGGCCGACTGTTCGAAACTCAAGGTCTTGTGGGGCGGATAGCCTTCTTTTTCCAAGTACGCTATCTTCGCGCCGATACTGCGCAGAGCTTCTACCAAAATACCGATGGGACGCTCCTGCATCCTAGGCGTACCTGTCAGTGTCTTTTCCTGTCCCGTCACACTAAAGTAAGCTGTGAGAAAGCGCATGGTAGTACCCGCGTCCTTCACGTCCATCAATGAATCGTCACTGGCCAGTAGCGCTAGCATAGTACGGGTATCTCTCGCTTCGGATAAGTTGTCCAGTGTAGCTTCCTCTCCCGAGAGCGCACTCAATATCAAAGCCCTATTGCTCAGGCTTTTTGAAGCCGGAAGGCGGATATCCGCTTTTTCCAATATGCTACACTGTTTTAGGGTGACTTCTTTTTGCTCTAGTATACTTGTCATTATTAGAAAATCGGTGCTAGTGGTCTATTGCCTTGATTTATAGTATTGATATATTGGTAAATGACATCCACTTACCTGGTTCTCTGTTCTTCCTATCCCGTTTATGAGACTGTAAGGAAACAGGGAAAATCTTCTTTTCGTAAACGAACGCCACTGGACAAGGCTCAGCCTTACTTGAGCAGCGGGCCTATGTATTGATTCCCGAGATGAGTCTCTGCGGCTCATATTCCTGATAGAAACGTAATGCTGCTTTTGCCTCGTCGATACTGATAGTGTTATCGAAGCTACAATTACCAACGCTCTCCAATAAAGAGGCTTTAATGGAACTGCCCTTATTCTTCTTGTCATGTAGCATCAAAGTACAGATATCGTCCAGCGGTACGCGGTCCAGGCTTACCTTTCCGTATACCTGTATGAGATAATCCGCGATGGACCTGACCTCAACTTCGCTCACGTTCATTTTACGCCAAGAGAGAAAAGCCTCACAGATCATCCCTATAGCGATAGCCTCTCCGTGAAGTAGTTTGTCATGGTCAGGGCTGAACAGGTAATAGCCTTCTATGGCATGGCCTATGGTATGTCCAAAGTTCAATATCTTTCTTAAACCCCTCTCTTTCGGGTCGTTGGAAACGACATCATACTTTGCCAATGTCGAATGCCGTATATGTGCCGACCAGTCCTGTTCTTTGAATCCTTTGGAGGCCAACTTCGTCCAGTACTCCCTATCGGAAATCAGGGCATGTTTGACAACCTCCGCGTATCCTGAGCGCAACTCTCGCTCATCGAGCGTATTCAAAAAGTCGGGATAGATCATGACCCGCTCCGGCTCACAGAATAAGCCGATATGATTTTTGAAAGGCCCAAAGTCCACCCCAAGTTTTCCTCCTATGCTAGCATCCACTTGAGAAAGTAATGTAGATGGGAGATTGATAAAAGCAATACCCCGTTTGTAGGTAGAAGCACAGAATCCCCCCATATCGCCGATGACTCCTCCGCCAAGGTTGATGAGCAGTCCATTCCTATCGAACCCTGCATCGGTCATATGTTGCCATATCTTGGTACAGGTCTCCAAAGTCTTATGCTCTTCGCCACTTTTGATGAGGATACTGCTATGCTCGGGTAGGTACTCCTTGACTTTCGGATAGCAATGCTCAAGTGTATTCTCATCCATCAAAACGGCAGTGCTCCTTGAGCTCTTCGAACTCAAGTGCGCTGCCAGATCTTGCGGTACATTATCCGAAATCCGTATATTTTCGGGAAGCACTACCGTCATTATTTACCGTTTTCGGTCAGTTTGTTCATGATCTCCGTCTGAATCTTAATGGACTCACTGTGTATCGACTTATAGAGATCCTCCAGAAAATCTTCGCTCAGGTCGAAAGATTTCGCCCAGTCCGCACGGGTACTGGCGACATTGTTCCATCGCTTTAATTGGAAAATCGTCACATTGTTCTCTTTCTTATACTCACCGATTTTCTCTACGACACGCATACGCGCTGCTATGCTCTCTACAATCTCTCGGTCGATATTGTCGATTTTGTCCCGAAGTTCTTCCAGGTGATTGATAAACAGGGCATCATCAGAGGTAGAGGTCCTGATTTTCAAATTGGTCAGTATCTCTCCCAGTCGCTCCGGAGTGACCTGCTGTTTGGCATCACTGAGTGCATTGTCCGGATCACGATGGGTTTCTATCATAAGGCCATCATAGTTGAGATCGAGCGATTTTTGTGAAATATCAAAAATCATGTCCCTGGAGCCACCGATGTGACTAGGGTCACCGATGATGGGCATGTTCGGAAACTTGCTCTTCAGATCGATGGGGTACTGCCACATGGGGATATTTCTGTATTTCGTTTTTTGATGCGAGGAGAAGCCTCTATGAATGGCCCCCAGTTTGGTGATACCCGCATTGGCAATACGCTCAATGGCACCGATCCATAGTGCCAGATCGGGATTGATGGGGTTTTTGATCATCACGGGTACATCCACACCTTTCAGGGAATCGGCGATTTCCTGTACGGTAAATGGGTTGACCGTCGATCTAGCTCCAATCCATAGAATATCGATATTATGCTTTAGGGCAAGCTCTACATGCTGGGGCATGGCCACTTCTATGGCAAACTTCACTCCGAGTTCTGCCTTTACATTCTCTATCCAAGTCAGCGCCTCCTCTCCTATGCCTTCAAAAGTACCCGGTCGGGTTCTGGGCTTCCACACTCCCGCACGCATTACATTGATGCCCTGTTCCTTTACCCCTCTACAGGTCTCCATAAGTTGCTCTTCCGATTCTGCACTACAGGGGCCTGCGATAACTAGAGGACGGTCTCCGTCCTTTATCCAGTTATCAATCTTGATGTTGTTCACTTCCATTGTTACTATTCATTTATATTTTTTAAAATTCCGTGTTATGGGTATATAGGTGTGGGCCTTTTATTTTTATTACAATAAGGATGGTACTTAGCATAGTTTAACATAACTGCCCATCCATTTGATATCTTCTTCATGCTTCTTCATAATGGGGGTCACGCTTTTATCCTGATAATGGCCTTCATATTCAATATAAAACCAATATTTGAACCCTTTGCCTCTTTTGGCCGGATAACTCTCTATCTTGGTCAGATTAATGCCCGCGTCGTTGAAATCATTCAGAAACTCTGCTAGGGTACCCGGTCTGTTCGAGTTCTCAGGAGTAGCGATAATAGTTGTTTTATCCTTGCCACTGGGCTGATTGACGAACTCTCTACTGATAACAAGAAAGCGGGTATAATTGTCCTCCGAATCTTCAATATTACTGAAAAGTATCGGGAAGTTATACAGTTTGGCTGCAATATGGGAGCAAATGGCCGCGCTGCCCTCTTCTTCGCAGGCAATCTTGACTGCCTTTGATGTAGAATCCACGGGGATATAGGAAATATTCCTTAATCCAAAATGAGCCTCCAAAAATTTGCGGCATTGCTTGAAAGCGATATCCTTAGAATATATCTTTTGAATATTGGATAGCTTTTCCTCCTTCGTAGCAAAAGCAAAATGTATCGGCATGGGTATCTCTGCTACGATTTTGATATCCGATAGGGCCATCTGAGCAATGGTCTCCCCCACAATCCCTTCTTGGTTGTTCTCTATGGGAATAACTCCGAACCGCGCCCTCTCTGTGACAATGGCCTCGAACACGGAACGGATAGAATCCAGCGAAGAATAATCGCTCATGGCACCAAAGCGCTGCTCGGCTGCTTGATGCGTAAAACTGCCCCTAGGACCAAGATAGGCCACACGCTCGGGCAGTTCTATATTTCTACTCACGGCAAATATCTCCAGAAAAATAGCCTCAATAGCACCCCTGTTCAGCAGGCCTTCACTCATGCCCTCCAGTCTGTCCACGATGGCCTTCTCCCTCTCCGGACGATATACAGCTGTCTTTGTACTCTTTTTAAGCTCTCCTATGGCCTTGACATGATGCATCCTTTGATTCAGCAATTGTAGTAGTTGCGCATCAATGGTATCAATATCTTTCCTTATTTCATCAATAGTATGGGCCATAATCGAATAGGCTTTATGTCAATTTTATTTGGCAATCTGCAAATATAGCTGATTTTCTCTTTTGTAAATTTAAATAAACAGGAAATTTAATAGCTTGCTTTCATGAGATTTGTTCTTTTCAGGAAAATAGTTCATCATAACATCGCAATAGTTTAACAATCAATAAATGTACAAGCCTCAAGAAGAGGAAAACAGAACAAAGTCAAAAGGCGCTGCCCTGAGCAATTGTCGTTGCAAATAGGCTTCGATACCATCTTCGTTTTCTCTACAGTTCCCGGATTATCGCTTCCCGCCCCAGTTTTTGACACCAAAGACAGCGATATCTCAATAGATGAGTCATTGATTTCATTTGATCACAAACAAATTATAGTATTTTCTACTTATGGAATTAGAACGCTTAAACAATATTCGTTTTATATTTATGCCTGAAGTAGTTTCGACTTTTTATCTAATAGCGAAAATGAAGATTTTTCACCCTAATGAAGCCTTTTCGAGTGGCATAGTCAAGGTTATGCCGCGAATGAAAAGTCAAGATGAGGGTGAAACAAACCAAATTTGCAACAGAAAGAAAAGTCCGGACCACTTCTTTTATTGATATTACACTATGCAAATAAAATCAGACGTCTCTTTTGAAAATACTTCCGTAGCCTTCTCTGCCAAGTCCGACGCGGCACTGCAAAAGGCACACCTGTTGTTTTCCGTCATCAACAACCCGATGCTATCCACTATAGCTCAGGCACTGACTAAAATCGCTCTAACGCTACGCTTGCCCATTAAGGGCTTGGTCAAAAAAACGGTCTTTGCCCAGTTCTGTGGTGGAGAGACCATCGAAGACAACCAGGGAACCATCGACGAGCTTGCCCAGTTCGAAATTGGGTCCATCCTTGACTATTCTGTAGAAGGCGCAGAGACGGAAGAAGGTTTTGAAAGTGCTACAGCGGAAATCATAAGGGCCATCCATATGTCCCATGATAATCCCGACATCCCCTTTATCGTGTTTAAGGTAACGGGCATAGCACCGACAGCATTGCTGGAGAAAATCCAATCCAAAACAGTACTAAAGCCCGATGAACAAGAAGCCTATACCAGAGTACTGGAAAGGGTGGAGCGCATCTGCAACAAAGCCCACGAACTTAACGTAAGGGTGTTGATCGATGCGGAGGAATCTTGGATACAGGGCTGTATCGATCGCATCGCCTATACTATGATGAAGCGTTATAACAAGGACGAAGCCATCGTGTACAATACCTATCAGATGTACCGCAAGGATATGCTGGGCAATCTAAGAAATGCCTTTCATTATGCGGCCTTGAGCAACTATTGGCTCGGGGCAAAACTGGTCAGGGGCGCCTATATGGAAAAAGAAAACGCTAGGGCAGAAGAACTGGGGTATAAAACCCCCATTCATGACAGCAAAGCAGCTACTGATGCCGACTACAATAGAGGCCTGAAATTCTGCCTGGACAATAAGCAACGCATAGCTCTGGTCTGTGGCTCACACAATGAGCAGAGCAATTACTACCTACTAGAAATGATGTACCGTCACAGTCTATCGCCGAATGATGCACGGATATGGTTTTCACAGCTTTATGGCATGTCCGACAATATCTCCTACAATCTGGCCAAGGAGGGCTATAATGTGGCCAAGTATGTACCTTACGGTCCCGTTAGATCTGTGATGCCCTATCTGTTTCGTCGCGCTAAGGAAAATACCTCCGTGGCAGGACAGAGCAGTCGTGAACTGACTTTCATCAAAAAAGAAATCGCTCGAAGAAAGCAGGTCAAAACCTGACCCTAAGCATGGGACACCTTTTACTGCCCGAGAACATCATCTCCTTTAAAATAAAAATCTAAAAAACTTCAGGGCTTGGAGCCTCCCGGATAAGTACGCGATAACCCCACTAATAGCATACACACTAATGCGAAAAGATTTTTTATCCCTACATCGACTGACCAAAACCTACGCGGGTCAAAAAGCGCCCGTACTGAAGAGCATTTCCCTACGATTACAGAAAGGACAGATACTCGCTGTAGTAGGAGAAAGCGGGAGTGGGAAAAGCACCCTTTTAAAAGCTATTGCAGGACTCATCGACTTGGATAAGGGCCGCATAGAAATGGAAGGCACACGCTTGCTGGGGCCATCCGAGCAGCTGGTACCGGGCCATCCCGATGTAAAGATGGTCACTCAGGACCATCGGTTGATGCCCAATCGCCGTGTGGAAGAAGGCATCCGATTTCAGCTAAGGGCCTACGCCCGTGAGGAACAGAACCGACGGACACAACAGCTCCTAGAGGATTTTGCCCTACTCGAACTGGCACAGCGCTTTCCCCCTGAGCTTTCGGGCGGACAACGGCAACGGGCAGCATTTGCCGTTGCGTTGGCCGACTACCATGAACTGCTCCTACTGGACGAACCCTTCAGTAACCTGGACAGAATGTATAAAGAAGAACTGAAGGAAAGTCTACAGCGCACGCTAAAGGCAATGGAAAGCACAGCCGTCCTTGTCACCCATGACCCGCTCGATGCCCTATCCATCGCTGACCTTATTTTGGTCCTGAGAAAGGGGAGATCATTACAGCTAGGAACGCCCAAGCAGCTATACCTGGACCCAAAAACACCCTATATCGCCGCTCTTTTTGCAGAGACCGATTTTTTTCCGCCACATCACTACAAAGAAGTGATGGGAAAAGTGTCATCACCCACTGATGAGGCTGTGGCTCTTTATGGCATCCGTACGGCTATGGTAAAGCTAGGGAGGACAGAAGGCGGCATAAAGGGACGGGCAGCCCATAAAACCTATCAAGGACATCGCACAAGAGTCCGCATCGAACTGAGCAAAGGCATAGATCTCCACGCTTATACCGACGACCATAGCATAGCCATAGGAACTACAGTTACCGTACAGGTACCCATAGAATATCTCTTACGCTTTGACTCCGAGGGAGCTCTTCTGAAATCCTAAAAAGTCAGGACCTATACCTAAGTAGGTGGAATTTCAAAAAGCTTGGCTCGATTTCAAATTAGTAGCTATGATGATGTATAGTCGTATTTACATTCATACTTGGGTTATCAAGGAATATGCGATTAGGGAAGGATACTTGCCGCATTATGTTATGCTCAAGAAAAATTGAAATGGGAAATTCCCAATATAATACAGATTATCAAAACAGGGACAATACCTACAAATCACTGAAATATAGATTATTATGATTTCCATAAAGCCCAATCAATGTTAATCAGCATAATTTTATTTGTCCTGAATCCATTGTGTCCAGTATAAAAAAATAATTATGAGAATTTCGTTGCTAGAACTACAAAGTAAATGATCTAAGTAGTAAAGTGTTTTTAGCTATCCGCAAATTCCAGCTTTTACATATCTCCTCACAAACATGCTTTATACATTACTGGAAAACAAATACATAGATTTCCAATGTCGTTTAGTTAAGGAAAAAGTGTTAACCTAGGGTTGTAGGAAAAGGGGGCGATAATTTTTCAGTAGCGCATT
>CANLOE010000158.1 GCA_947492745.1 uncultured Cyclobacteriaceae bacterium | reverse complement strand
ATCCCGAGGATTGTCAACGCAGAGTGAAGCAAAATGAACAGGAAGATAGGCGACATTTGAAATGTAAGTTTGTATTAGATCCGCAGTAGATTTTCCAATGCATGATCCGGGTTAAAATTTTCTCGGATAACAGCCCTTATCTCTGTCCACTCTACCTCGAATAATCAATGGCAAGAAATTTTGAGATAATTTGAAATTGCACCTCAAAACACGTTGAAAAAAATGCTAAATGCGCGAAGCATAGCGACCTAGGATACGGCCTATCTCATTCTATGAGAAAATAGAGCGCTTAATTCATTGAATATCAGCAATATAAAATTTATAAATGACTGATAATCAGATATATAAACCTTTGTCATGATTATTCCCAAAATGGACCTATCAAGTCGAAAATTTGAGCTAAAATCAAGTTTGAACATCATTTTTACGGTAAAAAAAGTTCGTTTGGCAAATATTTGAAGTCAATATAATTGCTTATTCGCATAAAAAGTTTTAGTAAAAATAAGGACAAACTTTTGTATGCGTTTTTTCGCTGACTTATCCCTTATAGAAAATGAACAGGGAACCGGCTCGGAATAGCGGTCAGGTATAATGGAGCCTATCTTCCATTGTACATTGGTGAGTCCGTCACTGGGAATGTTTCCTAAAGGTGTACCGTTCCATCGAAAATGCACACTGTCCTAAACTACAAATGGCTCACCTAATGGGACGGGGCGATAGACGGTCTTTCTGCCCGAAAGTGGTGTTGACTTGACGGCGCCTTTGTATCACTAAGGTGACGAGCCTACGCAGCGTAAAGCTGCTGATTTTGAAGTGATTTATGCTCGCAATAGGAAGGCTATCGATCATTTTGGGATAAAACAGACCGAATGGTGAGCTAATGCAGAATTCAGGTCCAATAGATTATCTGATAGTTTTTGAAACTCCGCTCGGATGTCAAAACAATGGAAAACTTTCGGGAAAAAAGTACTACTTCCGGGTTTTGGAGGTGAATATGTACCTAGAGGCCTCTGATCCATATTCGGAAGCGGATACCGAAAAGCTATAAGAGAGTAGGTAATAACCAATACTTATACAAATTTGGGTTTTAAATGTCGTATAGGATTGCGCGGGTCATTTTTTTTCAATCAAGGCGAACACCGCAGGGATAGCAGCGCTATCCCGAGGATGGTCAACGCAGAGTGAAACAAAATGAACAGGAAGATATGCGATTTTAAAAGCTAAATTTGTATTATTTATAACATCAACTATCATGAAAAATCTACTAGTATCCATTGTGCTGTTCCTATCGGTCACAGCCTCTTTTGGGCAGACAGCAGCGGGTGGCTGTACATCTGTCACTGTAACCAACGGTGTACCCAGCTTAAACAATCTGTACCTTGCAGGACCCAGCGGCTGCGGCTTTCAAGTGGTCAATGCCTGCGATGCCGTACTACGCTATTGTCAACCTGCCGAGACTCAATATAGATTATTACGATATACGGGTACCTCGTGGTCTGTTGTCAGGCAATGGCAGACGTCCACGGTATTCAATACTCTTGGCCATGGTACTTACAGAGTAGCAGCGAGGGCTCCCGAAGTATTGCAAAATAGCAGTTGTAGTACGGGGCGAATAAAAGTATTTAATTTACTGGGGCAAGTGATAGGGTATATGGGTACCATGGGCAATACCACCTATTCGAATCAGGTCGTTGTCGGTGCTACAGAGCAGAGTGATATCGCATGGAGTTTTGTCGACCCTAATGGCAATAATCTTTTTGACCCTAGTCAGCCTATCTTGATGAATACTACAGGGACTAAGAACTATGATCATTGGTGGGTCGCGATTTTCGAAAATGGGGGTCAGAACCGCTATTGGTCCAATGGCTGGACCAATGGTCCTATTCCCAACAACGAAATCGATCTGACCGCCCTCGCCTCTTCATTACTCCCGTTTGGGCAGATTCCCGTATCTTATACCGTGCAGTTTGCCATCTCCGCAGGCTGTAATACAGCTTGGACCAATCTAGATAAGGATTTTGTGGTATGTCCTTCAGGTTTTGGTTGCCGTTCGGCAAGTCCGGATATGGAAAAAGAACCCATTTTTATGACCATGGACGCTTCGGGAAATAGTTTTGAACTACATCACTTGGATACAAAATCCAATACCGATCGTCTTCGTGTCATGGTCGTGGGTATGGATGGAAAAACGGTCAAGAGTTATGAGGATTTCAGTCAGGTTCGTTCTTCTCTATTCGATATCTCCGAGCTGGCCAGTGGTATCTACATCATCACGGTGTTCGATGGTACCGATAGGCTATTTGCGGATAAACTCAGCGTAGAAAGGTAGGATACCAGGATGATGCCGTTATCCTGTAAGGGACATAAAAAAAGCGCTCCGATAATCGGAGCGCTTTTTTTGTTGATGTTTTTCTTTATATCAGTAGTTGGAGCCGGCGCGGATCATCGCACAACGGAACCCAATAGTGGCTGTGGAAGAATCTTGGTCCAAGAACCTTCTTGTACCGGGAGATAGCCAGTAAGCGACATCTTTCCAAGAGCCTCCTTTGTATACACGTGATTTATCGGTAATCAGGGAAGTAAAACCTTCGGGGCTGACCACTTCGTTTTTGTATTCTTCCTGCTTGTCCAAAAAGCCGTCCCTACGGATAGGATTCAGGTCATCAAAGTCTTGGAATGACATAGGTCGATAAACATCCTGTACCCATTCGTTGACATTACCCGCCATGTTATAGAGACCGAAATCATTCGGGGGGAATTCATAGATATAGGAAGTAATCAGGGAGCCATCGTTCAGTTTACCCGCGATACCCGCATAATCACCTCTACCTCTTTTGAAGTTGGCAAGGAAGGTACCCATTTCTTTTCCATAAGGATTTCTCAAAGCATGTCCATCCCAAGGATAGATACGCTGGTGCGTCTGATTTTCATCCAACCACTGTGTTCCTATCAAAGCTTGTGCGGCGTATTCCCATTCTGCCTCAGTGGGCAGTCGGTAATCAGGAAGTACAACACCTGATTCCAGAGGAATCCTTCCGTCGGTTTCGGCGTATTCTTCTCCGGCATCCTCGGCCAATTTGATGTTGACGGCAGCAGTTCTCCATTTGGCATAGTCATTGGCCTGTACCCAACTGACACCTACTACGGGATAATACCTGAAACCGGGATACCGAAGGTAATGGTCTACATAGGGATCGTTATAGGCCAGCTTACCTTCCCATACCGTGGTATCGGGCAGTGCAGCTTCATAAGCTTCCCTAGAGGAATCGGATACGTTCAGGTAATGCAGGTATTCCAGCCAGTGGATATTGGCGACTTCCGTCTCATCCATATAGAAAGAAGCTACGGATACTGTACGCTCGATGTTATCCCTATAGGTCATGATTTCTTCCTCATAAGAACCTACTACCGATCGGCCACCTTCTATAAATACAAGGTTGGGGCCGTCAGGTTGTCCCGAATAGGGATTCACCATAAACCCATCATTGTCCTCATCATTATAGGCAAGGCCCGTTGCCGTACTCATCGCTCCTGGATGAATGGCCGTGGGAGCCTGTCCGCCTTTCATAAAACATGAAGTCGTTAGTAAAGAACAACACAGCACAAGTGTTACGCCTTTTAAAAATCGCACAGTCTTTATCATAACCGTTTTATATTTATCAAAATAAGTTAAAAAATAAGTCGCTAATATATTCTCATATTCAATAACAACCAACTATAAAGAAATGCAAAATAGCAATTCTGTACCTTAATTGTTACTAAACGAAAGAAAATCTATTTGTCAAATGTATCAATCGCTTTCAGTAAAGTCTTCGACGAATCCCATCACAGAGATATACATCACTTTACATTGTTTATAAACTAAGAATTACCTGATTTATTGTGGCAATCGGGAAATTTTCAAAAAAGCCAAAGTTATTCCTTTGATCGAGCATCCACCTGACCTGTTCGGAGCAAAACCATATTAAAAACATTGCCAATGCAGTATAGATAAGAGGTAAAAGTAAAAAAAATAATTGAAATACGACATAATTGATAGCAAAACCCCTTGAAAATAAGGCCAGCATGGCTAATAAAACATCTGATTTATAGGTGTTTATCTTAAAAAAAGCGCTTATTTTCGATAAATCTTACATCGTGTTTGCAAGATAGTATTCTGTTTTTGAGACTTTTTCCCAAAAAGGGACTAATATTTTATTACTTTCTTTCTTACAGTTTTGAAGTCTATTAAAAAAATTAATTTTATAACATACTGAAAATCAATAAAAAACAATTTATTATGAAAATAAATTTGTTTAATTCAGTGCAAAATATTACTTATGAAGAAATCATTGGCACAAAATTTTAGGTATGTAAGAAAAAAAAATATACAGATATGCTTACTTTAAACGAATTTATAATTTTACCCTTCGAAGAGCAATGCGATTTTATAGCACTGGGGGGAGACTATTTAGCTCGCAGGAAATACAAGACACAGAAAATCTATCTTTATTATTTGTCGGGATTTTTCATAGAGGTATATTACTGTACCGAGGATGATGAGATCATCAGGATAGAGGGTTTCAAGAACACGGAGAGTCTGACACCCTATCTGAAGCAGATCGAATTGGCAGGCCTATTTGTATAGATGTCGTTCTGTAGTACGTCATTCATTTGCCACTGCGGCGAAGATATCCCTTGCTTGGTTGATATTCGTGACGTTCTGCATGATCAGCATAGGCTTTCCCTTGATTTCCTTCATGATGCACTGTTTCGGATTTTTTTTGATGAACAGCAGTATTTTACCGAAGATTTCGGATTTGAAATATTTTTCACTGTTGACCGTGACGAAATAGCATCGCATCTTACTATTTTTTAGGCTAACACGCTCGAAGCCCAGTTTTTCGGCCAGCCATCGTAACCGGACGGACTCTATCAGTTCGAGTACGGGCGATGGCACGGGTCCGAAACGATCCACTAGAGAGCGTTCGAAATTTTGGAGCTTTTCATCATCTTTGATATTGTCCAGTTTGGAGTATAGACTGAGACGCTCGGTGATATTACTGACATACCCTTCGGGAATAAGGATTTCCAGGTCGGTTTCGATAGTGCAGTCCTGTACCAATACCTGTGAGCTTTCTGCCAGCTCTTTGGCGAAAAGGTCCCTGAACTCGGTGGCTTTTAGCTCCTGAACGGCATCGTCGAGGATTTTGTGGTACATATCGAAGCCCAGATCGGTAATGAAGCCGCTCTGTTCGCCCCCGAGTAGGTTGCCCGCACCTCTAATGTCCAGGTCGCGCATGGCTACTTTGAATCCATCGCCCAGGTCAGAGAACTCTTCTAGGGTACTGAGCCTTTTTCGTGCTTCGGAAGTGAGACCTATCGTCGGAGGTGTCAATAGATAGCAGAAGGCCTTCTTGTTGGACCGACCTACCCTGCCGCGCATTTGGTGAAGGTCCGAAAGTCCGAACATGTGTGCCTGATTGATGATGATGGTATTGGCATTGGGGATATCGAGTCCCGACTCGATGATATTGGTCGAGACCAGGATATCGTACTCGCCTTCGATGAATTTGAGCATAGCTTTTTCCAACTTGCTGCCCTCCATCTGTCCATGGGCGACACCGATACGGGCATCGGGGACCAAGCGGAGAATGATATTGGCAATCTGCTCGATATCGCCCACGCGGTTATGCACGAAAAATACCTGACCGCCCCGCCTCAGTTCGAAACTGATGGCATCGCGCATGACCTCATCGTTGAACACGTGCAGCTCCGTGGTCACAGGCTGCCGGTTGGGTGGTGGCGTGGCGATGATGCTCAGGTCACGGGCACCCATCAGGGAAAAATGTAGGGTCCTGGGAATCGGTGTTGCCGTGAGGGTAAGGACATCCACATTGACGCGGAACTCCTTCAACCGCTCCTTTACCTTGACCCCGAACTTCTGTTCCTCATCGATGATGAGCAGTCCCAGGTCCTTGAACTTCACATCCTTATTGACAATGCGGTGCGTACCGATGAGTATATCGACACTCCCCTGCTCCACCTCCTTGAGTATCTCCTTGATTTCCTTGCTGCTCCTGAAGCGGTTGATATACTCGATCTTGACGGGAAACTGCTCCAAACGCCCCCGAAAGGTCCGCGCATGCTGCATGGCCAGAATAGTGGTGGGAACGAGTACGGCGACCTGTTTTCCATCGCAGACAGACTTAAAGGCAGAGCGGATGGCCACTTCGGTTTTTCCGAAGCCTACATCACCACAGACCAGACGGTCCATGGGATGCCGTAGCTCCATATCCCCTTTGACATCGGCAGTGGCACTGGCCTGATCCGGGGTATCCTCGTACAGAAAGGAAGACTCCAGCTCCGCCTGTAAGAAACTGTCCTTGGCAAAGGCATGACCGGGGGACTGCTTGCGCTTGGCATACAGATCGATGAGGTCCTTGGCAATATCGGCCACCTTCTTTTTGACCTTTTTCTTCTTGTTCTCCCACTCCGGAGAGCCTAGTTTGCTCATGGAAGGGGCGGTACCCTCCTGCCCGCTGTACTTGGAAATCTTGTGCAGCGCATGGATACTGACATAAAGCAGGTCATCGTCCCGATAGACCAAACGGATGGCCTCCTGCTCCCTCCCGTTGACCTCTCTTTTGTCTAGGCCCGCGAAGCGTCCTATGCCATAGTCGATATGGGTCACGTAGTCGCCGGGCTTCAGCGTCCTCAGCTCTTTCAGCGTCAGTGCCTTCGACTTGGAGTGCTTGTCCTTGGTCTTGTAGCGATGGAAGCGTTCGAAAATCTGATGGTCGGTATAGCAGGCGATATCGAGCAGGTGATCGACAAAGCCCTCCCGCAAACTGATATTCATCTCCTGAAAGCGCACCATCGGGTCGATCTCCGAAAAAATCTGCTCCAGCCGCTCCAACTGCTTGGGCGAATCGGCCGATATCAGCGTGGTGATGTTCTTGGTCTGGTTGTCCAGTATGTCCCTGACCATCAGTTTGAAATCCTTGTTGAAAGAGGGCTGTGGACTACTATCGAAAACCAGCTCATGGTCAGGCTTGAGGTAGAAGCGTTTTCCGAACTCTATTTTGACATAGCCGATATCCAGTTTTTGAAAACTGTCCCCGGATTCGAAGAGGTCCTCCGGGTCGAGCACGACCTGGGTATCGCCACTTTGTTGCAGAATATCGCTAAAGCTCTCTCTGGCACGTTCGAAATACCTATCGATGGTATCCATCGTCTGTTGGTAATCCTTGAACCATAGTTTAGTGTTGCGGGGAAGGAAATCCAAAAAAGCCTGTCGTTCTTCTTTGATAAGCTTGGTCTGTATGTTGGGAATGATATTGATTTCCTTGAGTTTATCGATGGACAGCTGTGATGCCGCATCGAACGTACGGATACTCTCTACCTCATCCCCAAAAAGCTCGATGCGGTAAGGATGGTCATTGGCATAGGAGAATACATCGACGATGCCCCCTCTTACCGCAAACTGGCCCGGCTCATACACAAAATCGCTCTTTTCGAAATCATAGGTGACCAATAGCTCTGTCAAGAACTCGGTATCGATTTTTTCTCCTATTCTGGTCGTGAAAGTGTTCTCCATCAGAGAACGCTTGTTGATGACTTTTTCGGTAAGCGCCTCGGGATAGGTGACGATGAGTTCGCCACTGCTCGACTTATGGTTGACCCGGTTGAGGATTTCCGCCCGCATGAGTATATTGGCATTTTCGGTCTCCTCGAACTCATAAGGGCGTTTGTAGGAAGTCGGAAAAAAAAGAATCTCCTTATCCGGAAGAAGATTCTGTAGGTCATTGTGAAAATAGGCTGCCTCCTCTTTGTCATGAAGTACGATCAGGTGATTTTGATGATTGATGCCGTACAGTCCTGCCACTACAATAGCGTCCAGACTTCCCGTAAGGCCCTTCACTTTGATATTGATGCCTTCATTATCTTTAGCTCTTGTCGCCAAAGTCTTGAGGATGCTGTCTTCTTTATAAAGCTTTAGTAGATCTTTTACCTTCAATGCGCACAGAATTTTTTGAAAGCAGCAAAGTTAACAAAAAGTGGTTAAGCTCATTGGCTTTTCTGATTTTCGGTAGATAGATGGACTGATAACGCATATCATGGTCCTGTAGACCGCTGGACGGCTCGGTCAGCACCTACCCTTCCCCGCTCCGAACCACTTGCCGGTACACAATAGGACCGCCGGCCCTATCCGTGAGGTATGATTCTCTGTTCCAAGTGTCAAAAGTGTGACGTTTGCAGCGGTTCAGCAGGAAAAAACAGGGGATGAACGTATCTTTTTGTACTCGGGCTTGTTTAAGAAAGGAAGGGTCACTGTCCGGAACAAAGCTCGAAAATCTATTCCGGAATGGGTGGTGAGTACACACACAACACTCCGTTGGTCAGCACCATAGGGAATGGCTACCATAGCACAATCCCATAGTTCGGTGTCCGGAACGGGAAGGCCGGCAGGGGTTCCGGGTCGGTATATACCCGCTACAAAGAGGCACCTGTACGCTTCGGACACTTGGATTTGGACAGGCAATTACCCTATTTTAATCATTCAACAATTAACGATACGATTCATTATGAAAGCAATCTGGAACGGTCAGACCATCGCTGAGAGCGAGGACACCATCATCATCGAAGGCAATCACTATTTCCCAAAATCCGATATCAAGGAAGAGTTTTTCAAATCATCTTCCATGCATACGCACTGCCCTTGGAAGGGGGATGCATCTTACTATACCCTGTCCGTGAACGGGGAGGAGAATGCCGATGCGGCATGGTACTACCCCAGCCCCAAGGAGGCCGCGGTCAAGATAAAGGACTATGTCGCCTTCTGGAAAGGTGTCGAAGTAGTGAAGTGATACCTTTTACCCTTCACGCCCGAAAGCTATAGATCATCAGGGCCGTACCCTCATCGGTACGGCCTTTTTTCATGCCGAATTTTAATATGGACTATCTTCATTCAACCCGGATCATGCGTGTGAACTTCGTAACAAGGGTATAATACAAATTCGGGTTTTAAATGTCGTATAGGATTGCGCGGGTCATTTTGTTTCAATCAAGGCGAACACCGCAGAGTGAAAAAAAATGAACAGGAAGATATGCGATTTTAGAAGCTAAGTTTGTATAAATGTCAATGAATCAGGGAGTTTTATTGGATTTGGCGTAGCACCGCCACGGTGAATTCGAAAAACGAATTCACTTTACCGATCTGCAGCTTTTTAAGGCCGCAATAAAAGGGCCAATGCATGATCCGGGTTGAAAGGTTCGAGTCTATTAGAGCTACAAAAACCTTATTAATTCTAAATAAATAAGATTTTTTACTTTTATAGCGCCTACATTGGTGCCTACGGAATTAAAACGAAAACTTTTAGTTTCAAGCTTAAAAAAAAGCGTCTACCCTGCTTTATATAACCTTTGGCCTGTAGAATTAGTCAAAATGTTTACATTTACTCAAGTTAAATGAACGAACCTTGCATTTCAATCAATCGAAAGATTGTTTGAAATTTGACAAAGCAAAGGTTGAGTGACTTATTCTCTATTTATTCAAGATGGATAATTTTAAATGGCTTGACTTAGTCTGCGATGTCCAGCATGCAGATTGGCACAATGATATCGTTATCAGAAGTGATCAACTTGAAAAGTATAGGTA
>CANLOE010000157.1 GCA_947492745.1 uncultured Cyclobacteriaceae bacterium | reverse complement strand
ACAAACTAGGGATTTTTATTGGATTTGGCATGGCACCGCTATGGTGACTTCAAAAAACGTAGTGCAACGACCGGTTTGCAGCTATTTAGATCCGCAGTAGCATGATCCGGGTTCAATGCATATTGGGGTTTGGAGGAGCGGTACTGCGTCAAAATGGGCAGTACAAAAAAGTTCCCCTCCCGATAGTATCAGGAAGGGAACTCTGGGTATCTGTCGTAGAATGATATTCTCTGGATTGCCCTTGTGTTTTTTAAGAGCCTCGGTATACTCCCGCCGATTACGGCTCTGCTCTATCAAGGTACTTTCTATTGACCCCGCTACAAGCGCGAGGGCTTACCTTTTTTTGAAAAGTAGCACTGCTACGCTGAATTTAAGGATGCCTGTAGATTGCATGTCAAATGCTCATGATGAACTCCGAAATATAGCGGGGTATCCTCGAAAGCATTAAAAACCGACACAATGGCGTGGACAATGCAGGATTAGCATTCAGACAATTTCTCTTAACAAAAGAGACACTTGATGAATTATTTTTTGTTTACTTTTCTGAATTTATAACTAACGGGAGCTCTGAGATCGTTCTCGAATATTTTCCGGAACTCCAATGTCTTTCCGTTGATCAAAACCCCGTTGAGGCTCGTTTTGCCCTCACTGCTGGTAAAGTTGATAGTTCCGGATGCAGGAACGTCCACGGATAATGTACTGGCAACAGTACCATCCAATTTGATGAACTGTACCCGCGAACCACCATCGATAAACTCCAGAGCTTTTATATTAGCGACTTGTTTCAGTGGCGAAAACAATTGTTTTGACCTTACGGTCTTCGTTCTGATAAATTTAGCGGGAGATGTGAGGCTGCCCGATTTGACCAACCACCTTCCTTTCAATTCCGATTTGCTTTCTATCTCCTTGACGGTATTTACAGGAGCTCCTCCTACCTTTTCAAGATAGTATATTATATTACTGGATGCTTCCGGAGCCCAGATCTGTAAAAGTCCAGTTCCTCTGGAAACAGCGGTATTTACCATAATTTCTTTTTTAGGCCCAGGAACTAGATTGCCTAGGTCATAGGTAAAGAAATGCCTACTGGGTATCGCACTCAAAGCATGGTCCTTTACTGCTATGGTGTATTTTTTGGCTCCTTGGAATACCGCACCGTTGACCTCATCAAAGGTAACTGTACTGACCTCTTCGAAAGTGACCCCCCCAGCTATTGGAGAAAATACATTGTTCAAATCCATAGTGGTCGTAGGCGTGATGCTCGCTCCTCTGATTTTCTGGGAAACAACTTTCCATGTGCCTTTGATAAGGCCGATATTCTTGGCACTACCATTCGCCATACGAGATGAGTTCTCCAGGACTGATGTACTGTTCGTGATGTCGGTTTCGGTTTGGGGTCGAACGTTATCCCCTTCATTGTCACAAGATATGATGGTCAGTGCCGAGAATAATGATAATCCAATTAATTTTAGGCTTTTCATAAGTTTTTTGATTTTGTGTGATTGAATGTAAGAGGCAGATAATCATTGCCTCTTTTCACTTACTATACGCTTTGACCTAGGGTGTACCCTACCTTGGCCTAGGGATATATTTCGATAATAGGCTTTGATGTCGGTATATGCATATATCTATTTAAAATGTGTTATATCAGTTTATTGTGAGTAAGTCCGAACAAATTGAAAATATAGACCGAAAATTATTCAGCCCGCTAGCGATGCTTAAAGGTGACTGCTTTGAACTCTGGTCTGTATATTGATTTTATGGTATAATTTTGATATTTTAATTTCTGACTCTAGCGTAGACGGGTAGGTGGTGGATTTTCTGGAGCAAACCGATACTGAGATGGACATCTTTGAAGTCAACAGAATCAATAAGTCAAAAAACGATCAGCGAAATCTCACATTCAAAAAACCGAGTTTGAGTAAAAAAAAATAAAGATTTGTTTCCAAATAGGCTATAATACAAACTTAGCTTTTAAAATCGCATATCTTCCTGTTCATTTTGTTTCACTCTGCGTTGACCATCCTCGGGATAGCGCTGCTATCCCTGCGGTGTTCGCCTTGATTGAAAAAAAATGACCCGCGCAATCCTATACGACATTTAAAACCCAAATTTGTATAATATGGTTTCATTGGCGAGTGACGCAAAGAGTCGGTTAATTTGAACCCATCATACAGCGAGAATATGAATCCGATAGCACACTTAACTGATAAAATCGATGAACAAGGACTTTGGGCAAGTCGTCGGATACTGAGTCGTAGAGAGCATCTGAGAACCAAAGAGAGCACAGGTACAAACCTTTACCAGGTAGTCAGTGGGAGTTTGAGGGTTTATGTGCTGGGCGATTTTGAAGAACATGTACTCAAGTTCGGCTATAAAAATAACCTTATTGCCTCATCGGATTCTTTCATAAGTGAAAAACCTTCGGACCTGTATATTCAATCCATAAAGAAAAGGGAACTGAAGGTCATCAAAAAAACATGCATTTATGGACTTCGTGGAGAGTTCTGAAGAAACTACCAAGATGTGGTACTTTATTTTAGAAAATCTGATAGGCCAGTAAATGGAGCGGGAAAGGGATATCCTGACCTTATCCCCACTGGAAAGGTACAAAAGGGTTCTAGTAAGAAGTCCACAACTATTTCAGGAAATACCGAGCCGGTATATTGCTTCCTATTTGAGAGTGACCCCTGAAACACTATCAAGAATCAAAAAATCTTGACTTCGATCAATGTTTTTGTAGATAGCGTTATCGATTTTTGTATAAACCCGGATCATGCATTGGAAAATCTACTGCGAATCTAAATAGCTGCAAACCGGTCGTTGCATTAAGTTTATTGGATTTACCATAGCAGTACTATGCCAAATCCAATAAAACCCCCTTATTTATTGCTATTTATACAAATTTAGGTTTTAAATGTCGTATAAGATTCTGCGGGTCATTTTGTTTCAATCAAGGCGAGAACCGCAGGGATAGCAGCGCTATCCCGAGGATGGTCAACGCAGAGTGAAGCAAAATGAACAGGAAGATATGCGATATTTGAAAGCTAAGTTTGTATTAAACCCTCGTTACGAAGTTCCAACGCATGATCCGGGTTAAAAACTAAGTTGGTATAACTACGGCAGGAAATTCACTTATTGAATTTCCTGCAATCCATTATCTTTAGGGCTGTGTAGGTGTTTTGTGGGAAAACCCCGTGACTACCCTAGCATAGGTGTATTGTGCATTACGTGGATAAATGCTGTGAAAGAATTTGAAGCTATAAAACAATACTATACACCGATACAGCCGACCATCAAAGCTGGTCATGGGGATATAGTTTATATAGAAGACCGTCCGGTCAGAGAAATTGAAAATTTTGTGTATTGCTTTTGGCGGCTCAGAACACGACAACCACTGAACAGGTCCTACGATTATCGAGTGGTTTCGGACGGTTGTATCGACATATTTTTTGACCGCAATCGACCTTCTGAAAATTTTGTGACGGGATTTTGTAGAAGATACACGACGTTTTCCATTGGCAAAACGTTCGATTATATTGGTATTCGTTTTTTGCCTTCAGCGTTTCCACTTTTGTTTCAAGTGGATGCCAAAAACCTGAGTAATCGATCACAGGAGCTGAATCAGGTTTTGTCCGAACTTTCTGATTGGATTACAGCGAATATCCGACCATTACAATCGTTCGAAAAAATAACGGAATGTCTGACGGGCCAACTACAGGACATCACAGAAGAACAGAACCTTCGGTACGACCGGCGTTTCTTCAGTGCTTTAAACCTCATTTTCGAGAAAAATGGATTTTTGGATACAGAGAAAGAATTGAACACAGGTTTGAGTCCCAGACAGCTTCGCAGGATCTTCAACTACTATATTGGCACAACAGCAAAGACTTTCAGCAATGTTGTCCGTTTTCAGCATATCCTGAAAACTAGCCCTTCAACTCAGAGTCTCAAAGAGAACAAGCCCTACTTAGATGTTGGATTTTTTGATCAGGCACATTTCATTAAAAACTTCAATGCATTTTATGGGGTAACACCTTCAGAAGCTTTTCGTTAGACTTTGTCCGATTTTTACAATTCTTGTCAAGCGTGGCATTATACATTTGCTCCAAATATAATAATGGGAATATGAAAAGAGTATTGTTAACCGTATTTGTTCTACTCGTTGGAGTGACAAGTGCACAAACACAGCACAAAATGAAGCTGAACGCAGGAATTATCACTGAAAATCTGACTGAAACCAAAGAGTTTTACACCAATGTACTGGGTTTTGGTTTAAGTTTTGAAAATGAGTTTTACCTTTTGATGCACACACCTGATAAGTCCTCGGAAATTAGTTTTTTGCAGCCTAATCACCCAAGTCAAAAGCCGATTTTTCAGACCCCTTTCAACGGGAAAGGAGTCTATCTGACCATGGAAGTGGAAGACGTGGATAAGGTTTATGAAGATATTAAAAGCAAAGGAGTCGCTATAGAAATCGAGATCAGGGATGAGCCTTGGGGGGATAGGCATTTCGCAATCATTGACCCGAATGGAATCGGGATTGATATGGTAACCTACACAAAGCCCGAAGAGTAAAGGACAAAGTCAATGCCGGGCAGTAAAACCAAATGAAATATGGATATTTGCTATAGCGGATTTGGCTGAAATGATGCTGGATATAGCTTTCCGGGTTGAACTTCAGCAGTGTGTCAGGATTTAACCCTTACTGTCAGGTTGATTGAGCGGTTGTTTTGACATTGTTTCAAGAATTTGCCGTTGATTATGTTGAGTGCCCCATCAGTGACAATGATAGCAGCGCTATCGGCATGGATTTTAATAAAATCAGGCGCTAAAAGAAGTACAGATGAAAATAAAAGATGCAACTCAAAACAGTATCCAAGTACTGCTTCGATTGACTTTACTTCTGGTATTCAATATTGATGATGCGCCATGAAAACCGTGCCGTTGTAGTCTGTACAATGGCCACATCACCTACCTCTTTATGGAGCAGCGCTTTTGCCATGGGGGAGTCCATAGAGATGTGATCTTTGGCACCGATCAGTTCCTCATAACCGACAATGCGCAGGCGTTTTTTCAGGCCATTGTCATTCTCTATTTCTACCCATGCCCCGAACATCACCTTACCTTCTTGGTAGGGATTGTAGTGTACTACCTTAAAATCAACGATGCATTTGCGTAGATATAGGACGCGTTTGTCAATTTCGCGCAGTCGCTTTTTGTTATAATGATAATCCGCATTTTCAGATCGATCACCAAGGCTGGCGGCCCAAGTGACTTTTTTTGTTGTTTCCGGTCGCTCTACTCGCCAAAGATAGTCCAGTTCCTCCTTTAGCTTTTCCAATCCTTCGGGGGTAATCTGCATTGATCTCCTCATTTTCTTTATGTTTTTACGTGGAAATGCAAGTGAAATGAAAATCGTTCAATTATCCAAGATTCAGTCAAAGTTGCGTAGGGCAGTCTTGCCCTTGACAGGAACAAATACGGACAATAAGCAGGTTACTTTTCAGTAAATGGTCCTCTGTAGGGGCGCTTACTCTATTTCTATTTCGTCTCAAAAGAGAAGGCTTCTCATCATACTGTACAGCCGTAGTAGGTACACAACACTGAACATAAAAAAATAAGTTTCTCAAAATCAAAGGTTATTCTTGATGTCTCGGGCCTGTATTTAGCGAAGAGGTTTTATCTTAACTTAAATCCGGTTATACTTATAAGGTATTCGTGATCAATAGAATGAAGACCCTGGAATGTATCCCTTATTTGCTTGGGCACTACTATTAACTGAGAATATGGCTTATTTCACTCAAACATTGACCTTTTTATTACGATGTAACGCTGGTTATGCTACTTTAAAATGGCTCGATTAGGATAAAAATATTTAATTTTCGCTTCAAACAAAAACTCAGATCACTTCATTTATTAATTCGAAAATAAGAACCGTGCACTTCATGAAGAACTTACTGCCTACCCTGATGTTGTATTTGCTGACAACCTTCTCTTATGCGCAACAGGTAGACTCTACCTATGTCCAGGAGCATTATACCAAGACTACCTATAACATAGCGATGCGTGATGGGATTAAGCTATATACCATCGTTTATACTCCAAAGGACAGGTCCGAAAAGTACCCTATCTTATTGAACCGTACTTGTTACAATGCTTCGAAATACGATAATTATAAAGCCATAGGTCAACCCTCCAGCTATTTGGTAAGGGACAAATATATATTGGTATATCAGGACGTAAGGGGAAGGTATATGTCCGAGGGTACTTTTACGACATTGACACCGAACATTCCAGGGAACAACAAAAAAAACAAAAAAGATATCGATGAGAGTTCCGATACATGGGATACTATAGACTGGCTCATAAAAAATATCAAAAACAATAATAAGAAAGTAGGGATGTATGGGATATCCTATCCCGGTTTTTATACAGCAGCAGCGATTCCCGATGCTCATCCTGCTCTGAAGGCCTCTTCACCTCAAGCACCAATATCCGATTTTTTCTTTGACGACTTTATCCATCAAGGTGCATTTTTACAAAGTTATACCGCCGCTTTTGCCGTTTTTGGGTATCAGAAAAAAGCACTTACCAAGCAACCTTGGTATACGGAACAGATCATGCGCTTTTATGAAAACCCTCCCAAGGATGGATATGCCTTTCATTTGAGCCAAGGGCCGCTAAAGAACATTACTGAAAAATACCACTTCGATAATTTTTTCTGGAAGGAGATCAGTGAGCACCACACCTATGACTCGTTTTGGCAAAAACGAAGTATTTTGCCCCATTTGAAGGATGTGAGTCCTGCCGTGATGACTGTGGGCGGCTGGTTTGATGCTGAAGATCTGTATGGTCCTTTGAATATTTATAAAACTATCGAAAAAAATAATCCCAAGGTACGGAACACTATTGTGATGGGGCCATGGGACCATGGTGGCTGGGCAAGGGAAAGAGGAAAAACCACACATAACCACATCTATTTCGGGGACAGTGTTTCTACTTTTTATCAGAAAGAGATAGAGCGGAATTTTTTTGCGCATCACCTGAAAGATGCTGAAATAAAGCAACTTCCAGAAGCCTATATGTACGATACGGGTGCAAAGACCTGGAAGAAATTCAAGGCCTGGCCTCCCGAGAATACGCCAACTGTCAAATTCTACTTTGGTAAAAATGGCAAACTGGGGATCAATGCCCTAGGCAACGAAAAGGAAGTATTCGAGTACCTAAGCGACCCGGCCAGGCCAGTACCTTACACCTCACAGATAGAGGGGCTTACCTTTACCCCGAGAAAGTACATGTCCGATGATCAGAGGCATGCCTCCAAAAGGCCCGACGTGCTCACATTTGTTTCGGACGAATTGAGCGAGGACCTGACACTGGCCGGAGAGATCGTAGCAAAACTGAAAGTGTCGATGACGGGTACCGATGCCGACTTTATCGTGAAGATTATCGATGAATACCCCGTGGATCACCCTAATTACAATCATAATCCTGCGAACATCATCATGGGAGGATATCAGCAGCTGGTACGAGCGGAAGTGCTACGGGGAAGGTTCAGGAACAGTTTTGAAAAACCCGAGCCTTTTGAACCCCACAATACCACAGATGTACCCATCCGTTTGCAGGATATACTCCATACCTTCAAAAAAGGCCATAAGATAGTCATACAAGTGCATAGCACATGGTTCCCGTATATCGATAGGAACCCTCAAAAATATGTGGAGAATATTTTCGAGGCCAACGAAGAGGACTTTGTTAAATCTACGATCCGGGTCTATGGAAACTCCGTTGTTGAAGTAGGGGGCAAGGTCAGTTTGAAATAGAGGTGTACTATAGGTATGCATCTCATGTGCATAACTATCTGATTTACATAAAATAAAAAAAGGCTGTATCAAAAATGGTACAGCCTTTTTTATGCCAAATTTTATATGGTGTGCCTTGACCTTAATACTGATTCAGGACAATGCCAGTTCGTATTCTTCTGTTTTCAGTCTCTAAGCAGCAGAAAATTGAACTAGGGCAAAATTATATTTGGAGCAAAAAAGAAGAGGCTGCCTTTTAATGCAGCCTCTTTGTAGTAGCGGGGACTGGACTCGAACCAGTGACCTTCGGGTTATGAGCCCGACGAGCTACCAACTGCTCCACCCCGCGATATATTTTTAATACTTTAAAAGTATTTTTTTGCTTTTTTGTAACCGTCCTTTGTTTAACGGATGACAAAGGTAGGAAATAAAATTTAAGAAACAAACATAGAGAGGGAAATAGATTGAATAATTCGTTTTTTTTATTGATTTCACCGATTGATACTCCAAATATAAAACCGACTCATTTGGAAAAAAAGCACCAATTTTAACAAACCCAAAACGGAATACTTTTTTTCTGGGCAATGGATTAGTTTTAATGAACAATAATTCAGGACATCGCTATAGTAATGACACAGATATACATAACGGGTGCCACAGGTTATATAGCCGCTTGGTTGATCAAACGTTTAATGGAAGAAGGGATAAAACAGTGCATGAGTCCGTAAGAGACCCTGATAATACCAGGAAACTCGCCCACCTTGATAAATTGGCAAAAGAGACTAGGGGCAGTATACGTTACTTCAAAGCAGACCTTCTCAGCAAAGGAGCTTATGACGAAGCGATGCAAGGTTGCGAACTCGTCTATCACACCGCCTCTCCCTTTATCATGGAAGTAAAGGATACTCAAAAAGACCTAATCGACCCAAGCTGTATTGGGGACGGAAAATGTCCTTTTATCGGCGAACAAAGGACGTAGCGTCAAAAGAGTCGTTGTTACGAGTAGCTGTGGGGCCATCTATACAGATGCCATCGACTGCCGGTCAGCTCCTAATGAAATGCTGACAGAAGATATATGGAATACCACCGCATCGCTGGAGTACCAAGCCTATTTTTATTCGAAGACACTGGCAGAACAGAAAGCTTGGGAAATCAACAAAGCCCAATCGCGGTGGGACCTTGTTACTATCAACCCATCACTGGTCATGGGGCCTCCATTGAACCCGCAGGCAGTTACATCGGCAAGTTTTGATATCGTAAGGCAACTCTGCGATGGCACTATGAAGATGGGGGCGCCGAAAATTGGAATAGGACTGGTGGATGTTCGCGATGTTGCCAAGGTACACTTCCATGCAGGTTTTATCCCGAAAGCCAAAGGAAGGTATATCACCTCTGCACATAATACCGATTTTGTAGAATTGGGTACGGTACTTTTGCCCAAGTACGGAAAGCAATTCCCCTTACCTAAAAAGGCATTGCCCAAATGGCTATTGATGGTTATAGGGCCGGTAGCCAATAAACTGTTTACCCGTAAGTTTATCCGTAACAATGTGAACATACCATGGAAGGCCGATAACTCTAAAATCAAAGAGGAGCTGGGCATTGATTTCAGGCCGATGAAATCTACAATGGAAGATACACTGGAAACATTGATTAAAGAGAATGCACTTCAGTCGAAAAAATGCTCCTTATAAAAGCGGTCCGATCGAATAGGTATTTTTCGTAAGGGCTGAGCGGAAAAGATTTGGATTACCGATTTCGCTCCCAACTCTTATTTTGAGTCTATTCAGAATGTAATACAAATTTGGGTTTTAAATGTCGTATAAGATTGCGCGGGTCATTTTGGTTTCAATCCAGGCGATAACCGCA
>CANLOE010000156.1 GCA_947492745.1 uncultured Cyclobacteriaceae bacterium | reverse complement strand
GTCCTGTTTGGCCTTACTATTTCAGCTTGAGCGATCAGTTGTATGGCATATTTTTCCAGTGTTTGCAGTATGTCGTTTATGTTGCTGAACATTTGGTTGAGATCAATTTGGGGTAAAGGTAGACGCTACTCCGAGATTAGAATGCGCTATCGCTTTTATTTGAGAAAAAGGTTATGCGGTGTCATCGGTAGTAGGCCATTACTGTATACAATTGCCAAACACCGCTAACAGGTAACTAAATAAAGAAAAGCTCAAGAAAAAGGTTTTTTTTACCCTTTCTTGAGCTTCAAAAATATTGTACCCTGTAGCACTACTATAGGTTATACCAATAGGTAGTTGGTCGGTTTCGGGGATTTTATTTGGACTCTAACTTCCATGTACGTACCCAATCAACACGCATGGTGTTAATGGTATTGTCATTCAATTCTTCCTTTTCAGGTAAGCCCCCCAACCAGCACTCGGGGCCAGTCCATAAATCCCAGATAAGTTCGAGTTCCCTAGTGAAATCCTGATCGGTCGTTACTCTTCCCGCTGGTTCTCCGTTCAAATAGAACTGCACTGTTCGCTTGTCTATCCACCAAGCACCCACGATGTGGTATTTTTCATTCCACTGATCCCCTTTGTTAGGATTGGCTCTTGATAAAAGACGGGTATCATGATTGTCTTCATGTCTTTCCACTACACCATCCTTGGCTATGAAATACTGAGAGTTCATTTGGGTCGGGAAAAACCATGGAGTCCAAGGAAAGCCTTCCGGTTTGGTGCTTTGATCGGCACATTCGGACGTTGGATTGGAGTTGTTTTCTACAATATCGATCTCATCACGATTATCGGCATCGCCATTATTCATCCAAAAAGTGTTGAATGCGGATATGTGAGCTGTTTTCATGCTGCACTCCGTGTACATTGGAAAACTTATTTGCGCTTTGGAGTGAACCCTAGCTGTTTGAAACCATTGCTCGGGATCATCGCGTAGAGTAGCTTTGATGAACAATTTACCGTCTTCTACGCCAGAGTTTTCACTTACCATCCAGACAGGTGTATTGCCATAATTCCAAAATGAGTTGAACCATTTCGTATCGTCCCACGTGTCAAACTCATCAGAAAGTTCTTCTACCTTAACCCACTTCATATCTTCTGGAGTCGTGTTTTTCACCGAAACGAACGAGGGCAGCGATGGGTCCAGATCCGACAATTCAAAAGGTTCTATCGTTTCAGAGCCTGTGGAAGGATTGTCATCATTGTCATCTGAGCATGAGAGTAGTAGGGCCGTTAATAGCCCCAGCGCTAAAAATTTATAATTTTTCATAATAGTAACGATTTATTGTATTTAAATGAATCACCCATATTGGAGAAACCGTAGTGTTCTCTTTATCCTTTTTTATACTTAATGATTTTCGACCCTGAATTGTTCTTTATCAATCTTAAAATTAAAAAATAAAACCATTGTAAATCAGTATTTTGACTCTTAGTTGAATAGCTTCTTAGCTAATCATCGATCCCAGAGCAGAAAATGATAATCACCTGAAGATCGTTCGGCTTTAGGTAACTGCCCCTATACCTTTGCATCTACAGCAAAGTTTGTTCCAACTTATATACCCTTATTTTAATGATATTATTCGATGTTTTAATTGGATTCTAATAACTGATTTTTTATCTTTTTCATACTTTCGTTGTATTTTGTCCCATTTTGGGATAAAGAGTAAGGACTTTTAGACTTGCTGGATTATACGTACTCTGTTGTTTGGATAGCCGCAGTTAGCTATTGTACCGATTCCGATACTCCGTGCCACAACTTCAGTGATGCCCGTTTTACAGGTCTCATATTTCCGATATAACCTTTTGTTCGATGGCGTCGTCATCGGCAGTCTGACTATTGCCAACAACACTCGGGCAATACTACTCTTTAAATTTACTGGAATTTTCTAATTTACTCGAATTGATAAAATCGCAAAATCCAAACATACCGAACAATCAAACAATAACTTATGTAACTTTTTACAAAGTTATGAAAAAAAATCGATTGAAAAATATTATAACTCTATCCGTTGGGTTATTTTTCCCGCAAACCTTATAGCGGTAGAAATGTAGGGGTTTTTGATGCTTTCGTTTTGTAATGGGATTTATGTTCAACCCAAATTGATCAATAGGATTTAGTGATGAGCGTATAATTGCACTAAAATCAGTGGTTTAGGTGAGGAGGCCCAATTGATGGTTAAAGTGTAAAACCTGCGCAGCGTAAAACCGCTGATTTTGAAGTGATTTATGCTCGCAATAGGAAGGGTATCGATCATTTTGGGTTGAAGTGGATGCTGTTTTCCGATTGAAAAATGTTTTGAAATTGTTCGGAAGATTTTAATTTCTTAGACTGAGTTCAGCATCCTTGACAAAGGTGGCAGTGCTATCTACGGATATTCTGAAGGAAATCATGTGCCAAAAGGTTATATACAGTATTGCGTCTGATAGAGAACGTTAAAGTTCGAAACGAAAAGTGTTTCTGTTGCCCCTTACGGCCGTTGGCAAATCAAATACAGGTAGTAGAAAGGTGTTTCGAAGACAGTCCTGAATCCGCATCATTTATTTTTTGGTTCGATCCATTTTATCGACTTCGATTCATGCGGACCCGGAAAATTTCCGGGAACCTCTTGCGTCACCCGACCTGTGGCGGCCCATTCGGCACCGCGCTGGAACGTCGTTATAAAACCGATACACTCCATGGAGTAGTCAAAATGACCTAACGTGCTATGGAAGACCTTGCCCTTCCCATAGTTTATGGTTATGAGCATGGGCACATTTTTCCCAGTACCCGGTAGAATCGGCTCGTAGGGCTGTTTGTTTATTTTGGGGTCGGAATAGGCCGTGGCAAGTATCGTTGCATTGACAAATGGGCCTCTCATGCGGTCATAAAGCTCGTCTTTAGCATGAAGCCACTGTTTTGGCAGCCCTCTTAATATAGGGTGATCAGGCTGTTGATGTGTAATGGTGAACTCATGTTCCTGTCCATGAGAAGCGCAGATTCCTTCTCCATGGTCTTTCTTTACCTCACCCGTTTTACTCATGTACACAAAAGGTCCTGTGGAGGCGTCCCTGTCACCCCAGGCGCCCAGTCCTATCATTTTATTGTAGGCATCCCAGTTTCCCCATGCATTATTGGCTGCATGTACAATGACCAGACCTCCGCCTTTTTTTACGTATTTCTCGAACTTTCTTCGTGTACGCTCGGGCCAAAGAGGGGAGAAGGCCCCTAAGTTTGAAACGATTAAATCATATTTTCTGAAATCAATATCAACATCCAGTGATTGCAAAGGGTCTTTGCTTGTTGCCTTTCGGACGGTATCCGACTGAAATTCCGTTAAAAAATAACCGTAGGGTTCAGGCCTGTTGGGGAAGTATTTAATCCCTTGCCAGACAGTGTCGGGGCGCGAGATAGTGACTTTAAAAAGGCCCGTTTGCTCTAAATAATCTTTCATCATCAAAGAGGTCTTGGGCCACACGTAGTGATTGTTGGTGCCATCCAGAATCAGTGCATTCAAGTGTTTTGAAGGGCGTTGCGAATAAACTGTACAACATACTAGCAGCTGTACAAGTAGGGCGAGATAGATTTTGGTGTATTTCATATAGGAGGGGCTTTGGACTCAAGCGTCAACTTCCGAGGTTTCTTTCAGGCGGTATTTTTGTGGTGTGGACTTTAAGTGTTTTTTGAAAACAGTGGTGAAGTATTGACTTGTGGAAAAACCACAATTGTAGGCGACATCAGCGGCGCTCAGGTCCGGCTGCTCTCTGAGCATCTTACAGGCCATCTCAAGTCTCTTTTGTGTCAGCACTTGCATGGGCGTGAGATTGGTCAATTGTTTGCAATGATGTGTAAACCTAGTAGTTCCGAGTCCCGAAGAATGGGCCATCTCCTCTATGGTCCAGCGATGCGAAGGGTCATTGCCCAGTTCCTCTAAAAACAATTTTGCAGAGCGTAGGCTATCGGTAAGCGACTCATTCAATGTCAACTTTCCTTTATCGAACATTTCCAGGATCAAAACAAGCAGCTCATTGATATAGATGCGCAGTTTGGAGGCGGTTTTTTGTGACTTGTTGTTGAGCAGGCTATTGATTTTCTTGAAACAGTCCTTCATCTCTTGTGTGGCTTTCCACACCGGTTGCTCGTTTTGGCGTATGGACAAGGTCAGTTTTTCCAGGTCGTCATTGGAAAGTACGACCCATTCCGGCCACTCCCATTTCTGATGTGGACGACGTACGTCTACATCCAGAATGACCCAGAAAAACTTACCGATTCCGACATGGGGGTTGCCTACTTTATGTTGCTGCCAAGGCCTTGTAATGGTAAAATCCCCTGCGTATAGCTCCGTTTCACAGCTTTCTACCGCATAGGGCATGACACCCGATTCTAGAAAATGAAACTCCACTCCTTCGTTTCTGTGCCAGTCGAGTCCCCAGTCCTGTTCGAAGTTAGCATCCCAGTAACCGATGGTATTGAGGCCTTCAGTATCCTTGGTCAGTCTTTCTCCGGGATAGGTATGCCTGGCTAAGGCCTTGAACTCAATCACCGATCGTTGATGGGCATCAACAAGAGGGACACAGGTGTCGGCGTGGAACAGGGAGCCATCCTCGCCTTTGAAGGGAGAAATCATATGTCTAATTTTATTCATTGTAAAATATTGAACAGATAAATCCGTAGAAAAATATAATTTCGTATAGTCTCTTAAAAGTAAATATTTTAAATGATATAGCGTTATTTTTGAAGATATTTCATCATGTACAATACGCTAATGTAGGATATGACAAAAGAACCCTCTACTTCCAAGTTGTTTAGAGCAAGTTGCTTTGCTTTGATCACTACCTCAATGACATTTGCTATTCGAGCTAAAATCGAAGAGGTGTTCATGAGCGATTATCAATTGAGTAATGAACAGATCGGCCTTGCTTTTGGTCCTGCCTTCTGGGGCTTCACCTTGGCCATGGTTATCGGTGGGCCTTTGGTGGATTATTTCGGAATCAAAAAAATACTGAATCTGGCCGTCATAGGTCACGTGCTGGGCATTCTGTTGACAATGTTTGCTAGGGACTTCTGGACACTGTTCTTCGGTACCTTATGTATCGGTATTGGTAATGGCATGGTAGAGGCAGCATGCAACCCATTGGTGGCATCACTTTTCCCTAAGAACAAAACCAAAATGCTGAACAGGTTTCACGTCTGGTTTCCCGGTGGTATAGTCATAGGAAGTGTTCTTGGCTTTTTGATTATCGATGTATTCCAACTGCCATGGGAGTTATTGGTAGGGGCCTTGTTTATCCCCTTGTTTACCTATATCGTTATGATATATGGAGAGAAATTCCCTACGACAGAGCGCGTCACATTACAAGTGAGCAATAAGGATATGTTCAGGGCCTGTCTATCGCCGCTCTTTATTTTTATGTTACTGTGCATGTTTTTGACAGCAGCTACCGAATTGGGGACCGGACAGCGCATTTCTACCCTGCTGGGAGAATCGGGCATATCCCCATTATTGATTTTGGCTTTTATTAACGGACTAATGGCCCTCGGGAGGTTGTTTGCCGGTGAGATTGTACACCGTATCAATATTACTTTGATGTTATTTTTCTCTGCAGTGTTTTCGTTTGTAGGCTTGATGCTTTTAAGCTATACTTCCGGGGCCTTAGTCTTTGTTTCCGCAGGCGTATTTGCCATAGGTATATGCTATTTTTGGCCTACAATGCTCAGTTTTGTGGCTGAAAAAATCCCGCAAAGTGGTGCTCTGGGCCTATCTCTTATGGGAGGGGCCGGTATGTTATCCGTATCTTTGGTCTTACCTATTATGGGTAGTTATTTGGATGCCGATGCCAGCGGTGCGGAAACCTTGAGATTGATGGGCCTGTTACCGTCGATACTCATCGTAGCTTTTGGAGTACTTGTTTTAACTTTAAGAAGAAAAAGTCTGATACCGTAAAATGGAAGACAGAAAATTAAGAATGGGGATGGTCGGAGGAGGTAAAGGTGCCTTCATCGGGTCCATCCATAGAATGGCCGCCAATCTGGATGGTCAAATCGAGCTTGTCTGTGGTGCTTTTAGCAGTCATCATGAAAATTCCATAATGACAGGTAAAGAACTCTTCATACCTGCCTCTAGATGCTATGCCACCTATCAGGAAATGATGGTAAAAGAAGCTGCACTGGACCTGGGAGAGCGAATGGATTTTGTTGCTATCGTCACTCCGAACCATCTGCATTTTTCTCCGGCAAAAGCGGCGCTGGAACATGGATTTCCTGTAATTATAGACAAACCTGTCTCATTTACTACTCAAGAGGCCTTAATGTTAAAAACCTTGGTCACCGATAAAAAGGTGCCTTTTGCATTGACCTATACCTATAGTGGATATCCTATGGTAAAACAAGCTAGAGGCATGATCGGGAAGGGCACTTTGGGGCAGGTCAAAAAAATAGTGGTGGAGTATCCGCAAGGCTGGCTGACGAACAAAATCGAGGATGGCCAGCAAAAGCAGGCTTCATGGCGGACAGACCCTGAAAGGAGCGGTAAAAGTGGAAGTTTTGGGGACATCGGTACC
This sequence comes from uncultured Cyclobacteriaceae bacterium, assembly GCA_947492745.1. Classification (GTDB taxonomy): domain Bacteria; phylum Bacteroidota; class Bacteroidia; order Cytophagales; family Cyclobacteriaceae; genus Aurantiphycus; species Aurantiphycus algarum. The sequence goes on along the minus strand of CANLOE010000156.1, from coordinate 3,165 downwards.
CATGCCGCACACTTGGCAGAATATGTCAGTGGCCTGAAAATAGAGAAAGTATTGGCACAATTGAGCAAGGTAGTACCAGGTCGCTTGTTGGACGATGATGCGAACATACTTTTGTTATTGGAAGGAGGTGTACCAGGGGTGCTAATGGCCTCTCAGATATCGGCCGGAGAGGAAAACGGACTGAACATAAAAGTCTATGGAGAAAAAGGAAGCGTTGAGTGGAGGCATGAAGATAATAATTCATTAGTGGTAAAGTGGCTTGATAAGCCAGTTCAAACACTAAGAGCAGGTAGTGATAAAGCCTATCTGCTTCCCGAAACACTGGCACACTTAAGAACTCCCGCAGGACACCCTGAGGGATATTTGGAGGCTTTCGCCAATATTTACAGAAATTTTGCTGCCGCAATCAAAGCGAATCGAGCAGCTACAACTCACGATGAGCTATGGGACTACCCGACCATAGATGACGGTGTTCACGGCATGGCTTTGATCGATGCGGTGGTAAGTGCTTCCGAAAAAGGAAATGTATGGACTGAAATCGAGTATTGACCATTCGTGGTTATGGTCCTTCCGTTGATTTCTATTCTCAGGGACTGTTTTGAAGGGTATCTCTTTATTGCACATGGATAATATTGATTCCAACGGTCACATGGAATTCGTATGTATAAGTTTATATCAAATGGAATACTTTCTCCTTCATACTCATTGATACACGTAATCTTCTGCCGTCTGATTTCTTTAAAATTTCCAGAGATTGTGCTACAATCTTTGCTAATGGCTGACGCGACAGACGGGCACCCTCACTAATAATGCCCTCGGGGCATTATTTTAACGCTCGGTCCTATCCAAAATAAGCGATAACAAATTTTAAATATAATTTCAAAACAGTCTCTAAGTGATGATAAATCCCAAAACAATACCTTTCAGAATAGTCTCTCAGTACCTTTTAAACTTGGATCGTGCATTGGAAAATCTACTGCGGATCTAAATAGCTACCAACCGGTCGTTGCACTACGTTTTTTGAATTCACCATAGCGGTACTATCTTAAATCCAATAAAACTCCTTGATTTATTGCTGTTTAAACCCTCGCTACGAAGTTCCAACGTATGATCTGGGTTTAAATCTTACAGCTCATTTTGATTTCAGTATATCCACTCCTATCAAAAACACACTTTAGACCTTTGGTTTTGTCCTATTGGAGAACACCGAAGGTACAATGAATATCTTTTGGACAGTAACTGATTGTATACCACATAAGAATTTTAATAGAGCGTAGCGCGAATAAGTCAAAAAGGAACTAATTTCAAAAAAATTAAACTTGTACAAGTTCATCATTTCACATTAAATTATAACCGCTCATTCTACTTCAAAGTCTAAATCACCCCAAAACCAATCGTTTGACAATATGTTGGTTTCTGATCTTACTGCCGCATTGGACTTCCTTGATTGAACCATTGATTATTGGTGATGTGCGCTGTACTAATGAAGTTTCACTTAAAATTTTGGATTGAAAAAATCGAAAACCATTCGTAATATGAAAACAATGAAAGGCCCAGGAATATTTTTAGCTCAGGTCATCAGTGATGATGCGCCATATAATAATTTGAAGCAGATTTGCGAATGGGTAGCTGAACAAGGGTATAAAGCTGTACAGTTACCGACATGGGACACACGGATTATCGATATCACGAAGGCAGGTCAAAGCAAGGACTATTGTGAGGAAATCAAAGGTATAGCCAATGAGGCCGGACTAGTAGTGTCAGAACTTTCCACACACCTTCAAGGACAATTAGTAGCGGTACACACTGCCTTTGATAATATGTTCGATGGTTTTGCTCCCAAAGATCTGCATGGCAAGCCCAGTGCCAGAACAGCTTGGGCGGTCGAACAGATAAAATCGGCAGCAAGGGCCAGTCAACATATGGGTATCGATGTGATGGCTACGTTCTCAGGTTCGTTACTTTTCCATACCATGTATCCTTGGCCGCAGCGCCCCGAAGGCTTAGTGGAGGAGGGGTTCAAAGAACTGGCGCTAAGATGGCTTCCTATACTGGATCATTGTAAAGAGAATGGCGTGGACCTATGTTATGAGATACATCCGGGAGAAGATCTGCATGATGGAGTAACCTTCGAACGTTTTTTGGAAGCTACCGGTCATCATAAGAGCGTAAAAATACTTTATGATCCCAGCCATTTTGTGCTACAACAGCTCGACTATCTCCAATACATAGATTTTTATCATGAGTATATCAGGATGTTTCATGTGAAAGATGCCGAATTTAACCCCAATGGTAAATCGGGAGTATATGGAGGCTATCAAAGCTGGGTAGATAGACCCGGTAGATTTCGCTCCGTAGGGGATGGACAAGTGGATTTTAAAAGTATCTTCTCTAAACTCAGCCAATATGGCTTTGATGGCTGGGCCGTCCTGGAATGGGAATGCTGCATAAAGTCATTTGAACAGGGAATAGCAGAAGGGGCCCCTTTCATCAAAGAGCATATTATCGATGTCACCCAAAAGCAGTTCGATGATTTTGCATCAGGAGACGTGGATAAAGCACTTTTGCGCAAGATATTGGGATTATAATAGAGCATCATGACCCTAAAGAGATAAGGTTTGCCTATCCGATGCATTAGATGTTGGAAGACGGTGATGAACACCCTCACGGTAATGATAATTTGACTGAATAATCCAGTAAATTGAGTTGGACTGAATATTCTCTATCATGATAAGAAGGAAGACATTTCCACGGATAGGAGCGGTGCTATTATTTGGTATTTGCATTGCTTCTTGTCATCCACAGAAGAACACTGTGCACCTACATGAAGGTGCTACGGAGTTTGAACCCAAAATGATTATACGAGCACAAATTGTTTCAAAATCAGCGGTTTTACGCTGTGCAGGTTTTATACCAACTTAGCTTTTAACCCAGATCATGCGTTGGAACTTCGTAAGGAGGATTTAAAGGTCAATAAATAAGGGGGGGTATTGGATTTGGCATAGCACCGCTATGTTGAATTCAAAAAACGTAGTGCAACGACCGATTTGCAGCTATTTAGATCCGCAGTAGATTTTCCAATGCACAATCTGGAATTGCAATAAAAAACTGGACAATAAGTTAAGCACATTTTGAATAATTGATTTTACTAAACTCTTCTGGAGT
>CANLOE010000155.1 GCA_947492745.1 uncultured Cyclobacteriaceae bacterium | reverse complement strand
GTCGTATAAGATTCCGCGGGTCATTTTGGTTTCAATCAAGGCGATAACCGCAGGGATAGCAGCGCTATCGCGAGGATCGTCAACGCAGAGTGAAGCAAAATGAACAGGAAGATAGGCGATAGTTAAAAGCTAAGTTTGTATTAAATGGCAATACATCAGTGCGTTTTCTTGGATTCAGCGTAGCACCGTTGCGGTTAATTCAAAAAACGCATTCATTTACTGATTTGAAGCCGGTTAAGTCCGGAATAGATTTTCTAATGGACATTTTGGGTTTATGGTAAAATGGATGTATGGGGCTATGCGTGCCGATCAGTTCCCAGCGGTCTCATGGAATTCGCAGAAGAACGATATTCGACTCAGGTGCGGTACTTCCGTTGGCGCATCACTCCATTAGAATTTCTTCAAATAGTGCTGCTACCTTCATTAACGGCTCACGCGACAGGCTGGCCACTTCACTAATAATGTCCTCAGGACATTGTTTTCACGCTCGGCCCTCTACAGAATAAGCGGCAATAAATTTCCAAAACAGTTCCTCTTTTTCCCCAAACCTTTGATCATCAACGTGCAAATCAGCATCACATTAGTCCTATCAGATCCCGCGCTTCAAAATTTCCTAACCCTTTAACAAGCAAAACGATAGCGCTTCGGACTCCTCCCATTATCCAATAAATATTTGTAAATCAATGAGTTATACCAATTAAGCTGTATTTAACTAAAATAAAAGATGATAATTCTAAAAAAAAGGTTAATTTTTGAATATTAAATAAATTGATTTTAACACAAAGCTTTTTAAATCAATTACTAATTTTATACATCGAACTGTATTTTTTCAAGTATTTTTTTTATTCGGCTTTATGAAACACCTATACCTGCTAGTGCTATATGGCCTTTTATTGTTCTTATCGACCAGAGCAGCATCGGCACAGAATACCTGTAGCAAAACTTTGGATCATGCCCGTATTATCTACACTCAGGGCAATATCGGAAAATTGCCCAAAATCCTAGAACCCTGCCTGGCCAGTGGGTTCAGCAAAGAAGAAAGATTGGAAGCCCTTCGGTTATTGACCTTGGCCTATCTGTACAGTAATGAACTGATACTGGCTGATGCGACATTCCTCGTTTTGATTACTGAAAACCCGGAATACAAACCGAATGAAGCAGTAGACCCTATGGAACTCATCATTCTCTACAATTCTTTTCGGACTGCCCCCTTTTTACGGTTCGGTGCCAAGATAGGGACCAATGCTACCGGGGTCAATGTCACTCGGGCCAGTGGAGTGAACAATTACTCTTTGGACACCGGTGGAAGTCGGGGTGAATACAATCCCCTAGCGGGTTTTCAGGTGGGCATAGTTCTAGAAGTGCCGATAAAAGGAAGGTTCACCCTTGCGAGTGATGCCATCTTTGCCATTAAGGCCCATGAATTCAGGAACAGGTCACTTTTTGTGGATTCGGAAGGTACTCCCCTGACAGAAAATGTTCTTCGTGAATCCCTCGGAGTAGTCTCCGTACCTTTATCGCTACAATACCGATTTATGAACAACAAATTCAATCCTTATATCAGTGCCGGGGTGGTGGGCAATTACCTGGTGTATGCCAATTCCCGTGCCTCGCGCTTCGTAACGGGTGAGCAGGAAATCAGAGAGAATACAGTAAAGATAAAGGAAGCCCGAGAGCCGTTCAGCTATGCGGTACTCGCCGGGATGGGCATCAAGACCAAGTTCAAGGGAGGTTACATCCTCGGTGAGCTTCACTACAATTTAGGCCTTAGCTCGGTATCCGATGAAAAGCGGGCATTGACCACCTCCCCAGAGTACTATTTCAATTATCATGCAAATAACGATGATTTTAAAACGAACAGTCTTTCTTTCTCAATAGGCTATGTCATCAATATCTACAAACCAAAAAAACTGAAACATCGAATCGAATAATCTGATGATTATGATAAAAAACACACTCATTTGGTCTCTACTAGCCTTATTTTTTGCTTGTAACAATCCCGAAGAGGTTGCTCCCGGAGAAAAAAAGGTATTCATCAAGTTTTTCGGGAACACAACACTCAACGAAGGTTTCGATGCCTCGGAAACCGAGGATGGTGGTTTTATGGCCTTGGGCACTTCCCGTAATGGCGGTACGACAACACTCGAATACTTCAAAACCGATGCGCAAGGCAATACGTTATGGGCCAAAACAATAGAAAATGCACAGGGCAAGGCCTTGGCAAAAATCGAAAGTGGGTTTCTGATACTAGGAGAGCGTAATATAGGTAGTCAGAGGTCTTTATATCTCATCAAGATAGACCGGCAGGGCGAAGCACTCCAGGAATACCTCTACTCCCCCAGTGGAGATGCCGTCACCAATGACACTTTTGGTCAGGCCATTTTAGTGAACGAAGAAGAACCGGAGCCCTATGCATTGATTACCGGCAATATGGAGAATGGTCAAGGTAATCTGGAAACACTGCTAATAAAATTAAAACTCAGCGACCTAACTATGGAATGGGCGAGGGACTATCAACTTGATGAGCGTAGTTATGAACCGGGAAGATCTCTTTATGAGCGAGAAGATAAGAACGTGGTCTGGTGTACCTCCTCTACCGCAAGGTCCAGGGAGGGAGAGCTCAGCTCTTACTTAAGCCTCTATACCGTACAGCCGGACTCCGAGGCCATCAATAATTCGCTGGTCGGGGAAAACTCCAATATCGATTATTTCGGGGCAGATCTACAACAGAGCGATTTTGGCTATGCTATTATCGGCACTAAAATAGACCCCGATGGAGGCAATGACAATGACATGTTCTTCATCCTGTCCGGTCTCGAAGGATCGGTCGTCCCCAGTACGGAACGGACTTATGGGAGTAGTGGTACAGACGAAGGCCAAGCCATAGCGGCAACGACAGATGGGGGTTTCATCCTCTTGGGAGCTTTTGAAAGTACCACAGAAAAAGGAATCGGAGGAAAGGACTTTTACTTGGTCAAGACCAATGGTATCGGAGATATCGAATGGGAAAGCTTCCTGGGAGGAAGTGGTGATGAAATCGGCCATTCCGTACAACAGACACGAGATGGGGGCTACCTTATTTTCGGGACTTCTACCTTACAAGGAGTTTCTTCCATGTGCATGGTCAAGACCAATGCCCAAGGACAACTGATCAATGATTGAAACTATTTTTTTATTCTCTAATAATTTTCTGATGAAGTGTACCACGAGTCCATCCCCATCAAGATCCATTTTCCAATGGTGCTTTTTTATTCTGATTGCCCTACTGAACGGTGCATTTTCCAAGGCTTGGGCACAGCCGTCCAATCATCCCACAGGATTCACCGCGACTACGGTCCAGCAGATAGGTAACCTCACTGATGATGAGATCATCCTTACCTGGACCGATGCCACAGGGGCTACGGCACCCACAAGCTATCTCATATTGATCAAAACTGCCTCCTCACCCGCTTTTACCGCTCCGACGGATGGCGTAGCCGTTGCGGATGGCACCGGAGCCGCTAATATTGCACAAGGTGTAGGTACATATACTTTTAGCGCACCGACAAAGGGAATAGCGTATAATTTCATTATCTATCCTTATACAGGAACGGGGACAGGCATTGACTATAAAACCGATGGCACAGCTCCCACAAGCAGCGCTTTTACGTTCTCTCCCCGCCCTTCACAGCCGAGTGCTTTATCCGCCATAGCCAATGGCAGTGGCACTGTGGACCTGAGCTTTGCCGCCCCTAGTACAGTGACCAATGCCAAAGGTTATGCTATCCTAAGAAGGAGCGATGACAGTCAGAATAACCTTGTGGCCGACTTGGATGGAGTAGCTCCTTCGATGCTAGGTTCCGTACTGGATGCCGGCACGACTTTGATCGACATCAGCGATGACTTAGCTACAACTTATGAAGATACCCCGCCCAGTACCGGTATCTCTTACTTCTATACGCTCATCCCATATAACTGGGACGAAACCAATCCGGAGACCCATAACTACAATACCAATAGCAATACCAGAACTGCCATCGCCCCTAGCTCGGTTACGGTGACCCTGATCGAAAACAGTATGGGGACCACGGACAAGGGCATAGCGACCAGTCCTCTGAGCAGTCCCAGTAGCCAACAGGCCATTCTGGGCTTTAATCTCAGCGCTTTGGGTTCGGAAGACCCCGACCTCAATAGTATCGATATAGCAATGAGCAATGACCCCAGCTCTCGGTTCGAAAACCTGAGCCTGTTCCAATCGGATGACGATGTTTTTGACTTCAGTGATACGGAAATAACAGGTGCCTTCATCGGGATGACCCCCACTGCTATCCGTATCGTAGGCCTGAGCGAAACCATCACCGATGGCAGTACCCATAACTACTTTATCGTAGCCGATGTCATTTCCGGACTGGACAATACAACAGCCAATATTCAACCTGAGTTCTCGGAGACGGAGCTATCCCTATCCAATGGTTTTGCGGAAACAGTCACCATCACTGGGCAGGACTATGCCTTCCAAGAGGGCATCGCTCCTACTATCCTTACTACAGTACCCGGCAATGGCAACCGATCGGTACTGACCAACACCAGTGAGTTCACCATAGAGTTTGATGAACCGGTACAGGTCATCGGAGACAATAGCAATACAGAAAACCAGTTGAGGATTCTTTTAAGCCCGGCGGGTACATTAGAGCAGACCATTGCTCCAAGTACGATTACGGTTTCCGGGTCCAGTGTAACTATCCCTGTCCCTACTGCATTTACCTCCGGCACCGAGTATCGGGTGAGTATCGGGAACAATTTCTTTGCAGACATGGCGGGCAACGCCTTCGCGGGCATTACAGCCGCTAGCACTGAATGGGTATTCCGAGCTAGTAATGGGGTCATCGTGACAACACCTAGCAACCTAGATATCTGTAGTAATAATGAGTACAATCCACTGGGTGACATTACTATCGCCGAAACGATGGATACTGATTTTAATGATGCCTCTTCCACTACGGTTTCCCTGATTTTGGGTTTTGCCGATACGGGTTTTGAGTTCCGACCCGGTTCGGGTTCTGTATCCGTAGATCCTCCGGCAGTAGGCGATAACGACATCGATAACATAGAACTTTTCGTCAGTGCCACACAACTACTCATCAACTATACTTTGGACAATGGTTCGGGTACCAATAGCTTTGATAAAGAAAGCATCATCATCAGTGGTCTACAGATCAGAGCTTCTATCGCGGGGAGTACTACTATTGTCCGAAAAGGAGGCACTGCCGATCAAGCGGGAAATAATGGACTGGACATGAGTTCTCAGACTTACGCCAATGTCACTTCTACGGTGCAGCCCGACGCTCCTACGGGCAGCAATTTCAATCTTTCTGCCTGTGAGGGGAGCGCGATTACCGATTTGCCCATGATCACGGGCAATAACATGAACGTCCGATGGTATAGTGATGCGGAACTGAGCAGCGAGCTGAGCAGTATCGCCGGCAACCTTTCGCCCACAGCAGTACAATTGGGCTTTACGACAATAGCGGCAGGAGCCCAGCAAGTCTACGTCACCCAAACCGACGGCTGTGAGAGTAGCGCTGCTGAAATCAGCCTGACCGTCCATTCGATTCCTGTAGGAGAAGCAGGGACCTCATCGGCTATTTGTCCGGGAGAGTCGGTCATATTGGGAGGAAGTCCCACCTTGAGTCAAGGTACGACAGACCCATATACTTATGCATGGACGGACGGAACAGTGACCATCCCCGATGAGTCCAACCCTAGCGTCACTCCTGATGCGACAACAACTTATAACTTAGTCATTATGGATGGAAACTCCTGTAGCTCCGTCTCTGATGCGGTTACCATCACCGTAAATTCAACAGCACAGACCGTTACCTTTTCACCTCCTGACAATAGTACTTTCACTAATGATGGTGCCAATCAATTGCTGTCAGGTTCGCCGTCGGGCGGCATCTTTTCGGGACCGGGCGTGGTCCAGCTAAGCTCGGGAGACTATGTCTTCAGTCCTAGCTCTGTAGGTGTAGGAAGCTATATCATCACCTACACCGCTACTCTAAGCAATGGCTGTACCAAGGCCGTTGACCAAACCTATGAGGTGTCCGATGCCAGTAACCTGACCAATCTACTGGCCTCTTATTGTGAAGACGACGAGCGCATTCAGATCATACCCAGTGGCACATTACCTGCGAGTACGGTCCGCTATAGCAACACACCTTTCTCCCCATTCAATAGTAGCTCCTACATCGAAAATGACCCTCTGGGCAGCGATACGTTCTACTTCGTGCCCCAGAATGCCTCCATTGGTGAAAATCGCATCTTCGTTTGGGTAGATGGTACTCTGGAAGGCTTTCAGGAGGTAACCATCAACTCCCTTCCCGATGTGGATTTCTTCGGTATTTCGGAGGGAGATGCTTTCTGTCCTGAGACTTCGGACATTACGCTGACCGGTTCTCCTTCGGGAGGGAATTTTACTATTGGCCCAAATGATCTAACCGGAGGTATCCTGCGCCCTTCCGAACTGGTGAGTGGGTCCTACACAGTAACCTATACCTTCACCGATGGAAATGCCTGTAGCAATTCCAGCAGTAAAGAAATCACGATTCTTCCCGCTCCCGACATTACCTTTAGCAGTAACTTTCCCGTGGATGCCGAGTTTTGCCAAAATACGGACAATCTAACCATCAATGCACTGGAAGGAACAAGCCCTGTTAGCAGTGGTAGTTTTAGTGGTCCGGGGATTTTCAATACCGGCAGTGGTGGGGCTACTTTTTCTCCCCGTGATGCCTACAGCGATCTGGGAGGTGATGGTATCAATCCCGTTATTGCCACCGTTAGCTTTGACTATACCAATAGTAACAATTGTAGTATACAGATACGAAATGAGGTCACTCTATATCCCCTACCCAATGCCGATTTTGATTTTGTCGGCGAAACCGAAGAAATTCCGGAAATCTGCTTTGGTATTACAACGCTGGAACTCGACGGCAGAGGTTCAGGGACCTATAGCATCAGTGGTTCCGGTATCAGCCCTGACAATATCATGACCATGGATGGAGATGCCACTATCGACCCTACCAATTACTTCAATGCGGCTCGGTCGATAGACCCTAGCATCAGCAGTGCTACCTTCAACGTGGAGTTTACCATCGCCGAAGAACTAAACCCTACAACGGGCTTTACCTGTAGTAATACGGTTTCCAGAACCTTCACCGTCGTTGCTTTGGATGCCATCAGTATCGAAGGCATCGAAGATGACCAAGGAATCTGTGCTGGCGGCACCCCTATTACCATTACCTTTTCACCCTCTGGGGGAAGTTACTCTATCAATGGTGCTGCTGAGGTTATGGGCAATTCTTTACTTTTCTCTACAGAACCCTCGGTCAGGTTCCCAGGGAACTACACCATTAGTTACAGCGTCGCCACGGGCAATGGTTGTGAGGGTACGGGTACCAAGACCATCACACTTCACCCTACTCCGGAAGCAGGGTTTAGCCTACCCGACAGGCTTTGTGTCAATGAGTCCGCCTCGTTTGAGGCCGATGATCCGGCCATACCGGGAGATTATACCTATACATGGCTATTTGGGGATACCGGAGAAACTGCCCCCGGCCAAATGGTCGATCATCTGTATACTACCCAAGGCTCCTTTCCCGTCACGTTGACCGTCACTCAGACGCATGCCAGTACGGGAGCTGTATGCGAGAACGTATTCACACCCGATGGGGGTGTACGCGTCGGTGAGCCCCCAGTACCAAGTTTCAGCTTTAGCAGTGTATGCTTAGGGGCCTCCAGTACTACCGAATTCACTTCTCCTTCCGATGCTTCTATCGAAAGCTATGATTGGGATTTTGGGGATGGCAGCAGTGATATAGGCAATACTACTCCCGAAACGACACACCAGTACACCAGTTCCGATAGCTACACCGTCACCATGACGGCACGGACCATCAATGGCTGTCCAGGTTCGGTCTCCAAGAGGATCTCCATACTCCCACGTATATCCTTGGCCGCCAATGAGGCCTATCAAATGGTCGGCCGTAACGGTTGGTTCGATGAAGATGTCAGCGGCGCGGAGACTTCCATATGGCAATTCGGTACTCCCAGTGGAACGGTCATCAATAGCGCTCTAGAAGCATGGGGTACCAATTTGACGGGTGCATATACTGCCAATGCAAATGCCTATGTCAACAGTCCCTGTTTCGACCTGAGCGCATTGGACAAGCCCAACCTTGCACTGGACATCTGGTCGGATACTCAAGAAGGTTCCGATGGAGCCGTCTTACAGTACTCCATCGATGACGGTATCAATTGGACGGTTTTGGGAAGTGAAACTTCCGGTATCAATTGGTATACCGAAGGAGCCATAACAGGTGAACCCGGAGGGCAGGCCATCCATGGCTGGTCCCGAAGAGAGGATAACGACTGGAGTACGGCAAGGCATCCACTCGACGGCATCGGTAATTTAAGCAATGTCCGTTTTCGGGTTGCCTTTGGGAGCAATGGCGATACCGAGTTCGAGGGATTTGCCTTTAGAGGGGTCAGTATCGGTGAGAGAAACAAAATATCACTGCTGGAACACTTTACCGATCTCTCCAGTCCCGAATCGACTATAGAAACCTTGGAAATCAATCGATTTGCCGATATCAACGAAGAACTCATCAAACTGGAATACCACTTAGGCTTTTCGGGCGAAAACCCCCTCCACGGTGACAACAAGATTGATGTCAATGCCCGAGCGGCCACATATGGCATAGCCAGCGTGCCCCGCTCTAAACTGGACGGTGTCAGTGGTGAGGGATTGTTCTCCGCGGGCTGGGGTGCACGGGAGTTCGGTACCAGTACCCTGACCTCCTCTCCGGTTCGGATAGAATCCATCGAAAAAGGTGATGGGCCTGACAATATGCTGAATATCCGTGTAAACCTCAGCGTACTACTGGAGCTTCCGGAAAACACAGTGGTCCATGTTGCGGTAGTAGAAAAAGTTATCAGTAGTGATAATATCCCTGGCCAAACCTCTGGAACCGATTATATCAACGTCGTCAAAGCACTATTGCCCAATGCCGTCGGTACGGAATTGGAGCCTCCCATAGCTGTTGGTGAATCTCTATCCGTAGAGGTATCTTGGCTGCCCAGAAATGTATATGACCTAGAACAGCTGGCAGTCGTTGCTTTTGTACAGAATGAGAATACACTGGAAGTATTGCAGTCAAAAATAGAGGCCATGCCCACTCTACCAACCATAATCACCGGGATCAATGATACGGGTTTTGCCAATGAGGCCTTTTCGCTCTATCCTAATCCTGCTAAAGAACAGGTTACTCTTCAACTCGGTAAAATCAGTAATACGCCTATGGATGTAATGGTCTACGATGGGTTCGGGAGAATAGTCTCACAACAGAAAATAAACAAAGGAAGCAAAACCCTAACCCTGTACACAAGAGGGTATACCAATGGTCCCTACTTTGTAAGGCTTTTATCAAAGGGGGCAATATGGGCTACTAAAAAAATGTTCATCATGCACTGATGACATCAGTCATAACAACAATAACATATAGGACAGGCCCGTATGATGAATATGGGCCTGTTTTAGTATAGGGCGGCCTTCCTGTCCGTCACCATACCCATACGAATGGCTCTCCTCAACCCTATCAAGAACTGCCAAAACCTAACAACCACACTGTAAATGACAGATCATAAGACACCTCACAGCACTCCGTGGTTTTACATTTTACCGGTATATGGGGATACTATCCGTATAATACAAATTTAGGTTTTAAATGTCGTATAAGATTGCGCGGGTCATTTTGTTTCAATCAAGGCGAGAACCGCAGGAATAGCAGCGCTATCCCGAGGATTGTCAACGCAGAGTGAAGCAAAATGAACAGGAAGATAGGCGATATTTAAAAGCTAAGTTTGTATAAAAATAATCATAAGCCCAAATCGATCGATAGGATTTCGTCATGAGAACATAAAGTACACTAAAATCAGTGGTTTGAGAGAGGTGGTCTAATGATCATTAAGGTGTAATACAAATTTGGGGTTCAAATGTCGTATAAGATTCCGCGGGTCATTTTGGTTTCAATCAAGGCGATAACCGCAGGGATAGCAGCGCTATCGCGA
>CANLOE010000154.1 GCA_947492745.1 uncultured Cyclobacteriaceae bacterium | reverse complement strand
TCTTGTTTTCTTCATTCTTTCTGTAAGTTAACCCTATTGAGCTTTTCTTACTGTCCAGTCAAATGTATACACTCCAAAGTGTTACCTTCTTCCATAACCTAAGCAATCCCCAAACTCACCCGTTTCCGGATTTAGCACTCTTGTTTCCCAATATTCACGATCAAAATCAATTCCAACAGCTATGATCACCTTATTGTCTTTATCTCTTGTGAGAAATACCCCGTTAAAGTTTGTAGTTGCACGTAAATCGGACCTCATTCTCGTACTACGCTCTCGATAAAGCGGACTGACCAATTTAGGTATTGTTAAATCCATGAATTTTCGTCCATTGCAATAGTAGATTGCGGCATTAGCGGCCTTCACAGGGTGCTCAACTGGGAATACCACTACGACCTTGTCCAAGTTTGGAGTAGGTAAGCCCTGAAAGTACTGATGCTCTTCATGAAGCATTACATCTGTCCCATCGCACTTCCAGCTCAAACCAGAGCTGTCCCATGAATAGTAATCAGTCAAATCTTCGTCAGTACAGTTCACAAATAAATTGTCTCCCCCAGTCAAATCGACCTCGTAACCTTGACCTTTACCATTGACTCGCTTAAAATCTGATATCAAATTTTTTTGCTGAGTCCCAATTTTTGAACTTGATGAACAATTCCACATTGAGCAACTTAAAATAACAACGAAGAGCTGTTTGTTAAACATTTTCATTTTAAAATAACACTATAAATAACAAGGCTATTTGGGGCAAAACGTTTCCAGAATTTGTCTATTATGTTAATCTATTTTACATTTTAATCCACATCAGTTAACTTTTTTCCAGTCTCTTGGTTGTAACCTAGTGGCCATACACCATAACGGTTTTTATATTCTTGAGGAGTGTCAGGCTGACCCATATTACCATAAAACTTATTAGGATCTGGGTCATTCTTGGTATGTTCCCACTTAGCGGACTCTTCATCCATTTCTTCCTTAGTCCTAGATTCTAGCCTTTCTTTTTCATTTTTGTCTATTATTCTACCTAACATTTCATGAATGTCGAATTTCTGTTGGTCAGATAATACTTTAAAACACTCCAGCCAATCATTAGAGACCAGGTTTTGGTCCATCATTAAGGCAAGGATTTTCAACTGTTTTTCCGTGAGATTTTCTGTTATTTCTTCTGCTTTGAGACGCTCCATATTTTGATTATTTAATTTGAATGAAGTCTACATAATATGCTTTCATACCGTCAATGGTTTTATGTACTCCATTCACCATAATAGGAGTTGGCTCTGCTGTTTGTCTTAGTCGACTTGGCGTCATTAAAACCTCTTCCTGTACTTGAATAGCTAGTTTTTCATTTGAATGCCTCGTTCTTCCACGCTTCCTGCCCATATAAAAAACCGATCGAAGGGCGATGAGCAATTTGGACAATTTATCTTAGGAAATTTTTTTCTAGCACTAGCCATTAGTAAATTGGAAGGGTTGTCATTTGATATTCCCCAGTATACCTCAGATACTAAAGGATTTCCGGCTCTTCCAATCCATTGACAATTACTGCATTTTACCCCTTCTAAGTAAATACGTTGATACCGATTTTCTCCTCTCAAAAGGGGGTAAGAAAAAACTTCTCTATTTGCTCCAAAAAAACCTAGGGTGATGACCAATTCCCTATGCTTCGTTGATAGTGGAAGCTCAACTTTTTTGATTTTGTCAATCAACCTCTTTGGCAAGTCCTTGTTTTGGAATTGACCGGAATCAAAAACTTCCTGCCACGCCTCTGCAGATAAAAAATATAATTCTTGACCATCGACTAATTCTTTCTTAACAGAGCCTTCTATCATCGTACAATATTAAAAATTTCAGTTCCTCCAATTATCAAGTATTCACTCTCATTAGCTGTATTTAAAGTCTGTTTAATTACTTTATTTTTCTCAAATACACCAATAAGGATCTCCCCTCCATTTGGAATGAAAGTATCGATTTTACTTCCATCAGAAGTAAATGAAACTAATGTACGCTTTAATCCATAAATCTCTTCCATTTCAAAGTTGCCTTTCGAAGAATGTGCCTCAGCATATTTATGTATGTCACCATCAAATATATCTAACCATTGTCGGTGGACTTCATCAGAGTACTTTAAAGCTTCATCCAAATTGCCACCTTTTTCGATATATTTGACTCTTGCAGCATCACTAAGCATATAGCCTGATTGATCAAATGCTCTTGGATCACCATACCTATCCGTCCCTCTTCTCAGCAAGATGAAGTTCTCATTATCCAGTGTATTGAGCCATTTTGTCCTGAGTACATCGTTTCTGGTACTGAGGATATCGGACATATCGGCCTTGAACTTGGCCACGTCGGCACCCTTGTCCAGGTGGGCGGAGACCTTCCGGAGGGCCGCTGCATCTTTCGCGATGCCGGGAGCGTCCTTTACCACTTCCCACGCTTTAGCCAAAGAGGGACTGTCCTCAAACTGATCTACGGATCTGGTAGACCTCTCCCAAGAGTGGACATTTCAAACATACGGTTTTCTTTCAAACATAATAGCCCGAGCCATGTGATTTCTTGAGGCAATACCAAGACTTCTTCTCGCTCCACCTCAAGAATTTTCTTTTCAACTAGGTTGAGAATATTGAGCTTGATTTCTAATGCAAAGAAACGAACCAATAGAAGTAAGGCAAGCAGGTATTTCAGTAGCTTCATAATTATTAAGAAAGGTTGGTGAAATTGATAGAGACTTGCTCGTTTTTTTCGTCAATATATTTTACCTCGGCACCTCGGCTAAGATCATTTGATTCAAGATATTCCCTGATAACCTGAAGCCCTTTTTCAAAATTTGCAAGGGAAATGTCTAAGGAACAATAAGATATTTCCCTGATACCTTCCTTTGATACTTTGATTACAGATGAGCCTCCAATTACGCCACCATGGCCCTCTAGTTTTTTATTCAGTGGGGATTCTAATTTCTCGAATCTTTCAAAAGGATTGTAGCTCTGTAAAACTTTTAGCTCAATTATCTTATTGACCATTTCATCATTTATTTTCTCCAGTTAGTGAAGAATTCATCCATAAATTTGATTGCAGCAGCTTTGGCATCTTCCAGCATAACGCCTTCAGCAGCTCTGAACGCCCCCTTATAATTTCCCGATAATTTTGACACTTCAACCAAAGTAGTTACGTAGTCAACACCGTTTTGGTCAACCCCATACAGCTGCTTGGCTTCTCTTACGCTCATTTTATCTATTGGCACAAACTTTTGGCCTAAGTTATTTTCCAGTGCCTTGAGTCTATGATGCCCATCTGCCACTAAAAGCTTACCATCTGGCAGTTCAATTACCGGAAGTGATTTCTCCAGATCGTAACCATCCTTAGCCAGTTTTTGGCTCAATTCCTCGATATAACTATCAGGCGTACCTGCTTTTGGGGCACCGTGCGCTTTGGTTAGGGATTTGATTTCAATTTCAGTAAAGTATTCACCATAACTGCCGTTTCTTCGGACAACTGCAAAATCCTTCAAAAAATCGGGATTCTTCAACAAAGTAGGATTTGCCCCGACCTTTACCGCACCTTCCCACGCATTGACCAAATTAAAATCACTCTCAACCCCGGCTTTGAAAGCGCTATTAGCTAAGTTATCATTAAATTTGGTCAAAATGTCATTATCCCAGCCTTTTTCTTTGATTACGGTCTTGAGTTCCGGTGTGAGGTTATTGATGCGGGGGAAGTCGGGAAAGCCTGCCTTGACAATGTACTGATCGACATTGTCCATGACATTTCTGGATGCCTTTAGGATTTCATCATAATGGCCGTCGCTCAGGATCAGTTTACTTTCCTTGAGCGCTACTTTGAGCTTGAACAGGTTAACGGTGTAAGCGGCACGTCTTCCTAGTGATAAAGCTTTGGTCAAGATATAAAACTCATCAATGGGAGTAACAATGCCTAAAGCCATCCAGGCGGCATCCAATCCTTTATAGAGTTCCTGGTTTCGGCGGGCATCGATGATCTGATAGTACATGAAGGCAGGCATCTGATAGCGTCGCGGTGTTTGGCCATTTAACATGTCTTCTTCAAAGACTACCGAGATCACCTCATCAAATTGCAATGTAATCAACTCCTGGTCCTCTACATAACCACAATCGGTGGTATAGGCCGCCGTGTAACTCCCACCGTAGCCCGAAGGTCTTCCCGCTCCGGGGCGTCCATTGACCGTTCTTTCAATCTTTGTTTTTTTCTGGCCACTTACTGTAAAGCTAAAACCTGACCTTTTTACCTTGGCCTTGTAGGGGCATATCGAGCCTTCGGAAGAACTCGGTACGATAAGATTATGCGCAAAGTCCAGTTCCTCCCCTTTATAGGCCAATTGGAAAAGTCTGTAGATTTCATTGCTCAAGCGGTTATAATTATCCTCATCATCTCCGATGTTGTCTATTCCTGCAATAAGGTCAGAAAGCAGTCCATCGGACTGGTTCATGATACCTTTATAAACCTCCTTAGCTTGAGATTCTGAGGTCGTCATTAAAATATCTAGAATCAGGTCTTCATAATCTTCATCCAGAACAGTAGATTCTTCTTTTAAGATCAGTTTGATGAGCTGGATCCTCTGTTCGGCTCGCAGATATCTGGTTGCACAGGAAGCTATGGCAAATAGCTGGTCAAAGGATTTTCCTGAGATATCGCTTCCCTTCAGGTTAATGTCCTTCATCACGGCAATCAAGTCAGCCTCTACCTGTTCTGAGCTGGACTGTAGATACTTAACGAGCTCTGGACTTGCCTCATCGGTGATGATGTGCAGGTTTCCTAGTTTGTATTCATAATAGTCGGCCGCCCAGTTGGGGTTATAATACCTTCCTTGTATTCTCGTCGGCAGTTCGGTTTTGTTACCGTTGGGATATTTACCGTCAAAGTACATGTCGATATCCTCGATTTCGACGGAGCCAAGTTGCAAGGTGCCCACGTCGAAAGTGGGACGGCTATCTGGCAGACGCCTAAGGTAGTCGGATTGGTAGGTTGTTTCATTGTCTAAGTATGCACAACGTACTTCCTGCAGGATTTTTTGATAGAGTTCACTGGTCAGGTCATAGGCAGCTTCCTCATCACTGTCCAGCCACCCGATCATTGCCACAGGGTCATGGATGAGATCCCACTGCCACTTCATCAAACGACTGCCCGGACCATAATCGAGCAGGTTGTCCGTACTGCCCTGGGCCATTTCGGGATACTCATTGAAGGTATGTTTCAACCTAAAGGCACCGTGGGCCAGCTCATGGGCCACTACCTTGGGGATATCGTTACCGCCCAGACCTTCTATGAAAATGAAACCGAACTGTTTCTTTCTTGGCATGAAGCCCAGCTTTCTTCCCGAAGCCGATTTTTTCATGGCGAACAGGTAATAGGCATCTTTTTCGATGTCCCCTTGCCTTTCAAGGGCCTTGATCAATACCTTCATCTCCTTGGTGTAGTTGGAGAAGGTACCTGTGGTACCATCGTCCAGCATTCCGTCCTCCTTCAGGTCCCAGTCCACATTATTGAGGGCAATGGTACTGAGCTCCCACTGTACCACTGCCTGGCCATAGATACTGTTGAGTTCATTGCGGAGTACGCCGGTATTGATATTGTCCCCATTGCCATCTACATTGACCAGATAGACCTGTTTTCGTACCTGATCGTAACTGACCACATTGAGCTGTCCCTGTATTTCCTCCCTCTGCTTGCCCTCTTCGTCCTCTTTCAACAGATAGGCACTGATGGTCTCTTCCTGTCCGTCGCCCCGGCCGGTGACCATCAGCGATTTTTCATTGGGGTCCGTACCCGTCAGTATATTGATCGGTCCAAGTTCCCCCTTGAATGCAAGCTCTTTTGAGATGGGGCCTTCCTCGCTTTTTGCTTTGACCCTATCGATATTGCCCGCGGCCACGGATTTCCAAGGCACAGAGACCGTACTTCCGTGTACCAGGGAACTAACGTATTCGGTCTTTAAGCTCGGGTACCGCTCATCATGGGCATCGAAGCCGTACTTTTGATCGTCGCCGGGGGCAAAGGTAATAAGGTACTTGAGGGAATCCGCTGCAACGGGTACCGCACCATTACCGCTGCCATTGTTGTCCACTTCCAATGTGTTGCCGTCCTTGTCGATGATGATCTGGTTCCCATCACTATCGGTGATCCTGATATCATCCTCGGCCTCACCGGTCTCTTCATCCACTTCCCGGTCGACGATTTCCGTATTGCCGTCCTCGGTCACCACCACGATGTCACCCCCGTCATTGACATAGACCGTATCGATCGTGCCGTCAACGGTCACATCCTCTCCCGCAAAGCCGTCGGTACCTTCTCCAATATCCAGGCCATTACCGTTTCCGTCCAGATCTGTATCACCGTCCCCTTCCCAGCGATCGATGAGCCCTTCGACACCATCGCTCAGGGCGATGACCTCGCCATCGATGACCTCTTGCAATTCGTTGACCTTGATGTTGGTGAAACGGGAATTGATACGGAAGCCCAGGAAAGGCATCAGCACCGCTCCCGTACCGCTGAAGGTGCCGTTGCCCCCTTGAATGGAGGTCACCACCATGTCAAATTCCCCGACCTTGAAGACACTGCCGACCAAGGCGGTCATCAAGGGCTCGGTATTGGTCGGGCCGGAAACCGTAGCGGGGTCCCCACATTCGAAAACCCTTGGTGGGAAAGTGGTAAAGGTCACCGTTTCGGACCAGGTACCGGCAAAGTTGCTCCTTAGACCAGCGACACGGGCTTCATACTCCGTCGCCGGCCTCAGGTCGTTGACGATCAGTTCACCGTCCTGGGTCGGGTCGTCCGTTCCGAACCACTCGGCATTGGGATTGTCGGCTTCCCTGTATTCAACACGGTAACCGTTGCCCTCAGGAACGGTCCTCCAGGTTACCCTTGCGCTGCGCTCCGTTTCAGGGCTTGCGGAAACATCCGTAGGTGCGCCCAGGGGTACTTCTTCCTCTGGTACGATGAAACTGCAGACTTTCGAAAACCCTTGGTTCTTGAAACGGTCCAGTCCGTTGCGGTCGATGGCACGTATGCGCCAAGCGTAGGTGACCCCTTCCAATAAGGGAGGTTCGGTGATACCATAGACCAGGCTCGTAGCATCGGTGGTCACCCGGTATAGGTGCCTTGAGGCATTGATGGCATCGTTCGGGTTACGGCCCGAAGGCCTGACCTCCACCAAGGTGAATTCGTATTCGGTACCCATGGCCGCATTGGGGCTGATACCGATGGGTGTCCATGAGAAAAGGACGTTCTGCTGCCCTTCATTGATACGGACCTCTGAACCACAGAAAGGGGTGTTCAACAGTGGAGGTTCGCCCAAGGCCAGCCAGGCCTGTGCAAAGGCATCACGTGCCAGTACCCTGTCCCTTCTTCTGGCATCGGTGACCTGCAGGGTAAAGCGGTAAAACCCCTCGGGCAGGACACCCTGCCGTTCGTATTGCTGCTTGCTGATACCACTGAACAGGAGGTTCCTTATATCGAAATAGGGGGCCAGATCGATACCCGTCAAGATGGTCGGTGCCCCGGACTCAATGGTGATAGGGGCCGGGTTGAAGGCCGGATTGGTCTCGATGCGGATGCCCGTGCCCTCGATGACCAGTCGCAACCGGACATCATAGGTAGGTTGGGTCAGGTCCAGTAGCAACAGGCTGAGCCGTACCCTGTCCACTTCGGGAGAGGCATAATCAGCCAAGGATATGGAATAGGGCGGGAGCAGCTGTACATTGGCCTGTACGGGGAAGCGCTGTGACTTTGCCGTCAAAGTGAGCAGCAGTGTCGTTGATAACAATATGTATCTAAAAAATATTTTCATTTGTCTTTTATCGCTTATCGACCCGTTTGCTTAAATTTTATATCAATCTGTCCAGTTGCACCCATCAGAAACTATATCCATAGGTCAATGTCCCCGTCAGTTCACTGAAGGGTGTTGCTGTCACCGTACCTTCAAAACTTTTCAGGTACACCAGATTGAGGGAGAACCGGTGCCTTCCTTCCACCTTCTTCTTTTTGACCACTTGTGCCGTGTTCTTGTTTACATCTTCGCTGTGCACATTTTCAGGTAGTGCATGGCCCGTCATCTCGGAAAACACTTCGTCCTTCTCTTTTTTCCTGCGCCCTTCGGTTTTTTTATCCTGTACTCCCTGTTTTGGGGCAAAGGCCATTCCCAATCGGATATTGAGTACCTTGCGTTCGTTACCTTCGCCATTGTCCTGATGGTTGTAGGAAGCGGAAAGGGTATTGCGCAGGGCCTTGTCCAGCAAGGTCTTGCTCAGACTAAGGTTGGGGCCAACGGTCAGGGACCGGGTATCCGCCAGGTCGGTCCTATAAATGTTCATTGAAGTGGCCACGGTCATGCCCAAGGGCATCAGGGCATACCTGTAGGAAGCACTGGCATTGTAATAATTGCTACCGGTCTCCATTGCCTCGGTACCTTCGGTCTCCTCATTGGCCACCTGGTAGGAACCGTTGAAGAGCAGGGACTGCTTCCTTTCCTTGGGGCCGAAACTGTAGGAAACGGTCGTCGTGGCATTCTGGGTCACCTGATAGAAGTTCAGTGAATCCAATTGGTCCCGGAAGAAGGGGTCGAACCTCGGCCTCACATTGGTAAAGGTAGCGAAGTTCGAATAAGAGCCGTTGATGTTCCATTTTGCATTGGGCATATAGGAGATGCTGGTATTGGCGATGATCCTTTCCGTACCGCTGATCTCCGTTTCCCTGAGGTTGTTGCGCTGTGTCCCCACATTGACCGAAAGGTTGACCTTGTCACGCAAGAACCTTGTAGCCCCGCTGACTGTCACGTTCTCCAGGTCATTGTTGAAGAAATAGGCACCCAGTGTCCCATAACCGGGAGCTATGCGCTCATAGTTGAGCTGTACCGAATAACGGTCGGCATTGTAACCTAAGCTGGTATTGAAGGCGTTATGGTAGCCGGAGGAAGTCCTGGAAGTGAACAGTCCACCGAGATTGCCGGTCAATCCCCCGCTTTCATTTTGAGGGGACCTTGTATCTTCGGTCAGGGCACTGGTGGAAAATTCTGCGCTCCAGTTGATGCGTTTGCCCAGCTGCTTGCGGCCTATCAGGCCCAAGACCAGGTTTTCCTTAGGGAGAATACCTGAGGGTTCAGGTACATAGGGCAAAGAACCGATGTCGTCCCAGGCCCTGAACAGGACCACATGTATGGACTGACCGGCATCCTCAAAACCGGCTTTTATCCCAAACCCCATCCTTTTGAAGGCGGGCACCCCGTTTTCCCTGTTGAGGGTATCCTCTGCCACGGCCTTGTTCAACCTCCCGTACATGGTGGTCAGGCGGAACTTTCCGGGGCTCAGTTCTGCTCCGCCACCCAAAAAGACATGGCCCGCCAACGAATAACGGGACAATGTCAGGTTGTTGTACCCGATGTAGGCCTTGGCCCATTTGTAGCTCGGTGCGACACCGTACTGGTTGAAGGGCTGTCTATAGGTCACCTGCTGATTGCTGTAGCTGAAAGAAAAGGGCACGCTCCATCCGTACAGTGACAGGTTGATGTTCCCGTCCATGAACCAGTTGTAGGGGTCGCGCCTTCTGTTGATGCCCTGTGCGGCATAACCTATGCCTGTCGCATTGATACCGCCTGAGACCTGTACCGGGTCCTCCTTGGCGATGTTGCCCAGATCCTGGGAGTGCGCAGCCGAAGCGAGCAGTGTGAGCATTAGGGTCAATATGTATCTATATCTATTCACTTTGTTTTTTGGTCATTGGGACCTGTGTTTCGTTTTTAGGTCATTAGTCACTGGTCATTTGTCATTTGTCATTTGTCATTGGGTCCCGTGTTTCGTGTTATATACCCAAACGCAGTTGTGATGGAGAGTACTGAAGATTATTGCGAATGTACTGTTCCGCCCGGAACGACCTTAATGACCAATCTAACAATGAAATTGTATCCATGCAGGATTTTCCCCTAGTTTACCGGACCCCGAATTTCCCATTTCACTTTTTCTTTGGTATATATTGTTCGCAATACACCTCATGGTCATTTACCTGCCTTATCCATACTTTTTTTACCTGTTATATCTGATTACCAATGCCAATACCGTCCCCACAAATCCCCAATGACCAGTGTCCGATGACCCTTGCCACCCCCACAAATCCCCAGTGACTAATCCCTAATCTCCAATGACCCTGACCACCCCTACAAATCCCCAATGACCGCTGTCCAATGACCCTTGCCACCCCCACAAATCCCCAAT
>CANLOE010000153.1 GCA_947492745.1 uncultured Cyclobacteriaceae bacterium | reverse complement strand
CGGGACCGACTGCTGAGCACCGAGCATCGCATCAACGAAGGGGACTGGGTCACCCTGGCGCACCACCGCTACAACGAAATCGGACAGCTCATCGAAAAGGACCTGCACCCGGTAGGGGGCCGTTCCGCACAGTCCATCGACTACAGCTACACCATACGGGGCTGGCTCGCTTCCATCAACATCCCCTCACGGGGCCACCATGCCCGCCATAATCCCGATGCCGCTCAGGAAAGGGACCTTTTCGGCATGGGACTGTACTACGAACGCGGGGTTCCCGGTATGGGTACGGTACCGCAGCACCAGGGCAACATTTCCGCCCAGGTATGGAGCAGTGCGGCAGATGGGCCGCTCAGGGCCTATGCCTACGGCTATGATGGGCTCGACCGCCTGCAACAGGCCGATTTTTATGGGCGGAAAGCGGACGGCTGGGACAACGCCACCACTGCCCACGACGTGCGGGGCATCCGCTATGACCACAACGGCAACATTACCCAACTGAACCGCTTCGGTGCGGATGGCGGACGTCTCGATATGCTCAGCTATACCTATGATGGCAATCGGCTGATGCGCGTGGACGAGGCGGGCAGTCCGACCGAGGGCTTCACCGATGGGGACAATCCGGGAAATGACTACAGTTACGATGCCAATGGCAACCTGACCACTGACAGGAACAAGGGCATCACCGAGATGGGCTACAATCACCTGAACCTGCCCCGGCGCATCGAGGTAGCGGGCAAGGGCAGCATACGGTTCACCTACGATGCCGAAGGGAACAAGCGCAGCATGCAGGTCCTGGACGGCGGGGGAACGGTCCTCAAAAGAAGGGACTATATCGGTCCCCTCCTCCTGGAGGACGGGGCACTGCAACAGGTGGGGCATGCGGAGGGCCGTGCACTGCCCCATGCCGGGGGCTGGGAGTACCAGTACCACCTGAAGGACCACCTGGGCAATGTACGGCTGACCTTCACGGCCTCTCCGGAGGTAATGACCTACCGTGCCGGCATGGAGGAAGAGCGGGCGGCCGAGGAGGGCCGGCACTTCGGGCACCTGGAGGACACACGGACACGCTTTTCCCTGCCGGGCCACCCCGGCCGGTCGGTGGCCAAGCTGGACGGCCGCCATCCCATCGGCCCCGGCAAGACCCTCGCCGTGGGTCCCGGGGATACCGTGGACATCAGTGCCTGGGCCTACCATGAGGGGAAAAAGCCGGACGGGGGCACCCTGGGCCGGGAGGCCATGACCGCCGCCATTGTCCATGGACTTGCCGGGCCCACGGCGGGCGCGGAGCTGCAAGGGGCGCTGGGCGAGGCCCTTTCCGATGTACCTGCCCTGCTCGCGGTGGGACAGGAAGGGGAGACAGGGGCCGATGCCCCCCATGCCCACCTGAACTATATCCTGCTGGACGACTCCCTGAAGGTCCTCGATATGGGGTACCGCTCCGTAGGGGAAACGGAGCCCTTCAAGGGCGGAGAGCTCTTTTTCGAACCCTTGGTGGTAAAGGAGGCGGGTTATCTCTATATTTATACCAGCTACGGGGAAAAGTCCCCGGAGGGCCGTGTGTTCTTCGACGACCTGGAGATAGTGCACCGGGAAAGTGCCGTGGTGCAGGCGGATGACTATTATCCCTTTGGTCTGGCCTTTAACTCTTATAAAAGAGCCATGGGGAACGAGAACCGGTTCCTTTATAATGGGAAGGAGAAGATCGAGGAACTGGACCTGGGGTGGTACGACTATGGGGCGAGGTTCTATATGCCGGACATTGGGAGGTGGACATCAGTAGATCCGCTGGCTGAGGAGAGGGACTGGCTTACCCCATACAACTATGTCCAGAACAGCCCACTGATAAGGGTAGACCCCGACGGTGCCTTGGATGATTACTATGCCATAGTCAACAATGAGCTCAGGTATCTGGGTTCGGACGGTAATGGTTCCGATATCAGACTGGTCAATGAAAGGCAAGCAACGGAAGCCCTGGCATCCCTTGCGGTCATTAATGGCTCAAATACTTCATCGTTCGTCAAAAATACGCTTACAAATACGCTCAGATCGGAGGGTGTCAGCCAAACAGTGACTTTCAACGAGGCCAATATTCAGAGTGAATTTCAAGGGGCAAGTGATAGGACCATAACCAACCAACTGGAAAATTCGGTATTGGTCACTTTGAATCCAGCAACAGCAACTGTGGATGCTCAAGCAGGTGCGGAAGGCACTTCTACAACGGTTAAAAATACATTTAGCACGTTTGGGCAAGGAGAAGGCCTATGGACAGATGATGGATCTAAACTTGTTGTCGGAGTCGGTCATGGACATCCAACGATCACAGAACCTAACAGGAAAAATGCACCGGGATTTTCAGCACCTGATTCCAGAACGGCCGGAAACTCTTCGGCGGCAACATATTCGATAGACTCCTATACCGTCGAGGCAGGCGGAGCGGCCACCATACATCAGGCAATTGGCGGTGGCACTGCCGGCCAACATCCAATAGGGACTACGAAAAATACGGGAAATATCGGGAAAAGGTCTTTCCTTTTCACAGGCCATATAGGTAAAAAATAGCATGACCATGAAATTTGTTTTGTTCTATCTAATGATCGGGGCGAGTGTCCCGTGTGTCGCTCAGACGAAAAATCATATCTATTACGATCTGCCAAAATCAATCAATACCCGAGTCAGAGACCATATTGACCATTACCTTTCAAAAGGTACAGACACTGATTTTGTGGCAGATCTGTCAGAAAATACCGATGGGAGGTATTTATTGTCAATTATTGATTACAAAAAAGGTAGCGGTCCAAAAGTGTTCGGTTTATTATATAGCGAAGTAATCAACAAATCAAACAGGATGCTTAAGATCGGCAAGTATACCATACCGATAATAACATCAGAAGATATGATTTTTGCTGATTTGGGAGAAACAAAGATGCCGGATGGTAGGGTGGCAAAGAAGCGTGTCATAATGAACTTTGATGGTTATACAATAACCTTTGATAGGTCGGGGAAAATCTATGAGCATTAAATGCTAACCCCTATGCATTCAGTGAGAACAAGGTCACTTCGCATATAGAGCTGGAAGGTTTGGAGGCTTTAAGGATAACCTCTGGGAACTTTCAGGAAATCAGAAAGAGGGTAGCTTCTGATTCTGAAAGAAACATAGCCACTTTTGGTGTATCCACAGTTCATCCAATAGCCGCATTCGGTGTTGGTTCGGTAGAGAGGGGTGGAACAAATATATCCAGTGTCAGTGGTAGGATTGCACGCCATGTCGCTGAAGATGGTAATATGACCAGAGACATCGGTTCAGAAAGAAACGGCTTTAGGCATGTATTGTGGAGTGCCACAACGAGTAATCAGTTCGGTGATAAAATTGCTTCCAGAACAGGCAACGCACATGAAGGCGTTAAACTGCGTTCTAGTCTAACGGTAGATTTCGATACACCATTAACGCAAGATTCAGAGTTTGCCGATACTGTTGTTGATGCTCTGAACAATGAGATCGGTAGAGCTTTGGGTTCAAGCTTGGGTGAAGATGCTTCTTCAATCGATATAGCAAGAGCTGTCTTGAATTTACAAAGGGATGAGGGAGTCTGGACAGTACAAAAGGATAAAGATGGCAATTTATCCATATCAAGACAGAAGACAAGCAAAAAGCAATATGAAAAAGGATTGAAATCACTAAATACTTTAGATAGCAATGGGTTTAATGAAAAAGACAGGAAAAACCTTGAAGAGAAATAATCATTTATTTTTGAGCAATGCCCTTGTATATTTGATGGCGATTCTACTGATTAACTGCTCAAGTTCAAACGACATAAAGTTTAATTCTTCAGAGTGGAAGACTTGGGAAGAATCGGAAGAGAACTTGAGTTTAAGGTGGCGGATGACTAATGACCTGCTTGGCAAGAACAAACTCGAAGGAATGTCCAAAAATGAAGTCATCCAGTTATTGGGCATTCCTGAAGGACAGGGCAACAATGAGCTTAATTACTTATTGGGGTATACCGGCAAGGGAATAAATACAGGTACTCTATCCATTAAATTTGTAAAAAGCAAAGTTGTTGAAATAGTGATTATTGAAGGATGATTACTCTCTCTTCGGGATGACCTTTAACTCCTACAAAAGGGCGAAGGGAGTGGAGAATAGATATCTGTTCAGTGGAAAAGAAAGGATGACCGCTCTGGGTACCAACTTCGACGACTTCGGGGCCAGGATGTACATGCCCGATCTGGGCAGGTGGACCACTGTTGATCCATTGGCCGAACAGATGGAAAGTTGGTCTCCCTATAATTATACGTTCAACAATCCGATCAAATTCACAGATCCTGATGGAAGGGCACCGGCATGGCCTCCTTGGTTGGGCCCTGCGCTGATGTTCTCCAGGACACCACCGGCAATGGCCAGACCGGTCAGTGTTCCAAGGGTCACCCCAAGGCCCGTTACACCAAGGTTAGCACCTAGATCTACGCCAAGGTCAGCTACTGTTCCGAAACCCAAACCTAAGAAACTGCCGCAAGAAGTTATCGAAAACTTTAGAAGGGGTAATAAATCCGAGGCTGAGCAATTATCTAAGAGAAAAAATACGAAGCCTTTTGATGTGACAGATTCACAGACTGGTCAAACCACAAGGACGATACCAGATTCTTTCGGAAAGAATGGGAAACAAACTATAGAAATTAAGGATGTAAAGAATCAATCGCTAACGAAGCAATTGAGGGCCCAAAGGCAGATATCCAATGAAAATGGAGTTCAGCCAAAATTAATAATAAGAAAAGGAGTAAACCTGTCCAAACCTTTGCAAGAGGGTGGTTTTGATATAGAATTCTTTAACGTTCCTCCTCTAGTGCCGGCAGATGCCACACATATCCTGCGACTTGACCCAACTTTAATTTTGGAAAAATTTCAAATTGAAAGGGAAAAAAGTAATCCATGTTACAATAACCCCAATTGCATATAAAGCTTATAAAATCACTATGGAGACAGAAATAATGACCCTACTGATAAGGAACCTATTAGACAATTCCAAGCACCTTCTGGAAGAGTTTGGAGAGTTCTATCCGTTTGCAATGGTAGTTAACAGTGAAGGCACCGTCCAACCATTAAATTATTTTGATGGGAACAATACACCAAAAGCTGATGAATACTTCCGTAAACTACAGTACTCACTCTTACAAAAAGACAGTGAAGGTTTCACTCTGTACAAATCATATGGAATAGCGATTGATGCAAATATTAATGATAGCCCGACTGGTAAAACCAAAGAAGTTGTACGGATAAAGTTAACATACAACCAAGAACCCTACGAAGACTGTTTTGTACCTTACATTATAGATAAAAGGGGGAAGGTCCACTTTCAGGATATGCATACTTAAGCATAATCGGCAATGATAAGTAGGGAAACTGTATCAATAGATAATCGAATAGAATTGACAACTCAACTGGGTACAGTTCAAGTGGAGGAACCATGACCCTTCCATTGGCAGGTTCTTCAATATCGACCCGCTGGCGGAGAAGTTCTATTATAATTCTCCCTATGCAT
The DNA here is from genome assembly GCA_947492745.1 of uncultured Cyclobacteriaceae bacterium. Classification (GTDB taxonomy): domain Bacteria; phylum Bacteroidota; class Bacteroidia; order Cytophagales; family Cyclobacteriaceae; genus Aurantiphycus; species Aurantiphycus algarum. The sequence goes on along the minus strand of CANLOE010000153.1, from coordinate 4,896 downwards.
TCAGTGAGAACAAGGTCACTTCGCATATAGAGCTGGAAGGTTTGGAGGCTGTTCCGATAAACGGGGAAGGTATTGCCCGCGAAGTCAAAACCTTTTTCGCCAAAACAAGCAAATCTATAAGCAATACTATTGACAGACTATCGGAAAACACAAATGACTTTTTAAAGGCCGGTGATTCATTTATGCTCAATGTTGTCGGGGGGGAGAGTTTACCGGATAGGGCGGAAGGCTTTGGTGTGGTAATAGAAGGAAACGGGGCAGGCCGGGACAATAGGTTCGTTCCCGATGCCGACCCCGAGGGCAGTTCCGTATCGATTGAAAAGGACCTGCTGGATGCAGTATTGAGCATCAACAGGTCGACTTCTCCTCCATCTCCAAAAGGGGTCATCGGAGAGGTCGCAAAGGCACTTGCCAATGGAACAAAAAAGGCGGTCGGTGCTCTTAATGAACCTTCGGAAAATCCGGACAATAGGCAAGGATCTAGACCCGATACCCTACTGACGGGAAAGGGTTTTGTTTCCTATGACGAGGATGGGACCAGAACCGTGTCCAGTGAAGTAATCATCGGAGAGGATACCCTCCTGATCGGTACAAGTTCAAGTTCAAGTAAAAGTAAAAATCAGTGAAACATTGTATTATCATCATCTTTTTCTTTGCCACCGGGATATCCTGCGGCAGAAAAAGCGAAAAGGAAATAGGCTACTATCCCAGCGGTGAAGTCAAGTATGAGAAAGAAGTCGACAACAATGGAGAAATCCATGGACACATGATAGAATACTATGAAAACGATACCGTAAAATCCAATGGGGAGTGGAAGAACGGCCAGTTGGACGGTATCGTTTCCCATTTTTCCCCCAAGGGAGGCCTTAGGGAAAGGACCCGTTGGCTCAATGGCGAAAAACATGGAAAATCCATGTATTACAATGAAGATGGCACACTGTGGTCCGTAACGGATTATATCCATGATCGGAAAAGGAAAACGGAATTCTACTATGGAAATGGAAACCTTCTGGAACGGCAACTCTTCAATAGAAAGGGCGATATGGTCTATTTCGCCAAAATCGATAGTTCAAATGTTAAGTACATGGAAGCAGTTCTTCCTTTGATAAAGTTGCAGAGCGATACGTTACGGCTGGGTGAAGAGTACCCTGTCGATATCAGCTTGGGTATTGGGCTGGAAGGTCAGCTGAAAGTGTATACGGGTCGCCTGGACCGGAAAAACGTACTTCGTGATACTATGGAAATACCCCAATCTGCCCCAAACAAGTTCATATATCTTTTCAGACCTACCACGCTTGGAAAACAGAATATTCCCTTTGTTTTCAGTTATACAAAGAAGCAGGGAGATAGCTTGGATGTCGATGGGCTGAAATACAAAAAGAATATCCTTGTGATAGAATGAGGACCCTCTTCACCTGTGTCAACTACACCGGAGCGTAGCTATGTCAATAGTAATCAGTTTTTGCCTATATTTATGTCTCCTACGAAGGGCTACAGACCCGTGGTAGGGTGTTCTTTGACGACCTGGAGGTGGTCCACCGAGAAAGTGCCGTGGTGCAGGCGGATGACTATTATCCCTTTGGGATGACCTTTAACTCTTATAAAAGGGCGAAGGGGAGCGAGAACAGGTTCCTTTATAACGGCAATGAGAGGATAGATGATCTAGACATCGGGCTGGATGACTTTAATGTAAGGTCCTATGACCCGACCATTGGGCGTTTTACAAACGTGGATCCTTTGGCGGATGAACCTGAGCAAATGGACCAGTCCCCCTATCAGTATAGTTGGAACAATCCTGTTACCTTTAACGACCCAACAGGGGAATGTCCTGCATGCTGGACCCGTTTGGCACAACTAGCGCAAAGGGCGAGGCCTGCTCTACAGAGAGGGGCGCAATGGGTAAGGAGAAATGGGAGCAGGACAGGACGTGCCATACAGACAGGTTGGAACAGTTTACGCAGAGCCTCTTACTATTCTAAAACCAGTCCTTGGCAAAGAGAGGTCCAGAACTGGATAGGTAGAAATATTCAGGGACTTCAAGGATATTATTACCAGAACGCTCAATTGGTTGGCGAGGCCGGTGCATTCTTGGCAGGTGCCATTGACCCCAACCCAGCAGCAGACTATTCCATGGGTGGAGGAGATGAGCTGGGCAATGCTGTAGGTGCCGCTTTAAGAAAAAGTAGTGGGGCGGTCCTTGATTTTTTTGGTGGCGCAAAATCATCACTAAAGAACGGTGTCAGTATAGATCCCCAAGCAGTAAGTGGTTTTAGAGGAACGATTTCAGAATTTGCAGAGCAATTTTTCGGCTCCAAAGTTGGCGAAATTGTGGCCAATAATCCACAGGCTTCATTTATGAAAGAAGCTAGTCAATTACTGGAAGAGGGTGGGACATTGACGATTAGAGGACAAATGGCTAATAAATTCTTTAAGCAGGTTTGGAAAAATGTAAATGATGGATTTGAAGTAATTAGTAAAAAAACTGGTTTAAGCACTTCTGGATTTACTAAAACTGATGGAAGCCCTTTAGGAGGTGCTTCTGATAGTTTAAATGAAATAGTCTTGAAAAAATTATGAAGAAACTGAAATATGAGATTTTGGATACAGATTCTATAAACACTTCTGAATCATACTCTAAGGATGTATTTTATTGCGATAACATTGTTTTGATACCCTATATTAATATGGAAATAGTGGAAGAACTTGGTGCTTTTAAACAGGGGGAACGAATAGACTTCTCTTACCTTATTTTATTAGGTGTACAGCAAATTCAGTGGGATTATTTGGACATGGGCAGGCAGGTTTTAGGAAAGTTAGAAATCAGTGGATTCTCTAAGGGGGTCACAGATTACTTTGCGTTAGGTGGGTTAAATCACCTTACAGGTGGTGAACTGAAAATAACCTTTGAAAAAGCTAAGTTAGTTACTTTGCTTGGTTCTAAAACAAACAAGAAACATTGGGTTCCACAAAAAACTCCAAACCTTCGGAGAAATTTGCAAAAGGAAAATGTTGAACGATTTTTAAATGATATTTCTTATGAGGATGAAATCGGGAATTTGATTGGCAATAAGGAATTAAAGTTTGATAGGTTGATTCTTTCAAACAATACTAGTGATAAGGAAGCACTAAAAATACACAGTGATTGGACAGTTTGCTAGCCCAGTAGCAATTGCCCCCCCACTGGCGCAAGGTGTGCCGTGAAGTAAAAGGGGTTAAATAAGTTCTTTTACATGCTGTAGTTGAGATGGAGGTAGGCCCTCCGAAGGCGCTGTGCAGGTGGAGCCTTCAAACCACCCCTTTGGGATGGCCTTTAACTCTTATAGGAGGGCGATGGGGAGGGAGAACAGGTTCCTTTATAATCAGGGGACGGGAGATGTGACCTTCAACACGGAAAGGGTATCGGACCTTGGTGTCGATTGGGACATGACAAAGTACCGTGCCTATGATTATACACTGGGCAGGTTCCTACAGGTTGACCCTAAAGCGGATGTAGCGGGGCAGGTGGGCTGGACGCCCTACCATTACGGCTTCAACAACCCCATTAGGTACAGTGACCCGATGGGCGACTGCCCACCGGGGGTGGACTGCCAATCCTTCTTTTTGGGCTTCGGTGCCTCGGTCGTGGACAACATCACCTTCGGGCTGTTCGATGTCAGGGGCGCTGCCGCCGGCTATGCCGACAGCGGCAGGGATTTCAACAGCGGGCAGGACGCCGGCGACGCCGCCATGATAGGGGCGGGCACCGGTATGGTATCGGGGGGCGCCGCAGCGGCAGAGGGCGGTTCACTGGTGCTTGCGGGCAGTGGCGGCACGACCGCCCCGGTGAGCGGTACGGTGGCAGTGGCGGGCGCGGCCACCGCACTGGTGGGCGGTGCGCTCACGGTACAGGCCACGGCGAACCTTGCCAGCCAGAAGGGGAGGGTGAATATGGAAGGGGGAAGAAGGAGCGGACGGAGCAAGAACAACCGCCAACCGGACCCAGAGGCAACAGGGGACCATAGCGTCATCGACAGGAACGGTGCCACGACCTATAGGAAAGAGCCCCGCAACCATAGGGGGTTCCAACAGGAGGGGCACATAGATACTAAAGGAAGACCACACACGAACAAATTGTCTGGAGAAGATATACCCGTACCACATAGGCAGGGGCGTGACATTGATGGCAATAAAATCCTTGGCGGCGTGGAGCCCGTGCCGTCCAACAAGGCACCGAGGTACAGGGGCGTGGACGAAATGTGGTTTGTCCCAAGAATTAACTAACAGACAGATGAGCGTTTTAAACTGGATACAGGACTGGTACTCGTCACAGTGTGACGGCCACTGGGAACATACATATGGGGTTACTATAGGGACCACGGATAATCCAGGTTGGAGTATATCCATAGATATTTCAAATACAGAACTTGAGGGAATGGAAGTTCCATATAGGCTGATAGAAAAATCCGATGAAAACTGGTTCGGACTTAAAGTTGAAAATAACTTATTTCGAGCCTTCGGCGACCCTTCCAAGTTGGAGTTCCTGCTCCTGGAGTTCAAAAGGATGGCCGAGGACCCTAATGGCTATTCTCTGCCTATGGTATGAAACACAATTTCGTGCGGTTTTGGGAACACTATTGAGATGGAGATACTGAAAAAAATAGAGTTGTGGTTCCAGAGCCACTGCAATGGCGATTGGGAACCCCCACTAGTCCTCGGTGTGCCGTGAAGTAAAAGGGGTTAAATAAGTTCTTTTACATGCTGTAGTTGAGATGGAGGTAGGCCCTCCGAAGGCGCTTTGCAGGTGGAGCCTTCAAACCACCCTTCGGTGCTGTTGAGGTAACCTGGGCCGAAAAGGTATACGATGCCAGTCCCCTCGACCGCGTGACCGAGCAGGGTGCCTTCGGCACGGCCTGGCAG
>CANLOE010000152.1 GCA_947492745.1 uncultured Cyclobacteriaceae bacterium | reverse complement strand
CTCCAGAAGAGTTTAGTAAAATCAATTATTCAAAATGTGCTTAACTTATTGTCCAGTTTTTTATTGCAATTCCATTTTATTGGATTTAGCATAGCACCGCTATGGTGAATTCAAAAAAAAACGTAGTTAAACGACTTATTTTCAGCTATTTATACCCGTATTGGATTTTCCAATACATGATCCGGGTTCAAGTTCCGTAGCTTCGGTTATGCGACGGGAAAAAGTCTTCAACAGGGCAAAAAAGCCAAAATTATCGGTGCCATACAAAAAGCCCAGATTACTTCGATACATTCTACTCGGGCTGAACCAATATAAATACAGCTAGATCAAACATAATTCTATTTAGTAAATCATGAACATTTTACCCAATGAGTGGGTGTGTATAGGTTTTTTAATAAATTTAATCTTGATTTCAGCATCCTTTTGGAGTAAATATTTCCTAATGTTTTCCAATGGTGAATATCAATACAGACCACTGGATAATTCAATAGAATACTGATTTACCTTCCCGATGCCGTACACAACAGTTTTAAGAAACCATGTCATCCACTTTTAAGGCACTGTTATTGATTGATTTTTTCCATTTTATCTTTTTAGCAAAGGTGCTGACAGCAACAGATGGTAATGTTGCGATGGTTTTCTTTCAGATATGTAGGTATTGGGCATAATGCGATAAACGTTCTATACCATACTTATGGCATAGAGATACGCTTATTGCTTACTGGGCCTATTTCCTGTTCGAAAAATCAATATAATTATAGTATAAATATAATTCGAATGGATGTTTAATGAAAATACTAGACAGGTATACTTTTACTGCCCATTTTCGCTAGCGGGGAATTGGGCTGTTTATGAGCATTAATGGTATTGGCCAGTAATAATTTCATATAGATATTATAACTAGGTCTTAAGATTTTAGGGCGATCTTCGATTGTAGGATAATTGGCTTTCATAAGAGTATTTAGTTTGGTTATTCCTGTAAATTGTACTCTTTATGATAGGTAAAGCATTAAGTAACCTATCAATCTTGATTTTTCACGGATAAAAAATGAATATTTTTATCCGATGCTATGATTACAGGAAGGTGAACAATATTTTTTTGATATAAATACCTATATGTTAGTGAATTGATGGTACGTGCTTCTCGTGTGATGCCATCGATAATTTCTGAAAAATACTTTTTTTGAGATTTTTTCTTTGTGAAGTCAGCAGGTCATAGGTTTCCGGGTTTTTGGATAGAAGCTTCTTGGCAGAACCTGTTCGATGAGATGACGCTCAATTTCAACCCGTATTCTGCATTTAGTTCACGATTTGGTTTTATTTCAGTAAAATCAATCAAAGCATCGATAAACCCCAAATGATCGACAGCCTTCCTATTACGGGCATAAATTACTTCAAAATCAACAGTTTTACGCTGCGCAGGTTTGTCTTCTTAATAATGCACTAAGCCCCTCCTTACCTAAACCGCTGATTCTATTGCACTTTATGCCATCCTCATGAAATCCTATCGATCATTTGGGATAAATGATAATTCGCTGATTTCTTCGAGGACAAAGAAAGTGCTGGCTGTTTTCGATTTGACTCATTATATCGATTGATTCAAAGGCATTCGTCGAACCTTTAGGTTTGGTTCGTGTGAGGTTTGTTCTTCCAGTGGAACTCATGAATCTTCGATTTGCTCGCTTGTTACGGTTTTAAAAGCTTCAAATCAGTGTTTTATTATATTTAGACTTATATACTTAAGCATTAAGGGTATTTTGAACCTAAGCCATAATGGGCTTTATACAAATTTGGGTTTCAGATGTCGTATAAGATTCCTCGGGTCATATTAGTTTCAATCAAGGCGAGAACCGCAGGGATAGCAGCGCTATCCCGAGGATTGTCCACGCAGAGTAAAGCAAAATGAACAGGAAGATAGGCGATATTTAAACCCGGATTATGCGTTAGAGCTTAGTTATGAGGGTTTAAAAAGCAATACATCAGGGCGTTTTATCGGATTTAGCGTAGCACCGCTACGGTGAATTCGAAAAACGAATTCAATTTACTGATTTTCAGTTATTTAATACCGAAATAGAAGGGCTGATGCATGATCCGGGTTTAAAGCTAAGTTTGTATTACAACACTATAAGCAACTGAAAATTTTGCGTTCGGGCATCGCGAGTTTAAAATTTCCCAGCTTCTCACAGGCTGGCTCGAAGTCTTCTCTGACTTCGTACTGCCTCTTTTTTTGGCAATGAAAAAAAGAGGAGTCTGACGGATCTTGAGGCAAAACGAATTTTAGGGTAACCAAAGAACAAGTTGGTCGCTTATCCGGGTTTTGAGGTACATACTACCCACTATAAGTTCAATAAATGGGACATCTGTTGATAAATCAGTAAGATCAATGACACAAATAAGTACATAAGTCATTATATTTCATGATTTTATGACGAAGTTCCAATGTATAATTCGTGTTGAAGGGACTTATGAGGTTATAAGGTGTATTTTCTCGGATGACAAACAGGGGTGCGTATCGGTAAACATACCCAAGTAGCTACAGCTACAGACCAGTGTTAATAGCCCAGCTTGTTCCGTACTTTTTCCAATACGCCTCTGGCAATGCCTCTCGCTTTTTCTTCTCCTGTTCGAAGTTTTTCTTCCAGAGCATCCACATTTTCCATATAGTGATTGAAGAGGGTTCTTTCTTTCTCGAATTTTTGTAATATAAGTTCGAAAAGTGCCTGTTTCGCATGGCCATAGCCAAAATTCCCTCCTTCATAGCGTTCACGCAGTGCTTTTACTTCTGTATCGTTGGCTATCAGCTTGTACAGAGAGAAGACATTACAGGTATCCGGGTTTTTCGGTTCTTCCAAAGGAGTACTATCGGTAACGATGGACATCACTTGCTTTCTCAGTGCCTTGTCGGGTAAAAAGATGTCGATGGTATTGCCATAGGACTTGCTCATCTTCTGTCCATCGGTTCCGGGTATGGTCATTACCTGCTCATCTATCTTGGGTTCTGGGAGAACGAAAGTTTCTCCGTACTTATGATTGAATCCACTGGCAATGTCTTTGGCCATTTCCAAGTGCTGCTTTTGGTCTTTTCCTACAGGTACAAACTCGGCCTCATAGAGGATGATATCAGCTGTCATCAGTACGGGATACGTAAAAAGACCCGCATTGACATCCGATAATTTATCCGATTTGTCTTTAAAAGAGTGCGCATTGGCCAGCATGGGATAGGGAGTGAAGCAGTTGAGATACCAGTTCAGTTCACAGACTTCGGGTATTCGGCTCTGGCGGTAAAAGATATTCCGGTCCGTATCGAAGCCAAATGCCAGCCAAGCTGCTGCGGTTGCATTGACATTTTCCACGCGTGTAGCGGCATCCTTGATGGTCGTCAGGGAATGAAGGTCGGCAATGAAAAAAAGTGATTCATTACCTTCTTTCTTGGAGAGCTGTATCGCAGGAACGATAGCCCCCAATAGATTGCCCATATGAGGCCTTCCTGAACTCTGTATACCCGTTAGTATCCTTGCCATGGTTCGGTTTTTTTGCACAAGTATAGTGAATAATACGCTACTCTAGTATAAAGGAGAGACGTAAATTTATAAGATAAAGCCTTTTTCAGTCCTCACTATTAGCGGCTATGACTGTTTTTAAGTAGGAGAGACGTACATCTATTGTCAGCGGGTTGCATTTAGGTCACTCAGAGAGAGGGTAGCTATTTTCTTTTCTTATATAAGGACAGACCAAACACAAGATGTAGACGGATAGTCAGGGGTAGGTAGGTCGTTGAGTTTTTTTAGTGACAAATACACCTGAGGTAATCCACTTATTGTTACATAGATCAATTGTGCCTGAGTAGAGCAAGAATACAGGTTCATTGTAGTGCTGGTGACCTGTTCTCTATCCGCCTTGAAATCCGTTTTCGCCTCAAGTAAATCTAAAGGCCGGCCAGGTGCTTACTTCTGCGCGGTAGATCGGCCCCTTCGCTGAAAGGGTTCCCCGAACCCTTTCTTTACGTTCGGTCCTATCGATAAAAATTAAGCAGGACGAAACCCATAGGGATTTCGGGCTAGCCTGTGGGATGTGGAAAATTTTGAAACCCGCTGCGCCCGGGCAGGAAATTTTGAAATGAACTACTGGAATTCGGATTGTGTTCGACGGTGTACCGGATTCAATGAAATGACTGAAATACAGTCAATATAGCTAAGTATATAAGTCTATAATTGTTTATATTTATCATGGATTATGCATTGGGGCTTTCTGGATAAGGTTTAAATAATTGTGAATCAATATGTTTTGTTGGATTCAGTGTAGCTCCACTAAGGGCAGTTCTAAAAACACATTCATTTTATTGATCTGCTTTATTTAAGGTCGGAATCAATTTTTTAATGCATGCCACGGACTTCTGCTATTTTCATCGCTCTACCTACTATTATCACCCTATACCCATGAGAGGAACATCATTTGCACTCTTCACTCTATTATTACTGCTTGCCTGTCCCGATATAGGCGCTCAAAACCCTACTTCCGGTCTCTATTTCCAGCCTACCGCATACGATTTTGGTTTGATTCGGGAGGAGGAAGGTATAGTGGAGTATGAGTTTACGCTGAACAATACAACGGACCGTCCCGTGAAAATCGATAGTGTTCAGGCCTCTTGTGGCTGCACTGCCACAGCATGGAGCTTGGACACCATAGCCCCTTCCGGTAAGGGCTTTGTAAAAGTGAACTTTGACCCCTCCAACAGGCCTGGTTTTTTTTCGAAGAGCATCACCGTCAAAACCGATTATCCTGATGACAAGTACAAATCCATGTCCCTCATGATTAAAGGGAAGGTGCGGCCCATCTCCGGACCTATAGTGGAAGCGATGCCCGTCCGCATGGGAAGATTAAGGTTTAAACACAGGGTCTGGAATCTAGGTAAAGTTTACACTACTCCCACAGCTATGGTGAAGGAGTTTCAAGTGTATAACGACTCGGACACCCTGCTGACATTTATCGACAGTCTTAGCTATGCACCCGCCCATGTGCGTGTAGAGGCCTATCCAAGACAACTGGCCCCTAAAACGATGGGCATCATCCGTTTGCATTATGATGCCAAGGCCAAAGCGGAGTATGGTTTTATGAATGAAAGCATTCAATTGGTTACCGATGAGGCGAAAGAAGCCCGCAAGCACATCACTCTCTACACGACTATAGAAGAGTATTTTCCTCAGCAGAGCAATGAAGTACTCAGGGAAGCGCCAAGGGCTCAGCTCAGCTCACGACGGGTCGACTTTCGTGAAATCGATGAAGGGCAGGTTTTTCATACTTCCATCGAGCTGAGCAACATAGGGCGCTCTCCACTCATCCTTAGAAAAGTAAAGCCCAACTGTAGCTGTATCCGATATCGCCTTGCGAACAATCAGAAGACATTACAACAGGGAGAGCGGGTCACTATGGACTTGTGGTTCGACACCTCTGGAAGAAGGGGGAATCAACAAAAATCAATACTGATCTATACCAATGACCCTAGGGAACCTGTCCGAAAGTTTATACTGAGAGGAAGAATCAAAGCAAGCGATAAGGGGGAGGTTGTCAGGTGAAAAGATAGGTGCATTTATTCGAAAAAGTAAGAAATCTTTGTTCTACTGGCCTATCAGTACAAATGAAGCCCAGTGAAAAGGTCGGGCATTTTCTTTTTTGTTTATCATATGCAATTTGGCTTTTCGTAACGAGGATGAAAAAACCGTCGGAGTATCGGATAGGGTCACCTGTTCGTAAAAGTCCACCATCAGCTTTGCAGTGGATTGGTCAGCTACTTTCCACAGAGACACCAGGAGGTTGTCTGCGCCAGCGTAGATAAGAGCCCTACTTAGGCCTACGATACCTTCTCCCATAGATACTTTTCCCAAGCCTGTTTGACAGGCCGACAAGGTGACCAGGTCGGCATTCAGTTCAAGGTTATAAAGCTCTCCGGTATATAGGCGGCCGTCGTCCTCTAGACTCCCATCATCCGTAGTGTGGAGATAGATACGTGACAGGCTGGGCTTTTCCTCATCGACAATTCCGTGCGTGGAAAAATGGATGTAATCAAATTCTTTGAGCTTACCCGATTTGACAATACTCTCAGCGGCCATGTCCATGGAAAAGTGATGACTGTCCCATTGTTTTTTCTGAAAAATGGCATCGATTTTTTCTGCTTCTTCCAGACTAGCGGGCAAATCGGGCAGATAACGCCCATCAGTAGAGGTAAAATGCACGGGTGTAAACAATGAGATGTGCTTGGAGTTTCTGTCTTTGCTGTTCTCTACTTTATGATAGCGTTCGGCGGCATTGATATAGCTAATGCTATAGTCTTTGAGCAAATAGGGTAATTGTATGAAATCTATGCTATCGCTGTCCTTGAACTTCTGTGTCAGCAGTGCACTGAAGGGTAAGGTACTCATGCGTCCCGTGGGTACAATGACCAATTTTTTGATGGGTTTGGGCAGTTTTTTTGGTAATAACTGTCGATAAAGGGCATGGCCTGTCAGTACATATATGGACGGGACATCATACAGTATGGAATTTCTGAAGCCCGATAGGTAACGCTCGTAATCGGGGTTCTTTTTTTTCTCAATGATTTTGAAATCATCCTTGGTGATAACGAACAAGGTCAACAGTCCGTTCTTACGCTGATCAAAATAACTGACCATCGCCGTACTATCGTCCAACTGCGCTTGGAGTGTGGAAATACTGGGAATATCCACATCGTACTTCAGTGTATAGTACTGAGGATAGTCCGTCTCCAACATGGATACAAACTCCTTATAAGCGCTGGTGTAGGACAATAATTTTTCTTTGGCCACAGCAGCCAATTCCGCTTGAGGTTTGCTGGCGAGCAGACGCTCGTTATAGGCTATCGTACTGCGCAGGTCTGTCTCTCTTTCCAAAAGGCTTGGAGGTATCTGGGCAAATGATTTTGCCTTGGCATCCGAGATGGCTCCGAGTAATACCGATGCTTTGCTTTTTTCATTGAAGTAAAATGCTTTCTCTAAATATTCTTTTCTTTTCAGGGAGATTTCGCTCATGGCCAGACTCAATCTTAGGGCATCTTCGTATAGGGAAGTGGCTTGCTGGTCGAGAGCCAGTTTATCGGCCTCATTGAAACGTAGATTACGTACTTTGTCGATAAGCCCATCGCATAGAACGAACGTATCGAAAGAGGCCTTCAGGTCCCTGTATTTTAAGGTCTTGCGAAAGTGAAGTTCTTCAAAGACCCTTGCTTTCGATAACATGCTCGTCAGTAGGATATCCGCACTGAAATAGGACTCCGCAGGTGGGTTTGTATAGATATCCTCCTCGCTGAAGTTCCGTGAGTTGGCCATTATAGCTTGTTGGTAGCTTTTCAGGGCCAAGTTGTACTTCTTTTGCTTGGCATGGATGTTTCCGATGAGGTTGCAGGTACCTGCGATTTCCGGATGTCGCAGCCCATAGCTGTTTTTGTACATCTCTAATGCATCATTCTGATACTTCAGTGCTTTTGTATAATTGCCAATGGACTCATGTACACTACCGAGGGACGATAGTACAAAAGCGATTTTCGGATGTTCTTCCGAGCGGAGTAACCTTTCGATGTTCAGGGCCTTTTCCAGTTCTTCGATGGCACTTCCGTAAAGCTCCATTTGCTCATACATAATGCCGATATTGATATAGGCATTGGCGGTTTTATCATGATTTTTCCCTAATTCTTTCTCGTATAGGAGTAAAGCTTTTTCATAATAATCCAATGCCTCCTCACGATCATTGTTACTATAGGTAAGGCCGATATTATTGTAGGAGGCCGCTACAATGGGGTGTTCATCACCAAAATGGGCCTTCCTGATTTCCAGTGCCTTAAAATGGTGCTGTAGTGACAGGGTCAGATTGCCCGTGGCCCAGTAGACAAGCCCAAGACGGTCATAGCAATCGGCGGTCTGAGGAAGATAATCATCACCCAGTGTTTCGTACTGCTTTAGTGCAGTGTCGAAGCGTTTACCGGCGAGGTCGTGACGGCCTTTTCTGAGCAGGATCTCTCCCTGCTGAAACAGATATTCTTTATAAGTAGTTGAGTTTTCGTCGGCATACGCTTGTAGATGATTCTCTGCTTCATCCAACAGTCCTGACTGTACCAAAGAGTCGATAGAAGAGGGCAGATGTGCCGTCGGCTGTTCGTAGCTCTCTTGGGCGTTTACAGAAAAACAGGAGTAAAGAAGGGCAGTAAGTAGAATTCCTTTTTTCATAGCGGGTATACCTCGAAGCCATGGGGTCGAGGCGAATCAGAAATTTTGTTTATAGGACAAAGTGATGAGGTCATGCCGTGTCAACCCATCGGGATTGACCTTTCGCTGTGTTATTTTTCGTCCGTAGATAAAATGCATACTCCGATGGGCATTGAACCGATATTCTATCCCAGCAAGTCCCGATAATGCCAGACCTGTAGTCTCATCGACAGGGATATACTTCATTTCCATCTGGGAAAAAATCCTGTCTTTATTGATTCTATATATGGGTAGCAGCCCTACATGAAATCCGAAATTCGAGAACCGAAAGTTCCGCTCTACGCGCAACATGATATCCTTGCCTCTTTTGAGTGCTGTGGCCAGAGGGTATTCCAGTAGATAGTTAGTGTCGGGAAACACTTCCCACTCTTCATGTTGGAACCCATTGGCATTTTTGGTCAGTGCCTGTTGATAGCCTAGTGCAAGTAGCCATTTTCTATTGATAAAAGAGACTCCGGCAATAATGTCAAAACTACCCAAACTGGTCTGATAGTACATAGGGAGTTCATTTCCCCGTACATTGCTCTTTCTGGACCCATTGGTCGGTATTCTTGTGCCCAAGGTCGCATTGATGTCAAAATTCCTTTTCTTCAGTAGGTTTCGCGTGACACTCAGTGAGATATCGCCCCACCCTTGGGTACTGCCCAGTCTGCCCTTGACCCATTGGTGGGGTACTTTGATCTGTACCATGTGTTTGGGACCTATACTAAGGTCCAAGGCTAGGGTCGCGGCATGGATGACAGGGCTGAGTGTACTTTTGGCACGGTAGTATTCTATCGCCAGCGAACGGACCTTGACATCACTTCTTTTGCTATAACCTTGGTTCGGGCTCATGGCGCCCATGGTACAGAATCCGCTATCACTACAGCCTTGAGACCATGCACTGGAGTGGGAAAATAAGGCCATGCAGAGGCATAATCGGACAGACCATTTCGCTTTGGATGCCAACATGTGGAAAAGACTTTATTGAAAATCCAAATTTAAAGAATGTTTGCTGAGTGAGGAAGGCTTTCGATACATAATCCATTGACTTTATCGATTTAGGTTCAATCCGGATCATGCGTTGGAACTTCGTAACGAGGGTTTACATATCCATAAATCAGGGAGTTTTATTGGGTTTAACAATAGCACCGCTATGGTGAATTCAACCAACGTAGTGCAACGACCGGTTTGCAGCTATTTATATCCGCAGTAGATTTTTCAATGCATGATCCGGGTTATACAAATTTGGGTTTTAAATGTCGTATAAGATTGCGCGGGTCATTTTGGGTTCAATCAAGGCGATAACCGCAGGGATAGCAGCGCTATCGCGAGGATTGTCAACGCAGAGTGAAGCAAAATGAACAGGAAGATAGGCGATATTTAAAAGCTAAGTTTGTATTCAACCCAAAATGATCAATAGAGAACCTATTCCGCGCATAAATAGCTTCCTACCGGAAGCTTTGCCCACCGGTCTTCATTCACCATAGCGGTGCTATGCCGAACGAATCCAAATGGCCGGTATTTTGCTGTTTATACGCTCATCACGATTTCTATCGATCAATTTGGGTTAAAAGGAAGGATGCTGTCGGTCAGCGCATAAAAAAAGCCATTGTACATAGTATGTGCAGTGGCTTTTCAGTATCAGGAACATATACATAGAGTTGTTCAACGATAATTCGAATAGTTACAGAGAATGAAAAGGCTCCATTCATTGATGATAAATAGCGGTTATCGGTGACGGTCAGCGATAACCATAGATATTTTATTGTCTTTTTGAACCGTGAAGTGATGTACCAGATCATCGATAACTTTCGGAAACAAGTTCAGTTTGAAGGCTAGCGTTTTACATAAAGCTACTTCCTTGGACATGATTTTTTTATCAACGATCATCATATTTACCAAGTCATAGGCCTGCTTCATCCTTTCTTCGTACTTTTTGGGAGCTTTGAATTCAATTAAAGAGGGGTTTGCCTTTATGGCCCTGATATCGGCTTTTGTAAAACCCAGCTGAAATGCTTTTGCATAGATAAGGCGGTACTCTTTGAAACCAAAGGTCCCATCTACCATAGCTATAGCTATGAGGTTTTTCAAATGGCTTCTACGTTGTGCTTTTTTATTAAAGGTAAAAATGTCGAAAATCATGCTTATAGATTTCAATAGTTTATAAAAAAATAACGCTAAACATAGATATATCCCATATTTGACCAATAGGTAACCTGTTTTAGGTAATTTTTATACCCTAGATGTGAATGTGGCGACTACTGTCATGACGGTTTTTTGGCTATCATACCCATTTATACAAATTTAGGTTTTAAATGTCGTATAAGATTCCGCTGGTCATTTTGTTTCAATCAAGGCGAGAACCACAGGAATAGCAGCGCTATCCCGAGGATTGTCAACGCAGAGTGAATCCAAATGAACAGGAAGATATGCGATATTTGAAAGCTAAGTTTGTATTATACAGATTAATATTTTTAATGTCGTATATATTGATTAATTTCCAAGATGGGAAAGAAAGTACACTTCGAAGTA
>CANLOE010000151.1 GCA_947492745.1 uncultured Cyclobacteriaceae bacterium | reverse complement strand
GAAGAGTTTAGTAAAATCAATTATTCAAAATGTGCTTAACTTATTGTCCAGTTTTTTATTGCAATTCCAGAATCTTACACGACATTTAAAACCTAAATTTGTATTAAAAGCAATAAATCAGGGATTTTTATTGGATTTAGCATAGCACCGCTATGGTGAATTCACATGATCCGGGTTTAGGTGTAAAATGCGCCTTTTATTTTCGCGCGGATAGCGTTGATTTCCATGAGTCCTCATCCAGAGCAAGCGCCCGTATATGCCTCTTTGGTATGGATTCGTTTTCGATGGATATTCGCGCATCCGTGATTTTCACTCCAAACTCGGCCCCACCTTCTTTCTTCGCAGTAGCATTATGGACTTTATCGCCAAAACCTTTGGGACATATCCACTTATTGAAGCCTACACGACAGTTCCTATGAATTCTCTTGATTTATCGTTCTTGTGAGGAACTTCTTGATTTTATTTTCAATTGATCTATTACAGGTAACCATCGCTTAACCACGGTCTTTAGCTTATGCGCTGATTACTATCGGAGACTTTGGCATAGTGATTGTAATACTTAGTTTAAAACAGTTGGGTCTTTAAAATTTTAATGCATGGAGAGGTTTTTCGTTCTATTTATTTTTGTAATGGTTTTAAACTCGGAATCAGTGGCCAGACGTTCGGTCATCATGTTCAGTTCTGAGTTAGGGGATAAAATCCAAGTCTTGGTAGAAGGTAAACTAATCAATAAAAAGCCTAAGTCCATCGTTAAAATCAATAGTTTGGCAGGACCCAAAGAGTTTCAGGTCAATGTATATGATGAAGCCGGATTTTTACAGAACGAGCACTGCGAGGTCCTACACATCAAGTCGGATTTCAAGAGCCATTATATGCTGTCCTGTAATGAAGAAGGTTACCTCGATTTTAGACGCATCAAGGAAAAAAGACAATATTCCGTATTGGATAACCGTCCTGAACTTTTATACCATAGAAGGCGCATCAGTAGTATCGTGAAGAAAGGTATACATTTACAGCCACTTCAAGCTATTTTAGAAGAGAAATCGAGGTTTGAACGGTCTTAGAGACTGTTTTATCAATAGAGAACCTATTCCGTGCATAAATAGCTTCATACCGGAAGCTTTGCCCATCGGTCTTCATTCATCATAGCGATGCTATGCCGAACGAATCCAAATGGCTGATATTTTACTAGTTATACGCTCATCACGATTTCTATCCATCAATTTGGGTTGAAATAATGCCCCGAGGGCATTATTAGTGAAGGAGTCGGTCTGCCGCGTGAACCATTGACAAAGATAGCCTGTTGCGCTAGCTTGCGGAAATTTCAACGAAATCAAGAAGAACATAAGAAAATAAAAGATACATTTTAAAACAGTCTCTTAGAAGCTACAATTGGTCCGAGTCGAAAAATCCCCTTGCAAAACTTGTTCTCTAAGGCAACTTTTTGCAAATTACAAAAGAGTTGTACAATCAGTTCGTCAGGAAAATATGAGCCCATCACGCCGCAAATAGTATCCCCTCTTAACTTTCAGCACTTTAGTGTTTGACACCATCTTTTCGGATACTTCTTCTCTTCGTATAGAGAACCCTAAGCACCTATTTTTAACCCGATTTCCACTGACCCAATGCGTGACACTACACAAACACCCTTACTGAAAGGATTAAAAACCCTGTTGAATGCCGTAAAAGGCAAAGAAAAAGACTTTACCCAAGGCAGTATCCGATGGGCCATCTTCATGCTCGCCGTACCGATGATATTGGAAATGCTCATGGAG
This sequence comes from uncultured Cyclobacteriaceae bacterium, assembly GCA_947492745.1. Classification (GTDB taxonomy): domain Bacteria; phylum Bacteroidota; class Bacteroidia; order Cytophagales; family Cyclobacteriaceae; genus Aurantiphycus; species Aurantiphycus algarum. The sequence continues at coordinate 9,057 of CANLOE010000151.1, read as the reverse complement.
TCCTTGTTTGCCGTTGTTGATATATTTTATGTTGGGAAAATCAGCGTAACAGCTGTAGCAACGGTGGCCCTGATAGAGTCGGTCATGATGATCGTCTTTGCCATCGCCATCGGTCTGAGTATCTCCGCAACGGCTACGGTAGCACGCAGGATTGGAGAAAAAAAACCGGAAGCAGCAGCGGAGGCTGCCTTTCAGACCTTGGTCATTGCTATCTGTGCCTCTATCGTTTTCAGTGCTGTCGGCATTCTCTTTGCGAAAGAAATCCTCCAGCTCATGGGCGGAGAGCCCACTTTGGTAGAAGAAGGCCGTAGCTATACCATGATTATCCTGGGAGGAAATGTAACCGTTATGTTACTCTTCCTCATCAACGCTATCTTTCGTGGCGCCGGAGATGCTACTTTAGCGATGCGCGCACTGATCTTGGCCAATGGACTGAACCTACTGCTCGACCCTATTTTCATCTTCGGTTTTGGCCCTGTACCCGCTATGGGACTCGAAGGAGCAGCTATCGCCACTACCATGGGACGCGCTATCGGTGTCATTTATCAAGTGTATATCCTCACGGGCGCTACCAGCAAGATCAGGATCATCTGGGCAAAAGTACGTATCAATATCCACCTGATCGGCCAACTGATCAAGATGTCCCTGGGCGGTATCGGTCAGTTCATGATAGGAACCCTCAGCTGGTTGTTTCTGGTCAAGATCAGTGCTGCATTCGGTAGTGAGGTGTTGGCGGGTTATGCCATTGCGTTTCGAATCATTATGTTCACTATATTACCCTCTTGGGGTTTGAGTAATGCCGCCGCTACCCTCGTGGGGCAAAACCTAGGAGCGGGGCAGCCTGACCGAGCGGAAGCCTCCGTCTGGAAATGCGCCCGGTACAATGTGATTTTCCTAGGTGCTGTATCGATTGTATTTATCGTAGGGGCAGAGTTTTTTGTAGCTCTTTTTTCGGACAATGCGGAAGCCGTTCATTATGGGGCGCTGGCCCTTCGCTATATCTGCTGCGGCTATGTGTTCTTCGCTTATGGAATGGTCATAGGGCAGGCCTTCAATGGGGCCGGGGATGTGAAAACCCCTACATTACTGAACTTCATATGCTATTGGATCCTTGAAGTACCACTGGCCTACTTACTGGCAAAACCTTTGGGCATGGGACCAAAGGGGATATTCATCGCCATCGCCGCTTCTATAAGTATACTGGCTGTCATCAGCATCTTGGTATTCAAGCGAGGCAAATGGAAAACGGTGAAAGTATAAGGTTCGAAAAGGAACAGCAAAGATAAGGCCATCGCATATTTTGAAAGTAACAATTACCTGCTATATTTACAGAATAAATTTCAATCCAATCAAAAATCTTACTCTATGGGTGCCTTATTAGTAGTTTTAGTGCTTTTCGTTTTGGCAATTGTTTCCCCTTTCGTATTCCCTAACAAAATGGTCAGTAAGAACGAGCATGATATCAAAAAATGATCCGCTATTTGACTATTGAATACAAGTATCCAAAGCTGTGGCTTACTTGGCCCAAGGCGGTTGAACTGTAGAATCGTGTTGATAAAACAGCCCAAATGGTCAATCGTTATAGGTAAATCGGTCAGTAGAGCTTTCACGCGAGGTTCTAAGCGGTATTTTTGATTTCCCTGAATCGATTACATCAGTAGACCAATACCCTGATTTTCTCTAGTAGAAAATTTTTGAATAAAGTAATCAATATCGATTATTGGCATCATCAGACAACCTAAAATCCTCTTATGAAAAGTATCGCCGTATTTTGTGGTTCGAGTCTAGGTAATAATGACATATATGCTCAAGCCGCTGAGCAATTGGGCATTGTGCTGGCCGAGACGGGGAAGCGCCTGATTTATGGTGGTGGTAAAGTTGGACTAATGGGTCTCATTGCGGATACAGCCCTGAGGAACAATGGAGAGGTAACGGGAATCCTACCGCGATTTTTAGAAGCCAAAGAGGTGGGGCATACAGGGTTGACCGAATTGCTGCTGGTCGATACCATGCATGAAAGAAAGAAGAAAATGTCCGAACTGGCGGACGGTTTCATCGCTATGCCGGGAGGCTTTGGTACCTTGGACGAACTAGCCGAAATACTGACCTGGATACAACTGGGCCTTATCAAAAAACCGATAGCACTACTCAATGTCAATGAATATTTTAATGCGCTCAATCAGCAACTGGACCATATGGTATACGAAGGTTTTCTGAGAAAGGAGAACAGAGACCTGTTGCTCACGGGTGATGATGCGGCCCAACTACTCCGAGACATGGAGAACCTGGTCTTGCCCGATACAGAAAAGTGGCTCTTCTCAGAAGGAATATAAAGTGATACGGCCTCATCTATACTCGCAATAGCCTTTTTACCAGCTCTACAAGTAGCTCCGAGCAGTAAAATACCAAACGGATGGGGAGTTTTGATGAAAGATCTGCGGGTTTTGAAAGAAAGTCGAGACCCATTTTTTATCAGGCCAAAAGGTATTAAGGAAAACCCTTTCAGTTGAGCAAAAAATGATAAGTCAACGGCGCTTTGGTTATTTCATCATCCTATCCTGCTGAGATTCAAAAAGTAAGCCCCTCAAAAGTACTGCCCTTGACAATGCTCTTACGGTCCATAACATTGAAAACCCGAACTGACCGATAACGAGCATAGTTGTCCCCTACCGAACAGCCTCTCTTATCAAAACAGGCAATTGAGATACTCAGGCCACTTTATCTTGCCGGCATTCCTTTTGTATCCTCATCGCTAAAGACCCATTATGATAGATCTGTACGTAAAACCCGCACTGCGAAATATCTTTCGCTATAAAAAGCACTATGGCATCAACCTTCTCTGGATGACCCTAGTATCTCTTTACTTGTTACTGATAAGCTACTTCCTATTTTTCACTTTCACTGGCTTCGGGCCATGGCTTTTCTTATGGCTCATGCCCGCTTTTCCCATCCTATTGTGGGTAGGGTGGCGCTCAAGGAAACACAATAGATCCGTACTATTAAGAGAAGTAGCGACAAAAAAGGCCTTAGGTGCCCGCAGTTCCGATATTTTCATGCAATTTTTTGCGGAAGTTTTCCTCTTGAATGTCTTTGCGGATTTTCTGGCTTTGGGAGTACTGGAGGCACTTTTACCTCGATTCCGCTATTGGCTGTGGATAGCGCCACAGCTCAACTTTCTGGAGACAATACCCATCATCGCTTTGTTATGTTTGGGTTTGGTGCTTTCTTCGCTGCTGATTTCTTCTTTTTCCATTATCAGTATGCTGGCCGTTAAGCCCAAACGCGGACACTTGTCATCTTAGAGACTGTTTCAAAATGTTTCTTCTATTTTCATAGGCATTGCATTGATTTCCAACGGTAGCAAGGAATTTACGGGAGAGTGATATTCACCTCAATCTTTTGATTTCTACCTCATGATCAATGTTATCCACGCTTCTTTTGGCACATAATTTCGTCGAAGTTTCCTTAGATAGCACTACTATCTTTACTTGACAGTGGGTCGGCACTTTTGCTGGTAAAACCCTTAGGACATTTTCTTCACGCTCGGTTTTCCTCATTTTTCACCTCATCTTAGACCCTATACTACCGACGGTCAGAATGTTCCTGTCGGTCCGTGCCACTACTATTTCCAAAAAAACATTGATTATAGCTCATCATCGAAATAGGTTCTTTGGCAAAAGAAGATTTTATAAAAAACCCTCCCACCCAATTCGCTTCCTACTATACCGAGACACCTCATGAACGACTCCACATAAAGACTTGTCCGTCAACGATTATTGCCTTTCTTTTTAAACAGTCCTTTTACCTTTTTCAGGCTTTCTGTCTCTAGTTTTTTCTTCAGCTCCTCTTTCGCTTTTTTGGCATCTTCAGTAACGGAAGTAGTATTACCGGAGTCTTTCTTGTTCTTGTTCCCCAATAGATTCCCGACCATTTCGTCCGACTTCTTCCCCTTGACCAAGTCCTTAACCAGATTGCCCGTCTGTTTTTTTACCTCATCCTTCAGAGCGGTCTTCACTTCGTTTTTTGCCTCAGAAAGATCAAGCCCTATTTTTGGGGAGAGGAAAGTACCGCCAATGTTGATTTTGATGGGTACTAGCTCATCCGCACTCTTATTACCGCCAACCAATTGATTGAAGTTAGTACCGAGTCTACCGGCAGGTAGGTCCATGTCCCACTGGTACTGTATGCCACCGTCCAATCGGCTACTGCCCGAAACCGTGCCTTTGTAACCTCCGTACTCCACTTCGAAAGGGTCTGTCTTCAGTGTACCATCTTCTATTTTTGCGGACATGGCGGCGTCTTTGATATTCAGTAGCGTATTGTTTTTCATTTTGGTCTTACTGGAGATGCTCGATAGCAATTTGACCTGTTTGGAGCTAGTGAGTGCTGCTTTGGCAATCTTGAACAGCCCGCTACCACTAATCGTGTTCATATCGGGCATCATATTCCCATCAAGTTCACCGCTCATATCGAAGTCAGTGGAGACATTTCCTTTGAAATATTTAGCTATAGGGGCAAAAGTCTGTACCGTGGTAAACGCTTGGTAGGATTTACTGATGGGCAGTTCGTCGATATTCAGTTTGAAGTTGTACTTCGGATGTTGGATATCATGTGCATTGTAGTCTCCATTTACCAAAAAGCTGCCCCCCAGCATATTGAACTTGATATTGTCCATGGTAGCTACGCCGTTCTTGGCGATGACCCGTCCAGTGATATTGTCCAAGGTCCATTCCATCATTTTCAGGGTCCGGATAGAGGCGTTCAACACGAAGTCAATGTTTTCCGGTACGGGTATAACGCCCATCTCCAGACTATCGCCCGTATTCTCTACGGCCACTTCAGCGGCTTCGCCTTCCTCCTCTACCATGAACTCATTCAGGTCCATGTATTTGGCATTAAAGTTAACCTTACCTTTCAAGGTCTGTTGCTCACCGAAAAGATACCCGATGTAGTTAGTGATACTTCCACTACCGGCGATATCACTTTTGCCTATTTTACCTTTCATTTGCTCCAGCTCCATACTTTTGGGATTGAAGCTGGCACTAGCTGTACTGATGATCACGTCATAGGGGAGTTCTTGGTCTTTGTAGTTGAAGCCGTCAACGCTCATGGTCCCACTGGTCGGCAGTCGTTCGTAGCGCTCAGCATCCAGATCGGACATTTTGCCTTTGGTACTGATATCTGCTTTGATCTTGCCCGAAAGTTCCATCCCTTCTAGAGGAAAAACGTGAAGAATCTTTTCTAGGTCCACAGCTCCCTTGGCATTGAGGTCCCAAGTATAATCGTCAAGATCACGAAGGACCAGGTCGGCATCGAACTCCTCTCCATCCATCAGCATAACAAAATCATGTACATCGATCTGCGTATCGACCATTTTTCCCGATCCGTTCTTGATGGTAGAGAAGAACTGTACATTTTCCATAGGTAGGGGAAATTCAGCACTTTTCACATATCCTTGCTTCAAGCTCATCGCCGCATCTACTTTTGGAAAAGTATTCGACTTTTCATCATAGATACCTTCGGCTTTGAGATTCAGGTCATAGAGACCTTTCATGGTCAGTCCTTCCATGGGAAACATACTGCTCAGATCGGCCAGGTTCAACTTGGCCGCTACCTGAGCCTTCATATCATAATTTTTCAGATTTTTGATATGTGCTACGATATCTATAGGATTGGTACCGAAGTCCATATGAAACTGCTTCACATCAATTTCAGTTTCTTCGATGATACCACTTTTGTTGTCCACGGCCATATCGATATCGATGTTTTTAACGGCAGTGGGCAAATCAGGATACTGAAACATCGCCCCTCCAACGAGCAATGCGAAGCGAAATGCGGGCAGACGGGCTTCACTGTACTCTCCTTTCGCAAAGCCATCGAAACTTAAAGTGCCTTCTGTTTTTATACCTTCGAAGTCCTTGGTAAATACTCCCGGCACCAAAGAAAGAATACTTTTAAAATCGGTCTCCTTACCATGAAAAACAATATCCATGGGCATACTTTCTTCCTTGAGTCCGAAAAAGCCCTCAAAGCCAAATGCAAAATCATTGACCCTGACGGTGTTCTCATCAAAGGTATACTTCTCATAATTATCACTGATCTTCAATGCCATGTCGATAGCCACTTCCTCTTTGGAGAGGTAATTGATACCATCAAAGTCGACGGATAAGGAGTCCACTTCGGTCAGTGTTTCCAAGTCTATAATATCCTGCGTAAAATCCCCACTTCCACTATGGCTCAGTCCCTTGACTTCACTATGAAAAGGCAGGGAAGCATCCGCATAGGTAATATGCGCATTTTCTATCTGCCAGTGGTCAATGCCAAAAGCAAAATCACCACTGCCCTCCGTCTTTTCCTCCGGAACTTCGGTAGTTTCTTCCGCTGCGATATAAATGTCATAGTTTGCCCTACCATCTTTCAGCACTTTTATGTTCGCTTCCAGTCCGTCAACACTGATTCCTTTTATTCTAGGATGATCCCCGAAGAGTACACTGCCCAAGTTGACTTCAACTTCCAGGAAATGGGCCGCAAAAAGAATGGTCCCTTCAAAAGGCGCCCTATTGATTACCCCAAAATCCTTTAGCTCTGCCGTAATATTGGGAAAATTACTAAAGATGGATAGGCCAAAGTTATCGGCATCGAAAACAACATCTGCGTCGACCGATTTGGCTATCTCCTTATCGATGGCCTCCTTGATATCATCCTTGAAAAGTACGGGGATAACGAAAGCAGCAACGATGATCACCAACAGTAACCCTAGAAAAACAAATAGTACCTTTTTCATTTATATATTTTTTGATTATTCAATATTCATATGCTCTTATCCGAACATGACATAGGATGTTAGACGAACTATACTTTGGGCATTCTCCCTCAGTGTGTAAAGTGCCACTATGACTGGTACGTAAAGACTATTTTGAAACGTATCTCTCCTTTTTTTGTATACTTCTTTTGGTAGATTATTTCGTTGAACCTTTACCGGATAGCACTACTCCATTTGTCAATGAATGCCACATCCAATACATACAATTAAGAATTTTGACCATAAGGACAAAACAGCCTGTTAGCGCATCCAAACGGAACTCTTTCTTTCTTTGATGTATACGCAGTACAAGCAAAAGTATGTTTCGCAAATTTAAAAACATTGAGGGCTTTTCAAGTAGAAGGGCTAGGATAATTACACGACAGGAACAAATCCGATCTGGAATCGTCAATGGAATTTATTCTCTGAGGCGTGTTAAGTAACTCTTTTGTATAAAGGTCCGACATTATTTATATTGAAATTTTCAGGGACTATTTTCAAACGCAAATAGGGCCTACTCACCGTAGAAACCTACCCATTCATAAATTTCTCGCACCAAAATACTTCTTGGTATCGAAAACATAAAAACTAAAAAAATTAGTTTTTATGTTTCTCTAATTTCGGCTTTACGCTTATTTTTAGTATAATTACCATCAAAATTAGTTTATTGTAAGCCATTGACTAATATTGTGGGTTTTGTGTCCAGTTAAAATTGAAACCATAAGTTCAACAAACACAAAAACTTAGGCCTCTCTCTTGATTTTACATCATAAATAATTGAATGAAAATGAATTTTATATATTATCTTAATGTTAACTATAGCAACCTTAAACCAAGCGAATATTATTTTATTATTATGAAAATTAAATCAATATTATATTTAGAGATTTTTATGTGGCTGAGAATAAAACATTTACTCATTTTTTCTCTGTTGCTTTTTATATGGGATAAAAGCTTTGCTCAATCCGCCCAAATAGAAGGGAGTTTTGTTTTTAGCTCTGAATTAGAGCAGCGTATACTGAAAAACATTCATAACAGTCAGCATAAAAACAAGCTTTTATACTTATCTGCGGTCAATAGTAGCACAGAACAAGATTTTCTTTTGGAGAAGCAACAAGAGGTTCAGGATTTTATCCATTCCATGCAAGAGAGGCGAAAGTCCTTCAAGCAGGAACATCGTTTTTTAGAGCGTGTTTTTTATCAAGTACATCGGAAATTCCTAAAGCGATATGTTCCTTACACTTCTTTTTATGACCTACTGGAACAGGGTACTTACGATTGCTTGACTGGGTCGTCTCTATATGCTTTTGTTGCCGAAGGTTTAGGTTTTGAGTATGAAATCATCGAAACCAATTATCATGTTTATCTCTTGATCAAAGGGGAGCAAGAGACATACCTGTTTGAGTCGACGGACCCACTGGAGGGGTTTGTCAAGAATCATGAAGAAATAGAACGAAGAAAAGCCATATACAGAGATGGTGGTGAGCAATCCGACAGACAAATAGTGTCTGCGCAGAATTATCATCAATTCTCTTTTACCATAGAAACGAGCGTGAACACCGCACAGTTGGTAGGCCTGCATTATTACAATGCCTCTGTTGTTCTTTATAATGACCGAAAACTGGAAGCTGCACTCCAAAGCCTGGAGAAGGCAGTTTTCTGTTATCCCAATGCAAGAATGGCCGCTATGGCAAAGATCATTCTAAACAGTATGGTACAGGATAGCTCCATACCTATGGGTAGGAAGAATGCGTATTTTAGGAAGTTCCGGCATGTTATCGAGAAGAATCAACTGACACTGCTGACCAAAGGCTGATCATTGTTTGCCCTTGATAGAAAAATCGAGGCTATTGAAAAAAATGCGCACTATCTGTTTTAATCCATTCGGATTTTGCTGTGAGGGACTATATCGAAAGGTATTCTTCTGAAATTCATTATTGCTTATTCTGAGTTCAGAATCATTGGCCAAGATAGCTACGCTATTGGTCCGTAGAAATTCCCATGAAATCATAGGACAAAAGACCTATGGCAACGAGTATAATTTAGGAAACAAAAGCTTAAAATAAATATTGCTCACCTGCGAATTCGTGTCCGTTAGATATCAAGCATATCCATGAAGCCTTCTGTATCCATACAAACAACACCTGAAGACAAGTTCGATGGTCCCTTTACCCATTAAACCCAAAATGTTCGTTGGAACTTCGTCATGAGGACTTATACAAATTTAGGTTTTAAATGTCGTATAAGATTCCGCT
>CANLOE010000150.1 GCA_947492745.1 uncultured Cyclobacteriaceae bacterium | reverse complement strand
TTTATGCGCGGAATAGGTTCTCTATTGATCATTTTGGCTTAAATCCGCAGTAGATTTTCCAATGCATGACCCGGGTTAAAAATCAATACCGACCAAATGAAGATGAAAGGGATACAGTTCAGAACAGTCTCCAAGTCTATAGAATTCTTTGATTCCAAGGAATTAGTTGGCTTTGGCAAATCATACCGAAAAGCTTAAGTCAACAGTAGACCTGTATCACTGCCCATTTTGATGCATATCTAGTTTTGAAATCTACTATTATCATCGGAAACAAATAGTAAGAAAAACAAAATATTCAGGTTACGGGCTTCCTCTTATCTTGTATCTTACTGATGACATATAATGGATATTAACCAACCAAAATAATATTTCAAAGACTATTTCGTGCTTCGAGCTGGAAAATATCTTATTTATGGAATTGAAATAGATATTATAATTTTTACAGCGTTAATTGATTTGATTTCACTGAAGTTCCTCAAAAGTAGTTATCGATATTTAATCTATCACTTCACTATTTTTTATAAAATACCATATTATTTTTAATTTTCAAACCAACTTTATCAATTTATGAAGTTTATGTACAATCTTTTAGTGATAAGTATCTTATCGTTATTCAGCCATACTACTATCCTTGCTCAAAGTGCTTACTGGCAGGACATATCGGAGATGCCCGACCTCGTTCAGGGCAGGTCAAACGCTCAGAAAAAACCCCGTTATTTGTCTTTGGATATCGATGCGGTAAAAAATACGCTTTCAGGCAAGTCTATCGAAGATGTTACTTTTATCATCGATATCCCTATGCCCGAAGAGGGTTACCAGCAGTTCGAGGTCAGTCCCAGTAACGTCATGTCAAAAAAATTGGCTTCAAAATTCCCGAACATCACCACCTTCTCAGGTCGTGGTATCGATGACCCCACTGCCACTGTCAAAGTGGACTATGGCCCCGAAGGTCTTCATGCAATGGTCCTAAGGCCCGATATACCCCCTATATACATTGATCCGGTTTCCTATGACCATAAAGGAGTCTATATGAGCTATCATAAACATGACGTGAGACCGTCACAAGATTCTAGTAAACATTGTTCTTTTGATGAATTGGAAGAGAACATCACCCGATCAAAGGCGCTGAGAAGTTTGGACAGCAAGCAGCAGCTCACTTCTCTTGACAATAATTTAAGAACGTATAAGCTGGCGGTGGCGACTACCTTTGAGTATTCCCGATTTCATGGAGGCACCAAAGCCTCGGTCATGTCGGCCATCGTTACGACTCTCAACCGCGTGAACGGCATCTATGAAAGAGAGCTAGCGATAAGTTTGGAATTAGTAGATAATAATGATGAAATCATCTTCTTGACCAGCAATGACCCTTACAGCAATAATGATGGGGGACAGATGTTAAGTCAGAACCAAAGCACTCTGGATAATATCATTGGGAATGGAAACTATGACATAGGTCATGTATTCAGTACCGGTGGCGGTGGTATTGCCAGCGTGGGGTCGGTCTGTCGCCGACAGTTCAAAGCACGCGGTGTTACGGGGTTAAGATCACCGATAGGAGACCCGTTCGATGTAGATTATGTAGCTCATGAGATTGGGCATCAATACGGGGCGCTGCATACTTTCAACAATTCCTGTAGTGATAACCGTACTCCAATAGCAGCCTTCGAACCGGGCAGTGGTGTAACGATTATGGGGTACGCCGGCATATGCTCACCTAATGTAGCTCGTCGCTCCGATGTTATGTTTCATGCCTACAGTATTCAGCAAATCAATCAGTTCGTCAATAGCTTTGGGGGAAGCTGTGCTCGGCTCAGTCCATTGGCACAAAGTATTCCTACAGCATCTGCGGGGCCGGATCACACCATTCCTAAAGGAACTCCTTTTACTTTGGCGGGAAGCAGTAGTGGGAACACTAGTGGCTACTCCTATAGCTGGGAACAATTCGATAATGAAATCGCTCCCATGCCTCCACGTCCTTCCAACGATGAGGGACCTGCATTCCGTACTTTTCTGCCTACAAGTAGCCCTGAGAGGACATTTCCCAATATGGAGGCCATTATCGAAGGAACCACGCCTGAGTGGGAAGTGCTGGCAGAAGTAGGACGGGAGTACAACTTCAGGTTTGTTGTTCGTGATAATGTTTCGGGAGGTGGGTTGACCGCTTCCGATAATACCACGCTTACCGTGGCCGATAATGCCGGCCCTTTTGTGATGGTACTGCCAAATACTGCAATCACCTGGACTACAGGAAGCACAAGTACAGTCAAGTGGGAAACTGCCAATACGGAAAATACTCCTGTCAATTGCACAGAGGTAGATATACTTTTGTCCACTGATGGTGGCAAGACCTTCCCTATCGTATTGGCCGACAATGTCGCCAACGATGGCAGCCATGATGTGCTGGTACCCAGTGTGAACACAGAACAGGCCAGGATCAAAGTACGGGCCGTAGGAAATGTGTTTTTCGATATCTCCAACACTGATTTTACCATTGAAGGAAATACGACCAACTCCCCACCGGTCATTACCTCAAGCCCTATACTGAAAGTAAAAGAAGGCGAATTGTACAGCTATACCGTAGTAGCTAGCGATAGGGATGGCGACGCACTTACTTACAGTGCAACTGTCCCTAGCTGGTTGAGTTTTGATACTTCTACCGGGGTATTATCGGGAATAGCCACTACTACAGGCGACTATCCGGTAACCATCAGCGTAACAGACGGTACGGAAGCAACAGTGCAGAGCTTTGAAATCCGTGTGGACGAACTTACCTGTAATGGCACCCCTTTCCCAACAGCTACGGTGACCACCACGGATATCAGCGCCCCTAGAGCAAAAGACGGCACCATAACCTTTACTTTCCCCGATATTCCCGGAAGAAATGTAATTCAGTTCAGTATCAACGGAGGTCGTACCTACCCTTTCAAGACCAGTGATAAGAACGGAAGCTTTACGGTTAAAAATAGAGCCGCCAACACATTTAACCTATGGGTGCGCTGGGGCAACAAGGACTGTCCTGTGGACTTGGGCACTTACACCCTCAAAGTTGCCAATACAGGAGCACCTTCCAAGGTCACTACAGAAGAAAAAGAGATGACCTTAGTCCTTTATCCCAATCCCGTGGAAGGGATACTATACCTAGAAGGCCCACAACTGACCGAGGATACACAATTCAGTATCTTCGACCTATACGGTAGGCCTATCATGAAGGGAAGTGGACTTAGCCTTAATACCAAAACCCTGACCTCAGGTGTCTATACCCTAAAGATAAATGGTCAAGCCCGTTTTCAGAGATTTATGAAACGATAACCAAGACCAAATTTCATAATGTAAAAAAGAGGCTGTCCGAAAAGGACAGCCTCTTTTTTTGGATGAAACGGTAGCCGAGAGATTTATGAAACCCAAATTGATCGATAGAAATCGTGATGAGCGTATAAATAGCAAAATACCGGCCATTTGGATTCGTTCGGCATAGCACCGCTATGGTGAATGAAGACAGATGGGCAAAGCTTCTGGTATGAAGCTATTTATGCGCGGAATAGGTTCTCTATTGATCAATTTGGGTTTAATACAAACTTAGCTTTTAAATATCGCATCATATCTTCCTTCTCATTTTGCTTCACTCTGCGTTGACAATCCTGTTTGGCCTTACTATTTCAGCTTGAGCAATCAGTTGTATGGCATATTTTTCCAGTGTCTGCAGTATGTCGTTCATGTTGCTGAACATTTGGTTGATGATCGGTCGTGTTTTTCGATAGGCCTGTGTCCTATTGATCTGGTATGTCCTTTTTTGGTGAGTTTTCTGCTCAGTACCGAACTTAGCTCTGCCCGAAAGATTATCCTGTGGAAATCCTGCCGAACGGTATGTGTTCTCTTTCCACCTAGGTTTTCCGGTTCGGCCCTGGTCTTGAGCAATTTGAACGATTCTTCCACGGGCCATCTTTTACGGTACAGGTCCCTGAGAGTTCGGCACACCGATATTCTTTCTGGTCGATCAGGTTGGTGACCAATATATAGTCCCCGTTACCGTCCATAGGGACCCTTACCGACCTCGGTTTCAGCGCAGAGGGATCTATCCCCTTTTCACGGCACCTTTTAACGGCTTCATTGCTTGGGCCTACCTCGATCAACTGTTCTTTCTTTTTGGAAGACAGGAACTGCCTGGCCGGCTTCCACCGATTGGCCTTTACCCTGATCGAAAAGCTCTTCTTTTGGTGATGAAGGGCGGCCATGGGCCAAAAAGCAGCATAGGCCCTATCCATAATGAGCAGGTCCAATGGGCCCGGGCAGGGAAGGTGGCGCTCGCACAGTGACAGCTCACCTGTGCGGTAATGTTCTATCCGGGCATCGATGCCTATCCCATTGAGGACATCATATGCCCGGGAGGTACGGGCCGGGACCACTTTCCCGTTGTTTTCGGTCCTTGTTCCAAAATGACCGAAATCCTCAGCAAGTTCTTTGCTGTAGGGCAGTTGGACCGTACTTCCATCAATACCGACCAAACGAAAACCCTTCCATTTCTCTATATGTGAGGCCCGGGAGTAGTAAAAGTCGCGCTGAAGTGTGTCCAGGTGCCTGAACAGGGAAGGTTTCAATTTGGACCGGTGCTGGCCTAGTGCACCTTTTGTGTATGAAATGTCCCGTGATTGAAAATATACATCCAGCTCTTGTTGAAGGCTGCCCTTGCCCAATGGCAACGGGAAGTGGACCAGGGAAGAAAAACCCAGGCCCCTGTTGCGTGTGAAATCCGTTTCGGAAACCCTGAACCGTTCCCTGACGGAACCATCTTCGATCTCTGTTTTTATGAGGGTTAAAAGATCCTCCGAAAAGGTAAAGGATCTCTGTACTTTCAATGCGCTACTGAAAAATTCTCGCTCCCTTTTCCTACAACACTAAGTTAACACTTTTTCCTTAACTAAACGACATTGATGATCCGGGTTAAACTGCTATGACAACTATCGTTTTTTGCACTTATACTCTTTTCAATGTTATCTTAAGCTTTTAGAAAGGGGGCTTCCCTAAGCGAATCACTCTCTTATCGAGGTCAGCTCTTTGTTGGCCAGTTGTCCACAGGCCGCATCAATATCCTTGCCCCTACTGCGTCGCACATTGACCGTAACGCAGTGCCGCTCCAGCATATCGATATACATCTGTAGTGCCTCTGGGTCGGCCTGTTGGTATGGGCCATCATCTATGGGATTGTATTCGATCAGATTGACCTTTGAGGGTATCGCTTTACAAAATTTGATCAATGCCCTGACGTCTCTTTCTGTATCGTTGATACCTTTCCAGACGACATATTCGAAAGTAATTTTCCGCTGAGTATGGGCATACCAATAAAGCAGGGCTTCCTTCAGATCCTCAAGGGAGTTGGTATTGTTAATGGGCATCAGCTGGGACCTTACCTCATCAATAGCCGAATGCAGGGATACCGCCAAATTGAAGCGAACCTGATCATCGGCCATTTTTTTGATCATCTTCGGAATCCCTACCGTAGATAGTGTGATTCGTCTCGCCGCCATACCCAGGCCTTTGGGAGAGGTTATTTTATCGATAGCGGTAAGTACATTCTGATAGTTCAGCAGAGGTTCTCCCATGCCCATCAGGACAATATTGGACAGGGGGCGGTCGAAAAACTCCTCTGCCTGCTCTCGAATGGCCACTACTTGATCATAGATTTCGTCGGGGTTCAGGTTACGCATCCGTTTTAGCCGTGCCGTAGCACAAAAATGACAGTCCAGACTACAACCCACTTGCGATGATATACAGGCGGTAATACGGGTGTCTGTGGGAATAAGCACCGATTCGACAACCTTGCCATCATAGAGCTGTACGGCATTTTTGATGGTACCGTCAGTACTGCGCTGCATCTTGTCCACCGCTATCTGGTTGATGACAAAGTGCTGCTCCAGAAGCTCTCGGGTTTTAATAGAGAGATTGGTCATCTCGTCAAAGGTCTTGACGGACTTCTGCCATAACCACTCCTGTATCTGTTTGGCACGAAAAGGAGCTTCGCCGATTTCTTTTAAAAAACGGGCCAATTGCTCCGCACTCAAGCGCCGAATATCTTTCTTCTCTTTTTCCTTTTCCATGACTGCTGCAAAGGTAAGTAATTATGAAATGATACAAACTTTTTCTTTCGACAGCAAATTTGGGTTATTTCGTCTTAGCCTTAATTTTCCGATCACAATATAACCTTGACTATACTGCTAAAAAAAGCTTCACCGAAACAAAGAACCTATGATTTCCATTACAAAACCAAAAAGTTCGAATCACCTCCATGCCCGAAAAAAAGATAGCATATTACCGTATGCTCTTAACTCGAATTCAATGCCGTTTGGTCAAGGTATAATTTACTGAATACCAGTGTATCGAAAAACAAAATACCTTTTTTAGAAGAACTGTGACTCTTTGGGGAAGCATACCTGTTCTTTTATGTCTGTTTTGTTTAAGGTCCCAATAAATTTCCTAATGCAGCATATGGGTTAAAGTAAGGCGAACCGAGTAGGGAATCAGCTACTGTCGCGCCTTTAAGGTAACGGTCTCATTGACCCAACAGCCCACTTTGTGGGTATCTCCTTGCTTCAAATTGTACTTGAACATCTCTTCTACGGTAGGAAATCGACTCTGGGTATCGGCCATTTTGGATTGGTTGCCGGCCTTTTTGTACATTTCATAAGCCGCTATATAAATGGCCTCATCATCCACTTTCCGTTTACCTTCCCTACAATCATTATAACTGTAATAATACATATCACCAATAAAATTATAGGCCTCTGCTACGAATTTGGTATCCGTATTCGCGGCCAGTCGTGCATATTCCCGTGCTTTGGACTTCACACCTTTCAACTTGTACAACTTCGCATAGTCCATGTACAAATCGGCCTTCTTTGCCAGTTTGTTCTTTATCAGTGTGAGTGCTTGGTCAAAGTACTTTTCCGCTTCGCTATAGTTCTTTTCAGCCATTGCCTTACTGCCCAGATACTTGATGAGCCCATAATCCGGCTTCTCTTTGACCATGATTTCCGCAGCTAATGAAAACGATGGGTTTTTGGTACAACCATAGGCAAGTGATAGTCCCAGCACCTGCTTGGCCTGTTCCACATTGGCATCAACTCCCTGTAGTTTACTGCCAAACTCTTTTTCTATAAAATCACAGTCCATATCGATAAGACCGACCAAAATTTTATCTACATCGGAGCGCGTCCTGTTCAGTTTGGCCTCATCTTCCTCTTTATCTATCTTCTCATCGATGGCCGAGGTGATCTTATGGTACTCTGTCAATACCTCATCCCTACTCAGGTCTCTCCCTGATTTTCGATAGCGACGCAATACATCCATATAGGCAAGCAGGTTGTTGTTACCAATGTTTTCAAGATTTTCTATAGCATAGAGTTCTTCATATAGGGCTTTGAGCACTTTCAGCTTACTATCGTCGCTCCTATAGAAGAGATAAGCGGCAAAGGTCTTACGGTCCAGCACATCATCTTTCCTCCCAAAATACTTCATTCTCAAACCGTAAAGATCAAGTGCCGCGGCTTTATAGGCATCTCGCTGAGCTTTATCCTCTATTTTTTCCATTAGGCCTTCGTACATATTTACTCCACTGACATAGATGGAATAGTGAATATCAGGTGCATTAATCAGTAACCAATCCAACTGCGTTTTGGCAAAGATGTAGTCCTTTGCCTTCATGGCATCTACCATCAGTGTATACTTTTCGGTAGCTAGGTCCTCTTTGCCCTCCGGTAATTTCAACTGGGCCGAGGTAACATTGACGTGTCCCAAGAGAAGTATGGCAAAAGCAATCAGCTGTAATAAAGGCTTTTTCATGAATCTATTTTTTGGTTCAATACAATATCCCGTATATTTTGACTTATTCATAAGAAACCGGGAATGAAATTTTGCACCAGACACATAATACCCAATGATTTAATAGATAAATAACATAAAATGTCCATTAGAAAATCTATTCCGGACTTAACTGGCTTCAAATCAGTAAATGAATGCGTTTTTTGAATTAACCGTAGCGGTGCTACGCTGAATCCAAGAAAACGCACTGATTCATTGCCATTTAAGTCCTCATGACGAAGTTCCAACGAACATTCTAGGTTAAAGTAAAATTGAATAGTGCAACAATCCGGTTCCGAACTTATCCTCTAGGATAACAGATGAAAAGTAGAGTAACGGTTTTACGATTTCAACCTTTGGCCACACCTGATTAAAGGCTATCTCTCAAACGTAGGTTCCTCAACAGGAACCACCAAATAAAGCCTATAATAAAACGGTTATTAACCCTATATTCAACAGATGTTTAAATGGTCAGCAACCAATCAAAAACAATGACAAATTGTCATTAAATACAACAAAGTCAATCAAAAAAGCGACAAAAAGTCTTTATCCGATAGGAAATTTCATTTGGTGATTAATTTGATAGCTTCTACTCGGAATTAGAACATTAATCATAAAAAACAATATCAATGAATTTTGATAACTATACCATAAAATCAAAAGAGGCATTACAAAAAGCTTCGGAAATAGCCGCTGGACATCAGCAACAGGTCATCGAACCGGGGCATTTGCTACATGCACTGTTGCTATCGGATGAGAACGTATTCTCTTTCTTATTGAAAAAACTAAGCATCAACAAAGCGCACCTGGAGAGTAAGTTAGGGGAGATTATCAGGGCTTATCCCCAAGTGAGCGGCGGTGAACCCTATTTGTCCAATGATGCCATGGGCGTATTGCAATCTGCCGAAAAGGAGTTGAAAGTTTTCGGAGATGAATTTATCGCAGTTGAACACCTGCTCTTGGGCGTACTGAAAGGAAAAGAGAAAGTAGCCAGCTTGATGAAATCGATAGGTTTCACTCAAAAAGATTTAATAGCAGCCATCAAAGAGTTACGTGGAGGCAATACAGTACGGGATGCCAATGCCGAGTCCAAATACAAATCCTTGGACCGTTATTCGAAAAACCTCAACGAACTGGCCAAAAAAGGCAAAATCGACCCCGTCATCGGTCGTGATGATGAAATCCGTAGGGTATTACAGATTTTATCACGAAGAAGAAAGAACAATCCACTCCTACTCGGTCAACCCGGTGTCGGCAAGACGGCTATCGTAGAAGGTATGGCCCAGCGTATCGTAGACGGAGACGTTCCCGAAAACCTGAAGACCAAGACTATTATCGCTCTGGATATGGGGCTTTTGGTAGCTGGTGCCAAATATAAGGGGGAATTCGAAGAGCGTTTGAAAGCGGTCATTAAAGAGGTCATCGATGCCGACGGGGAAATCATCCTCTTTATTGATGAAATCCACACCCTGATTGGCGCAGGTGGCGGCGGAGAGGGTGCCATGGATGCCGCCAATCTTTTGAAACCGGCGTTGGCCAGGGGCGAACTGCATGCTATTGGTGCCACCACACTCAAAGAACATCAGAAATATATTGAAAAAGATAAAGCACTGGAGCGACGTTTTCAGGCGGTTACCGTAGACGAACCCAGCCCTCAAGATACGATATCCATATTGCGGGGTATCAAGGATAAATATGAACTGCACCATGGCGTGCGCATCAAAGACGATGCCGTCATCGCAGCCGTGGAATTTTCCAGTCGCTATATCGCTGACCGCCAGCTTCCCGACAAAGCCATCGATCTCATCGACGAGGCTGCATCGAAACTGAGATTGGAAATGGACTCACTCCCCGAAGAACTGGACGAGCTACAACGTAAAATCATGCAATTGGAAATCGAACGGGAGGCTATCCGAAGGGAAAAGGACAAAGAAAAGGAAAGCATCCTCAGCAAAGAAATTGCTGAACTGCGCACCGAACGGGATGAGCTGAAGGCCAAATGGGAGAACGAGAAAGCCGTTATACATGGTATACAGCAGGAAAAAGAGCGTATAGATAACCTGAAATTTGAAGCCGAAAAAGCCGAAAAAGCCGGAGACCTGGGCAAGGTGGCCGAGATCCGGTATGGCCGTGTCATCGAAGCCGAGAAGAAACTGGAAGAGCTAAAGGAAAAAATGGCCATCATGCAGGGCGGAGAAACTTTGTTGAAAGAGGAAGTCAGCAGCGATGACATTGCGGAGATAGTCGCCAAGTGGACAGGCATACCCGTCAGTAGGATGTTACAGAGTGAAAGAGAGAAGCTGTTGAAAATGGAAGAGGAACTCTCGAAAAAAGTGGCTGGGCAGAAGGAAGCCATTTCGGCACTGTCCGATGCGGTACGACGGAGTAGGGCGGGACTTCAAGACCCCAAAAGGCCCATTGGTTCCTTCATCTTTCTGGGTACGACGGGAGTCGGTAAGACCGAGCTGTCAAAGGCCCTGGCCGAGTATCTTTTCAATGATGAGAACGCCATGGTCCGTGTAGACATGTCCGAATACCAAGAGAGACACGCGGTCAGTAGGCTCATCGGCGCACCTCCGGGATATGTAGGTTATGATGAAGGCGGCCAGTTGACCGAGGCCGTTCGTCGCAAGCCCTATTCGGTCATCCTTCTGGATGAAATCGAGAAGGCACACCCTGATGTGTTCAATATCCTGCTACAGGTACTGGATGATGGCCGGCTGACGGATAACAAAGGAAGGGCCGCCAACTTCAAGAATACCATTATCATCATGACGACCAATATCGGAGCACACCGCATTCAGGAAAACTTCGAGAATATGGACGAAGATAATGCTGTAGAGGTACTGGAAAAGACCAAAGAAGAGGTCTTCGACATGCTGAAAGCCTCGGTAAGGCCAGAGTTCCTGAACAGAATAGACGAGACCATTATGTTCCGTCCACTTTCTGTAGAGGATATCCGTAAAATAGCGAGCATACAGTTTAAGATTATCCAACGTCGATTGGCGGATAATGGTATCAAGCTGGAGATTACGGATGAAGCACTCGACTTTCTGGCCCTGGCCGGTTACGACCCGCAATATGGAGCCAGACCGCTCAAGCGGGTAATGCAAAGTCGGGTGTTGAATACCCTGTCCAAGGAGATTCTTGCCGGCAAGGTCGATAAGGACTCAATCGTTGGCGTGAGCCTCAGTGATAACAAGGAAATCGAATTCCTCAACTTGGATGAGGTAGAGATATAGACTTCTCTCAATGCTGTAATTTGCAGGAAAAGGTAGGTACACAATGGCTGTCCGAAAAATTGAACCCGGATCATGCGTTGGAACTTCGTAACGAGGGTTTAACCCAGAATGTTCGTTGGAACTTCGTCATGAGGACTTAAATGGC
>CANLOE010000149.1 GCA_947492745.1 uncultured Cyclobacteriaceae bacterium | reverse complement strand
AAATCCCCGATAAAGGTACCGGACAGCGACAAAAAAGGGAGTGCGCGCCAGGGCTACCAATGGGTCTACCACGACCCGGTGGGAAAACTCATGCTGTTCAATTACCGCAGGGGCCGTGGGCAGAACGGCCCCAAAGAGCTGCTGGCGGGCTATCAGGGCTATCTGCAATGTGACGGCTATACGGTTACGACAAAATAGGGGCCGCTCCGGAAATCACCCTGGCCGTTTGCCCTGTGCATGCCCGAAGGAAGTTCCACGATGCCCTGGACAATGACAGGGCAAGGGCCGAAAGTGCACTGGCCATTTTCAGGGATATCTATAAAGAAGAACGGAAGATCAAGGAAACGGCCTAGGGCGATGTCGAAAGGACCCGGACCTTACGGATAGAACGCATACAACCTTTGTTGCAACAGATACGGGACTGGATAAAAGAAGAACTGGACAATGCGCTGCCCAAAAGTGCCATCGGAAAGGCCATGGCCTATTTCCTGAACCAGTACCCTAAGTTCGAGAACATATTCCTGGACGGAAGGATAGCCCTGGACAATAACCTGATAGAAAATTCTATCCGGCCCATGGCTGTTGGCAGAAAGAACTACCTCTTCTGCGGATCGCACAAAGCAGCACAGGATGCCGCTATGCTATATTCCTTCTTCGGAAGCTGTAAAATGCAGAACATCAACCCAAGGGAATGGCTTGCAAGTACACTGGAAAGAATACCTGACCACAGCCTACAGAAACTGGCGGAACTCCTGCCGGGATATCAAGAAAAAATCACCTCGTAGTTGCTCGGACGCTTATCTTGTTTGGATATCTTTTTAGCCCTAAATAGAATAAATGCCTCACGGTAGCGGATAGCTGAGTTGTCGGTCAATATTATATTAAACCCCAATTGATCAATAGGATTTCGTGATGAGAACATAAAGAGTCATAAAATCAGTGCTTTAGGAGAGGAGGCTTTTGTATCACTAAGGTAACGCACCTATCGTAGTGTAAAACCGCTGATCTTAAAGCAATTTATGTTCGGGATAGGAAGGCCACGGATTATTTTAGGTTAAACTTCTATATGAGATTTTTTAGACAACCTCTTTTTTGTTTTTAAGTACAGTATTCCTACTTGAAAAACAGCAGCTAATCCCTTATTATGGACCTTATTTGCATAATATGAGTCGGAGAAATTTTTTAAACTTTCATAGAAGATTCTCTCACATTTAAACGCCCATTTAATACAATAGTTTGAGGTATATGAATTCCTTTATTTTGAAGTTGTTCTAAAAGGAGTTGGGCCGCTGCTTTACCTATTTCATAAGTGGGTTGTTCAACAGAGGTCAATGTCGGGGAAATATGAGCTGCCATTTTGGTTTCGGAAAAGCCTACTATAGCAATATCTTCGGGGATTTTAAATCCAGAATCTTTAAAAACACGTATCATTCCAATGGCGCAAGCATCATTGGCCGCAAGTATAGCTCTAGGGATGGTATTTTCAGTAATTAAATTTTTCGCTATTTGAGCACCATCTTGCATTGAAAAACCACAAGTAATCTTCTTTCCAATTGGAATTCGATGTTTTTTATGGGCATCATCATAACCTCTTCGTCTATTTTTTGAAAGAATAAGCTCATTAGCACCAGATATAAAAAGAATATCCTTAAACCCTTGATGAATTAAATGTTCAGTTGCAAAAAAAGCCCATTTGTAATCATCAAAAACAACATTTGAAGTTTCTATGTTTTCGGGAACGCGATTAAAAAAGACTAGAGGCATTTTCTTTTCCGTTAACACTTTATAGTAGGATAAATTATCGCCTACACCTGATAGAGAGATGATAAGTCCATCTACCATATTATCAACTAGGGTTTTTGCATTTTGAATTTCCAAATCGACCGATTCATTGGACTGCATAATAAGAACTTGATAATTGTGTTGATACAATATTTCCTGTGCACCCATAATTACTTGTGGAAAAAAAGAATTTTCAAATTCAGGAATGATAATCCCTATGTTAAAACTACGTTGCTGTACCAGTTTTCTCGCAATAGGGTTGGGACGATATCCCATTTCTCCAGCTTTTTTTAGAATACGATCTCTTGTTTCGGGTTTAATATCATATTTATCATTAAAGGCTCGTGAAACTGTAGATACAGCAACATTTAGTTCTTTAGCAATATCTTTTATAGTGATATATTTCATAAAGAGAGAATTCTTATAAAGATATCAACTTTCGGAAAATAAAACATTTCTGAAAATTTATTTTTTTTCAGAAACGTTTCCGTAAAATGGGAACGTTTCCGAAAACGTTTTCGGAAATTTTGATGACGGAAACAATATAATTTCATTTTTAAACTTACTAGATTGTCATAAATACGTATATATGAACCTCATTGATATTATTGTTATTCTACTTTTTACTGTACTCATTTTTGTGTGCGGAATTAGTTTTTCAAAATCGGGAAAAGATGTTAGTTCATTTTTTGCAGCGGGAGGTGCTCTTCCATGGTGGATGAGTGGATTGTCTCTATTTATGAGTTTTTTCTCTGCGGGTACTTTCGTTGTTTGGGGCTCTATAGCTTATTCGAGTGGTTGGGTAGCCGTTTCTATTCAGTGGACTATGGCAATCGCAGGTATTATCATTGGGTTTTTCATAGCACCAAAATGGCAAAAAACCAAAGCCATTACAGCAGCATCTTTTATTACCGAACGGTTGGGGTTAAAAACCCAGAAAGTATATACTTATTTATTTCTATTTGTATCCTTGTTTACAACAGGGGCGTTTTTATATCCTGTGGCTAAAATAGTAGAAGTTTCTACGGGAATACCTATTACCACAAGTATTATTGTATTGGGGATTTTAATTTTACTTTATACAGCGGTAGGAGGATTATGGGCAGTAATTGTTACTGATGTATTGCAATTTGTCGTTTTAACGGCTGCCGTATTTATCGTTTTACCTTTATCTTTTAAAAAGGTAGGAGGGGTTAGCAACTTCATAGAACAAGCTCCGGAAAACTTCTTCGATCTTGTTACCGAAGAATATTCGATTCCTTTTTTAATAGTATTTGGATTATATAATTTGTTTTTTATCGCAGGAAATTGGGCGTATGTACAGCGCTATACTAGTGTAGCTACTCCTAAAGATGCCAAAAAAGTAGGGTTGTTATTTGGTGGCTTATATACGATTAGCCCTTTGATTTGGATGCTACCTCCAATGATATATAGAGTATTAAACCCAAGTTTGCCGGAATTAGCCGATGAAGGAGCCTATTTATTGATGTGTAAGGAAGTGATGCCGGTAGGAATGTTGGGACTAATGCTAGGAGGTATGGTTTTCGCAACCTCTAGTTCTGTCAATACTACGTTGAATATTTCGGCTGGGGTTATTACTAATGATATTTACAAAAATATATTTCCAAAAGCCAGTAATGAAAAACTTATCAAAGTAGGCAGGACAGCCACCGTAATTCTAGGATTGTTAACTATAGTTGTAGCGTTATTAGTGCCTCTTATGGGAGGAATAGTAGAAGTGGTTATGAGTATTGCCGCATTGACCGGAGCAGCTATGTTTTTACCGCCACTATGGGCGTTGTTTTCTAAAAGATCAACGGGGAAGACTACGGTATTAGTTACTGTTATTTCTCTTTTGATAAATGCTTTTTTTAAGTTTTTAGCTCCATCAATTTTAGGAATTTCATTAGACAGAACTACAGAAATGTCAATGGGAGTAGGAATCCCAATGGTATTGCTGATAATTATAGAATTAATAAATTATTTTAAAGGATTTGTAGCTCCAGTTACAGATAAAATTACTAGTGATTCTTCTAGTGATGAAGAATCGGAAAGTTCAGGTGAAGGAAATAAAAGAGGAGGT
This sequence comes from uncultured Cyclobacteriaceae bacterium, assembly GCA_947492745.1. GTDB lineage: Bacteria > Bacteroidota > Bacteroidia > Cytophagales > Cyclobacteriaceae > Aurantiphycus > Aurantiphycus algarum. The sequence continues at coordinate 7,904 of CANLOE010000149.1, read as the reverse complement.
CGTGTTATAGGATTAGGAATTAGCGGAATAGGATTGCTTATTTCAATACTTACATTTTTTGCTGATGCCGAAAAAATCACGATTGCAATAATAGGAAGTATTGTATTATTACTAGGCCTTTTTGTTATTTATAAAAATAGAGAAGAAAGCTAAAAAATGATTACAGAAGCATTTAGTCAAAAAGGAAGAGAAAACAAAATTGAAAAGTATAGTACTGATTTTGTAGTAGTAGGTGGAGGTTTAGCTGGTGTATGTACTGCTATATCCGCTGCAAGAAAAGGGACAAAAACTGTTTTAATTCAAGATCGACCAGTATTAGGAGGTAACGCTTCTTCGGAAGTTAGATTGTGGGCTTTAGGAGCAACTTCACATATGGGGAATAACAATCGATGGTCTCGTGAAGGAGGACTTATCGATGAGATTATGGTAGAAAATTTATATCGTAATAAAGAAGGAAACCCTATTATTTTCGATACTGTTTTATTAGAAAAAGTAATAAACGAACCTAATATTACATTACTATTAAATACAGCGGTTAGTGATGTTGAAAAATCAGATGATCATACCATTAAATCTGTTAAGGCCTTTAATAGCCAAAATTCTACAGAATATGATATAGAAGCTCCACTATTTTGTGATGCTTCGGGGGATGGAATTGTAGGTTTCAAATCGGGAGCAAGTTTTAGAATTGGAGCAGAATCAAAAGAAGAATTCGGAGAGCTTTTCGCCCCAGATGAATCCTATGGTCAGTTATTAGGGCATTCCATGTTTTTCTATAGTAAAGAATCGGATAAGTCTGTAAAATATGTAGCACCTTCATATGCATTACAAGATATTAACGATATACCACGTCATAAATTGATTCGAAAGAATCATAAAGGATGTAATTTTTGGTGGTTCGAATTTGGAGGAAGAAAGGATACCATTCATGAAACTGAAGAAATCAAATGGGAACTTTGGAAAGTAATTTATGGGGTGTGGAATTACATTAAAAATTCTGGTGAGTTCGAAGATGTAGAAAACCTAGACTTAGAGTGGGTTGCTAACGTTCCAGGAAAGCGTGAAAGTCGTCGATTTGATGGGCTTTATATGATGAAGCAGCAAGATGTTTTAGGTCAGGAAGCCTTTGATGATGCCATTGCATTTGGAGGATGGGCACTAGATTTGCATCCTGCTGATGGAATTTATAGCGAGCTTTCTGGTTGTACTCAATGGCATTCTAAAGGAGTATATGATATCCCTTACAGAAGCTTTGTAAGCAAGAATATTAATAACCTATTCTTAGCAGGACGTATTATCAGTGCCTCTCATGTTGCTTTTGGATCTACTCGAGTTATGTTAACTTGTGGGTTTGGAGCTCAAGCAGTTGGTACAGCAGCGGCGATGTGTACTTCCGAAAAGGTGCTGCCAGCACAAATCTTGGAAGAAGGAAGAATAAAAACACTTCAAAATCAGTTGAATATTGATGGGCAAAGTATTTGTAATGTTCCTATACAAGCCAAAAGTAATTTATTAAATAAGGCTACTGTTGAGGCAAGTTCTACATTAAAGCTTTCTCAAATAACAACTAATGGTAATTGGTTGCCACTAGATGTTTCTGTAGCACAACTGCTGCCTTTAAAAGTAGATACAAAGTATCGTTTTAAAGTAACTATAAAAGCGGAAGAAGCCACTCAATTAGAAGTACAATTGCGTACATCAGAGTTGACCTATAATTATACTCCCGAAATTATATTAGAACAAAAAATAATTACCATTGAAAAGGGAGAACAGACCATAGAATTTAGTTTTGAAGCTACATTATCAGAAAGTACTTATGCTTTTGTCACTTTTATGGCGAATGAAAAGCTGGAATTGCAAGAAAGTGACCAATTAATTACAGGTATAATGACTGCCTTTAATGGAGTAAACAAAAAGGTATCTAATACAGGGAAACAAACACCCCCAGATGGTATTGGTGTTGATACATTCGAATTTTGGATACCCAATAGAAGGCCTGAAGGGAAAAATATTGCATTAAATATAGAGCCGGCTTTAGAGATCTATGAAACCTCTAATTTAGGTAATGGTTATGTTAGACCTTGGAAAGGTACTAATGCATGGGTAGCAGATTTTAATGATACTACTCCAGAAATAAATATTGAATGGGATGAAGTACAGACGATTCATCAAATAAAGCTGTTTTTCGATACAGATTACAATCATGCCATGGAAACAGTGCAATATGGTCATCCTGAAGATATAATTCCGTTTTGTGTTGGTAATTACAATGTATATACAGTCGAAGGTGAATTGATCGCTAAAAAAGAAGGGAATTATCAAACAATAAATACAATTGCTTTGGAAGCCCCAATAAAGACAATGGGGATTCGTATTGTTTTGGAACATCCTTCGGAAAATGTTCCTGCTTCTTTATTTGAAGTTTTTGTATCATAAACTGTTGTAATAACTATGAAATCATTTTTAAGATTAATTTTCGGTCTCATCTCAATCTTTAGCATAATTTCTTGTGCTAAGGATGATATTCCGAATGCATCCTTTTCACTAAATGGTAAATGGAAGTTTCATGCCTCTGAAGCAGTAGCTAGTTTCGAAGCATTGAATAGTATTCAGGAATGGGATACTATTTCGGTTCCGGGAAACTGGGATACGACCGAAAAGTATAGTACTTATGTTGGAAAAGGATTTTATAAACGAGAGTTTGAAATACCAGCTTCATGGTCAGAGAAACACATCCAAATCCACTTTGGAGCGGTATACCAAACGGCAAAAGTTTGGTTGAATGGAAAATTACTGGGAGAGCATGTTGGTGGTTATACTCCATTTGAATTCAATATTTCGAAGCATCTATTATTAGAAGGCTCTAATGAATTGGTTGTAATGGCTGATAACACCTATAAGCGGGGAGCTTGGTGGGCTTGGGGAGGGATTAGTCGAAAAGTATCTTTAAATGGGTATGAAAAAGGGCGGATTTTATATCAGCACATAAAGGCAATCCCCAATTTAGAAGAAGAGCGCATTGATTTTTCAATTACGTATCAAATCGAAAATTTAGAAGATAATGATATAGAGGCTACTGTTTTACCCTTTATTGATGGGAATCCATTAAAAAAAGTAATCGTAAATGTGCCAAAAAAATCAAAAAATAAAGGAGAATTAGTATTTCAAGTGCCTTTAACAGATTATAAATTATGGGATTTAGATAATCCTAATTTATACGAATTAGAATCTCACTTAGAAATAAATAAAAGGATTGTTCATAAAGCAAAAGACAATTTTGGTGTCCGAAAAATAGAGGCAAGAGGAGAAGAACTCCTTTTAAATAATAATCCACTACGTGAAAATGGATTAAACCGTGTGCACGATCATCCTAAATACGGTAACACCGAACCCGATCATATTGTAGAAGCAGATATGAAAGATATAAAAGCTTTGGGAGGACGTTTTTCAAGATTAATGCATGCCCCTTTATCAAAAAATTTATTAGAGTTTTGTGATCGCGAAGGCTACCTTTTAATTCAAGAAATACCTGTTTGGGGAGATGATGACCCTCAAACATTTAAAGATAGTCCCCTAGCAAAGCAATGGATGAAAGAAATGATAGAAAGAGATTTTAACCACCCGTCAGTAATAGGGTGGAGTGTTGGAAATGAACTAAGAGACCCCGAAGGAGAATGGGAAGATAAAACACTTACAAAAGATCAATACGAGTATATCAATTCGATGTTGGATTATGTGAAAGAATTAGATCAAACACGTTTAAAAACATATGTAAGTCTTACAACATATGGTAAAAACGCTAATCTAACCAATGAACCATTTGAAAAACTGGATTTTATTTGTATCAATTCTTACGGAGATGCTGTTAAGGCCGTAACTAAAACACATGAAAAGTTTGACGGAAAACCAATTTTTATGTCAGAAATAGGAAGGTCTCAAATAGGGACTGTTCCAGATGCTGAATTTTCAGAAGAATTAATGGAAGATTTGAAAAAATTAAAGGAATACCCGTATTTAGTTGGAGTGTCTTTATGGTCATATAATGATTATCGAAGTAATTATAAAGGCACTCCAGCATCTGGTTTTAGAGAATGGGGAGTAGTAAGTGAAAAAAGAGAAAAGAAAAAAGCGTATGATCAATTAAAAGAGATTTACAAAAATTGGAATGTGGGACCTGTAAAATAGGGGCGTTGTTTATTGAATAAAAATGCTTTGGAATAACAGTAGTAAACTAAAATCAAAGTAATGAAGATAGTTAAGACCATACTTGCTTTAATTGTATCAATTCAATTGATTTCATGTACTTTTTCAACAGAAGAAAAAAAGGATATTGTTGAATCAGCAAGCGATAAAGAAACAATTAAAGATCAACAAAGAGATTACGGCGGTTTCCCATGGGATATTCCTCAGTCTATGCCTAATCACCCTTTAAGTAAGGCAATGAAGCGTTTGTACACGGATTACAAAACTCCTCGCCCAGAAGATAACGAACTGTTTACAAGTTTTGCATATACGCAGTTAAAAGGGTTTGATTACCATGGAGGCGATGGAACTATTTCTCGTAGAGATCCTTCCAAGGTTATTATTGAAAATGGGAAATATTACGTTTGGTATACCAAAAGGCACACAAAATACCCTCCAGTAGGCTATGGAAATGCACATTTATCTACCGATGAAATTCCTTCCGCAGATTGGGATTTAGGTGAAATTTGGTATGCAACTAGTAATGATGGATTTACATGGAAAGAACAAGGTGTAGCGGTATCACGACCATCAAAACCCATTGTAGGATGGCGTTCAGTCGCTACTCCGGATATTTTAAAGTTTAAAGGAAAGTATTATCTGTACTATCAGGGATTTATGGAAGCTAGTGGAAAAAAAGGAGATCACTGCCCGGTAACGGTTTCTTATGCAGATTCTCCAGATGGACCTTGGACACCATTAAATAAAATTGTGGTGGAAAATGGAGCACCCGGTACATGGGACCAATTTTCTATTCATGACCCTTATCCGTTGGTATATAACGGGAAGATTTACTTGTATTACAAAGCCGCTTTCGGAGACCGCCCAGATTATCTATGTGTAAACGGTTTGGCCATTGCTGATGATCCATTAGGTCCATTTACAAAACATCCTTTAAATCCTGTATTAAACTCAGGGCATGAAACAGCTTACTTCCCTTTTGAAGAGGGAATTGCTACAATAGCAATTCGTAATGGAAATGAAGCCAACACCATTCAATATGCACCCGATGGAGTTAATTTTAGTATTGCTTCTGTAACCGCTCTATTACCTATTGCAGCAGGGCCTTGTGTGCCAGATGCTTTTGATAGTAATGGAAATGGTCGTGGAATTACTTGGGGATTATCACATTTTGATAATGCAGCAGATGATTGGAGTAAAGATCATACGATACTAGCTAGATTCGATTGTGATTTAAGTTTAGATGTTAAAGACCTTAAATTAAAACAGACGCAAACTAAGTTCAAGAAAGAAGTTTTCTTTTCTAAACCTTTGGATAAACAACAAGTAGAAAGAATAAGTAAAGACAATACTAAAATTTTAAGTACGAAATAAACAATCATGAAAAAGATTATAGCCCTTATAATGATGTTTGTGTTACTTCCATTTGGGTACACTTCCCAAAAAATATAGCTGAGAATTATAAAGTAAGTTGGAATAAAGAATTTTATGGAGCACACATTATCCCGCTCCGGGGCGACCAGCTCCTTTATCCTTTCCAACAGGGGCCATGTTTTTTCGTTGCGCAGGGACCTGGTCCTTTCGACATCGCCCTTGGCCGTTTCCTTGATCTTCCGTTCCTCCCTGTAGATGTCCCTGAAAATGGCCAGTGCACTTTTGGCACTTGCCCTGTCATTGTCCAGGGCATCGTGGAACTTCCTTCGGGCATGCACAGGGCAACCGGCCAGGGTGCCTTTTATTCTCACGGACGGGTATAGGTGATGGTCTCCACCAGGGGATCCTCCAGCTGAGCGGTCCCTTCCGCACCGAACAGGGGCCATTGGGACACGTCCATATCGTGAAGGAAGCGCTCCGATCTGAAGCCGTCGACCAACAGCACCAGGTGTGCGTAGTCCAATGAAAGGCCCGAAACCGCACCGTCGTAGGCGGGAAGCTCGAAACTGCCCCGCTCCAGGCGTTTGTAGTACAGTACGAAACCGCCGCCCTGCCAGTGCAGCAGCTTGGCCCTGTTGATGAAGATGTACACCGTCCCGTCGGTGGGGGCTTTCAGGGGAATGAAGGAAGCCAGGGCCTCCTCACGGTCAACAGGTTCCAGGGAAAGTTTCTTGATCCAGTACTGCAGCTTGCTCTCCGTCAGGCCATGGGCCATGGCGAACTCCTTACGGCTCTGACCGGAACGGTGGAAGGAACCCACCAGCTCTTTCATCTGCTCGGCTTGTGTTGATCTTGACATGTTCTTTTTTTGAACAAAGGTATCACGGCACAAAAATCAATTCAAGGTGTGGTTGGACGGATGCTTACAATGATTACATGGAATTCGCATTTGCAAATTTAAATCGGGGGTAATACAAATTTGGGTTTTAAATGTCGTATAAGATTCCTCGGGTCATATTGGTTTCAATCAAGGCGATAACCGCAGGGATAGCAGCGCTATCCCGAGGATTGTCAACGCAGAGTGAAGCAAAATGAACAGGAAGATATGCGATATTTAAAAGCTAAGTTTGTATAAGGCCCTGTTCCAGTGTTCGCACTTTGGAACTACAACTTCATGTTGAGTTTCTTTTGGTAGCGTCCTTGTACCACGTCCGTAAGTATCAATATGACGATAACGAAGTAAAATGTAGTCTTGCTCATAGGGGTTATCTCGTTTCCTCCTATCATAATATGAGCCAAATGACCGCCCTCTGTTAGCAGCATGATTCCGACCACAAAAAGAACAAAGAGGCCAAGTACTTCGTACATCCTATTTCGCTGTAAAAATTTACTTACCCCATCGGACAGCCATATCATCAATACACCTCCGATGATAATGGCCGAGGCCATCACCCAGAATACATCTGTGAGTGCTATGGCGCTCAAAATAGAGTCAAAGGAAAAAACGATGTTCATGATGACGATAGAGACAATAACACCATTGACCGATTTTTTTTTAGCTTCTTTTTCCTCTTTGCCCTCATGGTTTTCCAGAGACATCATATGTATGATTTCCTTCGTAGCCGTATAGATGATAAATGCACCTCCAAAAAGTACGATAAGGCTATGGATATTGAAGTGACTCTCGAAAACACCTTCTATGTTGAGTCCGAAAAGCTCTTTTTGGAAGTACTTGATCATACTGACCAGAAGAAACAGTAGACCTATACGTAAAAAGATAGCCACGATGATACCTACTTTACGAACGTAAGCCTGTTTTTCGGGAGGGGCACCTTTGGACTCAAGTGATATATAGAGTAGGTTATCGAAGCCCAATACCGCCTGTAAGAGCGTCAATAAGCCCAATGTAATGAAATTGTCCAATGAAAAAATACCATCCATAACTGAAATCTACCTTTTTAGTCGTTGAGAGATAAGAACTTACAAGTATCTACATAACTCGTTGTCAGTGAAAACGGTACGTTTCCATGAATTGTTAATGTAGGGATGCAAATTAAAACTTTATTCGACCAGTACCAATCTTACTCCAATTCTTTCCATTACATCCCTATTTTTTATCATGGATAATGACCGTGAGGTAAAGATTGATTTGGGACTTTTCTTTCGACTACAAAACCAGGGTGCTTCGCCTTGGTTTTGACTCTTTATACGCAATATGAGCTTGACAATGCCACCCAAAAAAGGCCTCATTAAACCCAAAATGTTCGTTGGAACTTCGTCATGAGGACTTAAATGGCAATAAGTCAGTGCGTTTTCTTGGGTTCAGC
>CANLOE010000148.1 GCA_947492745.1 uncultured Cyclobacteriaceae bacterium | reverse complement strand
CCAGAAGAGTTTAGTAAAATCAATTATTCAAAATGTGCTTAACTTATTGTCCAGTTTTTTATTGCAATTCCAAAAAACTTAGTACAACGACTGATTTGCAGCCATTTAGATCCGCAGTAGATTTTTCAATGCATGATCCGGGTTAAAACAAGATAGATAGGCAGGCCCTTATCAAAGCATTTTGAATTGATTTATTGTTATCTTTTGACTGGAATTGTTTACTTTTCTTGTTATGATGAGGTCTCCGCTATTCTATATATAAAGACGTATGAAAAAAAGAAGATGGCAAATTAGTATTGATACCGGCGGTACCTTTACCGACTGTTATGCCTTAGACCCGGAACAACGTCCATCTCGCCTGAAATTGCTCAGCAGTGGTTGTTTGAGGGGTAGTATTCTTCGAAAAGTAGATGCCTCTACTATAGAGGTGAGCCTATCCTCTCCCTACAAAGAGGATATATATGAAGGCTATACGCTTCGGTGTTTAGGTTCGGAAGGCAGCCCTCTATTCATTGCTTCCACAACATTGGCCGAAGGGTTGATAACACTGGATAGCACTACGGCGTTGCCATTCGATGAAGGTGATACTTTTGAAATCACAGCTCATGAGGAGGTGCCTGTCTTTGCGGCCCGCATCCTTACGAAAACACCTTTAAAAGGACAGTTTCCATTGCTAGACCTACGATTGGGTTCTACCAAAGGCACCAATGCACTTCTGGAAAGAAAGGGCGCCAAGACTCTTTTTCTCGTCACCAAAGGCTTTGCCGATCTCATACCTATTGGTCATCAGCAGCGACCGGACCTTTTTCAACTGGACATTACCAAACCTGCTCCATTGTATACTGAGGTCATTGAAGTCAACGAGCGTATCGATGCCCAAGGGCAGGTTCTGACAGTACTGAGCGAAGAGGAGCTTTCTCGGATTGCCGATCGGGTAAATTCTTCTGCTACGGAAAGCATTGCCATAGCTTTTGTACATAGTTACCGCAACCCATCCCATGAACTGCTTGTAGCCGAAAGACTACGAGGCCTAGGTATCCGCCATGTCAGTTGTTCTTCCGGTATTGCCCCTTCCATCAAGCTTCTCCCCAGAGCCTTGACTGCCATTACCAACGCCTATCTCTCTCCTATCATCTCCGATTATCTCGAAAATATTCGTCAGCAACTGGGCAATAGGCATTTTCAGGTCATAAATAGTGCGGGAAGTATACTGAGCGTAAATACTTTCCTACCTAAAGATAGTCTACTAAGTGGTCCTGCGGGCGGTCTAGTAGGCGCGGTCAAAAGTGCGAAGCTGTCAGGAGTGAGGAAGTTACTCACGTTGGATATGGGCGGCACAAGTACTGATGTAGCCCATTACAACGGATCATATGATTATCAATACCTTTCGAAAGTCGGTGATGTCGAAATTGTCAGCCCTACTTTGGCCATCGAAACCATTGCTGCCGGTGGTGGCTCCATCTGTGATTTTGATGGGCATCGCTTTATTGTAGGCCCTGAAAGTGCAGGTGCATCGCCAGGACCCGCTTGTTATGGTAACAGCGGGCCGCTCACTTTGACCGATGTCAATCTGTTGTTGGGCCGTTTGGACCCAGGGCATTTTGGTATCCCGCTCTCCATAGCAGAAGCTAAAGCAGCACTGGATAGTTTGATTTTCAAAATAGCTGCAAAATCAAAAAACATAGATAAGGAAACGGTATTACTATCGCTACTGCAAATCGGCAATGAAAAGATGGCCGAGGCCATTAAAAAGATATCTGTCCGCCAAGGGTATGCTCCCAAGGACTATCATCTCATGGCCTTCGGTGGAGCAGGGGGCCAACATATCTGTGCGGTAGCTTCACTACTCGGTATCCAGAGAGGGATTGTGCCTTACGATGCAGGGCTACTGAGTGCCTATGGCATACAGGATGCTAGAGCAGAGTGCTTTGAAGAAAAACAGGTATTGGCACTTTATGATACCGTAGAGGGAGAGATAGCTCTCTGGGTGGATACACTAGTCAAAAGGGCCAGCAAAAAACTACAGCAAGAAGGTCATGACATCGATGCGATCCATATATCCCATGCTTTCTTGTACCTACGGTTTCAAGGTCAGGATACTGCATTGGAAATCGATTATTTACAACATTCTTCTCAAGTAAAGACTGTATTTCAGGAAAAATACACAGCACTATACGGACATTGGCTGGAAGATGTTCCGGTACTGGAGCTGGAAAGCCTAAAAGTCATCTGCGCAGCTCTACCTCGGGAAAACCTCGAATCCAGGTCCTCGGAAGAGGTACTGAAGACATACTCGCCACTTCCCAAAAAGCAGTTATCAAATCCCGTTTCGGAACAATTCTCTAAAGCAATAGGCCTTTCTGTCTTTGTATGGGAGGAGCTTTCCAAAGGGGCCTTTCTGAAAGGACCGGGGATTTTGGTCAGCAACAATGGCACCTTATATATCGAAGAAGGCTGGCAGGTCCATATCGATGCACATAATCATGCCCTTCTCGAGAAACAAAAAGATACATTGATATCTTTAGAACAGGAAGAGAACCCTGAGGCAGCACAATTGGAACTTTTCAAAAACCGTTTTTCCGCTGTGGCCGAGGAAATGGGCGCTTTGCTTCAACGGGTTTCTTTTTCGGTCAATATTAAAGAGCGGCTCGACTTTTCCTGCGCGCTCTTGGATAAGAAAGGACAACTCATTGTCAATGCTCCACATATTCCAGTACACTTGGGAAGTTTGGGTATCTGTGTACGTAAAGTCCGTCAAAGCCTGCCTATAGAAGAAGGTGATGTGGTATTGACCAATCATCCAGGGTATGGTGGCTCTCATTTGCCCGACGTCACCTTAATCGCAGCCGTTTTTGACGAAGGAGAGCATATCGGCTATGTAGCGAACCGAGCCCATCATGCCGAAATCGGGGGTAAAAGCCCCGGTTCGATGCCCGCAGATGCTACTTCACTGGAAGAAGAGGGGGTGGTACTGGCCCCTTTGTACTTAATGAGAAAGGGCGTACCTCGATGGGAACAGGTACAGGGACTATTGACCCACGGGACCTACCCCAGCAGAAACATCGCGGAAAATATCGCCGATCTGCGCGGAGCACTGGCAGCGCTACTCTCGGGAGTCAAGAGCCTGAAACAATTGTGCCGTACTTATGGTCAAGGCAAAGTCCTTCACTACATGAAAGCACTGGAGCAGTATGCCGCGAAAGTACTGGAAGATAAACTTTCTACTCTGGGTCCTCAACATTTCTATGCCAAAGAGGTACTCGATGACGGCAGTGCATTATGCGTAGCTATTTCAACAAACGATAATGGCATGCAAGTTGACTTTACCGGCTCCGCTTCAACCCATCCCTGTAACTTGAACGCAACAAGTGCCATTGTACAAAGCGTGGTATTATATGTGCTCCGGCTCTGGGTCAACCAGGACATCCCACTTAATGAAGGTTTGATGCGTCCTGTACAGCTGCTATTGCCCGAGGGCATGCTCAACCCCAACTTTGCGAATCCAGAACGATTACCTGCCGTCGTAGGAGGAAATACCGAGGTCAGCCAAAGGTTGACCGATACGATGCTGAAGGCACTGGGCCTTGTCGCCTGTAGTCAAGGTACCATGAACAATCTACTTTTTGGTAACGATTCCTTCGGCTACTATGAAACTATAGGAGGAGGTGTGGGGGCCGGGCCAGGTTTTCATGGACAAGATGCCGTTCATCAGCACATGACCAATACCCGTATCACGGACACTGAAATAATGGAACTAAGGTACCCCGTTCGCATCGATCGGTTCAGCATTCGGACAGGCTCAGGAGGTACCGGTGAGTGGAACGGAGGAGAGGGCATCCATCGCCAACTGACTTTTCTAGAACCCGTTCGGATAACACTACTGGCACAGCACCGCAAAATAGCCCCCTATGGCCTAGAGGGAGGCGGCCCCGGCAAAGTAGGTCAACAGTGGATTCTAAAAGAAAATGGAGAAAAAGAATTTCTTCCGGGAGGTATCAGCCAGGATGTCCGTGCCGGTGAGCGCCTAATTATACTTACTCCTGGTGGTGGTGGTTATGGCAAGAAAAGTTAGCCCCGACAGTATCGTATACCGATTCCACCATAGAGGCTGTTTCAGAGGAGATCAATTTTATTTTACTATAGACTTCTTTTGACATACCATTGTATATAAATGGAATTCGCTACAAGATCAATCCTTACTACAGGAGTACCAATCTGATGCCCATTGCGTTGAGATTTTGGTAGATGATACTACTGCTATCTTTCTTCAGGGCACTAAGCCTGCCCTTCCGCTATCCATGCCCGTGGGGTATTTCCCAAGCGATTGGTTCTGTCTTTATCCAGCTCTCAAAATAAGCGAGGACGAATTCTATCATCATTACAAAACGGTCCCCCGCAATCCTAGGATTGCGGGGGACCGTCTCACTCGTCCTATTTTAACCCAAAATGTTCGTTGGAACTTCGTCATGAGGACTTAAATGGCAATACATCAGGGCGTTTTCTTGGGTTCAGCGTAGCACCGCTACGGTGAATTCAAAAAACGCATTCATTTACTGATTTGAAGCCAGTTAAGCCCGGAATAGATTTTCTAATGGACATTTTGGGTTTAAATCATAAATTGGACTCAATTATTTTTTGGGTTCAAAGTCTACCGTCATGCACTCGGAAAAGGCACCACAAGTAGGTGAGTAAGCACGGAAACAAACTTCGACTGTTGCCGCTGCGGAAAGGTGGTCTTTCAATCTCACGAATTTTTTGTTTAGAGGCTTGACTCTTTTGCCGGCAACAGTCCACCTTATATTTCTAATATCGTCAATGTGTGTTGTATTGGCATCAACAAAGGAATATCCACGGTACTTAAATTCTTTTAGTCCTTTGAATGAGTCGCAGTCAATGGTACTATTACCTGTTCCATTAGGGCCTTCATCATTGGCTGCCCTTAAGTTAGAAGTGCTCTCTATTTCTTGGTTGGTCTGAGGGGCTGCGGGGGCGACCTCGTTTTCCTGATCGCAAGCGATAAACGACACAATCATGAAAAAGGCTAGGAAACTTGCTCTTAAAATACTCATTTTGAAGTGGTTTAGTTAAAATTCAATAATAAAACGCCTAATATATCAGTAACCCTACCCTTCAAATCCAAAATCATATTTTTCTAAGAGACTGTTTTAAAATTTATCTTTTTCTTTCTTATGTACTTCTTTATTTCGCTGAAATTTCCGCAGATAGTACTGCTAGCTTTTCTCACGCGGCGAACTGGCTCTTTCACTAAAATGTACACTGAACATTTTTTTGACCTTCGGTCTTGCCTCATTCTGCCTACAAAATAAGCTATGATAAATTCTAAAATAATAGCTGCTAAGACAGCCTCTTATTTTGGTTCACAAATTTCGAAACAGTCACTTTAGTTGATTATCTTCGACACTTCAGTGAAACGAAGACATGATTCTACAGATTATATAAAGTATAAAGAGTAATGAATGATTATGCAGTAATATTCGATATGGACGGTGTGATTGCGGACAGCAACCCATACCATAAGGAATCGATTACTTTATTTTGTGAACGTCACGGTCTTTTCCTATCGGAAGAAGAGTTCAAAGAGCGCATATCGGGCCGTGCTAACGAAGATTGGATCAGTGCACTTTTCGACAATCAGCTCAATATGGAAGAAATTCGTAATTATGAAAAGGAAAAAGAAGGTCTATACCGAGAACTTCATGGGCCACATTTGGTGCCGCTCAATGGGCTTATTCATTTTCTGGAAGTATTAAAACAAGAGGGGATTTCCATGGCGGTAGCAACGGCCGCACCACCGGAGAATTCAGAATTTGTACTTGGTCACTTGGGCATTCTATCCTATTTCAAGACCGTGCTGAACTCTTCTCACGTAACCAATGGCAAACCTGACCCTGAAGTATACCTGAAAGCAGCCGAAAAATTGGGATTCCTTCCCGAGCGCTGCCTGGTGTTTGAGGATTCTTTGCCCGGCATATCAGCTGCGCAAGCTGCCGGAACAAAAGTAGTCGGGGTCTGCACGACACACAGTCCAGAAGAACTGAGCATGACAAAAGCTACCATAGACAGTTTTGAGGAGGTAGAACTTGATTTTATCCAGCAGATATTCGCAAAAAAATGAAGCTCTGAAAAATTAAGAGTCCGATAAAGTTTGTATTCTAATAACTTTTCATCATATTTGCAGACTAATTTGAAAAGAAACACTTTTAAAATTTCATAGGGCAATGTCAAAAGTTTGTCAAATCACAGGTAAGAGAGCAAGGGTAGGAAACAATGTTTCCCATGCGAACAATAAGACAAAGAGAAAGTTTTATCCCAACCTGCATAAGAAGAAGTTCTACATTCCTGAAGAAGATACATGGATTACATTGAAAGTATCCAGTACTGCTTTAAGGACCATTAATAAAAATGGCATAACTGCTGTTCTCAAGAAAGCAAAAGCAAACGGAAACAAGTTAGTATAAGGCTGAATATCATTCGGTATTTGTAAATTATAATCAAATGGCTAAGAAAGGTAATAGGGTACAAGTTATACTAGAATGTACCGAACATAAGAATAGTGGTGTTGCGGGTACATCTCGGTATATCACCACCAAAAACAGAAAGAACACTACTGAAAGGTTGGAGTTGAAAAAATTCAATCCTATTCTAAAGAAATATACTGTACACAAAGAAATTAAGTAAATATGGCTAAGAAAGTAGTTGCATCCCTACAGAAAGGTGAAGGTAAGAACTTTGCTAAAATCATAAAAGCTGTAAAATCCAAAAAAACCGGAGCTTATACTTTTAAGGAAGAAATGGTCGCTCTAGATCAAGTAAAGCAAACACTGGCGAAGTAATTGTCCATTTCTAAGTAGAAAATCGTTAAAGTCCCTTTTAGGGACTTTTTTTGCTTTTACGGAGATACACCCAAGCTCCCTAAAGAAGAACTATTTTCTGACTATTAAGTTGAAATATCTTATTTGGGAAAGGCACTTGTCCACAGTATACTTTATACCTATCTTGTCTAGAAGTTCAGCGCTAATTAACCCAACGAAAACACGTTTCACGACAAATAGTGATCGCCTCGTCAGTGCTGTATTTATCCCGAAAAATATAGTAGGAACCTGTACTTCTATTAATTGAAAATTTATGGCATTATTCAAAGGTTTATTTTCTAAAGAAAAGAAAGAATCACTAGATAAAGGACTGGAAAAGTCAAAGCAAAGTTTTTTCTCTAAACTCAGTAAGGCCGTTGTTGGCAAATCCAAGGTTGATGATGAGGTATTGGATGAGCTGGAAGAAGTGCTGATCACCTCCGATGTGGGCGTGGATACGACACTGAAAATCATCAAACGTATCGAAGAACGTGTTGCTAGGGATAAATATTTGGGTGTACAGGAACTTGACCAATTACTTAGGGAAGAGATAGCGGGACTATTATCGGAAAACAATACTGAAGATATAGAAGAGTTCGGTGTACCTTCTACCCATAAGCCTCATGTCGTCATGGTAGTAGGTGTCAATGGTGTCGGTAAAACCACTACCATCGGTAAGCTTTCCGCTCAATTTAAAGAAAAAGGTCTGAAAGTCGTATTGGGTGCTGCGGATACTTTTAGGGCCGCGGCTGTAGATCAACTAAAACTTTGGGGAGAAAAGGTCGATGTACCGGTAGTGGCCCATGGCATGAATACGGACCCCTCAGCGGTAGCTTATGATGCCGTAAAACAAGGTCTGGAACAAAAAGCTGATGTGGTCATCATCGATACTGCGGGACGCTTGCACACCAAAATCAATCTGATGAACGAACTGACCAAAATCAAGCGCGTTATCCAGAAGTTCATCCCTGAAGCTCCCCATGAAGTACTATTGGTGCTTGATGGTAGTACAGGTCAAAATGCAGTGCTACAAGCAAGAGAATTCACCAAAGCTACCGATGTATCTTCTCTCGCCATCACCAAACTCGATGGTACGGCCAAAGGAGGCGTGGTTATCGGTATTTCCGATGAATTTAAGATTCCCGTCAAGTATATTGGTGTAGGAGAACAAATTGGTGATCTTCAGGTCTTTCACAAAATGGAGTTTGTGGATTCCTTTTTCAAAAAAATACTATAAGAGACTGTTCTGAATTATGTATCTTATTTTTATGTGCATTTATTGATTCCCAATAGGCGTATGGGATTTGCATAGAGTTCATTTATCCCGAGCTTTTACCAACTGACTTCAAGAACCGCAAAGGGTCATAATTCCTCTTAGAGACTGTTTTAAAATGTATCTTTTTCTTTCTTATGTACTTCTTTTGGTGCCTGATTTCGTTGAAATTTCCGCTAGCTAGCGTGACAGGCTATCTTTGTCAATGGCTCACGCGGTAGACCGGTCCCTTCACTGATAATGCCCTCGGGGCATTATTTTAACGCTCGGTCCTATCCAAAATAAGTGATTATAAATTCTAAAATAATTTCAAAACAGTCGCTAAGTCCTACAAAACGCAGTATAGGGCTTAGATAAGGAAGTTGTAGACCCAGCCCTCGCATCACAGTTAATGAGCAAACCCAATGACATATAGCAGAAGATACGTTCTAAATTGTACCATAAACTCCATTTAAAAGGACTTGTATGGTTTATTATCATCTTACTTTATGAACTTATATGCTTAGTTGGCATATTCAGATTTAAGAATTATTGATACTTTTCCCTTTTGTCCCTATCCATTCCTATTTTATTAAACCCAGATTGATCAATAGGATTTCGTGATGAGCGTATAAAGTGCAATAAAATCAGCGGTTTAGGTGAGGAGGCTTGATTGATTGTTAAGGTGTAATACAAACTTACATTTCAAATGTCGCCTATCTTCCTGTTCATTTTGCGCTACCCTGCGTTGAAAATCCTCACGATAGCGCTGCTATCCCTGTGGTTTTCGCCTTGTTTAGCCCAAAATGATCTGCGAAATCTTACACGACATTTAAAAAGCAAATTTGTATAAAACCTGCGCAGCGTAAAACCGCTGATTTTGAAATGATTTATGCTCGCAATAGGAAGGCTATCGATTATTTTGGGTTAAAATACTAACTGCCAAAACAGTCTCCAGGACTTATTTCTTAGATCAATACCGAATTGCTTTTATGGAGATAAATATGAGTCAAATCGCTACACTGAACTTAGGAGCCATCGACACATCGTCTTTCTGTAGGTACGGGTCCAACATCGCACAGATATTTCGAATGAAAGGCATGCCGATATCCGTTACTCTCAGACCCGTATCGTAGAGTTTGATGAGTCCTTCTTTCGCCATGGTATGCAAACCTATCATCGCATTGATGTCCACTAGGTCCGGACGATCTCTCCAACAGACCTCTCCTTTGCATAGAATGTCCATAATATAGGTTCTCAGGATAATCTCGTCCTCGCTAAGGCAGTGTCCTTTGCTCAAAGGGAGCCTTCCGGAGTGGACCGTCTGAATGTACTCCTCTATATTTTTGATATTCTGAGCATAAGCGGTATCGGCATCACTGATGGCAGAGGCTCCCAACCCTACCAATAGTGTAGTACTATGTGGTGTATAGCCCATAAAATTACGGTGCATCATCTTGTTCCGAAAGGCTGTATTCAATGGGTCTCCCGCTACGGCAAAGTGGTCCATACCTATGTCCAGATAATCGTTTTTCAAGAACAGTTGCTTGCCTATCTCATAGAGCTTTCGCTTCGATTCGCTATTGGGCAGGTCCATTTTACTATAGGCTCTCTGTCCTGTACCCTTCCAGGGTACATGCGCATAGCTATAGAAAGCGATACGCTCGGGTTTTAGCATGATGACCTGCTCTATAGTGCTACGGACCGAGGCTTCGGTCTGAAAAGGAAGTCCATAAATCAAATCAATATTCACAGAGGTATAGCCTATTTCTCTTGCCGTATCCATGACCTGCTCGACCCTGTCATAAGGCTGAATACGATTGATGGCCTTTTGGACGGTCGTATCTAGGTCCTGCACACCGAAACTAACCCTACGGAACCCCATAGCGTACAATTGTTGCAAGTGTTCTTTTGTGGTGTTATTAGGGTGCCCTTCGAAAGAGTAGTCTATCGATACCGATGGATTGGATGTCTCGGTAATGTTCTCCATCAGATGGCGTAGGTTCTCAGGAGAAAAAAAGGTGGGCGTGCCGCCCCCTAGGTGTATTTCACGTATTACGGGAGGTTCATCGAACAGTTCCCTATACATTGCCCACTCTTTCAGCAAGGCCTCAATATAAGGCTTTTCTACACCATGATTTTTGGTAATCCTCTTATTGCAGGCACAATAGGTACAGAGGGCTTCACAATAGGGCAAGTGCAGGTATAGGCTGATGCCATCGGCCTCAGTACCTGCCTTTGCTGCTTTCTTTACTTTTGCCTGCCAGTCCCATTGTATCATTTTACCTTCTTTCCAATGAGGCAAAGTAGGATAGCTGGTATATCTGGGGACAGGTACGTTGTACTTGTCCATCAATGCCTTGGGAATATTGGTCATGGTAGCGACCTCTTTTTCCCTTACATGATTTTCTTCGTTCATCTTTATGCTATTGCTCATATTACGAGGACTGTCCTTTTTTAGATTGATTTATATGTTACCTGTATCCGAATCCTATGTCGCAGCTTCCGTGTGCAGCACGGTGATTTATCATTTGTTTCGTTTTTTTCAGGACGCCTATCTTCAAATAGCATCCTTATGGCACTTATCCGTTTCGAAGTCGAGTAATTCCTTTTGCAGCTCTTCTCTATCGAGGTGAGCATAACGCTCTACGGCAGCTGCACTGGATACGCCTACCGCTTCATCATATCCCGGTCCGCTCTCCGGTAAAAGCTCATGTACCGCATGGCGACTTTGGCAACAAAAAGTAGCGCCTTGGTGATGAAGCGAAGATTCCTCAGAACAGGCTTCTCCACAATGTGTGCAATCAATACGTTCTTTTGTCGCTATCACTTAGAGTTATAATATGGATGGATGGACAAATGAACACAAAACCCAGTAGTAAAATCATGCCCCCTATCCATTGAGGAGATGACTTTCATCAGTTATACAAATTTGCTTTTTAAATGTCGTGTAAGATTTCGCAGATCATTTTGGGCTAAACAAGGCGAAAACCACAGGGATAGCAGCGCTATCGTGAGGATTTTCAACGCAGGGTAGCGCAAAATGAACAGGAAGATAGGCGACATTTGAAATGTAAGTTTGTATTACTTACTAGTGCAGCTATAAAACAGCCGAAGTGAGGTACATCCAGAATCTTTCTCTCAAGGATTACAAAGCCCCTTTTTCCAGTGTTCCGGGTATGCGAGACCACTCTTTTATGATATCAATGAAGTAATCGGGTTCAAAAGGTAAGCGAAGAGCTACGGACAGGTTATCAGGACTGCTTGTTTCGCCAAAGTCATTGACCAGAAACAAACAAGGGATACTATGAAATTCCGGATGGGTTCGGATGAAACGGGCCATAGTCCGTCCTAGAGGATCATCCGGGTCAGAATAGATGACCGATTCGATGGAGTTCATAGGAAAGTAGACCATTTTCAGGGGAGTGTCTATCAAGACTACTTCTAGTTCCAGAGATAGCCGAAGTAGTTCAGCTATGTTTTCTCCCAAATCGGTATCTTTTATGATGGCTACTGTCATAGCTCAAAAGTGCATTTTTAAATACAATTAAAACTTGACATTTATCAGGTAGCAAAGTGAGATTATACAAATTTGGGTTTTAAATGTCGTATAAGATTCCGCGGGTTGGAATTGCAATAAAAAACTGGACAATAAGTTAAGCACATTTTGAATAATTGATTTTACTAAACTCTTCTGGAGT
>CANLOE010000147.1 GCA_947492745.1 uncultured Cyclobacteriaceae bacterium | reverse complement strand
TATCCCGAGGATTGTCAACGCAGAGTGAAGCAAAATGAACAGGAAGATAGGCGATTTTAAAAGCTAAGTTTGTATAACTCCCAATTGACCGACAGGATTTCATTATGAGAACATAATTGTAATAAAATCAGTGGTTTGGGAGAGGGAGCTTTTATATCACTATGGTGACGAACCTACGTAGTGTAAACACGCTGATCTTGAAGCAATTTGTGTTCGGAATAGGAGGGCTGCTCATCAATGGGGAGTTAAAAACAGAAATCAAACAATTTCATAAGTTGAAACCCGTTCCGAGAGGCTGTTTTCAGGAATTCGAGAGGGATTTGGGGTTACTTCTTTTTGCCTGTGACAGACATCCCTCTGCCCTTCTTGAAGGGAATCGTATAGAACACGTAATAGTTAAAGCCCCAATAGGAGTTTTCTGCGGCCCTACCAAAGCCGGGAACGTCGAATGGGGCGAGGCCCTCATCTCCTTTGAGGTCAAGAGCAAATTTCAATCGGGCCGTATAACCTAGCCAAAAAGCTTTCATCACTTTTACTTTCAGACCCGTGACCACTTCGAACCATCCTGCCCTGACAGCAGCATTGCTCTTGGAGCCGGCCACCAAATCGCCACCGGGCCATACATCATCCTGTCGGATAAAGGTGATCTCATCCGTAAAGCGGCTTATTCCATACCGTAAACCAAAGAAAAGAACGCTCCTATCCGGGTCGTTCTTCAATACATTGATATCCGGTCCGAACCGGAGGTAATTACCACTGACGGTATACCGGTATTGTTCTCCGGGAAGTAAGGCATTGTTTCCCTGAAAGGTCGCCGATCGATCGACCTCAAAGTGTCCCAACTCTATATTGAAAAGGTATTTGTGGAAGACTACATCGGTACTGATGTCGAACTCTACCTTATCGCTATCAATGATAGACTTGACGATACCGATCATATCCGTACCTACTCGAAAAGATACGGGACTAAAATCGGGTTTAATACTATCTTTCTTATGATTTTTTTGCTTTTTGAGCGAAACATTCGTGCTATCCTGTTCTTGAGCCTGTAGTTGAGGGGATAAAAGCAGAGCCATGATAAACAACCCTACCCATCGTAGCTCTTTATTTGAATATATTGACATTGACTTCTATTTCTTTTTCAATGATTTCATCAGCGACTTCGGCAATAGCTCTGGAGTTTCTATCGGAACTGCCCAGAGTAGCTTCGAGCCCTTCATAGGACAGTATCACCCCACAATCCGCCCCTAGTAGCTGTGGTTTTATGGTATAGTTCAGGTACAGGGTGTCCGTACTTCGCAGGACAGTGCCCAGTAGTTCTCGTCGTTCATAAAACAGGATTTTCATGGACTCGTTTTCCGGGTCGAAGGGGAAGCTTATAGGGCTTCTGACAGTATCTTCGTCTCCGACAAAAAATGTCACGTCCAATCCCTCAATCCTTACGGAGTCAAAGACTACGGTATCCTGTGTCAAATCAACCAAATCCCTGAAATTGATTTTGACTACTGCATCTTTGTCCGTATTACAGTCCCCATCACCAAAACAGGATGATAGTACCAACGAGATGACCACAAATAGAGTGGTATGGATATGAAACAAATGGTTTTTCATAGATAATTCATTGGCAAATATACTTTTTCTGTGGCACTATACCAGTCTCGCTTGGATTGTTTGTCCACTACAGTCCCCTTAGGCCCTAAGATCGCCCTTGGCTATTGATTGCCTGACAATGAAGATCACAATAACCGTATTCGTTTCAAACGATAAGAAAGCTTGTTTGTATATTTTTCGTTAATTTTGTTTTATCTTATTTATTAATTACGACACACATTGAAAACGAAGGGAAGTAATAAGAACAAGGTCAATATAGTGACATTAGGCTGCTCCAAAAACATCGTGGACTCCGAGGTCCTGTTGACCCAACTGAAGGGAAACGCCATCGATGCCCAACACGAGTCCGACAAAGACGATGCCAATATCGTCATTGTAAATACCTGCGGGTTTATCGATAATGCCAAACAGGAGTCGGTGGATACGATACTACGCTATGCCGATGCCAAAAGTGCGGGTGAAATCGAGAAACTATATGTTACCGGATGCCTCTCCCAGCGCTATAAAGACGACCTGGAAAAGGAAATCCCCCAAGTGGACGCCTATTTTGGTACGATGGAACTTCCTATGTTGTTACATAAGTTCAATGCCGAATACAAGCATGAGCTGGTCGGTGAGCGGATAACGACCACTTCACCCCACTATGCCTATCTGAAAATATCCGAAGGCTGTGACCGTCCCTGCTCTTTTTGTGCTATTCCGCTCATGCGTGGCGGACATGTGTCCCGACCGATAGAAGATTTGGTCAAAGAGGCGCGTGCCCTGGCCAGAAACGGCACCAAGGAGCTCTTGCTGATTGCACAGGACTCCACCTATTATGGATTGGATATCTACAAAAAGCGCAACCTCGCAGAGCTACTACGGCACCTATCCGATGTGGAGGGCATCGACTGGATTCGTCTGCACTACGCCTTTCCCACAGGTTTTCCCAAGGATGTGCTGGAGGTCATGGCAGAACGCGATAACATCTGCAACTATATCGATATCCCTTTACAACACGGGGCCACGGATATTCTGAAAAGTATGCGCCGGGGCACCACTCGTGAGAAAACAGAAGCCTTACTTTCTGAAATCCGATCGAAAGTACCCAGTATAGCCATACGCAGTACGCTCATAGCAGGATATCCCGGTGAGACAGAGGCCCATTTTGAAGAAATGATGGCCTTTGTGGAGAACTCCCGTTTCGAGCGCCTGGGTATCTTCACTTACTCTCATGAGGAAAACACACATGCTTATCAGCTGGAAGACAATGTGCCCGAGGCCTTGAAACAAGAGCGGGCCAATGCCGTTATGAATTTACAGGAGAGTATATCATTGGAAATCAACCAGCAGAAAATCGATAAGACATTCAAAGTATTGATTGATAGAAAAGAAGGACCTAATTTCATAGGAAGAACGGAACATGACTCTCCAGAAGTGGACAACGAAGTGATTATCGATGCCAAGGAGGATTACCTTAGAGTTGGGGACTTTGTAAACATAAAGATAGACAGTGCAACAGAATTTGACCTCTACGGCAAGCCCACAAAATGATGTGATGGCATTGCAGAAAATCGAACTGGAAGAAACGGATTGTTTTTCTCCTATATTTTTAGATTATGTGAAAGGCGCTCCCGAATTGGAGGAGTTTTATGGCGCTAGGCCCACCCTCGAAAGTTTCAAGGCTCAGATAGATACCAAATCGAATTTCTTTTCAGAAGAAACCCGAACGGTATTGGCGTCCAGCATCAAGCGCCAGTATAAGGACCTTCACCTTAGCCCTCTTTTCGAACAGCACTTGGAACGCCTACGGTCCGATAAAACCTTTACCGTTACGACGGGACATCAACTGAATATATTTACGGGTCCGCTCTACTTTATATATAAAATAGTGACGGTCATCAACACTTGTAAAGTACTCAAGACCACTTATCCCGAGTATAATTTCATCCCGATGTACTGGATGGCTTCGGAAGACCATGATTTTGAGGAAATCAGCTACTTCAACCTTTTTGGAAAGCGCCATACTTGGGAAACTTCCCAAAAAGGTGCTGTGGGGAGGTTCAGCACTGAGGGACTGCAAACCATTTTAGAAGAACTTCCCGAAGGAACTCGCTTCTTTGAAAATGCCTATAAGGAACAGCCCAACTTGGCCGCGGCTGTCAGGGCTTATGTCCACCACCTCTTTAGCGAAGAGGGGCTTGTCGTTCTGGATGCCGATGATGCCGATCTCAAAGGGCTTTTTCGACAAGTAATGAGAGAAGATACGGATCTGCACAGTGCTAAAAAGGCCGTAGAGCGCGCCTCTTCCTTATTGGATGACATTGGTTACAAGACTCAGGTCCATCCCAGAGAAATTAATTTCTTCTACTTGGA
This sequence comes from uncultured Cyclobacteriaceae bacterium, assembly GCA_947492745.1. Taxonomy (GTDB): domain Bacteria; phylum Bacteroidota; class Bacteroidia; order Cytophagales; family Cyclobacteriaceae; genus Aurantiphycus; species Aurantiphycus algarum. The sequence goes on along the minus strand of CANLOE010000147.1, from coordinate 8,305 downwards.
TAAAGGTATCCGCTCTAGAATAGAGAAAAAAGGAGAGCTGTATCGTGTAGTGGACAGTCCTCTTGAATTTACGAGGGCGGAGCTATTGGACATCATAGAAAACGAACCCGAAAAGCTCAGCCCCAATGTAGTCCTAAGACCTTTATACCAAGAAATGATACTGCCGAACCTCGGCTATATCGGCGGACCGGGAGAGCTGGCCTATTGGTTGCAGCTAAAAGGAGTATTTGAAGCCCATGGAACACCATTTCCTATATTGATGCCCAGAAACTTCGCTATGATTCTCGGCCGCTCACTGAACAAGAAATTCAAAAAAACAGGAATGAGCATCCAAGATCTCTTTCTGGAAAAAGACCTCCTGGTAAAGAGATATGTGCAGGAAAATACGGAAAACGAACTCCGTCTGGATGAGGAAAAGGTCGCACTGAGTAAAGTGTTCGATGATATCATCGAAAAAGGTAGCGGTATCGACCCGACCTTGAGGAAAATGATGGAAGCGCAGCGTCAAAGAGCGCTGAACAGTGTAGAAGATATAGAGAAAAGACTACTCAAAGCAGAAAAAAGAAATCACGAGACTCAACTGAACCAAGTAGAAACACTCAAAGATGCGCTCTTTCCAGACAGCAGTCTTCAAGAAAGAACGGATAATTTCCTCAATTTTTACCTCAACGACCCCAATTTCATCAACTTGCTGTTGAAATCTTTCAGTCCTTTTGATTTTCGGTTCAATGTACTCCTAGAAAACTGACTACTGAAAATGTAGCAAACACCTTTTATTCTATGCCTGACAAAGCAACCCTACGCAAAGTATATTTAGAAAAAAGGATGACACTTTCCAGTACTGTATTCAAAAGCCGTAATGCAGCACTGTTGGATACATTTATCAGTAATATTTCCCTAGCGGGCATAGAGGTACTGCATTTGTTCCTTCCTATAGGAAAGTGGAAAGAGGTGGATACTTTCTCACTGTTACAGGTTCTGAAAAAAAGTCATCCGCACCTTCAGCTGGCCGTGCCAAAAGTCATTGATGACAGTACTATGGCACACTACCTCTATGAAGGTCCTTCACAACTCGAACTCAACAAATGGGATATCCCCGAGCCTAAGAAGGGAACGGATATTCGTTTGGAAGATATTGATATGGTACTCGTCCCGCTCATCTGCTTTGATAGGAGCGGACAGCGCATTGGTTATGGCAAGGGTTACTACGACCGCTTTCTGGCACAGTGTTCCGATAAGGCACTGAAAATAGGTCTTTCCCTCTCCCCTCCCCTGGACAGCATCCCCTATGCTACCGCCCATGATGTCCCTTTGGACTTTTGTATCACCCCAAAAAAATGTTATAGCTTTAAAAGGGCAAACCATTGATTTTTTTGTATTTTAGAAGGGCATTTCTTCTTGAAAGAATTCTGAGTGGACCTAGTAAAAGAAAGAAGCCCCATGAACTTATCAGAAAACGACTCGAAAGATAAAACCCTAGCGTCCAAGGTATCTTTTCACCGACAAGACCTTACAAGGTTAAGTAAAGAGGAGCTGATCGACCAAGTACTGTCCCTGCATGCACAATTGGAATCGAAGGAAAGCGAAGCACTGAACGGAGAGGCCAACCTAAGGGCCATTCTCGACCATAATGAAAATGGCATCTGGAGCATCGATAAGAACCTCAAAGTTATCGATTTCAATAAATCTTTGGCTGAGGAGGTATTTAGACATAAAAAAATCAGGGTCAAAAGAGGTCAGAACGTACTGCTCTGCATTCCAGAGGAAGACGTGCGCCATCATTGGAAAAAGAGATATCTAGAAGTTTTCCATAAAAAAAAGTCCTCTTCATTTCTTGATGTACATCTGTACAAGGGCAAAGAGGAGTACTTCGAAATCAATATGTTTCCGATTTTCTCCAGAGGAGAAGTCACTGCACTCGCCATATTTGCCGTAAATGTTTCGGAAAGAGAAAAAAACAAGAAAAATCTAAATTCTAAAAACACGCTGATGAAAGCTGTCAATAAAGCGACAGAAATACTCATCACCAACGAGGACATGGGCAGCTCTATCACCGAAACCTTGCCCATTATCGGAAATGCCTCTTCTTCCTGTAGAGCTTATGTGGTATCCCGCGAGTATGAAAATGACGGGCGGATAAGGTACCGATTATGCTCATCATGGAAAAAGGACGAATCCATTGCAAAACTGGACCGGGGTTTTATGGAACAGTTTCTTTTTGACAATGCGAACAATAGTGACTGCCTGACTGTCATGAGCAGTGGTCAACGAATAAAGGGGAAGAGAAAGGAGTTCGACGAGGGGTTTCAAAAGTTTTTGAAAGTACTTAACGTAAAAGCAGTATTATGGGTACCTATTCGAGTGAAAAATCAGTTTTGGGGCTTTATAGGATTCGATATCTGTGAAAAAAACGAGATATGGAGTGACTTTGAAGCGGAATTGCTGACGAACTTTGCCAATGCCCTCGGTGCATTCATCTCTAGGCAACAGGTCACCGATGAATTAAAAGAACAAAACGAAGAGCTTAATAAGGTCAACAAAGAACTGGATAGATTCGTCTACAGTGCATCACATGACCTGAGAACTCCCCTCTCCTCGCTACTCGGGCTTATCAATATCGCAAAAAATGAAAAGCATATTGAGGATATTCGTTTTTGTCTCAATCTACAGGAAAAGAGTGTTAACCGTCTGGACAACCTTATCAAGGATATCATCCATTACTCCAGAAATACACGCTTGGAAGTGGACAAAAACGCATGTGAGCTCAAAGAGACCATTTCCGAAGTATTTGAACAGTTCGAGTTTGAAGAACATGCTGTCAATATAGAGAAAATCATCAAAATCAATCAAAAGGAAAGGCTATATACCGACTTGGGAAGATTGAAAATCATATTGAACAACATTATTTCCAATGCTGTGCGCTATCGCGATAGCGATAAAAAAAAACCTTATATCATGGTAGATGTCTATGTGAGCAAGGACCGGGCCCACTTTGAGATTTCCGATAATGGCAAAGGGATCAAGGAAGAATTTTTGGATAAGATATTCGATATGTTCTATCGTGCCAGTGAGTCGGGACAGGGTACGGGACTAGGGCTATACATCGTGAAAGAAACGATAGAAAAATTGAGTGGCACTATAAAGGTGACTTCACGGTTTGGGCAGGGTACTTCTTTTACATTGGAAATACCGAATTTATTAATGGAAGTAGTCTAAGAGGCTGTCTTGAAATATATCCTTTACTTTCACTATCCACTGGGAAACCCATATCACCTCATGAACAGCAAATGATAGCCCTTCCCTTTCTTTTGAGGTTTCTCCTTTAACCCGAATTGGTCAATAGGATTTCGTTATGAGCGTATAAAGTGCAATAAAATCAGTGGTTTAGGAGAATTCAAAAAACGTAGTGCAACGACTGATTTGCAGCTATTTAGATTCGCAATAGATTTCTCAATGCATGATCTAAGTTTACTCCGAATGATGACATTTTCTCACTGTTCTATTGTTCAATTTGGGTTCAAGAAAACCCGTTGATCTAGTGTATTTCAAATTCTCATTACAAAGCGCTACATACAGTATATTCACGAGACCATCAAAAAACAGACACGAGGGTGGACCAATGTGAAATTAGGGTCAAATATACCGCTGCAACTGCTTTTCCAGCTCGTGCTTGGGAGGTGCTCCGGATTGTTGCCAAAGAATTTTGCCTTTGTGGAAAAGAATCAGCGTAGGTACGCCCCTAACTTGATAGTGCTGAGCAGCAGAAGGATTCTTATCAATATCGACTTTTATGACTTTCAATTTTTCTTTGTAGCTACGGCTCAACTCTTCGATAACGGGTGTCAGCATTTGACAGGGCCCGCACCAGCTAGCATAGAAATCTACTAGCACAGGGGTTTCGTTATTATGTATGAGGTCTCTAAATTTTCCCATTGTATTGAATTGGTATTTTCACTGGTAAAAAAAATCAATTATTCTCAAAACCTATACGGCAATCCGTATTTTTGAGACTATTACAAGCCCCGATTACGTTTTATACAAACTTAGCTTTAAAATCGCCTATCTTCCTGTTCATTTTGCTTCACTCTGTGTTGACAATCCTCAGGATAGCGCTGCTATCCCTGCGGTCCTCGCCTTGATTGAAAAAAAATGACCTGCGAAATTCTTATACGACAGTTGAATCCCAAATTTGTATTAGTCTCTTCCTATTGCGGAATAACCTTTTTCAAATCAGTAAAATGGGCATGTTTTTTTAATTGACCGCATCGGGACTACACAGAATCCACACAAGACCTGCTGATTTATCGCATCTCGTGCCTTTGTAATGAAGGCCCGATACATCAGGGTAATAAACAGCTATGATGGCAAAACGGTTTTTTCCATTCCGTGGAAAAAACCGTTTTTTACTTCATTCCCTATCGAACTATGATTTGGGATAAAAGAAAATATTCTAATTTCTAATTGATTTTCTATAGCTCATCCTTATTGATTTTGTAAAGAAATCTTGGGTAAAATAATACAGACCTTGATTCTATTATATGTACACCATAGAATAAACTTGTTCAGCATTGCCTATAGGCTGGAAATCTCTTCCTGTACCTCTTCTTTGGTCTTACCCAATTTTTGTTGTAGACGTCCGACCAATTCGTCCTCTTTTCCGTCTACATAAGTTAAATCATCATCGGTGAGTTGGCCATATTTTTGCTTCAACTTACCCTTCATTTCATTCCAATTTCCTTTAATTTGTGTACTATTCATAATTATTATGTTTAGTGATTAGATTATAAATGAACTATTTTTGTTCAATCTTTAATTTCTAGGCAAATTGTCCTTCGGCAACCGTTTTCTGTCCTTCATGCTTGCCTTCACAGAATTCTTCTACCATTTTATTATTAAAAGCAGGAATATCATCAGGCTTTCTACTGGTGACCAGACCGCTATCAACGACTACATCCTGATTTACCCAGTTGGCACCCGCGTTTTCCAGGTCGGTTTTCAGTGATTCATAAGATGTCAGTTTTCTGCCTTTCAGAGCACCTGTTTCTATAAGTAATTGGGGAGCATGGCATATGGCCGCTATAGGTTTACCAGCTTCGAAAAATGATTTCGTAAAATCGACGGCTCTCTTATCATTTCTCAATTTATCAGGGTTCATCACTCCGCCCGGTAGTAGTAAACCGTCATAATCTCCCGCATGTGCTTCGCCCAATCCTTTATCAACCACATAGGTTTTGCCCCAATCCGTATTGTTCCAAGCCTTTATGTTTCCTGATTCGAGAGAAATAACTTCTACAGTAGCCCCTGAGTCTTCTAACGTTTTTCTGGGTTCTATATATTCTACCTCCTCAAAACCTTCTGTCATCAATATCGCTATTTTCTTATCTTCTAATTCATTCTTCATATTAGCTTCTCTATTTTTGTTAGAAATTAATTTGTCTGGTATAGAGGAAAAACCGTTCCTTTTTACATCTAAAAAGCGATTTGACCTAAAAAACCGCATAACTGACACAAAATCAGCAGCAAAGCAAAATAATGCCCCTTGATAACAAGCGCGACTGCTGTGTACTATTCCCTACAATGATGTAGAAAGTTCCACAATAGAGAACATGGTCCTAAGCACATAGTGAGACCCGCTAAGGTCCCTTAAGGTTAATTCTATGACCTGAGTGAAATATATGCCCAACATTATAAGGAGTTGGAAAGAAATTTGTCCTATGATTCAATACAATCATTAACAAAATGACATCATCATGAACAACTATTCCAAAACTATTCTCAAGAAAGCTCTAAATATCGGTGGCAAAACAGTGATTGGGTTGACCACCAGTTATGCATTGAAGAAAGTATGGAAGGGAGTCAGTGGAAAGCCAGCGCCAGTAAGCATAGAAAATAACAGAAATGCTATCACTCAGGCCGTAATATGGGCCGTCACTGCCGGCACTGTCATGGAACTGGTCAAAATAATTTCAAAAAAACCAATCCATAGAATAACGACAATTATCAGTAATGTAGATAATAACAATAACGAGTATTTTGATAACTTCCCTATCTCCACAAAAGAGAGTATAAAACACTTACCCAACCTTAAATTTTCGAGATAAGGTCAAATCATCAAATTAGTTATCACCAAGTCCTTAATAATCAATATACCTATGAAACTTCAAGCCGAAAGAACAAAATTGGATGAATTATTTGAGAAACGATGGAGTCCCCGAGCCTTCTCTGATGAGGTGATAGCACAATCCGTACTTTATGACATCTTTGATGCTGCCCGTCAGGCGCCTTCTTCGTACAATGAACAACCTTGGCGTTTTATCATAGGAAGAAAAATGGAAGGTAATACCTATAACAAAATCTACGGTACACTGGAAGAGTTCAATCAGCGCTGGTCCGATACGGTCCCTGTACTCATTCTGGCCTGTGCCAAGCTGAACTTCGAGCATAACGGCAAACCCAACCCCCATCATAAGTACGATTTAGGTCAGTTCATGGCTTATCTAAGTCTGAAAGCAGTAGAGAATAACATCTATGTGCATCAAATGGCGGGTTTCGACGAAGAATCTGCTAGAAGTGCCCTTAAAATACCGGAGGGTTTTGTTCCTTGTACCGTATTTGCCATGGGCTACGAGGGGGACGCTTCTATTCTGGGTGAAGAGCTGAAACAACAGGAAGAAGATGATTCCAATAGAAAATCTGTGGAGTCCATTTGTTTTGACGAGTGGGGCAGTATGTTTTTTACCAGATAACCCTAATTGACCATGAAAATAACCTGGAAACAGACTTTTCCCTTTTTCTCAATAATCCTATTCAAGATTACCGACCCGAATTCATTATCCTTGGCCACAAAAGCGCACCCCTCTCTTAGGGCAAAGCCATTGTATATCAAATTGCCTCGGTGGAACATGCTTTTCGTGTTTTTGGCATAATCATGATTATTGATGTACGATGAGTGCAGGTCAATTGCTTAAAATGAATTTCGATAAATGATTAGAGTATGTAGTAAAACATTGACCTGTGGCTATACCACTTACTGAAAAGTGATATAGCTTTTTACTGTCCATTGAACCCATATCAATAAACTAATACAAATTTAGGTTTTAAATGTCGTATAAGATTCCGCTGGTCATTTTGTTTCAATCAAGGCGAGAACCGCAGGAATAGCAGCGCTATCCCGAGGATTGTCAATGCAGAGTGAAGCAAAATGAACAGGAAGATAGGCGATAGTTGAAAGCTAAGTTTTTACAAATCAGTTCGCTATAAAATTCTACGCGCATGGAAGAGAAGTATCATCCCTCGATTACCAATGAACCCCGGTACAATGAGCTAAAGCAAAAAGGTCTGAGCAGTACCCAGTCAGCGCATATATCCAATACGCCCAGCATCGGCACTAATAATGAAGTATTTCGCCCTCTAGAAGAAAGAAATACTGAAGACCTACGCAGGATGGCCAAGGATAAAAGCGTAGAAAATTATGAAGATATGAACCGCTCTGAGTTGATGGCCGCTCTAAGATCCATTGATGATTCTTCAGAGAATCCTTAAGTCTGTATTCTACAACAAAATTTTACAATAAGGTTTTGCCCAAATTGATCAATAGGGTTTAGTGATGAGGCCTAGCGTATTGTTAAGGTGAGGAATCTGCGCAGCGTAAAACCGCTGATTTTGAAGCAATTTATACTCGTAATAGGAAGGCTATTGATTATTTTGGGTTTGAGGAGCAATAAGTCTTATATTTTATTGAGTTCAGCATGGCACTGTTAAAGTGAATCCAAAAAATTCGCACATTTCACCGGGTTGAAGCGTCTGTCTTCTTGAACATGCTCATTGCCATAGAGCCTCTTTTAGTGCATCATGGAAATCTCCGCAGATAGCATTACACTTTTCATCGATTCCGAATCCAGAACTACCGACATCGATTTTTAAACCGATTTCCAGAAAAGTCTTTTCTCGCTCCACTGGCGAAATGGATGCTTTCTTATTTTTTTGTGAAGGAGACTATCAGTGTGGCGCTAGGTATACACAGGTTTCCGAACCACTGTACTTTGCACATTCCACATAGCCCCGCCTTAAAATTCAAGTAGAAAACTTTCCACAAATTGTTACGCTCATGCCTACACTATCCCTTGATAGATAAGATCCATTTGCCTCAAATGCCCTGTAATAGCTAATTAACTCCGATAATCCATTATCGGCTTAGGTTTTGCTCCATACAGATTATTATTTATAACCTAATACAGATTAATATTTTTAATGTCGTATATATTGATTAATTTCCAAGATGGGAAAGAAAGTACACTTCGAAGTA
>CANLOE010000146.1 GCA_947492745.1 uncultured Cyclobacteriaceae bacterium | reverse complement strand
GCGAGGATTGTCAACGCAGAGTGAAGCAAAATGAACAGGAAGATAGGCGATATTTAAAAGCTAAGTTTGTATTATTGGATTGAATCTGTGATGATCCCATAACTTTACGACACCATTTTGACCACGAACAAACATGAGATTTTTTTTGCAATTTGTCCTTATCGGATTGCTCTATCTACTGATAGTGTTGAAGTATGAGGCACGAGCTGAAATCGCTTCGCAGGATGAAGCCGGAAAACGTCGTATTTCTATACTCCTCGACTCTTGCTGGCGACAGCGTAATACCGACCCCGAATCTTCGAAAACATTGGGCCTGAAGGCTATTGAGCTGGCCAGGTCCATAAACGACCGACAGGCACTCATGAAAGCCTATAGTTTTACAGGTGTAGCCTATCGTAATATCGGCTATTTTGATGAGGCTATTCATTATTACTCGCTAGGTTTTGATATTGCCCAGGAATTGAACGATATCGAACAAATGTGCTATGGGTATATCAATCTGGGTAACCTACACTTTTACCTGGAATCGCCGGAAAAAGCACTTGCTTATCTAAACAAAGTCCGTCCATTATTACGAAAAATCGATAATAAAAACATAGAAGGCTATCTATACCTTAATCTAGGTCGTGCCAAGCTACAAAGCGGTGATTATGATTCTGCATTGTATTATATCGGTAATTCTCTGGTAATCAGGAAAAAACAAAAGGATAACAATGCACAGGCCGCTTGCCTAAAATACCTCGGTGATGCCTATCTGAAAAAGAAAGATTTCAACAAAGCGTTTTTGAACTATGAAAAAGCCCAAGAAGTATACGACTTGAGTTTGGACAAACACCTGCTGGGTAATCTCAAGGTAAACCTAGCAAGGGCCTATATGGAAAGCAATCACTTGGGAAGAGCCCAACAAAATGCCGATAGAGCACTCTCTTTGGCTATAGAACTGCACTCGCTGTCCATTATCGAAGGAGCTTATCTAGTGTTATCAGAGATTGCCTATAGAAAACGGCGCTTCGAAGCATCAGCTCAGCTTCTACAAAAAGCAATGGTCTATCAAGATAGTATCAATAGCCAAGAACTGCAGGACCAACTGGAGCGCTTCAGTTTTTCTATGGAAAAACTCCAGTTCAAGTATGATAAGGAGATACTAAGATTAAAGAACAGACAACGACAGATCATCTACTTGCTTGTTTTTGTGTTCTTACTGGCCATTATCGCTGTGATCATCAGGGTCAACTATTTGATGAAAAAAAAGAATACCTCACTATCCCGTCAAAATAGGGAAATCAATTCGCTCTCCAAACTGAAAAAAGACCTTATCTCCATGATAGCCCATGATCTGAAAAACCCCTTACACAGTATCATCGGAATGACACAGAAAAAACTTCAAGAGCATCATGTCCAATACATTCGTCAATCAGGAAAAGGTATGTTGAACCTTATTACAAATATGTTGGAGGTAAACCGGATGGAAGAAGAAGAAATCAATTTGCGCAAAAGTAGTGTTGCACTACATCAAAGAGTGCAGCAGAGTCTTCGGCAGTTGGGCTTTCAGATAAGCCAAAAGGGACACACTGTTCATAACCAATTGCCCCCCGATCTATTTGTAGAGGGAGATGTACAGTATCTGGACAGGGTGTTGAGTAATCTTCTGTCCAATGCCATCAAGTTCATTCCGAATGCAGGAGAGATCAGTATTTCGGCTTTAGTAGAGGAGAGGGAGGTCGAAATTCGGATAACAGACAATGGGCACGGTATTTCGGAGCAGTTTCAGGGAAAGGTTTTTGATAAGTTCTGGAGTTGGACCTATCAGGGACAAAGGAGTTCTTCCGGCTTGGGCCTTACCTTTTGCAAAATGGCGATAGAGGCGCATGGTGGTACGATAGGTGTACGTTCCGTCACAGGGAAAAGCACAACTTTCTGGTTTACCTTGAAACTGCTGAAACCCACCGCGATTTTTGGAAACGATGCTCCGCAGGACAGAAATCCCTACTTTCCCCAAATAGCCTCAGAAGAATACCATTTGATGTTGCACTATATGAAGCAATTGATAAACTGTAAAATATATGAGATTTCAAAAATCAATGCCTTTCTCAAGACCTTGTCGGAAAAGACGAATAGCGTGTTTTTAGAGAATTGGATAAGGCATGTGGAGAGGGCTTATCAAAACGGAGATGAAAACTTGTTCCGCAGGCTCACCTCTCCAGAAGCTTATAAAAAGGTGGTGATAGAAGAGATGGGAATAGTAGATGCCGGCTGAGTTCATCGAGGCTGGGATGTGACTATAGTCACGAAAAGAGGGTTTAACCCGGATCATGCATTAGCCCTTTTATTGCGGCCTCAAATAGCTGCAAATCAGTAAAGTGAATGCGTTTTTCGAATTCACCGTAGCGGTGCTGCGCTGAATCCGATAAAACACCCTGATTTATTGCTTTTTAAGCGCGGAATAAGTTCTCTATTGATCATTTTGGGTTTAATCCCTAAATGAATTTTCATGGTACGGCTAAAAAAAGAAAGGCTATGTCAAATATGACACAGCCTTTCCCCTTGGTAATGTGAGGTTGTATGAAAACTGTTCAGACTACTTGACCATCACTTTCCTGACCCATGAGGTTTGCCCATTATTGACATTTAAGAAGTAAAGGCCCGAGCGATTGAATTGATGTCTAGGGACATCCAAGCGATTGTTGATGCCTTCGGTCTTGTAGACAACAGCCCCCTTCATGTCCAGTATCTGGACAGAGAAGAAAGTATTCTCATCATTGAAGTCAATGATCAGGTCATCTTTTTGAAGTGGGTTGGGATACCATTCGAACGGTGTACCCAGTTCGTCCTTTATACCTACCTTGGAATTACCTGTAGGCCATGCGGTCCACTTGTCCAGATTGAAGCCCGGCTCGAGTACTTCGAAACGAAAAGTATAAGTTCCTTCTTCCAGGGAAATATTAGCAAATTGGATAAACTCATATTTCTGCCAAGAACCCGTTTGGGGTATTGCTCTGGAAGAGAAGAGCTCTTTTCCGTTCAATAGCATTCTGAATTTCCCCTTTCCCTCAGGCGAGGCAATGTGAGGGAAAAAAGTGTATTTTTGAGACTTGGTAATATTTACCGTGTACTCTAACCATTCTCCTTTTTTCATCCAACCTATAATGTGGCCACCATTGTCATCGGCTTGGATATCTACACCATCTTCTCGGTATTTGCCTCCCTCATTGTTTTGATCACTGTCATTGTAGGCCACACCTTCTCCTCCTTTATCATAGTCTTCGGCCTCGATTTTACCGGGTATTTTAAAGGGGGCCGACACATAAGGGGTATTTGTATTTCCAGAGGGGCTACTGTTGCCATCGACCAACTTCCAAGTACGTATCCACTCATATTGTGTCGATCTGTCATCTTTAGAAAGACCGACCATCCCGCCATTGGGCGGTGCGGGATTCCAGCTGTAAGTCTCCACTGCCAAGTTATAGAACATAGGTATGTCAAATGTTGTGGTAGGGTTGTTGATTTTGTATTTCAGTTTACCATCCATGTAAAACCATAGTTCGGTAGGGGATTTCCACCAGAAACCATAAACAAAATACCTGTCGGAATTTTTTTCTCTGATACCATTTTTCCCAAACTTGAACACCCCTTGTTTACGAGAACTCTTTCTATTGCGGCAGTTGGTCCTGTGGATAGCATTAGAGTGAAATATTTTATCCCATCCATCTCTTTTTGCCCAATCAGCGGCCCCTGGAGTCACTCTACCAACACATTCTTGTATATCTAGTTCCAGTTTTTTGGGACAGGCATTCTCCTCGGTCATCATCCAAAAGGTGGATGACATAAAAGTTTTGTTGGCTTTCATCTTGCACTCATAGTACCAGCCCTGTTTACAGGGTGCAATGGACCGAACAATCCCCCCGGTATAGGTGAATTTTTTTCCGTTTTTGGTTACGGGAGCCCTTAGTTTACCGGCAGTGATTTTCAGCTTTCCGTCTTCAACGTTAATGGACTCTTCGGTAAAGAGGCCAGGAGGCCTTCCTATCCAGAACCATCCTTTGTTTTTGATCACAGGTTTGGTAAACCATTTGTTTCTATCAATACCATTTTTCTGGTCGAACTCATCGGATAGATTAGCTATCTTGGACCACTTTTTTCCGTTGGGCTGTGGATTGTTGCCTGCTTGAAAATAGGGCTGCGCAATGGCTGCCATTGAAAAAAAGCAGAAAAAGATGCACGCTGATAATTGTAAAAAAATAAATCTCATAAAAAATAATATTTAAGGTTGCTATAAAAAATGTGCTTTGTGTCACGTAACAAAAGTCCCGAAGTTCTGGAAGAGTAAAAACGGAAAATCAATGAACAACTATTAGTGGCTTTATAAATCAATATGGTCTGTTCAGTGGTATTTTGATGAAATAAGCAGCGGGTAATGTCCTGTAATGTTCGGTATCCTGTCCATAATCAACTCATAATAAGTACATTTTAACCCCAATTAATCAATATGATTTTGTTATGGAATCATAAAGTACAATAAAATCAGTAGTTTAGGAGAGGAGGCTTTTGCATCACTAAGGTGATGCATCTACGTAGTGTGAAAACCGCTGATCTTGAACCCAAAATGTTCGTTGGAACTTCGTCATGAGGACTTAAATGGCAATACATCAGTGCATTTTCTTGGGTTCAGCGTAGCACCGCTACGGTGAATTCAAAAAACGCATTTATTTACTGATTTGAAGCCGGTTAAATCCGGAATAGATTTTCTAATGGACATTTTGGGTTGAAGCAATTTATGTTCGGAATAGGAAGGCTATTGATCATTTTGGGTTTCAAATGTCGTATAAGATTCCGCAGGTCATTTTTTTTTCAATCAAGGCGAGAACCGCAGGGATAGCAGCGAAGAGTGAAGCAAAATGAACAGGAAGGTATGCGATATTTAAAAGCTAAGTTTGTATAACCTGATTAGCGGGTGAAATATTGAAATTCAGTGGGTTTATTGAGTTCGAAGACTGTTTTGAAGGATACTATTTCAGAAATTTACTATCCCATATTCTGAGTACGCAATATGATGGTACCAAACGTTTGGAATACATTCTGGGAAAACTTTGAGTAAAGTGGCCGCTCGCTTCATAGTGAAGTGTAGTACCGCTATTTTCGGAAATTCCAATGAAGTTATATGCTGGAAGGTTGTGTAAGGTGTTGATGTTTAATAATAAAGTAAAAGTTCAGGTTAGCTGTTGTCTCTTCGAATGCTATTTGCCTGTCGGAAATCAATAAATGCATAGGGTAATATAAGAATATATTTAAATTCAAGCGTCATTGGTTTGTGACAGGATGTTTTTTTGGGTGGAACTGTATTTTTATGAAACGTTCCGAGTGACCCGTTCACCAGTGTACAATAGACCATATGCTTCATTACATCTGACAGCTTCCCGAGCTAGTCTCTGTTTATTTTCTCTTGGGTATAGAACAGTCGTTTATTAATTAATGCATCAATTTTCGCGGAGGCACTATAAAAACACTGAGGCCGTAAATCAGGTTACTACTACTACGATGTTTTTGTTCTGCGGTAAAGTCGCTATGATTTTCGTTCTCAAAAGAAAAATGAAGACCATTATTCCATCCCACTTCGGCACTGCACCATAGCCAATCATGGATTTCCCTCTCTAAGGTTAGTGTGTATTGAATGGAGATTTCGCGAAATAGGGTGGGTCCTTCGAGCGAAGGGTCTATATCTACATTGAATTGATTTCCTTTTAGTGCAGCAGCAGCATATACATAGTTTTTCCGGTCCAAGGTTCCGTACCTTAACTTAGTGTACAGTGGCAAAGTGCTTTCCAGGCCCCAGTGTTTATCAAAGTTACGGTTGTAAACGAATACAGGGTATACCCTTTTTCGGTCTCGACGATAACTGAAGTGGAGTCCCGTAGCGAAGGACACCTTGTCATTTTTTCTCCAACCGACCAGAGGAGATAAGGAAAAACTCGTGGCATAACCCTCGGCTCCCGAGTTGGCATAGTCACCGCTGGCGCTGAAGCTGCTCCTAAAAATATAATACCTTTTCTTTTGTGTGGTCTTGATTAAGTATAGGCTGGAACTCAGTCTTTTGAGTGATTTTTCTTCTAATTGACGGTGGATAGGGTTTTCAAGAAAAGAAGGGTTATGGAACTCAAACTCGTCTTGACTATAGCGAAGACTTAGGCCTACCTTGAAGTGTTCTTTAGCAAGTATAGGGGCGCGCAGTGCTATTTGTTCGGAACTATGCCTTTGTACGGAGGCATCGCCTCTAGAGGATTGCAATTTTTGGCCACTACCCTGTACGCTACGAAAGATTATGCCTTTTGGTCTTGGTGTATGGTCCAGTTTGGGGTTGCAAAATGGAGTAGAAGAGCCTTCCATGTTATGCTTCTGCTGTTGTGCCTTTAGGCCAATGCAGGAAAAGAAAGCACAAATCAAGGGAAAATAATTTTTGATACTCATAAAAAAATTGTTCCAATCACTATTTAGACTTCTTAGTTAACGAAAAAAGAAGCGTTTTATTAGAAGTTAAAAACAAAAATAATAAAGAGCAAGTTCACGAGCAATAAAAAAAACATGACCTGTAATATCTATCCATGAGACTCTGATGGCTCCGATTAATATCAAAAGAAGTAGGTCGAACAAATTCCGGTTTCTTTCTGCCTACTCTTTCAATTGAAAACGGTTTTCCAAGAACGCCTATGGAAATCAATAGCATTTGAACTAAATACATGATTTGGGTTAAAAATCAATGCTGTCCAAATGAACAGTAAGAGCTACATTTCAAAACAATCTCTTAGATATCAGGAGATAGAATCAGCTATAGTAATGTTTACTGAAAAACAGGAGTGAACCTTATTGTTCAGACGGTGCCTTTTGTGTTTTCTCTGCAAGTCACGTCGATTATAAACCCGGATTATGCGTTGGAACTTCCTAACAAGGGTTTAAATGTCAATAAAACTTAGTGAGACGACTGATTTGCATCTATTTATATCCGTAGTAGATTTTTCAATGCATGATCCTGGATAAATGGTCCGTCTTGCAGACCGTAGGAGTTATACAAATTTGGGTTTTAAATGTCGTATAGGATTGCGCGGGTCATTTTTTTTCAATCAAGGCGAACACCGCAGGGATAGCAGCGCTATCCCGAGGATGGTCAACGCAGAGTGAAACAAAATGAACAGGAAGATATGCGATTTTAAAAACTAAATTTGTATTAAACCCAAAATGTTCGTTGGAACTTCGTCATGAGGACTTAAATGGCAATACATCAGTGCGTTTTCTTGGGTTCAGCGTAGCACCGCTACGGTGAATTCAAAAAACGCATTCAGTTACTGATTTGAAGTCAGTTAAGTCCGGAATAGATTTTCTAATGGACATTTTGGGTTAAATGTGCAAATGGCCAGTGTTGCGATAGGCTCATTATATCAAGGCTGTTCGTATTTCCCGATTTACTTTCTATTTGAGTATAGCACAGTTCTTGGTTTCATGAACGGATTTTAGTAGGTTAAAGGCATAAACCTCTCGCAAAACCAAAACCATATTATGATGAAACCGGTATTGATACTGATTGTCCTTGGCATCGCACTGTTCCACTTGGGTTTAGCCCAGCCGATTGTCTATGAAAAAGGAACTTTTGGCTATGACCTGACTTTGATGCAAGCGCACTATAAGCCCATTGTACTCAAAAGTGGAAAAAGTCGAATAGCCCTGTTAGCGGATTTCCAAGGACGTGTCATGACCAGCAGCTCTGCTGGTGACCAAGGCGAGAGTTATGGATGGTTTGACCGATCTTCGATTGAAAAAGGGGTCTTCGCTGAAAAAAACAATGTGCTGGGTGGAGAAGATCGTTTATGGTTCGGTCCCGAATATGGAGAGTTCTCGCTCTTTTTTCCACACGGTCGGGCGATGACAGGGCAGAATCTCGTAGTGCCGCCAGTAATGGATACCGAGTCCTACGAACTCGTCTCAAAAACAGAAAATACGGCTATTTTCTTCAAAGAGGCCATATTGACCAATTACAAAAATACGTCTTTTACCATAGCAGTGACGCGTAAGGTATCTTTGCTGAAAACGGAAGAAATACTGGGCAGACTGGGTATACAACAAAATGGACTCTCCATTGTCGGGTTTGAATCGCACAATACGATGAAAAATACGGGGACCGAAGATTGGTCCAAGGACTACGGTCTGGTATGTCTTTGGTCATTGAGCGCTTTCCCTTCTCATGAAGACAACATGGTCATTATTCCCGTCGAGGAGGGCCACCACACTCCCGTGACCCAATACTGGACGAAAGTAGGAAAAGAACGACTTCGGCGTGTTGGTAACACCATATTGTATAAGGCCGATGGGAACCATATGCATAAAATAGGCTTGAAAGCCGAAAAGCTATGTCCTGTACTGGCCAGCTATTCCCCTTCAAAAAAACTATTGACCATCGTCAGGTTTTCCTATAGTGGAAAAGGGGATTATGTCAACTCTCTCTGGGATAAAAATGCACCGCCCTATGAAGGGGATGTTATCAATGTATTCAATGATGGTCCCATGAAAGAACGAGGACCTTTTGGACCACTCTATGAACTGGAAACTTCATCAGAGGCCAAGGCACTGAAGGTAGGACAAAGTATCGACCATAAGCATAGTACCTATCACTTCGAAGGAACTCCCGAACAACTGAATAAAATAGCGAAAAAAGTATTGGGAGCAAACCTAGAGGAGCTGATGAATACATTTCACCAATAGTTTATCCCGAATGCATGCATTGGAGACTGATCATTAGGGTTTAAGTTGTCCAAAATAAATAACAATATAAGCCATTGCCTTCCATAGGTATATAGAATCGTAATTAATATAAATTGTTGTAAATCTGTCTGTTATGATGGGGTATGCTGTGTTGCTATTTTTATGGAAACCTGCTGAACAGTGGTTTTTGAAATTACTTTTTTATAATATATATTGTATTTCCGTAGGTTATTGTTCTAGGTTGTCAGCGGCTTGACAAACCTTAATCCATGAATTCCCGTGATAAAAAGTGGAATCACAACAGAAAGATACCGTAAAGTTGGGAGGATTTTAAATGAGTCATTAAAATAGTCCCTTAGTTTAAAATTGAAACTCTCGTGAATGTTTTGTGATACTTAGACATTTTCTTTGTGTAAGATAATTTTAATTCTTTACCGCCATGATAAATACACTCTACAAATCGCTGATTTTTTCCATATTGATTTTGGGCCTCGGAGCTTGTGAGCTAGTGGAACTGGATTCTCCTACTTCGGAAGACGAAGTGGTATTTCCTACCATCGATGGTCCTACAACTGTACCTTCCGAAGAGTCTGCGCTTTTACAGTTATTGCACAATGGAAGTGAAAAGACTTGGTCGGCCATGGGTTTTACCTTATTTGGCTTACAGGGTTTTCAGTCCTGTAGGTTAGATGATGTCATCACCATTAATAGCAATGGAACTTTTATGTATGATGGTGGAGAACAGTTATGCGGTGCAGAGGATAATACAAGGAGACGATCAGGCACATGGCGAGTGGATGCGGGAAGCAGACTAATGTTTGAAGCAGGGGACAGAACGTATACGGCTATCGTCGACGGGATTGATGCAGAAAACATTGTACTCAGCGGAGAATACATTGGTTTGGCACTGAAAGGACACTACACCGCGCCCTAAGACTATTCTATACCTACAATAAATTAGAGGTACAAATGATTTTTTGTCCTACTCTATCGGATTTCAAAGACATCTGCACGGGGTTCTATGTCCAAAAAAAATCAAAAACAAACTGAAAATTATCACCATATCATTTTAAAGCAATGAAAAAAACAACCTTAATTATAATAACATTATTGATGGCTACTTGGTCTTTTGGAGCATTGGCCTCAAAAGAAGAAGCGGGAACGGCATTTTTTGAGAAAGCCGATAAATTCTTCAAAACAGTCGTCAAAAACGGTCTAGTGGATTACAAAAGTGTAAAGGCAAACCCGAGTACGCTAAAGTCATTGATAGGACAGATCGAAAGCTTTCCCATAGGTCAAGCTTCTGTAGCAAAGAAGAAAGCATTTTACATCAATGCTTATAACTTACTGGTAATCAATAGTATAATAGAGGAGTATCCCACAAAATCACCAATGAACATCAAAGGATTCTTCGATGGAATCAAACATAAAGTAGCCAGCGAAAGCCTAACCTTGAACCAATTGGAGAAAGAGCGTTTGCTCAAAGTCACTAAAGATGCCAGACTTCATTTTGTGTTGGTCTGTGCAGCAGTCAGTTGCCCAAAAATAGCCAACTTCGCTTACACTCCCGAAAAAGTCGAATCGCAAATAGCAGCACGTACCAAAATAGCACTGAATGACGCTGGATTTATAAAGGTCAGTGGTAACAAGGTGCAGATTTCCGAGATTTTCAAATGGTATGCCGGTGATTTCAAATCAGATGCAGGTTCCATAACAGCATACTTGAACAAATACCGATCGTCAAAATTGCCTTCAGGGTCCAAAATAGGTTATTACACATACGATTGGTCGCTGAATGCTGCGAAATAATCAATAATATCAGAAAAGGATCATTATGAAAAAATTCCACACATCTATCGTCTTTTTTGCCCTATTGGGATTGCTTTTGCTAGGAAAGCAGTCAGTTAAGGCACAGAGTAACATTGTTGACTTCACGCCATCGGCACTCTTTGAACAAGGACAATACGAAGTGCAGGTTTTTCATAATATCTACACGCAAAAAGCAGTAAGAAATCGTGCTGGAGAAAAGGTCAGCCTGAACCAAAGGCAGACCTTTCTCAATGGCACATATCAATTTACCTACGGAGTATCCCCTTCGGCAAAGTTCAATATAGGTCTGGACATCAATGCAACCAGGGCCTTTTATGATAATGATCAGGGTTCACCGTTCAAGGCACTTTCCCCTTGGGAAAAAGGAGACAGTGACCGTACCATTATAACTACGATAGGTCCTAGAATAAAATTCAATCCCGTTAAAAGCCTACCAAGGCTTTCGGTACAGAGTACTTTTCTGATTCCCGTAGCGAAGGATCAAGAAACACCGTTTTTCACAAATCATGACCGTTATACATGGTTGACAGAGGTCTTTTTTGATAAAACTTTTGCTAGGGACTTTCAGATATTCTTGGCAACGGGATTTCTCTACCGCATCAACCGAAGGAGCCAGAATCAGGAAGATTTCTTTAGGGTGCCACTAAGCGTGTTTTTGAGCTACTTTCCCAGTCAGAAAATATCATTGTACACCTTCGGCCAATACTCACCGCGGTTTGAGACCGTAAGCAATGGATTCGATGAACAGTTCGGGCTGTCCCAGCGATTTACCCAGTTCGGAGCGGGTATCAAATACCAAGCCACCGAAAGATTGGGACTGGAGACCTCTTATGGTAATTTTGTGAACTCAAGGCTGGATGGCGCGGGAAGTACCTTCAACTTCATCGTCAGGTACATCCGTCGCTAAATCCAAAATGAGAGAATTAAGAATTGGTTTGTTTTGATTTTTATGTAAAATTAGTTTACATTGAATTAATGCAGGGTTGCTCACTTCTTGTGGGCAACTTTTTTTTGTTTTGCCGGACGAGATTATTGATTTTTTGTCATCCTTTTCATAACGACCTTGGTCATCTTTACTTTGGCCCAGCGAGGGAAAATGCGCGATGAGTAGGTCATCAATTTGCTTATCTTTCCAGGAAATACAGTCGATTTTCTTCCCAGAGCTTTGAGTATGGGCACACCGATTTCCGAAGTATTCATGGCCAGTTCCATATTCACAGCTGCCCGTTTTTCAAAACCTGACTGAACGGGACCGGGTGCCACGTTCAGTACATCGACACCATAGGGCTTCAGCTCATGGGCCAGTCCTTCTCCCAATGATTGCACATAAGCCTTGGTCGCTGCATAATGAGCCATATAGGGTGCCCCATGAAAACCTACAATAGAACTTAGCAAGATAAGGCCACCGCCCTGTTTTACTTTGAATATCCCTGAAAAATGATGACTCATTAACATTAGGGCCTCGCAGTTCACCCGTAGCATACTTTGTTCGTTTTCTACTGCTGACTTGAAAAACTCTCCGGAAGTCCCAAAACCCGCTGCCAGTACGACCAGACCTATATCTAGGGCATTGCTTTGGGTAATGATAGTATCGATACCTTTTTGCTCAGCAATATCAGCCTCAATGACCCTTGTTTCAATGCCATACTCTTGGCCTAGTGCAGAAGATAGCTCTTGCAGTAGCGCCTTTCTTCGAGCGGTCAGTACGAGGTGCAGGCCCGTCTCGGCCAAGCGTTGGGCCAGCTCTTTGCCAATGCCCGAAGAAGCTCCCGTTACCAGTGCCCAAGGGCCGTATTTTTCCTTTATCCTTGTCTTTTCCTTATTGGAGAAAATCATAGTGTTTTATGTATAGAGTTTAGGTCTTCTCGTTAGCCTAAAGCTAATACGTTTTAGAAGGAGGGACAAAAAAGTATCTAATTTTAACCTGGATTATGCGTTAGAACTTCGTAACGAGGGTTTAAATACCAATACATCAGGGAGTTTTATTGGATTTGGCAGGGCACCGCTATGGTGAATTCAAAAAACGTAGTGCAAC
>CANLOE010000145.1 GCA_947492745.1 uncultured Cyclobacteriaceae bacterium | reverse complement strand
CGACAGAAAGATAATCACAACTGCAAACTGTCTTGAAGCTTTGGAAACACTGCTGTGCCAAGGTACAAAATGAAAGCCTAATGCAATGGGCAATGAACAATTAGCAATTGTACAATCGACAAATTGAATCCAGATGTACGGTATAACTCGCTCAAAGTGTACTTGCTTTTGTTCATAATTATGTATGGACCCCTCACCGAACAGTCCAGGACTCCCTAAGCCACTTCTACAATTCCTAATGAACAGTCTACTAATGACAAATCTACCTCCGACAGAAAGATAATCACAACTGACCGCACTGAACATCTTGGTGAGGGCATGCTGTGCCAAGGCACAAAATGAAAGCTAATCACAACAGTTTGGGCCATCGTACAATAATGGGGTTGGCTGTGCCAAGGTACAAAATGAAAGCCTAATGCAATGGGCAATTAACAATGAACAATTAGCAATTAACAATGGGCAATGAACAATTAACAATTAGCAATGAACAATTAACAATTGTACAATCGGCAAATTGAATCGGGATATACGATATGGAATGCTCAACATGTAGTTTGACTTTGTTAGTGGTTCATTGTGGCCGAACCTAATCGATCGGACCAGTTCATAGAACAGTTCACTTCCTCACTCTCTTCTACAATTCCAGATGACCAATCCACTAACCTCTAAAATCAACCTACCTCAAGACTCCCTCCGAAAGTGAAAGAAGTAGCCTTATAGCAACACTAGTATTAAAGACACACTTCAGTATTTTTTTGAATTATATTTTTGAATTTTGCCTGTTTTAATTATAACTTAAGAGCACTATTATTAGAATTGCTCCATTGCAATAACACAAACCACTGTAAACAAAAACAAATCAATGGGTTATCAAAAAAAAAGGAAATCGAAGTATTTTACAGGCATAAAAAAAGCCCCCAATCAAGGATGAGGGCAATCCTAATGTTTTACACAACGGAATAATCCTTATTGTGATTTAGCTTCATTTTGTAATCCAAAGTTATCATTTTTCTCAATACTTTTCTATCAATGTCAGAAAAAAAAATATTGGGCCTTGATCTAGGCCCCAATTCTATCGGCTGGACCATGATTGTCAGGAACGAAACAGAAAGCACGGGAAAGATACTCGGCATGGGCGCACGTATCATCCCGATGAGCCAAGAGGTCATCTCCAAATTCGGGGAAGGGACCACTCTTTCCCAAACTGCCGAAAGAACAAAATACCGAGGTGTTCGACGCTTGAGACAGCGCCACTTACTACGTAGGGAGCGCTTGCTCAAGGTGCTGAAAAAAATGGCTTGGATACCAAAGGATTTTGACCCTGAGCAAAAGGACCTCCCCTACTCGGGACCGAACGGAACACGGGACTTTTCCTTCCAAGAGAGCTACGAAGAGATGTCCCGATGCTTCCACGATAATGGTACTGCCATAGATAAAAAAGGCAGAGCAAAAAAGATTCCTCATGCCTGGACCATTTACTACCTGCGCAAGAAAGCACTCTCAGAAAAGATATCCGGGCAGGAGCTGGCATGGGTCATCCTACAGTTCAACCAAAAAAGAGGATATTACCAACTGCGTGGCGAGGAGTCGGAAGACAAAATTCCCAGCAAAAAGAAAGAGTACATCACTGCGATAGTCACGAAAGTAGAAGATACAGGAGATCAGAAGGGCAAAAACAAAATCCTTAAAATCACCTTGGACAATGGCATGTCGGGTACGATGCAGCGAAGAGAACTGCCTGACTGGAAGGGACTGCGCAAGGACATCAAGGTCAGTACCGACTTGGATAAAGAGGGAAACATCAAACTGGTAGAAGGAAACCCCCGACACTTCTTCTCCATACCCGACGAAGAGGACTGGGGCCTGTTGAAAGACAAGGCCGAAAAAGAAATACGCGAATCAGGACAAACTGTAGGTACCTATATTTTCGACCATTTACTGCGTCGTCCCGATATCAAAATACGGGGCAAGCTTGTCCGAACCATAGAGCGGGACTTCTACCATAAGGAACTAGCGGCCATCCTGAACCAACAGCGCAAATACCATCCAGAACTCCGTGATGCCACCCTCTATCAACAGTGTGTTACGCTGCTTTACCCTAAAAATGAGGCCCGAAGAAGGGAACTCGCCCATAAAGACCTCGGCTACCTGCTACTGGAGGACATTATCTTCTATCAACGACCACTTAAGTCCAAAAAACACCTGATAGAGGGCTGCCGCTTTGAACGCAGGTATTACAAGGACAAGGATAAAGTAGAGCAGGCCGTAAAGGTACCCGCCTGCCCGAAGAGCCATCCGCTATTCCAAGAGTTCCGAATGTGGCAGTTTCTGGCCAACCTGAAGATAGTACAAAAAGAAGGCATCAACAATAAAGGGTTTGTCGAACCTGACATGGATGTAACCCACGAGTATATCGGCCCGGAACAACTGACTCAACTTTTCGGATGGATGCAAAATAGAAAAAGCGTCAAAGAAAGCCATTTGCTCAAGCAGTTAGGGCTAGATGACAAAGACTTCCGCTGGAACTACCTGCCGAAAGAATACCCCGCTAATGAGACGGTCATGGGCATTTACAACCGCATCAAAAAACAAGGCCTAAGCGATGTGAAAACGTTACTCAATGGACACGAAACGAAGCTATGGCATATCCTCTATTCCGTATCGGATAGACAGGAACTGAAGAAAGCCTTACAGAGCTATTGCAAAAAAAATGACCTGCCCGAAGGGGTAGTGACCGCACTGGCCAAGTTCCCTCCTTTCAAGAACGACTATGCTGCTTATTCTCTGAAAGCACTGAACAAGCTATTGCCTTTTATGCGTATGGGAACTTACTATGACCGACAAGCAGCCGGCCATGTGATGGATCGACTAGATCATGAGCTCAATGATGAACTGATGCAGAAAGCCGACATCGACCGGGACGGCACCATCGAAAGTTTACAGGGACTCAGTCATCACTCGGCCTGTTACATCGTATACGGACGTCACTCCGAGGCAGAGGATACCGAGAAGTACAAACGCTACTCTGATATCCATCTAGTAAAGCAGCACTCCTTGCGCAACCCCATAGCCGAACAGGTCATCAACGAAACCTTATTGGTAGTCAGGGATATATGGAAAAAGTACGGTAGGCCCCAAGAAGTACATGTGGAACTGAGCCGCGACCTGAAAAAAAATGCCAAAGAACGAAAAAGTCAGACCCTACGCATCAATGCCGACGAGCAGCGTAATCTTAGGATCAAGGCCATTTTGCAACAATTGCGCGAAGACCCCGACATCGAGGGCGAAATCAACCCCAATTCCCCAAGACATCTCGAAAAGCTGAAACTATGGGAGGAAAGTCGTGATGAGGACCCTGACATCGCTACACAGAACATGAAAGAAATCTTTAAAGATAGCAGAACGCCCACACTATCGGAAATCGCTCGGTATAAATTGTGGGCGGACCAGCACCATATCTCCCCCTATACGGGCAGGCCCATACCCTTGGCCAAGCTTTTTACCCCTGACTATGAAATAGAACATGTACTGCCCAAATCCCGACTGTTCAATGACTCCCTGAACAACAAAATCATAGCAGAAGCCGATATCAATAAGGACAAAGGCAATAAAACGGGCTATGCTTATGTACTGGATCGTTCCCACAAGGATATCTTACCCAAGGAGAGCTATGAAGCACTCGTCAAAAAGATGTTCAAATACAATCCCGGTAAACGAAAAATCATGCTCAGTAAGGAAGTGCCCGAGGGCTTTATCAATCGTCAGATGAACGATACGAGGTATATCTCCCGTAAAATAGGCAATCTCATGGAGCGTGTGGCCGAAGAAAGGGTTGTTTTCAGTAACGGGATGATTACCAGCGAACTGCGCAATGAATGGGGACTCCATGAAGTAATGAAAGACCTTACGGAGTGGCGTTTCCAGAGGATGAACGAACTCAGCGAAAATAGCGATTGGTACCAAAAAGCGGGAAATCAACGCTACCTTAAGGCTTATACCAAACGTATCGACCACCGTCACCATGCCCTGGATGCCCTCATCGTAGCCTGTACCACGCAAAAATTGGTACTGTATGTAAACACCCTAGAGGCACAGTACAAAAATCCCGAAAAAAAGGCGGATTTCCAGCACCTCATCTATAACAAGGCCAGAAAGTTCAAGAAACCTTGGGACAGCATTGTACAGGAAGCCAGAGCTTGTCTGGAAACGACCGCCGTCAGTTTCAAGAACAGGAACCGGGCCATTACCAAAACGGTCAACCGTTTTCAAGCTTGGCAGGAGGTGGACGGAAGCCTGAAAAAAGTATGGAAGAAACAGGTAAAGGGTGATCTCTGGGCCATACGGAAACCCCTGCACGATGAGACCATTTTCGGAAAGGTAAGCCTACGCTCCTACAAAGAAATGAAGTTGAACAGTGCTCTGAAAACATGGAAGCAAATCGCTGACCCTGCCATTAGGAAAAAAATTGGCCGTCTTTTTCAACGTTATGATGGGGATTTGAAAAAAGTCATAAACCACCTGAAAGAGAACCCGCTACAGTATCGTGACGAAGCTCTTCAGAAAGTCCAAGTATATACCCATGAGACCTTCGCCGCTACCCGAAAGCCATTGGATGATAGTTTCGACGAAAAGAGAATAAAGGGTAAGGTCACTGACCACCGCCTACGAAAAATCCTTTTGGAACACCTGGCCAAGTACAGTGGTAATGCCAAGCAAGCTTTTTCTCCCGACGGTATCGAAGCAATGAACAAAGACCTCCCCATGCCCATTTACAAAGTACGGCTAAAAGAGGATTTGGGCAAAAAAATCCAGCTGGGAAGTCAAGGGAGCAAAGCAGGTAAATTTGCGATAGCCTCTGCGGGTACCAACCTGCTCTTTGTCATTTATGAAAACGAGAGTACGGGAGAGCGACTGATCGACAAGGACTCCAGTATCAATTTCAAGGATATCATAGAGGCCTATAAAATAGGCGAAATGCCCGTAGAGGAAAAAGTAGGTTATACATGGTTTACGATTTCCCCTCATGAGATGATGTATGTACCTAAAGATGAAAACGATAGACTGGATTTTATCCGAAAAAATGGAGGTGGACTGAACGCGGTACAGATGCAGCGCCTCTATAAAATGGTCAGTTGTAGCAAGGGTACCTGCTACTTCCTCCCGAATGCCGTGGCAACGGTCATCGAAAAGGGGAAAGAGTTCGGTTCTCTCGACAAGACAGAACGGGACATCGGCACCAACAGGATGATCAAACAGGTCGGTATCAAATGCATTGTCAATCGGCTAGGGGAAATACAAATGGCACGACAATCTTCGGACCGATGATAAAGCGTACCCTATACTTTGGCAATGCGGTACATTTAAGTACGCGGAAGGAGCAATTGCTGATAGACTACAGTGATGAACAGGTAGCGAAAAAAGTTCCCATAGAAGATATCGGAGTGGTCATACTGGACCACTACCGATTGACCTTGAGCCAGTCGCTCTTGAGCAAGCTACTGGCACGGAATGTGGCGGTCATTACCTGTGATGCACAGCACCTACCCCAAGGTCTATTGTTGAACTTGGACGGTAGCCACACCCAAAGGGCACATTTCGAAGTCCATACCGGGGCTACACAAGCACAAAAAGACCGGTTTTGGCAACAGACTATCCGCCAAAAAATACGCAATCAGGCCGCACTATTACAACAGAACGGCATAGCTGCCGATAATCTTTTGCGCTGGGCAGACAAGACCGCCCCCGGTGACCCGGACAACCTGGAAGCCCGAGCTGCCGCCTATTATTGGCAACTGTTGTTCAAGGAACAGTTGGACTCCTTCAAAAGAGGCCGCTATGAAGGTGAACCGAACAACTTGCTCAACTATGGATACGCCCTATTACGAGCCACTGTGGCTCGTTCTCTGGTAGCTTCCGGCCTATTGCCCACCCTAGGATACCATCATAGGAACAAATACAATGCTTATTGTCTTGCCGATGATGTCATGGAACCCTATCGTCCGCTGGTGGATGAAGTTGTTCTGGAAATCATGCGC
Organism: uncultured Cyclobacteriaceae bacterium; assembly: GCA_947492745.1. Lineage (GTDB taxonomy): Bacteria > Bacteroidota > Bacteroidia > Cytophagales > Cyclobacteriaceae > Aurantiphycus > Aurantiphycus algarum. The sequence continues at coordinate 6,877 of CANLOE010000145.1, read as the reverse complement.
TCTACAGAAGACTACAGCGAACTGACCCAGGACATCAAAGTACAGCTATTACAAATACTTGTCAGGGATGTGCTGATCAACCAACAGAAAAGCCCGCTCATGTTAGCGGTACAACAGACCACCAGTAGTTTGTACAAATGCTATGCCCGTGAGCAGAAAGAAATCAAATTTCCCGTGATGTGACGTTTCTTCAAAGACTAAATCAGTATCGAATCATGTGGGTGCTTGTACTTTTTGATTTGCCTGTCGTAACGAAGACCGACCAACGCAATTACCGCAAATTCGTGGACGTTCTGGAAAAAGACGGCTTTACCCGGTTTCAGTTCTCCATCTTTTTACGGCACTGCCCGAGTATGGACAATGCCAAAGTCCATATCCAACGCATAAAGGTGAACCTGCCCTCAAAAGGACATGTAGGAATCATGCATTTTACGGACAAACAATTTGGGATGATGGAAGTATTTTTCTCCTCTAAAAAAGAAGAAATCCCGCCACCAACACAACAATTGGAGCTTTTCTGATTCAAAAAAAACGAGCCTAAAGCACTGACATACAACATTTCATCAAGAGGTCGCTGTGCCAAGGCACAAAATAAAAACCTAGTGCAATGGGCAATTAACAATTAGCAATTAGCAATGAACAATTAGCAATGAACAATTAGCAATGAACAATTAGCAATGAACAATTAGCAATGGGCAATGAACAATTAACAATTAGCAATGGGCAATTAGCAATGAACAATTAGCAATTGTACAATCGGCAAATTGAATCCGGATGTACGGTATAACTTGCTCAAAGTGTACTTGCTTTTGTTCATAATCATGTATGGCCCCGCTCTCCGAACAGTTCAGGACTCCCTAAACCACTTCTACGATTCCTAATGAACAGTCTACTAATGAACAAATATACCTCCGATAGAAAATCAGTCCCGTTCAAAAGTCAATGCCTATTTTGACCAGTGGAAACACACTCTTGAAATTATCCGTAAAGATCAAATCACCTCCAATGTTCAGTTTCCGTTTTTCCTTATGGAAAGATGCCGATAGGCTATAGGTATCACCTTTGAAGTAACCACCATTATTGGCCACAAGATAGCCTATCCCCAGTCCCGTCCATATGGGTTCCTCTCCGCCGAAAAGGTTGATGGCATAGTACCCTTTCAGGAAAGTGTTCAGATCAGTATGGAAGCCTCCTTCCGAATCCCTCTCAAAGAGATAGTAGTTGTTCAGCAATAGCCCAAATTTGCTGCGGGGTTGGTTGAACTTATCCCGAAAATTGAAATCCAGTCCTAAGGACAGCTCGGGAGCCAAGGTGTTTCTGATCAAGGCCATGCCTATACCCGCACCCAAGGAAACGAAATCGGCAGAGGAAGGGCCATGGCTCGTTTTCAAACCCTTAAAACGATTATCGATCAGGCTACCATGGGTATGTAATTTATGTCTTCGCTTATGTTTTACGTTATGGGTAGTCACATATTCTTCCACATGGGCAAAGAGTCCTTCGAATTCCACTGTCGCCAGCCAGTCCAGTAGGGAAATGCTTTCCAGATTGATGATCACTTTCTCTTTCTTGTAGTAAAGGGTCAGCGTATTGGCAGCAGTACTGATTTTGTCTCCTTTCTTCGTCAGTCGGTACTCTTGTTCGGGCAAAGAGCTGATTTTCATAATGCTCTTTGCATTTTCCCCTTTTCTGATGTGATAAGTGACTGTTAGTGGTTCGGTATGGGGGACCACTTTCAGGCTGGACCGGATGTCCTTCAGCGCTATAGGTATATCCTCCGCGGTCAGGTACTTTCCCGCTTGTGGAGAAAGTATCCATAAGCTACTCTGTCCTCCCAAGTCAATCTCCAGGGTATCGGGCCTTTCATTATAGGTCCAGTGTTGGGACGAGGCACTCTTATGACATAGGCATAGCACCGCCAGGGCAGCTACGAATCGTAGTGTCGTTTTCATGATTTCTTCTGTTTATTAGATTATTTAAATTATTGAACTACTGGCCTTCAACTTATTGCTTCTTCATCTCGGTAGACTTATGTAGGGCCATGATGAGCACAGGTGTACTCAGTGTCTTCGGAGAGTGCGCAGGGCTATTGCGACGGGTCAGGATCCTTAGTTTTTTCCGCTGTTTCATGGGAGCAAAGCCTTCGTCAGCAATGGAGTCCTGAGGACCCCGTGCCACAAAAGCTTCGGTATAAATCATCACTTTTTTTCTGCTTTTCAAGCGGTCACTCTTGGCCAGAATGGGCAGTACCCTATTGGTACTCATTTTTGATTCCGTAACTACATTATCAAAGGCCGAACTGTCCCTGTTGTTGGAAGTTATTGCTACCTCCTGCTCCTCTGCTATAGTTGGAATAGGGCGGTTTTCTGTCTTTTGGCGCTTAATGGCCGAAGGTCTTTGGTCATGGCCATTTCTCGGATTGGTGATGGTTGTTCCTGTTGCTAGTGGACCTTTATACTTGCTTTTCCCATCCACTCCCCTTATCAATCCGGCATCCCTTCCTTGGTGTAATGGACTTATTTTCAGAACGTTTTCTTTTGCTCCTGTCTCTCCCGAACCTTCTATGTACTCCCCTACTTGCTTACTTCCCAGCTCTTCCTTTCGTATTGTAAATACCAAACCTAAGCAGAATAAGAGAAGTACACTTGCCGCAACATAATAAAGCCTGTTTGGAAAAGCCCTTCTAGGGGGCACATGCTGCGCCCGAATCTTTTTCCATGCCTGCTCAGCATCAAAATGTTTCAATGCAGGTTGCTGCTGCTCTGCCACTTCGAATCGATTTTTAAGCAAGCGGGTGATATCATTTTTAGGATCCATAGCGAAGGTCATTTTTGTTGATCAAATCACGTAAAACTGCCTTAGCTTTACTCAATTGGGACTTGGAAGTACCGATACTGATGTGGAGCTGCTCAGCGATGGCTTTATGGTCATAGCCCTCTATGACATAAAGTGTGAATACAGTTCTATAGCCATCGGGCAATCGGTCGATCAGCGCATAGAGGTCTTCTTCGGAGAGTTGTGCCAGTGGCGAAAGGTCCACTTCCGCTATATCCTCCGCATGACTGGAAGCCACCATATTAAAATTATTGCGCTTCCTTAGATAAGCCAGGGAGTCATTGACCATGATCTTCTTGACCCAAGCCCCGATACTGACATTATTTCGCTGTTCGAAATTAGAAATATGCCGAAACACCTTCACAAAGCCTTTGATCATAATGTCTTCTGCTTCAAATTCATCCCTCACATAGCGCAGGCACAATCGGTACATCCCCATGGAATAGCGGTCATAGAGCAGCTTCTGTGCTTTGGGGCTACCCTTTTTACATTGCCGTATCAGCTCTTTTTCTTTCAAAGTATCTTTTTTTCGTTTGACCATCGCTAACATAGCCTGTCATGAACATAGTCCCATTTGTCCCTTCATTTACTGTAAGAATGTAGAATGTGACAAAAGGGTTGCCCGAGCAGAAAAAAAAACGGATCTTTTTGATGTCGAAATATCATTTGACCTTCTCTCACAAGAAGAAAACATATCAGTGAAGTGATGTATACCCAAGAAAAAATGAAATGAGAAACCTTACAGGCAATCGCTCTGAAGGAAAAACCCGGACAATGTTGAATCGTTACGGGTAGATTTGTCATTGGGCCTTTAGAAAATAGCGACACCTAAGTCTACCAACTATTTTGTCCCAAATCAATTGCGCTTGGGTATAAAAGTTGAAGATGACTGTTTTTTATGTGGATTCTATCTGACCTTAGAAAATCAATAAATATACCGGAGGATAAAAGCGATACGGTTCAAATCAGTATCCCGGTCAAATTTCGAGGACAAAGAATAAGGTCAGGGTGTGAGTGCAGCCTTCAGTAGGGTAACTTCTTCTTCTGAGCAACCACCGGAAGTAATCATATAATTAATGATGTAATCAGTAATGTCGTACCCCAGTTCTTTCGCATTGAATGCAAGGATATTATCCATAATGGCCTGTCTATCTTCGTGAATATTATTGCTCAGTCCCAAATACTTCGGTATTTGATTTTGGATATAAAATCGTAGGAATCGAATCTCTATGTTCTTCATATCCTTTCTGACAGCCTCCTCTAACGTTTTGCTGGAAGAGCGGATATGACCTATTTTCTCCAACGGATTCCATTCAAAGTTGGCCAAAAGTGCTTGGGCCGCACCTTTATAGGCTTCCATCAAAGGGCTTCTTTCTTTGAGTTCATTGATTTTTTTGTAGAAACTTTTGCTCTTGTCCTTATCAAACTTATCGTAGAACAATTCATTTCTAATGGCAGCCACCTCTGTATTACCCTGCGCGCCAGCAGCATAGGCTAAAGTAAAAACAAATAATATAATAAAGGTCGGTTTCACTTGAAATTACAACTGTTTAGGGATATACGTCTAGGTAATGGGCCTCGGTACAAATATAGTCCAAAAACGTTATTATCCTTCAAAAAAACATCAGTTTTAAGTCTTACCAGCGACAGATTCCCTAAGCATTCTCCATGGCCTTTATACCAGCGGTATTTCTCCTTGAAGAATATTTTCTTAGTTTTGTCCGTCTGCTCAAAAAGTAAAACCCTAGAAATACCAAGATTTCAATCATTATGATGCAAGAACTCAATGACCTCCTGTCCTATATTGATAGCCTGATAGGAAGCTCTCCATGGTTCCCTTATGCCCTACTGGGGACCGGCCTATTCTTTACGATTTACCTCAAATTTCCTCAGATTCGCTATTTTGGTTTTGCCCTGAAAGTGGTCCAAGGAAAATTCGACAAAAAAACCGACGAAGGGGATACCTCTCATTTTCAAGCACTGACCACGGCACTTTCCGGTACGGTAGGCACCGGCAACATCGCGGGTGTAGCACTAGCAGTACACATCGGTGGCCCTGCGGCACTGTTCTGGATGCTGGCCACCGCAGCATTGGGCATGACCACTAAGTTTGTGGAAGTGACCCTATCCCATAAATACCGGGAAAAGACCAGCGATGGTTCCATGGCCGGTGGGCCGATGTATTTCATGAAGAACAAGATGAACATGAAGTGGCTGGCCGCTATCTTCGCCATAGCGACGGTATTATCCGCCTTTGGTACGGGGAGTTTGCCACAGATCAATAGTATCGCCAGTACCATGGAGGCTACCTTTCACATCGAACCCATTTATACGGGATTCGTTCTGGCCCTGCTCTTGGCCTTTGTCATTATAGGTGGTATCAAAAGAATAGCAGCGGTAACCGAAAAGCTGGTCCCGGGGATGGCACTCATCTATTTCGTGGGTGCCCTTGCCGTCATCTTTTATAATGCCGAAAATATACTGCCCTCCTTTATCTCCATCTTTGCCGATGTATTCAGCGGGAGTGCCGCTTCCGGTGGTTTCATGGGGGCGACCATCGCATTTGCCTTCAATAAAGGCGTAGGACGTGGGCTCTTCTCCAATGAGGCAGGACAAGGTTCTGCTCCAATTGCCCATGCATCGGCAAAAGCCGACGAACCTGTTTCGGAGGGTCTGGTCGCTATTCTGGAACCTTTCATCGATACGATAATCATCTGTACCATCACGGGCATGGTACTCTTGTCTTCAGGAGTATGGAACGAAAAGCACGATACCACATTTCAGGATGCAGACCTCATCATCATGGCCGACACTTATGATGAAAATAGTGATGCCGACAAGAAAAAACTATTCCTACACCTGACCGACCAACAAGCCCAAGCCACTTTTTCCGGTGAGCTCCAGGTAAAGGACGGAGCTGTGCAGAATCAGCTCAGTATCATCCATGCAAGATCCATCGCAGAGGATGTCATCGTCACCAAAGAGGGCAGGCCCTATACAGGAGCCGTGACCATCCTGGATGGCAAACTCAACGATGCCAACGGTCTTGAACTCAAAGGAAAATCATTGGTACACAGTGCTCCCTTGACAACCATTGCCTTTACGAGGAGTTTCTTCGGAGAATATGGTCAGTATATTGTCTCCATAGGCCTCTTGCTCTTCGCTTTCAGTACGGCCATCTCTTGGTCTTACTATGGTGACCGTGCCATGACCTATCTACTGGGGAGCAAGTCCGTGCTTTACTTTCGTATCGTATACGTAATTGGTTTCTTTTTGGCCTCTTTTGCCGATACCACTATCATATGGACTTTATCGGGCATCACCATTGCTTTAATGACACTGCCCAACCTCTTCGGGCTACTATGGCTGCATAAGGATGTGAAAAATACCATCGACGATTATTGGAAAAAATTCAAACAAGAGTGGCCCGAGGAGAAAACCCCGGATTGATATTCTTGTCATAAGAAGAAGCGAACCTCATGTCCCTAGGTTCGATTTTTTACTTACAATACGGAAATTTCCCATGATAGCTAGTGCTGACATGGGAAATTTTCTTTTGGGACTGCTTTATCCAGACCTAGAGAAAACTGATATTGAAGTAATCTAAGTTTTTTGTTTGGCACCGAGAATTTTGGCTTTTGTACCCTGATAAAGGTTTTTTTCCGTAGCACAGCCGAAGCTACGGAACTTAAAAAAGGCAAAATAAGGATGTTATACTCAACAAAAAATGAAATGGGAAATTTGAAGTTCCGTAGGTCTTGGACAAATCCTGCATTTGTTGACCAGTCACTAGTTGATCGGTCATTAGGACCGTTCTGGACAGAACAGTGTTTTCTTGATCATTTCAGTATGTCCCAAAACAATTTCATTTGGGTATAAATGTGAAATCCGCAGGTAAAACAACAGGCATAAGAGACTGTTTTATAAAAACTTAGCTTTTAAAATCGCCTATCTTCCTGTTCATCTTGCTTCACTCTGCGTTGACAATCCTCGGGATAGCGCTGCTATCCCTGCGGTTATCGCCTTGATTGAAACCAAAATG
>CANLOE010000144.1 GCA_947492745.1 uncultured Cyclobacteriaceae bacterium | reverse complement strand
AAGTTCCACTTTTGGTACATATCGGCATGGGTCCAGTGCTCGTAAAAGGATACTGCGCCCGCCACGATGGTCGAGAGTAGGGTGCCCACGATTTCGGCGGCCTTCTCCCGGTCCATGTCCCTGAACTCATTATAGAGTTCTTCTATCTTTCCGAAAATCTCTCCCGTGATGATGTCGCTGATGGTCCCGTAGACCCCTTTTATCAGGTCCCAGATGCCCGATAGGGCATCGATGATGGCCCCGAAAAAGCCCTCAAGGATTCCTGCGGTATATCCTGCCATGCCACGGCCCGCGCCGATGGCGGTATTCATCCAGTCGGGACGGGCTCCGATATCGCCCTCTACCTGTAGCCGGCGTACATAACCTGTCGGGGGCAGCCAGATGTTGTGCCCTGCCAGCACTTCCGTGGCCTGGTAGATGGCCTTGTTCTCGCTGGTGGGGTCGCCACTTTTCCACCAGTAGCCCCAGGAGTCTTTGTATTCCCGGTACTTCTCGGCGTTGAATACAATGCCGCGCCGGCCTTCGTTGGCAACGGCAACGGCCGTCACCAGGGTGGTGTAGTCGCTGCCCGTGGACAGCTGCCACCGGCCCGTATCCACATAGTGGTTTTTGAGGATGGTGGTCAGGTCGGGCTCGGTCACGAAGTGCAGGTCGGCATTGATATCGGGCATGTCCGTGGCGACATAGTCCCTGCCTATCCAGCCGGCGGTACCACTGGGCGCCACGACAAAGTACCACTGACCATTGGTATTGCGGGCGCGGACGAACACGCGGGTACCGTACTTCAACTTGCCGATGACCAGCCCGCTATCGGCAATGGGCCTGCTCCTGATGTTCATCCCTGAGGCAAGGGCATCGGCATAGGTCGCTTGACTGGCCCCGATACGGCCCGCTTTGTTGACATCACCGCCACTATGGGCCGCCAGTTCGGGCTGCTGCTGTTCGGAAGTGATGGTAGCCCCTTCGGTGGCGCTGACCTCGGCCACTTCCAGTGCCTCGGTCCCTGCCTGCTCCCCTTCCTCTTCGCGCTGTAGGACCGCGGCGGTTCTGGCCTGTAGGGCCAGGGGGGTGGCCAGTGGCCCTGTTTTCTTTCTTTCGGTGTCTTTTCCTCCTTCTTGCACGGCCTTTTCCCCCATCAGGTCCGCTTCCCTTTCCAGGCCGGGATCATCGTTGATGCCCGTGTCCCTGAACTGCCGCACGATGGGCACCCTTCCCTGCTTCTGCTGCACGGTGTGCCAGGCTTCATGGGGCAGGTCATCCCCACGGCCCGGCCCCAAGTGAATGTCCCGGCCCTGTGCAAAAGAGTGTGCTCCAAAGAACCCGGGCTGCTCGGAATCATAGTGGACGCGGATATCCGCCAGGGACAGGCCCGAGAGGCGTTCCATGCCCGACTGTAGGGGCTGGGGAAGCTCCTGACCGCCGCCACTGTGTTGTTTCGAAGGTGGCGCGGGGCCGGGCGCTCCTGTGGGACCATCGCCCTTGGAGGAAGCAGCGTCCTGCTGTTGCTGTGGGCTGTCCTGTCCCGGAGTGTCCCGTATCCCCGATTGGAGCTTTTGTATGATTCTTTGCTGGGGCGTATTGGGTATATGCTGTTGTAATTTTTGGCTCAGCTGCTGCTGCGGGCTGAGTTTTTGGCTGTCCTGTCGGGGCTGCATGCGCTCTTCTCCGGGCTGCTGTCCTTCCTCTTCTATCATCCTGGGCTGAAGCGGCTCCTGCGCGGGCAGCTGCGGCTCCATGTCCGGACGTGGATGGTTATTGTTCCGGGGCGGTTCCTGTTCGGGGGTGCGGTTTGCTGCCATTACCTAAAAGGAAAAATGTGTGAATACCATGATTCCATGGAAAAGGTATAATATTAAGGAATTATTTGGAGATTCCTATCATCGAGCAATTGGCAATTGGCAATTAGCAATTGGCAATTATGCTTAGATGCAATTGGTTTGGGATAAGATGATTCTTTCACTTAAGTGCCACTATTTTCCAAAGCCCCTAATGGCATGTCTATCGGTAACGGTTCGGTGCTATAGGGATTTTTCTCCTTGGCCATTGCCAATAAGGTCTACCATTTCATTTTTCTTGTGTATACTGATTTCTTTCATGTTTTCTGTGATGCTTTTATCGTTTCACATCACTCGGGCGAATAGTGCCATCCACGTTTGGCCATGTGCTCCATGGATAGCTCTGTACTGTTGCAAGCTCGTTCAGGCCGGAAATTGCTTTCGCAATGATTTTCTTCTGTCCCGTAACAATTGCATTTGGGTATAATTACGGAACCCGTATTTCCTGCTCTTTGGATAAGGCCGAGCCTTGCAGTGGCAGGGCACCATCGGACGCTTGCGCCGGTCACACAGTTACACAGTGGTGAGGGAGTGGACAGAGCGATATCGCAAGAAATGGGTAATACAAACTTAGCTTTCAAATATCGCCTATCTTCTTGTTCATTTTGCTTCACTCTGCGTTGACCATCCTCGGGATAGCGCTGCTATTCCTGCGGTTCTCGCCTTGATCGAAACAAAATGACCAGCGGAATCTTATACGACATTTAAAACCTAAATTTGTATAAGGAAGCCGCGGTAGCACCACTTTTCTACTGTTCTACGGGTATCGCAGTGTAGAAAAAACCTATCTTATAAAAAAAGCCGTCCTTTCCGGGACAGCTTTGTTCTTTCTATAGGGGACATCCCTTCTATCGCCGCAATATCACCTTTTTAATGGTACTCAGGCCTTTTTCATCCTGTAGGCGCACATAATAGAGGCCACTGCTCCATTGTGCCAGTGCAAAATCCACTTGGGCACTGCCCAGTGGTACCTGTTTTTCCTGAAGCAAACGGCCATCGGGGCCATAGACCGTGACACTGTGGGCCTGGGTAATGGCCTTTGGGAAGAGTAGTGTGAAATGGCCCTGACTGGGATTCGGATATATACTGAACTCCGAAGCCTCGAACTCCTCGGGCAGACCGACCACACTGGCCACGATAGGTTTGACGGGGATGGGCGCATAGGCCACCTGATAGACTTCCTTGGTGGCATTGAAGCGGTCCTCATTGTAGAGAAAGGCCACGATCATGAGGTCCGAGGCCGCGATCTCGGGCGTCTTGGGATTCCAGAACTGGACTACGGGTGCCCTTCCGCCGCTACCGGCCTCGCCCGCAGGCCAGAGGCCCGTGATGCGATTGCCCGTGGCATTGGGCAGGAAGTCGCGGAACACATTACGGTAAGTCTCCCCCTCAAACTCCGCTTCGGTCTGTACGATGGCGATCATCAGCATCACATCCTGCTCGATGTCCTCATCGAGTACTTTCTTCTGTACGTCCACTTCTACCCGGAGTCGCTGTATGCCCTGGCTCATGGCCAGTTCCTGTTGGATGTCCAGGGTAAAGGGCGCTTCTTCCAACACCCTGGTATTGAAGTCGGGAATGCTCTCTAGACCAGTGCTGAAGGGTACGTTCTCCCGGGCGATGCCCAAAATACCGTCCATGGCGGTACGGGGGATTTCCCCGACCCCATTGTGCAGTGCGCGGGCACTGGGACCAAAGGGATTGTACAGGTTGAAAGGGTCATCGGGCAGCTTGTTGCCACTGGCATCGAACCGGGGAGAGGCTACATGGTAGTGGATATCGATGACCTCGCCCTCGTTTGCTTCGATAAAATTTTTGAGAAAAACGCGCTCCGTATCCGTACGGGGCGCATCTGTTTTGGTAAAATGCTCCAACAGGACTATCCGGTCCTTGGGGATGATGGAAAATCCGTCCATGGCAAAGCCATCGAACCGGCTCTCTAAGGGATTGCCGTCATTACTGGCAAAAGCGATACGAAAACGAACCAAGGTATCTCCTACAGCCGCTTTGATATCGTCCAATCGGAATTTGGAGACCTGCCAATCTTCCTCGGAGGATAGTCCTGCCCAGCCTTTGAACTGCCCTCCGGGCGTACTGGTGATGGCCGACGAATTGAACCAGTTCAGCCCTTCGTCCACCCGACCCAGATTGATCCACTCCTCATTGTTGCGGGTCACGCGAGGGTCGTTGAGTGTGTATTGCAGTACCGCACCATCGAGGTCGATTTCGCTATTGTACCAAGTCTCCAGATTGACCATGGGTCGGATGACATCCGTCAGGGAAAAACAGGGGCTCTCTATCCAGGAGTCCTCATCACTGAGGTAGGTACCCATATTGGCATTGGTGGCCCAGGCAAGTTTACCTGCGCTCTTGATGATATCACCATTGACCTCGCCCCATCGCCAGGAGGACAGGTCCTCTCCCGCATGGAACAGGTCCGTAGCAGTAGCATCGAGGGTCCAGCCGCCATCACTGCTTTCAAAGTCTTCGCGCAGCCCTAGCTCAGGTACGCTCATCTGAGAAAAGACACGGACCTTTCTCCGCAACGTGTCGGTGCAGCCCGTACGGTTGCTTACGGCCAAAGATACCTCATACAGCCCGGGAGCCGCAAAGGCATGTCGGGTATCGGGGGCATCGGGGGCATCGATAATAGTCTGCGCGGTACCGAAGTCCCAGCCCCATCGGAGGATATCATCATTGATACCACTGCCGCCCTTCCGCGAGGTATTCACAAAGCGGACGGGCTCGCCGCAGGAGCTGCTGAACTCAAAGTCGGGAATGGGACGGGGGCTGATGATCACGGTCACCTCCGTTCGCGGGCTTTCGCAAAAAGGAGCGGTCTTGCTCACCTTAGAGACAAAATAGGTGTTCTCCGAGGCAAAACCATTGGTGATATTGGTCTGGAAGCCCTCGCCCACCATCCGGACGGTATCCAGAATGGCCAGGTCCTGATTGTACCAAAAGAGGTCAAAGCGGGTCGGGTCGTAGTCATCGATGACCAAGGGAGGCAGTATGCCCCCTTCGCCCTCACCGATACAGAAGCCAAAGATACGGCTCAGGTCGGGGACCAGCGGCTCGGGCAGGGGCAGCACCTGTAGGATAGGGGAGGTCTCCGATTCCAGGCAGCCCTCCGCACTCTCGAACTTAAAGAGGATGCGGTAGCCCATACCGTTGTTCGGGGGCAGGTAATTGGCCAAACGGTCAGTGGGAGTACCCGTGGGAGCCTCGGTGAAAAAGAGTTCATTGCTGTCCGTGAGCGTACGGGTTGTGCCCGTTTCCAGGTTTTCCACGGAGAAGGTGCGGGATACACCCACTGTGGGTGAGCCCAGCAGCTCGATTGGGTCGGCACCCACGCAATAGCTCGACTCCAGCGGGTCACCATTGATGAGGTTGATGATCAGGTTCGGCGGATTGAGTACGGTCACTTGCTGAGGTATGGTTTCGTTACTGCCCGAGGTGGTAGTAAAATCGACATTGATCTCAATGGAACCCAGTCCCGGTGGGATATTTGCGGGTACGATGTAGAATTTACCATCGACCTCATCGATGACATCACGGGCAATGTCACTTCGAAAGCGCGTCAGGTCCAGTCCCCCAATACCGTCCGCCGCCCACTCGATTTCCCGAGGGTCTGCCGTTCTGCAGATGGCACCATTGACCAAGCCTACGATTTGATTGGCACCATTGGCTTGGAACAAAGAGATGGGTACCACAAATACATTACCACATCTTGTGGTAAAGAGTACATCATACCTGCCTGTACTATTGGCCACGGCCGTGGTCGAAAAGAAGTAGTTTCCACCTGCATCCTGAACTATTGCCGCAGGGTTTTCCGCAAAAGAGAATGCACCGCTGGCATTAACGCTGACCAAGGACACATTGCCTGCTACATTGGGAATCAGTACAGGGTCCGGGGGTACATACTCAGTCCCATTGACCCTAACGACAATATTGGCAGGGTCCGGTTCCTCGACGACCTGTATCTTCACCTCCGGACTGATGCTGAAACAGCCCGTGGTGGAACTGGTGGCCCGGACTTCATAGTTCCTTGAGGCATCGGTAGGGAAAAAGGTATGCGTCTGCGGATCACTGTCCGTATCGGCAGGGATAGGGGCCCCGCTGCCATAGCGAAAGGTATAGTCGATTCCTGCCTCGGGACTCTGTACTCCCAGTACGATGGCATTGTTGGTACAGTAGGGTCCACTGCTCGGGTCGCGGGTCAGTACGGGCTGAGTGGGCGGATTTGTCACGGCCAAGCGTCCTACGACCGTAGGGCTGGTTCCGTCATTTCGGACAACTCCGGGAAGCGGATTGTCCCCTCCTTTATCGATGGTTATCGCATACTCTGTATTTGGGTCCAGACTGCTCTGTGTGGCCATTACTTCCAGACCCGTGATGACCAGTTCATCGATGTTCGCCGAGGGAAAGGGGTCCCGATTTTGAATGATGACATGAACGTATCGCCTGTTGTTCCGGATCCCCGCTCGTACATCACTGAAACTGATACTATGGAACAGGCCCGTTCTCCCTCCATCATCTCGGAAAAGCACATCCGTAGAGGAACCTGCGGATATACTTCCTGTATTTTCCACGAACGCAAAACCATTGGGCAGTACAATAGAAAAGAGCAGGAAGCCTCCTGAACCGGAAACAAACCTGAAATTGTCCATGGACCCTTCGTTGATACGGATGGGTTTCAGGGTCGTGGGTACATTGACTTTACAGATGCCCGAGGTCAGCTGATTGTTGAAGCTGACCGATAGAGGTGTGGTAGCACTGGCCCGTGCGGGTGTGCCGTCCGTCTTGTAGTTATAAGTGGCATCATCCGTGACGCGATTGAAGGGGATGAGCTGGTAGTGGTAGGTGGTGCCGGGCTGGGCGGTGTTGTCTGAAAATGAAACGTCTGTATTGATAGTTGATCCTAGGTATTCAACATTTCCGGGCAAGCTCTGTGCTCCAGGTGCTATACCGTCCATTAGATTAAGTGCATTGAAATTGTTGGCTGCAGCAGAACGGAAAACCAAATAACCTTCGGCTCCAATATTAAAAGGTATAGGAAAATCTAAATTAATCTGATTCGGAGAAGCTGCGGTAGCCATAAGGGCTGCCGAGGTGGGATGTGTTGCGGGTTCTGCGGCCAGTGTCCAAAAGGTCTTCCTTCCTCCCAGTCGGAAATTGGCATTATCGCTGACATCTTCATCAGCGGCATAGGCCTTATAGGAGTATTGGGTACCCGCGCTTAAGTTCATAAGTGTACGTGTAAAATCGGCATCATCGTCATGCGGAGTGAATACTTCCTTATTGAGACCCGCATCACCAAATTCGACAGAGACATCTCCTTCGCGATAGAGGACACCTTTTTCTAAAATGGCCTTGCTCGCGTCTTTCATAATGTCCCTGCCGCCAACAGTCGCCTCGGTTTCTGTTCGATTGCTAGGGCCATCGGTTGTGATACCTGCCGGAGGAAGGGTTTTCCCCTTGTTGTCAGCTGTGTTCTTTCTTTCTTCTGCTGGAGCTTGAGAAGAAAGGGAGAACAGTAGAGCAAAACTCAAAAACAATGATGTCGATTTCATTATTGAGATTTTTATTGAAATTTATATTTTTACGTTATGATTAATCCTTGACACAGCGCACACAAAAGGCATTTTTAGTAAAGCTGTCTTTTCTCAGACTGACACTGTTGCTAGATTCACGAACTTGCGATGAAAAACTATCTTCTGTTTCATCAATAACCCAAAAGTTTGCATTATCGCCTTTACCTAGAAACGCACTACCACCTGAAGGGTTCACCAATCTTGAGCCAGTCAACAATGCATTGAAACCTAAACTCCCTCCTTCTTTCAGGGCCTTACCCGGCTCATTTGCAGCTCCCCCAGCAGCGGTAATCAAAGCCTCCCACTCCGCTTCCGTACTCAAGTGAAAGCCTGCCGGACAGGCCACTTTGGCGGCGTAGAAGGTATAGAGCCCACCGAGGGTATCGCAGTTGGCAGGATTATCGTCATAGCAGTAGTAGCTGGTGGTGTCGGTGGTATTGGTGTTGATGTTGAGGTTCTCGGCAAACCAGGTGGTACCGTTGATGTAGACGAGATCGTAGGTTTGATTGTCGCGGGGGTCGGTGAACTTGGTGGTGTCGGGTTCGGGATCGGGGTCCGGTGGTGGCGGTGTGCTGTCATCGTCCCCACAGGAGCTCAAGAGGGAGGCCGATGCAAAGGCCATCAGGGCGAAAAGCAGTAGGAAATTGAATTTTTTCATTGTTGTAAAGGTCATGGCTGATTGTTTTGTTTTGTTTAAAAAATACATCTGACAAAGAAAACAAATCTTTCGTCTAATAATGATACAATATACATAAAATTAGTAACCCTTAGCGCATTAATTTTTCATCCCTCCGGTTTTTGAGCGGGTTGGATACAGGCTCGGGCAGGAAATCCTGCTTCTTGTTTATACCCAAATGCACTGGTCCCGCCACGGACTGAAAATCGTTGCGAAAGCACTGTTCCACCCGGAACGCGCCCAATGGCCCATCCTCCAATGGGCATTGTACCTATGCAGGGTTTTTCCTTTTTTGCCGGACCCCGAATTTCCCATTTCACTTTTCCTAGGTATACATTGACAGGCACCTGATAGGAGCGGGCCAAAAAGGTGGGCATTGCCCCTGCCATCTCTGTTATAGAAAAAAGCGATAATTTATATAGACCTTCGCCATGGGGATTTATCCTACTGTAGTTCAACAGTATAGGAGGGATTTAAGTTCGTGGGAGGATTTTTGTGGGTAGGGGAATGGTGGAGCGGAGATTGGTCACTGGTCACTGGTCACTGGTCATCGGTCATTAGGGAATTGGGGATTTTGGGATTTTGGGAATCGTGGAATGGTAGACTCGGAAGTAGTAAAATTGTGGATTCGTGAATAAGACATTGGTTATTGGTCATTAGGGGAATTTTGGGAATGGTAGAGTAGCGGACTTGTGGATGGAGAAATGGTGGATTTGGGGAATTGTGGAGTGGTGGGTCGGACATTGGACATTGGTCATTAGGGAATTGGGGGATTCGTGGACTGGTTGAATCGGGGAATGGTAGACTCGGAAGTAGTGGACTTGTGGATTGGTGGGTCGGACACTGGTCATTGGTCATTAGGGAATCGGGGATTGGGGGAATTGGGGAATTGTGGGAATCGGGGAATTGGGGAATCGTGGAATGGTGGACGTGGAAGTAGTGGACTTGTGGAGTGGTGGGTCGGACATTGGTTATTGGGGAATGGTGGATTAGGAGAGTGGCAGAGCGGGGAATTGATCATTTCGGACAACTCCGGGAAGCGGATTGTCCCCCTCAGCCGCGATAGTGATTGCATACTCCGAACTTGGGTCCAGACTGCCCTGTGTGGCCATTACTTCCAGACCCGTGATGACCAGTTCGTCGATGTTCGCCGAGGGAAAGGGATTCCGATTTAGAATGATGACATGCACGTATCGCCTGTTGTTCTGATTTGCAGGTGGAACATCAGCGAAATTGGTACTATGGAACAGGCCCGTTCTCCCTCCTTCATCTCGGAAAAACACATCCGTAGAGGAACCTGCGGATATACTTCCTGTATTTTCCACGAACGCAAAACCATTGGGCAGTACAATGGAGAAAAGCAGAAAGCTCATCCCTCCGCTGACAAACCTGAAATTGCCCATGGACCCTTCGTTGATACGGATGGGCCTCAGGGTCTTGGGTACATTGACTTTACAGATACCCGAGGTCAGTTGATTGTTGAAGCTGACCGCTTGAGGTGTGGTGGCCATGGTCCGCGCGGGTGTGCCGTCCGTCTTGTAGTTATAGGTGGCATCATCCGTGACGCGATTAAAGGGGATGAGCTGGTAGTGGTAGGTGGTGCCGGGGAGGGCGGTGTTGTCGGTGAAGTTTCTATTACCCGAACTGACACTCCCTAGATATACCACATCTCCAGGAAGGCTCTGTGCATCAGGAGCGATGCCGTCTACCAATGCAAGAGCATTAAAGTTAGCCGCTGCTGGAGCACGGAAAATGAGGTAGCCTGTAGCTCCTAGGCTACCAGCCTCAGGGTAACTTAAATCAATTTGATTAGGGGAAATAATGTTAGTGTTAAAGTCCGCTGTAGCAGGATGTGCGGTCGGCTCTGTCGCCAATGTCCAAAAAGTCTGCTTTGCCCCCAAGCGCAGGTTTGCATCTATCATGGCATCGACATCAGCGGCATAGGCTTTATAAGAATGCTGTGTACCTGCAGCGAGACCTGTTAGGGTAAGCATGAAATCGGCATCATCGTCATGGGGAGTGAATATCCTCTGTTTCAGTCCAGCATCACCAAGATTGACACTGACGTTTCCCTCTCGGTAGAGAATACCCTTTTCCACAATGGCTTCACCTGCATTTTTCATAATGCCACTACCCCCCACGGTTACTTGAGTTTCCTGTCTGTTGCTTGGTGCATCAGTCGTAATGCTTGTCGGGGGTAATTTTTTTTTATACTTACTTTCACTGGCTTTAGTGAAAAGCGTTAAAGAAAACAGCAAGATAAAACTTAAGAACAATGATGTCAATTTCATGCTTAGTTGTTATAGAGTTTTATTGAAGAATATAAAATTATAGCTTAATCCATTATGCAGCGTACGCATCGGGCGTTTTGCCTGCCAGAGTCTTTTGAGAAACCTATACCGTCACTGGTTTCTTGAACTTGGGCTGTAAAGCTATCTCCTGTCTCACTAATTGCCCAAAAGTTTCCAACTTCATTCCTACCAGTAAACATACCATTAATTGAAAATCTTACTCCTCCCAACAAAGCATTGAACTTCAGACTTCCTCCCTCTTTTAATGCTTTTCCTGCCTCTCCTCTACCTCCTGCAAATTCAATCAAAGCATCCCACTCTTCTTGGGTACTCAAGTGAAAGCCTGCCGGACAGGCCACTTTGGCGGCATAGAAGTTATAGAGTCCGCCGAGGACATCGCAGTTGTCGGGCTTGTCGTCATAGCAGTAGTAGCTGGTGGTATCGGCGGTGTTGGTATTGATGTTGAGGTTCTCGGCAAACCAGGTGGTACCGTTGATGTAGACAAGGTCGTAGACCTGGTTGTCGCGGGGGTCGGTGAACTTGGTGGTATCGGGTTCGGGATTGGGGTCCGGTGGTGGCGGTGTGCTGTCATCGTCCCCGCAAGAGGTCAAGAGGGAGGCCGATGCAAAGGCCATTAGGGCGAAAAGTAGTAGGAAATTGAATTTTCTCATTGTTGTAAAGGTCATGGCTGATTGTTTTAATTTTTGTTTAAACCCATAAAAGTCGATAGCCTTCCTATTCCGACCATAAATTGCTTCAAGATCAGCGGTTTTGCGCTGCGCAGGTTCGTCACCCTAATGATATACTAGGCCTCCTCACCTAAACCGCTGATTTTATCGCACTTTATGCTCTCATGACGAAATTCTATTGACCATTTTGGGTTGAAAAATACATTTGACAAAGAAAACAAATCTTTCGTCCGATAATTATACTATATACATAAAATTGGTAACCTTTAGAGACTGTTTGAAATTATGTTTAAAATTTATTGTCACTTATTTTGGATAGGACCGAGCGTTAAACCCAAAATGTCCATTAGAAAATCTATTCCGGATTTAACCAGCTTCAAATCAGTAAATGAATGCGTTTTTTGAATTAACCGTAGCGGGGTGCTACGCTGAATCCAGGAAAACGCCCTGATTTATTGCCTTTTGAGTCCTCATGACGAAGTTCCAACGAACATTCTGGGTTAAAATAATGCCCCGAGGGTATTGTTAGTGAAGGGGCCGGTCTGCTGCGTGAGCCATTGACAAGGATAGCATGTCGCGCTAGCTAGCGGAAATCTTAACGAAACTGTACGCCAAAAGAAGTACATAAGAAAGAAAAGGATACATTTTAAGTCTCTTAATATTTAGAAGGCTGTTGATTATTTCGGGTTAAATGCGACAAGGCGTATGTCCTCACGGTCCTGTAACTTATACTTCCATTACATGTTCGAACACAGGATTTATCTATATGGACTGTTCATGTTCCTCTTCGATCACCGAGCGGATACGCTTGGCTATCATTCCAAAGTAACGGGCAGGATTTTGCCATGAGGGTACAATCGCAATAAAACGGGCGGTCCGGGTGAGGGGGAATAGTTGCGTTTTGTGGGTTATCCGACAGCTCTGCCGGAGGGATATCAGGCCCGTCCCCTGAAATTTGGAGACGGAGCCTTGTCCTAAACCCAAAATATCCATTGGAAAATCTATTCCGGACTTAACCGGCTTCAAATCAGTAACTGAATGCGTTTTTTGAATTCACCGTAGCGGTGCTACCCTGAACCCAAGAAAACGCCCTGATTTATTGCCTTTTGAGTCCTCATGACGAAGTTCCAACGAACATTCTGGGTTGAACCCAAGCTGAACTACCTGTCCTTCACACAGCGGACGCAGTAGAAATCTTTTGCATCTCGGACGGGACCCGCATAAGTATTGTCGTCCGTGGAAAAAAATTGTCTGAAATAGCCCTGCCCGTTTTCATCTACCAGCCAGAAATTGGCATTGCTGGTTCTACCTCCAAAATTGCCGTAGTTTTCCAACCAAAAACCCGCCATCTCAATATTGAAAGAGAGCTCTCCGCCTACTTTCAGGGCTTTGCCCGCTTCTTTCGGACCTCCTGCGATGTTGATGAGTGTGTCCCACTCGGCCTTGGTACTCAGGTGGAAGCCGGCGGGGCAGACCGCCTTTGCTGTATTGAAGGTGTACAATCCTCCGTCGGACGTGCAGTAACCTTTATAATACTGATAACATCGGTAAGATGCGCTGTCACTCCTGGGCGACACGCCCTCGTTGGTATCGTAGTTGGCATTTTCGGCAAACCAGGTGATCCCATTGATATAGACGAGGTCATAGGTCTGTCCATCGCGGGGGTCGGTGAACTTGGTGGTATCCGCATCGGGTCCTGACATGGTGCTGTCCGCACCAGGGAGCGGTGCCTCTTCCGCTCCATCGCCACAGGAGAGGAACAGTGAGATCAAGGGCAGTGCCATCAATAGGGCCAGTACGGAAATTCTAGATTTTCTCATAGGAATGTGTATTGAAAAATTGATTGTAAATTGAATACAAAAGTAAACAAATTTTCAGTGTTGTAGGCCTTCTATATAAAGAAGATAGGACCATTTTCCTTAAAAATCCGGGCTTTATCCATGAGAGTAAAGCCTTGCTGAACTGTGGCTTGTCCAAGGGCTATCAGAAGAACCCTTACTGGTCATGGGGCAGTACGCATAGCCGAAGGTCCTGAACCCTGATCGTGCGTTGTATCTTTCCTATTTTCCCTATGGAATGGGATAAAGTACGCCCCTGGCGCAAGCGTCCGCTTGTGCCTTTGCACATCCCGCAATTCGATAAAGCCACTCTTTCAATCCGTACGGTCC
>CANLOE010000143.1 GCA_947492745.1 uncultured Cyclobacteriaceae bacterium | reverse complement strand
CTTGTTTTCTTCATTCTTTCTGTAAGTTAACCCTATTGAGCTTTTCTTACTGTCCAGTCAAATGTATACACTCCAGAGTGAAGCAAAATGAACAGGAAGATAGGCGATATTTGAAAGCTAAGTTTGTATAAATCACTTCTATGATTGATTGAAACCCGCCCCTACATAGCTGAAACAAAAAATATCTATCCGGTTTTATAGCGTATTCCCAATCTAAATTTGTGTTACGGGCATTTGAAAACCTAAGCTATTATCCAAAAAAGTGCTAGCAGGTAAAAAAAGGAAAATGGTCATTCGTTTTCACGAAATGACCATTTTCCTTTTTGTTGATTCTATTTAAAACTTTCGGGTAAGTACGGTCAAACTGCCATGTGATTTTGTTTCGACCGTACTGTCTGTCACTGATATAATCTGATTCAGTCCATTAGGACGACCAGTGTTACTTGATCATTAATTTAATGACTTCCTGTACCTCATCCGATTCGACACTCAAGAAGTAAACACCACTTCTTATCGTGCCATTTCTTTCCATATCGATGGTCAGGCTTTGCTTTCCTTCCGTCAAAGCGACAAAACCTTCGGTATAGACGACCCGTCCAGTGTTGTCAAAAATTTTGACATTGAGGTCTTGGCTTTTCTTCAGGTCTATGCTGATGTTAAAGGCACTACCCAGAACAGGGTTAGGATATACAGCCACGTCAACACTCTGGAAACCATCTCCCAATTCTTGTCTGGAAGAAGTACTTTCCTGTATGATGCCAAAATCGAAGATTTCCCAAGGGCCTATGACATTTCCCATTGCCTTTAAAGGCGCTCCTGTTTCGGACACTCTAGCCTGTATATATTTTCCGTTATAGGCCTTTAGTGCTATACCGCCATCATCAAGACTGATCCACTCATAAGACTCCCAACCTTTGCGTGATTCCGCAAATGCTTTTAAGGGGGCTTCTTTGACATCTTTATTCAACTGAGCCTGAGTGAATTTACCATTCTGCATGGCCTGTAGTGCGACTTTTCCATTGTCAGCGGCCACTACACGGAATCTTTCCCATCCTCTTCTCCAAGAGACATTTGCTTTCAAAGGAGCTCCACTTTCGTTAACTCTTGAAGAAACGTAGTTATTGTTCTGACGACTACGTAACCAGATGACCTTACCCACAGGGGCCTTGCTTTGGTTCGCTTTGACGGTAAGAACAAGTTGAGGTGCCTTGAGGTCCTTTGCCTCCTTAGAAGCAAAAGCGACATCATTACCTGAGGTCTGGGTCAGGACCAAACTCAAACGCCCTCCTGTATTGATACTTCCTTCACTCAATGCCCAAGTATAAGTATTGTTCGAAGAATACGTACCATCTAGGCTTCCCATCATGGACGTTGCGTTTGGCTTATTGGCCATAGACAGTGTCGTCTCCGTCCAGCTATTGCTAGCACCCTTTTCTACTTTTATGTTACCACTGCCCTCATCAGAACTGACCGTCATTTTCAAGGCTGCACTGGTAATGGTACCCTCTACCTTACTCAGGTCGAACATCAAATAGGCTACCCTATTTCCTCCTTCAATACGTATCAATTCATTATTGAACCCAGTCGCCTTTTGGATATAGGCATCGTGTATCGGAGATAGTGTGACTGTACTGCCATCACCATTTCCACCGCCACCGCCATTGTTACCGTCTACAGTGACTTTCACGCTACTAGAGGTGATACTTGCTCCTTTATTATCCGTGGCAATAGCCGCAAAACTATAGTTGCCTACTTTGGCATTGTTCAAGGTATAACTGTAAGGCGCTGTATTGTCCTCACCCAATTTCTGACTTCCATTGTAAAAACTCACACTCGCGATAGAACCATCCTTATCAGAAGCGCTGGCAGTAATAGTTATCGAAGCACCTGTCTTGAAGTTACTGTTATTGGATGGGGAAGTGATGTTGATTACGGGCAGCTCATTACCTCCACCTCCGCTACAATTGCCACGGGTTTCGGCCTTGCTGGCATCTCTGGCACTGTTCGCGTTGACATCTTGATGATAAAATACAATACGGTCCACATTCCACTTTATAGAGCGACCCGAAAGTACCAGTGTATAAGTTTCCCCTGCTTTGAAATTATAGATCGGGTCTTTTTTGATTTTGTTATTGACATCCAGTTTTGTGGCCCAGGCCCAACCACTGGGAGAACCTCCAAAGATTTTGGTGTCTTTTTTCAAATCGACCAGTGCTGCGGGATTCCCCCCCGTTCCAGCGGTATAATTTCCTTCTACACGAACATAACCATCGTTGTTCTTATCGCCCGGTTGTCCGTCCAATTGCTTATGGCTACGAATGGTAAGTCTATAATTACCTCCTTTATTGATTTTGAAGGTATACTTCAAAGGCGAAGTTGCAGGACCACCATTAGAACCGTTTCCTGTAAACTCAATATGACTGTCTCCAGTGTATCCACCTACATTTTTTTCTACAATCCATTTTCCAAGACCACTCTTGGTACTCTCCGCTTCCATGATCAACAGTCCGTTGTTATCGGCAAAGTCGCAGTTGCTACCGCCTCCGCCTCCATTGTTACAAGGCTTACAAGATCCACCGCAGTCTACACCTGTTTCGGTGCCATTTTTAATACCATCATTACAGGTAGCGGGACTAGGGTTACTTCCTCCACCATCGGTACAATCAAAGCTGATAGCGGTCCACCTTCCTCTTGAGAAGGCAAAAGCATCTTTCTCTGGGATTTTCCCGTTCGAATGGGAGCTGAATTCTACTTGTATGGCATCTCCGTTATTAACATCCACTCCTTTGAAAGTGTAATCGTACTTGGTATAATCGGTAGAAGTAGGCACATTTTTGAACTGACCTATCAGTTTTCCGCCTACCTTCAATCGATAAGTAGATTCACCGTCGGTTTCCAAAAGGCTTGTGATTTTGATATCGTAGTTTCCGTTTTTACCATTGAAAGTACTTTTGGCCGCAGCAAATTTGTCTTTGAACTTTGCGGCATCGATGGCCAGAGCATTTCTTGCAGGATCTTTATAAGCTGGCGAAAAACCGGACACACTGATAGTACCGAAGTCTATAGCATTCATCGTGACAGCATTGGCACAGCCTCCACCGTCACCGCCTCCACCACTGTTACCTTCACTTCTGGTGATGAGCGCCACCCAGTCGTTCCTGTCCGGAGCCACGAGATTGTTTCCCAGTTTACTTTTTGCGCTAAGATTACCTCCGTTACGGGGGTTGTACCATTGTACATCGTATTTGCCGTTACCGGAAGGTAGGCTCAAGCCTGTCGACCCTCCATTAGGCCTATATATCGCATATACTTCTCCTGCTTTAGCAAATACATAGTCATTTCCATCACTGGTCACTCCATCAGAACTGACCATATCAATGAGAAAAGGCTGTAGATAACTATTTACAAAATTTAGGGCATAACCTCCTTCTTTATATTTGTTCCCTCTTTTTCTCTGATCGTTACCGTTGATATCACCATCATCATTGGTATAACCACTATAATACTCTACTCCGGCACCACCGGCCAGTAAGGTGCCCCAGAGGACATCATCCCTTATCTGCTTGTCGGATACCCGAACACCTTCACTGGCGCTGCCTTGCTCATCATTGGCGACAACCCATCTTTTTCCAGCATTTCGGGACTTTTCCAACCATCTCTTAACATCGTTGTGTACTTTGCTCTTACCCGTCTGTATCGATGCTCCTGTCAGTACCGATTTGTTGCCCAGTAGTGGATTGTATCTTTGGTCTTGTTCTCCTGGATAGGTGTGAATTACGATATGGTTATCATAAGGATCCACTGCTTTGATATACTCTGCTGTAGACCTTACCACATTGTCGGGCAGGGTAGTTTCTTCGGTAATGTTCCAGTTGAGTGCCAAGTGATGTCCAAATCGGGCAATGAGTTCTCTGTAGTACAGTTTTCTTTCTCTACCGAATTTATTGCCATCCATAAAGTTGTCATTCTCGGTCTCCATGGTTTTGAAATGCAGATAAACACCTTTTTTGTCTGCATAAGACATCATATTCTCCCACTGTGCCAGTTTTGATACATCAAAACGGTCTTTGTGCATCTTACCCCACTGTTTGTTACGATTGCCTCCATCAGCTTCATAGTCTCTGATCGATCCTTTAAGGATATGAGGGAAAACAGCTCCGCCATCACCGCCGGTATTCCATGTCAGGAAAGAAACCACATTCGCGCCCTGTCCTGACAGATAATTGATCATACCCAGTATTTCAGTACCTTTTCCTCCGTCCCATGTATAAGCACTGGCATCCGAAGCAACATAATCTCTTTGGTGCGGCTGCCATGATTTATTACCTATCTTATTCAGTCTATTCTTAAAATTGGGAGTAGCATCAAAATCTACATAGTTCAGCGCATTTTCCGGAGAATCTGCTCCTGCCTTTAAGAACCAAGGCCCGTTAGGCGATGTAGGATTGGTTCCCGTATGTCTAAGATAGTGTTGTCCGACATACTTTAACTTACCCAGATTTTTACTCCTAAAATCACGCCCCGATTTGTCTGACTCTGCCACGGCAAACGAACCTTTGGTGCCATCCATAAAACCGCCACCAGAGCCTCCGCCGTTAATAGCAACATTCGCCCCCTTTTTGAAGGAGGCCGACCAAGTCCAAGTACCGATATCGTCAGGAACAAAATGGGCACGCCACTGATTCCCCGAACTACAACTGTTATCATCAGCATTACCACAGGCTGCAAAATAGCCCGGTACAGTGTAACTTCTGTTACTTGCACTGTGGGTAAAGGTAACTTCTAGTCTAAAATCAGAAAATGGATTGGGATTTGCTGTCTCCGAAGTGTTCGGTCCGTCAAACGTCACACTTATCTTGTGCCATCTTTTTTGTTCTCCTGAAATTTTCTGGGAAAACGATACCTGCGCCAAGCAGACTCCTAGCAGTAGCAGTAACATCATTTTCCAATTCAAATAGTTATTTTTCATGGTAGGTAATTTGGTTTATTATAAAATCTTGACAATGTTAGTTTTAATTCATTTTTAAACTGAAAAAACTGTACTGCTACAGTTCCCCTCAACCAATAGAATTCTTTTATATTCTTCACCAAGTAATTAGCCATAATCTATACTATGACCAGAGAGTGATAATTGAATCAATCGCCTTCACTTTTTGTGTAAGTTTCTTCTGTTGTTTTGCAATTTTTGCTTTTTTATTCAAATAATCATAAGAATAAAAGGTGAGGTGCGGGTATGAACGATTGAACAACCAAAGTTTTCGTTGAAATTCAAGTAATTATATCTGTAGATTAAGATATCTACCATTCATCAAATGAAACTAACAAGAAGTCAATCTTATATTAAATAGCTGAAAGTCAATAACTTGAAATACTAACAACGTGTACCTGGGTATGAATAGCGTCATTTTATACTGACTGACGAAAGGTGCCCCACACAATTTCATTTGGAAATAAAAAGAGAACCTTGAAAAAAATAAAAATATACTGAGATTGATATTTATTTTGTTTTGAGCATTCAACGAGACATACATTCATTGATTCTTGAGAGTGGTATCTTATCGATGGTTTACAGATATGATTATGAAATGTTAAAAAAAAAGATGAAAATTGTATGTGTATTTATTCTCGTTAATTGAATGGTTTTCGCAAAAGGGTCCTTGATTAACAATACAGCCTTGGGCATTGCTAACCACGATGTAAATTGCGAATGATTCGATTTTCAAAACATGCTATGTTTTTCAATTAGATACTTTTAAAAAAAATATACAACGAACAACTAAAACAAAAACTAAAATGATATCAGGTGATTATTTATCTCGTAAAATTTGCCCTCACTCGATGATGGGCATGTTCCTTTTTTGAACTTCGAAACAATTAAGAAAATCAAAGGCACTAACGACACTCGAATTGGCCCATAAAGGTCAAGATAAGTACCCTCAGTACCACTTTCAAATTCATTCGATTCTTTAAAATCTCTGGAGTGATACTCCTCTTAGGTATTGGTAATGGAGGATGGCACTACCTAGTGAAAGGCCCAAACTGTGGTCTTCAAAAAGGCACAAGGATTTTTGCAAACCTTGGTGTTGGACAGAAGTGCCATTACGCGCTTTATCAGTACAGAATGGAGTAAAACAGAAGGTTCCACGAATGCGGTCAATACCGATTGGATGTGATGAGGTCTAAAGAACAGAAAGATAATTGATAGCCGAAAAACTATCTTGGGATTGGGAAAAGTCTATAGGGTTATCGAAATGATTTAGACTTTTTTGTTTGGTATCAAAAATTTTGACTTTTGTACCCTGATGAAGTTTTTTTTCCTTGCATAGCCAAAAGCTACGGAACTTAAAAAAGACAAAATAAGGGTTCTGGATGCGAAATTTACAGGTAAAAGAAAAAAGTCTAAATCATTTCATTGTAAGGGAGCGATCCGTAAGTATTCAAAAGAGAATATTCAATCGTGATTTTTTGCTTATTGACCGATAGAGTCTATTCTAAAGGGCAATCGGAGTTTCGATTAACAGTTAGGGTCGTCTTTTTACCAAACGGTGTTCAGGTTTCATTATGGTAACCTGAACTTTTTTAATGTTAAACCCAAAATGTCCATTAGAAAATCTATTCCGGACTTAACTGGCTTCAAATCAGTAAATGAATGCGTTTTTTGAATTCACCATAGCGGTGCTATGCCGAATGAAGACAAATGGCCGGTATTTTGCTATTGATACGCTCATCACGATTTCTATCGATCAATTTGGGTTAAAGCGAAAATTTGAGCTTTTGCGTACTGACGAGGCTTTTTAAGTCGCATGAGTGTTATGGCAATGGAAAATTAGAATGAGACGATAAGTTTACAATCGCAGGAAAAAGTCAAAACTACTTCATCATCAATTTTCCAAGAGTCATAAGAGTATGGGAGCAACCTTTTCAAAGGCGTCCTCAGTTCATATTCGTCAATCAGTTGGTGCGTACTGTTCCCAATCCCCCTGATACCGATAGACCATAATCGTTTCGAGTATATCAACGATATGCCAACCATTTTAAGATTATTAACATATTGGAAAAGGGATAAATCGAAGGAGTTTCAGTTCAGTCCAGTATCGCCACACAGTTCACCATTGTCAAGACACTTGTATCCAAAACGCTATGTATTCAATTTTTTGACAAAAAAATAACTAAATTATGAAAACAAGAAAAATGAATTCATCATTGATGATATTGATGATGAGTTTTGCTTTATCCTTAACGGGGTATGCGCAAACGGTCAATGTAACAGGGACAAAGGAAAAATGGCATAAGATAGCCGTTTCGCTTACCCTTCCAGGGAATCTATCGGAATCATCGGCTACTTTTAAAAACAACCGTATGGATGTTATTTTCACCAGCCCTTCGGGCAGGAAGATACGCGTACCGGGATTTTTCGCTGCTGATGGCAACGCTGCCAACAGTAATGCCAAATCGGGCAAAATATACAAAGCCTATCTGCGCCCCGACGAAACGGGTGCATGGACCTATCGCGTCCTTTACTATACAGCTACAGATGTTGCATTGAAAGAGGTCAAAAATCTCCCTTCACCATTGTACAACTTAACGGGCTCCGTAGGGAGCATTGTCAGTTCCAGCAAATCGGTTCCCGATTTAAGGGCCAAAGGGCGTTTGAAGTATCAAACAACAGGTACTTTCAATCAAAGGAGGTATTTGAAGTTTGCAGAGACAGGAGAATACTTTCTGAAGATCGGTCCGGATTCTCCGGAAAACCTATTGCACTACAACGACTTTGATTTTGATGACCGAAAAAATAAATGTGGTCTTTGTGTCGAGCACTTCTATAGACCTCATGCGCGAAACTATAGAGCAGGAGACCCTACTTGGGACGGTGGTAAAGGAAAAAACCTTATAGGGGCTTTGAATTACATTCAAAGCCAGCGTATGAATTCATTTTCCATGTCTCTTTACGGAGGTGATGATAAAAATGTATTTCCTTGGACAAAGGTCAACAATAAGTTTGTTTATGATGTATCCAAACTGGAACAATGGGAGATTGCTTTCGATCATGCAGAGACATTGGGCCTGATGATGCATTTTAAATTGGCCGAGAACGAAAACTGGGATAAATTGAATCGACAGACCATTAATGTGTACTACCGAGAGATGGTGGCCCGTTTCGGTCATCACTTGGCTATCGAATGGAACATCTCAGAGGAGTACAGAGGTAGCGCTTCCTCTGCCCTACCCAGAATCAATTGGTTGGCCGCTATCGACCCTTGGAGTACGCATAGGGTCATTCATACCTATCCTGGCGAGCATAACAAATACGATGACTGGCTGGCCGCTGACGCTAAGTTGACAGGTGCCTCTATACAAAGTCCCCGTACCAGCAACTACAAAGATGTTTACAAGGGTAAAGGAGGTATCCTGACCTGGATCAACAAATCCAAGAGCAATAACACTCCATGGGTCGTCAGTAGTGATGAGCAAAACTCCGGAAAGACAGGGATTTTTGTCTCTGAGGACATGGACAATCACAATGTCATCAAAGAGGCACGTACCCGCGTGCTGTGGAAAACAATGATTGCCGGTGGCAGTGGGGTGATGTGGTACGGAGGTGGTAGAGGAGACTTCCGTACAGAAAACTTCAATCGGTTCGGCACACTTTTCAAATGGTCCGAGTATGCTGTTGATTTTTTCAAAAAAAATAACATCCCTTTCTGGAAAATGGTCAATGATGACAGACTGGTATCGGGTTCGGCCAACTGCTTAGCGGAAGTGGGCAAGTTTTATACTATTTACCTTGAAAACGGTGGTTCTACCAATGTCAACCTGAGCGGTCAGTCGGGCAACTTCGATGTGCTGTGGTTCGACCCCAGAAACGGAGGTAGTCTAAAGACAGGTAATGTGACCTCGGTCCGAGGTGGAGGCAATAGAAGTATAGGAAACCCTCCCAACAACAAGAACTCGGACTGGGTCGTGCTGATAAAAGCAGGAAGTGGCTCTGGTGGGAGTACCCCGAATACTGTAATGCTTTCTCCTATTCAAGATGCTTACACCGAAGGCATTGCAGGTAAAAACAATGCATTGATACGGCTGGAAGGTAATCGTAGAGCCGGTTACCTTATGTTTGACCTGAGCGGGGTCCAAGGTACCATCACTAAAGCTGAACTGAAATTGTCTGTCAGCTCCGATGCCGGTAACGGCACCATCAAAGTGGAAAAAGGAGACAATAGTAATTGGACCGAAACGACACTTTCAGCAAGCAATAAACCAAGTGCAACCGCTGAGTTGGGAAGTCTTAATGGAACTTTCTCTTTGAACACTGATTATACCTGGTCCCTGGATAGTGATGCCATCACAGCTGGCGAAAACCTGAGTCTGATACTGACACAGACTACAGGGAACGATGTCGCCTTTGCCTCAAAAGAATCAGGTGCTCCGCAACTTGTGCTGACCCTTCAGCCAAGCCCAAGCGCCTCCACTGAAGAGGTATTACTGTCACAGAGCAGAGAGAACAGTGATGTTGTATCTCCAAAAGACGAAGTGGTCGTATTTCCCAACCCAGTGGTGGGCAGTACTTTGAATATCAACTTGAACCTGTCCAAAAAACAGCCTCTAGGAGTAAAGGTCTTTGATAATACAGGAAGAGTCATCTATAACAAAGAGTACACATCCCTGGCTGATGGAAAACAGCAACTGAGCATAGATATGAAAGATGGGGCAACCCTTCAAAGTGGAATCTACTTCTTGAGAATAGACTCCAACGAAATCACGGAAACCATCAAATTGATAGTCAAGTAACCGTACCAAGGTAGAGAGTCGCTGAGACTGCTCCATGAACCCCGTCTGTCAGTATCCTATAAACAGGAAATACCAAAAGGCGAAATTTATGCAATGGGCACACGGCGGCTCCACCTAGTTGATGTGAGAATGGTCACCTCTTGTAATAGAGGTGACCATTTTTCTTTTTTTTAGTCGATGACAAACTTCTAATCGAAAGCTTGTGTTAAGAATAACATATTAATGTATACCTTTGTCCATTAATTCAAAGTACTACATAGTTTATTCTTTGTTTCTCAACCAAAACTGAATGCTGGTATTTTTGCTGTCTTTTTTTATGAGCCTTAGTGCTTCGAGCGAGGCAGTACTTAACCCAGATCAGGTACTGAATGGTTCGCCTCCTATGGCATCTTTGCTTTATCCAGAGACCTCTCCGTCCAAAGATTCCAGCAGTCTTCGCTATGTTCAAATCGATAAGGTATTCGTCTTGGGCAATAAAAAGACAAAAGAGAGAATAATACTAAGAGAACTTAGCGTTAGCCCAGGACAAACACTGGAGTATAAGGCCTTAAAGGAAGCATTGGAAACGGACAGAAACAAGATTTTCAATACCAAGCTTTTCAACTCGGTCGAAATCGTAACCTTGGACCTGAGCAACGAAGTCATCGCCATTGTGATCAAGGTATCAGAGCGCTGGTACACTTTCCCTGTACCCATTTTCGATCTGGTCGATCGAAATTTCAACGACTGGTGGACCAATCAGAACAGGGACCTTAGCCGCGTCAATTATGGTTTCTCCATTACGAAGGAAAACTCCAGAGGTAGAAATGAACGCTTGAAATTTACCGCACAGTTCGGTTTTCTCAGAAAGTTTCAGTTGGGATATTCGATTCCCTATATTGACAAATCACAACGTCACGGGCTATCTTTGAGAGTGAGTTATTCGGAAAACAAAAATATTGCATTCAGTACCGTTCGGCATAGGCAACGTTTTTTGAGTTCTGAAAAAATCCTGCAAAAACAAAGGGAAGTGGGTATTTCCTACTCCTTCCGAAAATCATTTTTCGAAACCCATGCCGCAAGTATCAGCTATTCCAATAATGTCATCAACGATACGGTCACTACTATCAATCCGGAGTACTTTCTTTCCAATCGTACCCATCAACGCTACCTCACTCTCAGCTATGGGTACAGTAAAGACAAAAGGGATATCTTAGCTTATCCTCTCTCGGGTTTTAATTATAGTGTAAATATCACCAAGTTCGGTTTGGGTGTATTCAATGATCTCAACAAAACAGATGTCAATCTGGCCTATACCCGTTATTTCGACCTCGGCAAAGGCTTTTATGTGGCCAATTACTCCAAGGCCTATCTCAGCGCCCCAGAAAGACAGGCTTACAATAACTTCAACGGATTGGGTTATGGGCGGGATTTTGTCAAGGGTTACGAACTCTATTTGATAGAGGGACAGAACTATCTGCTCAACAAAACTTCTTTCAAGAAAAGGCTACTTCAAGGGAAGAAAAAAATCAGGTTTCTGCCCGATCAATTCAATACTATTCCTTATGCCATCTATCTGAAAACCTATTTTGATTTTGGTTATGTGGATAATTTTGAAAATTATGAAGTCAATAGTCGCCTTTCGGACCGTTATCTTTTCGGTACGGGGCTGGGCTTGGATGTTGTCACTTTTTATGATTTAGTGTACCGCTTTGAGTACTCCATCAACCGAGAAGGTGAAAGGGGCATCTTTTTTCATATCAATAAAGAGTTTTAATTCAAGCCTAGCTTTCGAAGGTTTACTTTTTTCTTCTTTCCCTTGATGGTATAACAATACCAGTCCCCTACCCTTTTTCCTTTATGGTAGTTCCCCGAATACTCTAATACTCCATTTTCCCTAAAGAACTTCCACTCCCCATCCTCCTGACCTTGTCGATAAGCTCCTAGTTGTAGCAGCTTTCCATTTGCTCCATAGATCTTCCATACCCCATGTGGGAAACCATTTTTATAATGTACTTCTCGTTGCAAGGCTCCATTTTCATGGAAAAACGACCATACTCCTCCATATAGTCCTTGTATGTAAATTCCTTCTTTATGTATCCTACCATTGGGATGGTAATAGGTAGCCTTTCCTTCAGGAAGTCCCGCCAACCATCGCTCTTCAGAAAGCAATGCTCCATTGAATCCATAGTATTTTTGCACTCCGTTCAGCTGTCCCATGTCATAGCTCTCTCTGGCACTCAAGGTACCATCGGGATAGAAAAACGACCACTCCCCTTGTCTCAGTCCTTTGTGCTGATAACCTTTTGATTTTATCTCACCTCTAGTGTAGTTATCCATAACGAACTCCAATGAATCCTGTGCCACCGCATCGGAGTGGAATTTAAAAATTATAAAAAAAATAATACTTGCCCTAAGCCAACTGCCCAAATCATCGCATGTCATTGATTCTTATTTTTTTACTTCCCGAAATCTCTTTTTTCATGTGCTTGAACTCGCGGCTCCTATCCACCCCACCCCCTATAGTACAATACTACATCTTGATTTTTTTCCCGTATTTATTATATTCATAACCAAAATATCATTTTTCTTATTGGTAAGAAAGCCTCCCTTTTTTCGACAAGTTAATGAATATTCCTAAAACGCTGTCATTGCGGAAAAAGCATTTCCTTCTCCTTGTTTTGTCGATATTCCTTTTTCATTCGGCTCAAGGGCAGAGCGGTTACACTAAACTGAGCGCAAGGGCCAAAGGCATGGGCTACACAGGTGCTACCTTAAGTGATGGCTGGAGTGCCTTTAATAACATCGCCGGCCTTGGAGATGTCAAAGGTAGTACTGCTCAGGCTGCTATAGAAAACCGCTATGGTATCGAGGGATTTAACAACATGGGTGCCGCTTTTACCCATCAACTCAATATGGGGACGGCCGGTCTATCGCTGTTCCGGTTCGGGGATGAGCTGTACAGCGAACAACAGGTAGGAGTAGGCTATGGAAAACGCGCCGGTCTTGCTACCATCGGGGGCCAGATCAACTATAGACAGTACCGTATACGAGGCCTGGGAACAGAGGGGGTATTGAGCTTTGATTTAGGGGTGATTGCCAAGATAAGTCCTCAAATCCATGTCGGAGCCCATGCAAGCAATATCAATAGACCACTTTTGAGTGACTTTGAGAATGAACGCGTTCCGAGCATATTGAATGCCGGCATTTCCTTCCGTCCTACCGAAAAACTAATGCTAAATGTAGAGACGGAGAAAGACATCGCATTTGGCCCTAGGGCAAAAATCGGCTTGGAATACCTGCTTTTCGATAAGGCATCTCTCCGACTGGGAGTCAATACGGCTCCTTTTATCAGTCTTTTCGGGATAGGATTCATACTTGGAAAGTTAGTGATTGACTATGCCTTTGCTCACGATGGCTTACTGGGCTTTTCACATCAAGCATCTTTCTCCTACCACTTCTTCGAAAAACTGTTGATCAATGATGAAGATAGACGCTAATGGAGTGTATACATTTGACTGGACAGTAAGAAAAGCTCAATAGGGTTAACTTACAGAAAGAATGAAGAAAACAA
>CANLOE010000142.1 GCA_947492745.1 uncultured Cyclobacteriaceae bacterium | reverse complement strand
CTTGTTTTCTTCATTCTTTCTGTAAGTTAACCCTATTGAGCTTTTCTTACTGTCCAGTCAAATGTATACACTCCAAACAGTTGAAGAATCCGATAGAAAATAAAAACAACAACATAATACAAAGTTACAGGCATGCGGATGTGAGCGTTTACAAGGGTTCGCTACGCCAGTTTCAAAAAAATCTCCACACCTACGGGTAGTATTTTTCTTCACTGCCCTTGCCACAATCACACCGTCCTGTGGTGAGGCACTATGTTTAAGTTATTATTTAGAGTTCGTTTCGGTAGCAGGTGGCTATTGGCGGGCGTTCGTACTTCAGGTCGTCCATTCTTCATGGGCATTGTTCGGTGTGGTGTAGTAGATTATACCATTCGGCTCTTTTGGTTAGAGCTTAGTTTCTCAGAGCTGCCCTTTTAGGGTAGCTTTTTTTGTCCTTTCCGAATGACTCGATTAGAAAACAAATAAAAAGATGCAGCAAATATATTCAGGCTCCCACATGCCAACGCATGATTAAAATGAAAGGCTAAAACAAGTTGCTTCGTTCCTCAGCAAGCCTTGCATTTTACCACTGCCTGAATGTCAGAATGGCTTTCTCTTTTCTTTTTTTCCTTTTTCTTTTCTCTTTTGAAAATTTTAATGGAAGGAATGGCAGAGCATAAGAATGCAGACTAATGCATCAACAACCAACTATCAACCATTGCTCAATTCTTGATGTATTTTCATAGGAAATGGCAAGACCGTGTTAAGTCCGTGTCAAGTCCAAGTGTAAATAAGTATTAACTCAAAAATTAAAATATCATGGGTCGAATTAATCAAGGAATCTTAGGGGGCTTTTCTGGCAAGGTCGGAAATGTAGTTGGTGGTAATTGGAAAGGAATTGACTATATGCGTGTCAAACCTGCCAGTGTTGCTAACCCCAAAACAGTAGGACAAGTAAACCAAAGAACCAAGTTCACAGAAACACTCAGGTTCTTACAACCAATGAAAGATTTTATCAAAGTTGGTTATAAAGGATTTGCAGTTCAAAAGACAGAGTTTAACAGTGCCATGTCTTACATTCTAAAGAATGCCATTACAGGTACTTCACCAAACTTTGAGGTTGATTATCCTTTAGCTCTAGTAAGTCGTGGAGCATTGACAGGAGCATCCAACGGAGCGATTGACGTTGCAACACTAGGTACTGGAACATTCTCTTGGGATGATAACACAGGTTCAGGAAGTGCTTTAGCCACAGATAAGGCAATGCTATTGCTTTACAATGAAACAAAAGGTGAAGTAATCTTCACTACCGCAGGAGCAGACAGAAGTGCTACTTCTCAAGGTCTTGCATTACCTCCTGACTATTCTGGTGATACGGTGAGAGCTTATATTGCTTTCATTCAAGCAGATGGTTCAGAGGTATCAAACAGTTCTTATATCGGTTCAGCCGTTGTTGCTTAATAGGTTGAATTTCTCCTTGAAAACCGCTTCTTTTACGGAGCGGTTTTTTTATATCCGCACATTCCATTTTTCCCTTCTTTATGCCTTATTTAGCTATAAATCAGTAGTTTTTGTTGCTAATTTGCATCTATCTATAGTTAACTGACTGATTATCAAGTTAAGTTACATTTTGTATTGGGAAGTAACCGAGCAAAATCAATAGGTAACAAACAATTAGAAAAAATTACCTAAAGCCCTCATTTTAAGCTTTTTTGATAGTGTAAAGATTTGTTTTAATGCACATTTGTTTCGTAAATTTTTGTATATTTTATTGTACCGATTTGATTCACAACATTGGTTTTGCACCTCGAATTGGTTTTGTACCTCGAATTGGTTTTGTACCTCGAATCGGTTTTTCTAGTTGATAAAGTTTACACTTTTAAACACTATACTATAGCACAAAATAAAAACACGTACTTGCTCGAAGGCTTACTCTGTATCTTCACGATGCACCCTTGCTTATATAAAATATAAGAACGGCTACGACCGGAATTGGAAAAGCATCAAGATGGCCAGCAAGCCATACAAGCCATAGGGAACGATAGGCATTCGTTGCGCGGCTGTGGCCCGGTAGAAGATCTTGAACCCAGATCATGCATTGGGAAAATCTACTGCGAATCTGAATAGCTGCAAATCGGTTCGTTGCACTACGTTTTTTGAATCCACTATAACGTGCTATGCCAAATCCAATAAAACGCCCTGATGTATTGACATTTAAACCCTCGCTACGAAGTTACAACGCATGATCCAGGTTAAAATCGTACTGCATCGAATGTCACGTCTAGAGAATACATTGGAGAAATTATAAAATTATCTCTACCACTCCCTGTTTTTACAGAAACATCATGCGCGAAACCGGAAGCAGGAGAAATAACGGACCGAACCGGACTGAAAGGCTATGAAAGTCTACTTATATAGGTTTAAATACACATTTTATGCTATCCTAGTGCTATCCCTATTGTGGATAAGCTATTGTGTTGGGTACGGGCAATGAGGGAAGGTATACGTCCGATACTGCATATCATACCGGTTATTTGGTTAACATAATAATACACTTTAAGTAATTATATTATGTAACGATTGATTTTGATATACTGTGAACCAAAAAAGCATCGATTTTAGGATAATCGTCAATGGGCAGTATCAGGACGACCAGCAAGCCATACAAGCCATAGGGAACGATAGGCATTCGTTGCGCGGCTGTGGCCCGATAGAAGGTCTTGAACCCGGATCATGCATTGGGAAAATCTACTGCGAATCTGAATAGCTGCAAATCAGTAAAGTGAATGCGTTTTTTGAATTCACCGTAGCGGTGCTATGCCAAATCCAATAAAAAGCCCTGATGTATTGACATTTAAACCCTCGCTACGAAGTTACAGCGTATGGTCCAGGTTAAAATCGTACTGCATCGAATGTCACATCTAGAGAATACATTGGAGAAATTATAAAATTATCTCTACCACTCCCTGTTTTTACAGAAACACCATGCGCGAAATCGGAAGCAGGAGATATACCGGACCGGACTGGACTGAAAGGCTATGAAAGTCCACTTATATAGGTTTAAATACACATTTTATGCTATCCTAGTGCTATCCCTATTGTGGATAAGCTATTGTGTTGGGTACGGGCAATGAGGGAAGATATACGTCCGATACTGCATATCATACCGGTTATTTGGTTAACATAATAATACACTTTAAATAAGTATATTATGTAATAATTAATTTTGATATACTGTGAACCAAAAAAGCATCGATTTTAGGATAATCGTCAATGGGCAGTATCAAGATGGCCAGCAAGCCATACAAGCCATAGGGAACGATAGGCATTCGTTGCGCGGCTGTGGCCCGATAGAAGGTCTTGAACCCAGATCATGCATTGGGAAAATCTACTGCGAATCTGAATAGCTGCAAATCAGTAAAGTGAATGCGTTTTTTGAATTCACCGTAGCGGTGCTATGCCAAATCCAATAAAACGCCCTGATGTATTGACATTTAAACCCTCGCTACGAAGTTACAGCGCATGATCCAGGTTAAAATCGTACTGCATCGAATGTCACATCTAGAGAATACATTGGAGAAATTATAAAATTATCTCTACCACTCCCTGTTTTTACAGAAACACCATGCGCGAAATCGGAAGCAGGAGATATACCGGACCGGACTGGACTGAAAGGCTATGAAAGTCCACTTATATAGGTTTAAATACACATTTTATGCTATCCTAGTGCTATCCCTATTGTGGATAAGCTATTGTGTTGGGTACGGGCAATGAGGGAAGGTATACGTCCGATACTGCATATCATACCGGTTATTTGGTTAACATAATAATATACTTTAAATAAGTATATCATGTAACGATTGATTTTGATATACTGTGAACCAAAAAAGCATCGATTTTAGGATAATCGTCAATGGGCAGTATCAAGATGGCCAGCAAGCCATACAAGCCATAGGGAACGATAGGCATTCGTTGCGCGGCTGTGGCCCGGTAGAAGGTCTTGAACCCGGATCATGCATTGGGGAAATCTACTGCGAATCTGAATAGCTGCAAATCAGTAAAGTGAATGCGTTTTTTGAATTCACCGTAGCGGTGCTATGCCAAATCCAATAAAACGCCCTGATGTATTGACATTTAAACCCTCGCTACGAAGTTACAGCGCATGGTCCAGGTTAAAATCGTACTGCATCGAATGTCACGTCTAGAGAATACATTGGAGAAATTATAAAATTATCTCCACCACTCCCTGTTTTTACAGAAACACCATGCGCGAAATCGGAAGCAGGAGATATACCGGACCGGACTGGACTGAAAGGCTATAAAAGTCCACTTATATAGGTTTAAATACACATTTTATGCTATCCTAGTGCTATCCCTATTGTGGATAAGCTATTGTGTTGGGTACGGGCAATGAGGGAAGGTATACGTCCGATACTGCATATTATACCGGTTATTTGGTTAACATAATAATACACTTTAAATAAGTATATTATGTAATAATTAATTTTGATATACTGTGAACCAAAAAAGCATCGAATGTCACATCTAGAGAATATATTGGAGAAATTATAAAATTATCTCCACCACTCCCTGTTTTTACAGAAACACCATGCGCGAAATCGGAAGCAGGAGATATACCGGACCGGACTGGACTGAAAGGCTAAATCAATTATCAAAATTAGCTCTTAGAGGAAAATAAATAAGTTTTCTCACCCTATTTCACTACTATTTCTGCTGAGATAGCGTATTCTGCCCGTGCTTGTAACTGTGGAAGATACATATTTAGACTAGCTAGTCGATTTATTTTTTAGTTGACAAAATTTACACTTTTGATAGATATAACTTAATTTTGATGACTCTTTTATACTTTATGATTTTTTTGATACAAAATGAGCAGTAATATTCGTCTTCAACGTATTTGTGAGCTTTGCGATAAAGAATTTATCGCGCGTACTACCGTAACCAAATATTGTTCCGATACCTGTAGCAAGCGGGCTTACAAGCTCCGTAAGCGGGCGGAGAAAGTAGAGGCTTCCCAAGCTCGTACACGAAAGACAAAAACTGAAACACAAGAAGACCTGAAAGTAAGGGAGTTTTTGACGGTGACACAGGTGTCCAAGTTGATAGGTTGTTCCCGACAGAATGTGTACAAACTGATCAATTCGGGGAAGCTGGAAGCCACCAACTTGTTAGAGAAAAAGACGATTGTAAAGCGTTCCGACTTGGACAAGTTATTCGAAAAATCTAAATCCGAGGCAGCCCCTAAGCGTCGATCTAAACCGGAAACAAAAACATCAGCAGCTATCCAAGACGAGGTATCCGCTGAAACCATTGACATGAGTGATAGCTACACACTTGTGGAAATAATGGAAAAATTCGGCATATCCGAAAGTACACTTTATCAGCTCATTAAAAAGAACGACCTCTCCAAATCAAAAATAGGAGGAAATACATATGTATCGAAGAGCAGTATCGATTCCTTATTGAACCATCAAAAACCTGTCACGGCCCCCCGTCCAGAGCCGATTATGGAATCCGATTCAGAAGCTAGCCCAGAACCGGCCACTGCCTCACCTCAGATGAATCTGTGGCCATCGGAGTAGTACCTGTTTCTGTTTTCAACGCGGATTATACCTTAGGACTTTGTCATGAGGGTTCAAGGCTATTGTCAATTTTCAAACCGAAGATTCATGAGTCACCTTATCATAAAGCCAAATAGTAAACTTAATGCATAATCCGGGTTAAACCCAAAATGATCAATAGAGAACCTATTCCGCGCATAAATAGCTTCATACCGGAAGCTTTGCCCACCGGTCTTCTTTCACCATAGCGGTGCTATGCCGAATGAATCCAAATGGCCGGTATTTTGCTATTGATACGCTCATCACGATTTCTATCCATCAATTTGGGTTAAGACTCCTCAGGTAGCAAGCTATCCTTTCCTGGGCAGCAGACGGGTCCCTTTACTATAAAGTGTCACGAGAGCATTTTCTTAACGTTCGGTCCCATCCTATATGCTCACGAAATAAGCAATAACAACTATTTACTTAATTCCTTCTCAAGCAGTCTCTCGGACCGAAGTCAGAATAAGCGTAGCGAACATTATTTGTAGGTATAATTTACAGCACTACTATTGGTATTATCGCATAAATAATAGATATTTGTTCTTATTTTTAATAAATCTAAATAAAGGGCTTATATGAAATTTACTACGTTGACGGATAGTACTGCCCCACTGGTCATTTATCCCCTCTGTACCGTGAATTCAAAAAGTCGGCACTTACTTTTTGAGTGTGGCAGTAAGAAGAAGAGTAAATGCTGTAACAAATATAAAAAGAAAGGAAAATTCTGTAAAAGTTGTCCAAAAGTATGATATTATCCACTACAGACACCTCGACCGCTATATTCGGTACTGAACATACACATATGTATCAATGTGATGTTACCGAGACTTTCCAATTGCAATTTTTTGGTCAGCAAATCGAATTCCGCACCTGTGAACTGATCATCTTTAGAAGAAAAATACAGCAAGTGGATATTCTTGATTTACTGGATAGTGATACTCCGGATACAGAGCTGATTCAATTGCCGCATTGCAATCGTTTTTTCCTTTTTTCAACACTGGAGATACTGGAATTAAAAGAGTTGATGAGCGGAGTTTTCACCATGTTGGAACTGAACAGTCTCATACATCAGAGAATAGTTAGAAAGTGGGTCTGATATCTACCTGACGCATTAGATAGGCTTGTACCTATTCCATAAAAGGGTTTGATTTCGCACTGGTTCAGTAAGGTCTCTCTTACTTAAGTTTATTTTGACCGAATACAAATTATTGATATTTGATTGGGATTTTTAACTTTTGATCAAATAATCTGTTCCTTTGGAAAATAAGTATAACCATATACTCGGTTTTACGCTGTATTCTTAAAAGAAATAACTATGAAAGATATATTACGAAGACATCAGGTTTTGCAGGAAAGTGTTGTAGAAATACTGAACAAGCAAATTAAAATCGAAGCGCAGTCCTCTGCTGCCTATTTGGCTATGGCTGCATGGTGTGATACCAACGGGTATGATAATTGTGCCGATTTCTTTTTTAAGCAATCCGAAGAGGAACGTAAGCATCAGATGAAGCTGTTTCGTTACCTGACCAATATGGAGTGCAATGCTATCTCCCCTACTGTCGGAGAATCGCAACATGAGTTCGGTACACTTCGTTCTGTATTTGAAAAAGCTTTAGAGATGGAAATCTCCGTTACCGATGCCATTCATGAGGTCGTCAACGCTTGTAGGAAAGCTGGAGATATCGCTACCGAGGAGTTTATGCGCTGGTTCGTTACCGAACAGATAGAAGAAGAGTTTGTAGCCAGAAGAACGCTGGAGCTGTTCGATGTACTTGGAGAAGATAAAATTGCTCTGGGTATGATCGAAGAGCGGGTACTCCATATCGAATACGATGAAGGGAATTAAAACCCTTCCTCCTATCCTTCGATTGTCAGTACATTATTATTTCCAAAAAAATCATAGCTCTCAAGTTTCTTCTTTTAACCCAGAATGTTCGTTGGAACTTCGTCATGAGGACTTAAATGGCAATAAATCAGGGCGCTTTCTTGGATTCAGCGTAGCACCGCTACGGTGAATTCAAAAAACGCATTTATTTACTGATTTGAAGCCAGCTAAGCCCGGAATAGATTTTCTAATGGACATTTTGGGTTTAATACAAATTTAGGTTTTAAATGTCGTATAAGATTCCGCTGGTCATTTTGTTTCAATCAAGGCGAGAACCGCAGGAATAGCAGCGCTATCCCGAGGATGGTCAACGCAGAGTGAAGCAAAATGAACAAGAAGATAGGCGATATTTGAAAGCTAAGTTTGTATAAAAGAGCAAAACAAAAGTCCGTTGATCAACGGACTTTTGTTTTTTATTTCCTCATGCTGTAGCGACAAACCTCATTTATCAGGAAAATACAGTTGTCATGGGATAATTAACTGTTTTGTCATTGAAAAATCGTAAGAATTTCATTTTCAATATCTTTTATTGATTATTTCGAAAATATTTCTGCCATTCAGTTTCTGCACAGGTCTATAATTGTTGGCAAACAAAGAGGTAAAGACCGCTATCTGCTCTTTTGACATCTCGATTTTTTCGGTCAGGACATTCCATAACACCCCTTCGGAACAAGGAGGCGTGGTCAGTGAACCCGAATACCGGAAA
Organism: uncultured Cyclobacteriaceae bacterium; assembly: GCA_947492745.1. Taxonomy (GTDB): domain Bacteria; phylum Bacteroidota; class Bacteroidia; order Cytophagales; family Cyclobacteriaceae; genus Aurantiphycus; species Aurantiphycus algarum. The sequence continues at coordinate 5,191 of CANLOE010000142.1, read as the reverse complement.
GTGGACTTATCATCGGGCAATAAACTCAATAGGTCAACGGGCTGCTTTATTTCACTCGTAGCAAAATCCTTGGTCGGGAAGTTGTTCCAAAAACGACCGAAATCTTTGTTATAGGCACCTTCTTCGACTAATAGTCCGACCACAAGCAGCTCCTTATCATTGTTCACGTTAGTATGGACAAAGTGTATCTCCAGAGGGGATTGTTTACCATTGATAGTATGTTCACTGGCGGCATGGACATGAAATTGAGCCAAATTCCAGAAGTCATAGCCTAGACTCAGGTAATTACCTTGTTTCGGACTGAACTCGATGGTATGGCTATTATTTACTACTTTCAAAGGAGAGTTCCGGTAGAAAAAATTCAAATTGTTCTGCTTACTCCAGTAAGCATTTATACTGTTCCTCTCTGAGATATCAATCGGAGACTGTCGTTTTCCTTCGGCACAGTTTATAAATTCGGGGGACAGACTTCCCCAAGAAACCGGTCCGCTATTACCACTATAAGACCAACTCACCTTGTCATCAGCGACTCTGGCCCCAGGATTACGCGATGAATTCCAAGCATTGTGGTCCTCAAAACCCCACCGGTCCAGCGGATCATAGTGGAGTACAAGCTCTTCGTTTTCAGGAGCCGAGGGTACTTGTTCTATTCGTTCCTCATCACAGGAGGTAATCATCAATAAAGGTAAAGCGGCAGTACTCAGTGCCAGTATAAAACTTTTGGAATTGAAATTACTTTTCATTTTGGTGTTGATTTTTATTAGGTTAAGATGTCAATTTTTCCCCGTAAGATGCCCTTAATCCTATCTTGGTTTGGTTTTATGAGTTAAGGAGGTGTATTGTGCCTCTAAAAATTTCAGTACATAGTATTGGCTCGGGAAGATAGATTTCCTACCTGAATTACCAATGCCATATTCAACCTGAATCAGGCAATCCCTTTGCGGGATTAATGATTAATACTTAACCATACTACGGGAGAAAACTTATAGGGTTTAGGGGCTTTCTACCTCACTGAGCTATAAAATCGGGTCAGTACAAGTCCAAAACACAAGGCCTCAAAGACTTTGTCAATCATTGATAGTTCCTAAATTTCGCCAAAAAAAACAGAAAATATATAATTTTCTCCCTGACTGTACATCATCAAGGCCGACAGTTGTTGGTAATGAAACTTACCTGCCGCGAAGGAAAATATAGCAGAAACCCTTAGCGAAAAAAGGAGTGTCGCTGTAGTATACTATAAATAAGAACAATGCACTCTTATCAGCTGCTAGACTCTACGCCGTATCACTCGATGTGTAAGACTTAAAATAGCTTCTGTACTGCCGTTTTCTAGGAGAAAAGGCGAGATAGAGAAAAGGATAGATCAACTTATCCAACAGTGGCTTACCTGTTGAAAATTCAATATCGTCCTCGATAAGACTACAATTTGACGCTTCTTCTCTTCGAACGATATGCTTATGCTGCCAGTGCTTCAGCCCAAAAGGTAATTTTTTGCCCTCATCAACAAAGTAGCATTGGTTTTCCTCACAGTGTACTTTCGTAATTTCACTGACCCACTCTGCATTGATGGGAAAACCAAAAGAGAGGTGTACGATATCACCGACCTTGGACCCATCGAACTGTATCAGTTCCGCATTGGGTGGCAACAGGTATTTGAACAGTTCCTTATCGAAGGCATCAAAAACTGTCTTAAATTCGCCGGTTACCTTACTTTGAAGCTTTAGTTTCATGTTCATATCATGCTTTGGATTGGAAACGACGGATTTTTCATTCATTGGACCCTTATTTTTTAACAGATATGAAGTCCGATTGTTCGATAGGTTACCTTTGAAAGTTAAGCTTGTATTGAACCCAAAATGATCAATAGCCTTCCTATTCCGAACATAAATTGCTTCAAAATCAGCGGCTTTACGCTGCGCAGGCTCGTCACCTTAATGATGCATTGACTCATTATATCGATTGATTTCAACGGTATTCGTCGAACCTTCGGTTTAAGCCTCCTCACCTAAACCACTGGTTTTATTGTACTTTATGCTCTCATCACGAAATCCTATCGAGCATTTTGGGTTCAACCCGGATCATGCGTTGGAACTTCGTAACGAGGGTTTAAACAGCAATAAATCAGGGGTTTTATTGGATTTAGCATAGCACCGCTATGGTGAATTCAAAAAACGTAGTGCAACGACCGGTTTGCAGCTATTTAGATCCGCAGTAGATTTTCCAATGCATGGCCCGGGTTAAAAGCCAAAAGACCGGCCTTGGGCCGGTCTTGGTATGTTGAAGCTCATGTCATTGGAACAATTCCATAGTGCCGTTCATATTTTCAATATCAATTTTCCCATTTTATCTCCTGAAAACAATCGAAGAAAGGTAGGAAGAAAATTTTCTATGCCTTCATAGACGGCTTCTCTACTCTTTATTTTGCCTTTACTCAGCCAGCCGGACATCTCTATGGCCGCTTTGCCATAGTGTTCTTCATAGTCCATAACAATCATTCCCTGCATAGTACCACGATTGACCAATAGCGACAGGTAATTGTCCGGACCCTTGACCGAGTCAGGATTGTTGTATTGGGATATGGCCCCACAGATGACCACTCGGGCATACATCCTGAGGTTATCCAGCGCAATATCCAGTAGCTCACCTCCCACATTATCAAAGTATACATCGATGCCGTCAGGAAGATAGGATTTGATGGCTTTGTCAACGTCTTCTGTTTTGTAGTCTATAGCAGCATCAAAGCCGAGTTCTTCCTTGATGTACGTGCACTTTTTTTCGCCTCCGGCAATACCGACCACTTTACAGCCTTTTATTTTTGCTATCTGCCCTACAATACTGCCTACGGCACCTGCGGCACCCGAGATGAGCACTGTTTCTCCTTCTTTGATCTTTCCGACATCAAGAATACCAAAGTACGCCGTCATGCCGGGCATGCCCAATGTACTTAAATACAGGGGCATGGGAGCGAGCGAGGGGTCGACCTTGCGCCAGCGTTCTCCATCACTAAGGGTGTACTGCTGTACTCCACCCCAACCTACGACACAGTCACCTTCCTGAAAATTTTTATTGCCATTGGACTTGATGACTTTTCCTATCGAGCCACTTCGCATTACCTCACCTATGCCAACGGGGGGGAGATAGGATTTTTTATCGTTTAGCCAGCCTCGCATGGCGGGGTCAAGGGAGACATACTCCTGTTTGATCACGATTTCTCCCGGTGCTGGTTCAGGGATTGTATTTTCTTCGATTTTCCAGGTATTCTCATCGGGAATACCCTCTGGTCTGTTGATAAGTATCAGTTGTTTGTTCATAATGGTGTTTAAATGATTTTTGGTTATTGGTTATAAGGAACTGATTGTTTTAAAGTATATTTTTTTGTTTTCACGCGGACAGTATTGATTTGTATCTTCGATCATATGTTTGATTCACTGTTGTACCTTGTTCTCCATAGAGTTTATGAAATGATAATTCGCTGATTCCATAAAAGATACGATATCTTATAGGTAATCTTCGATTTGACTCATTATATCAATTGACTTCAATGGTATTCGTCGAACTTGGAGCCTGAACTTTGCGATGAGGCATAAATAACCATAAATTATTTTTTTTGGGTTTGGCATAGCAGCGGATAACGAGCTGTCTTCATTGATTTAGCTTCATGTGGCCTCAAAAACAAGTAATACGAATTTCCAAATATAAACCCTCGAGTTATCGAAGACGATTGTACCCATCTGCCCCTGTCTTCGCGGAATACCTCATATCGGTAATGATTGCGGCGCTGGCTGACCTCTTACCGTTGAGGTCGGCTCGGCAGATAGGAGAGTTTCCGGTTACCTTGAGTGCTAGCTACTGTGTTTCGCATTTATTTTTTCTGGAGACTTTCGATAAATCCCTTCATTTTCGCCCTTATATCGGGCCTCCACCACATCTCATTGGCCTCGTCCGAGTCCATTTTAGGGTCTTTTGACAATCCTTCAAACCAGCTATTTCTCAGTTTCTGCTTTGTAGAACGAAATATGCTGCTATCGGTGCCGAGGTACTGCCGTAGCTTTTTCTCTGCACTGGGAAGCACCTCCTCTAAAGGGGCAATCTCCTGTATCAGACCACTGTCAAGTGCCTCCTGACTACTGAGCAGCTTACCTTCTAGAATATAGCTGTTGGCACGACCAGTTCCCAGCCAAAAGCCATAACCATTGACGAGGCTTTGGGATATCTGGATGTTGACGGCCACTTCGTTCAGGCCTATGCTGTAGTTACCTCCTTCGGCCATAATGCGGTAGTCCGCTGTCATGGCCAGCACGCATCCCCCTGCGGGTGAGTGTCCCGTGACCGCACAGACAAAAGGCTTCTCAAACTTGACCATGTCCAAATGTAAACTTGCAAAATCCTCAAAAAAAGAGGCTATCTCAGCTTTATCATAACCATAAAGTTCAATGACATCAAGGCCTGCCGAGAAAAAATGGGGTTTGCCCGTCATGACCATACCACTGATGGCATCATCTTCTGCAATCTCTTTGAGTACTGCTTTTAGCTCTTTGACCATACCATGATCGATTGCATTGACCTTTCCTCTATTCAATGCTACTATGGCATAATTTTCCTTGCGGGTAATCTGAATCGTTTCCATACTATTTGTTAAAAACACTATTAATTTATCTTGATAGAGATAAGTGAGACGCATATCGGCTAAGAGTACGAAGAGTACGAAAACAAAGCTGATGAATATCCTCAAGACCGTCTTTGGTACTTCCCGAGGGAGATGCTCTTGAACTATATCCATCATATTTCCCTATGGGTCCGGCCTGTTGTCAGAACTTTTATAATGGTGTTCTTGTAATTGCCCCGTATTCCTCTATCTGTAGCTGAGAGAAGAGATAAAAGCCCCAAAATATTTCCCGAAATACTTATAAGGCATTGTTGCATAAAAAGATGCGCTCTACTATCCTGTACAATGCGAAATGCACTTACCGTCTACTCCATATAGTTAACAAAAATTTAATTGCCGCGCAACGACCCGATTGGTAATTTATCGGACGTCACGTTATACAAATAGCCGTCGAGAACCCTGTGGACGACAAAACAATCCATACATGGAGTATGAAGGGCAAGTACTGTCTTATACAGATTAATATTTTTAATGTCGTATATATTGATTAATTTCCAAGATGGGAAAGAAAGTACACTTCGAAGT
>CANLOE010000141.1 GCA_947492745.1 uncultured Cyclobacteriaceae bacterium | reverse complement strand
AACAAGGAAAATATCCCGTTTTAACCAAAATAAAAACCGAACAATAAAAAAAGCATGGAAACACAGAATAACAATAGGGCTTCCTAAAGAGGAAAACAAAACCCAAAGAAATGTGTATAATGAGTCTTGTGGAATCTGTATCCGAGATATATTGCATTTTAAGCTCTCATAACGAAGCTCTGGATACAACCCGCAGTATTGTAACCATTAAAAAGGACACAACATCGGCTAAAGCATAATTCGAGCTGAATTACTTATGGCAATATCTCTCACATACTTCAACCGCTCTATAATTTCGACCAAGGTCGTCTGAAATTCCTTTCAGTACCGGGATATTCTGATGATTAGAGCTTGATACCCGTTAAGACCTATCAAGCTCTAATGTGAAAGCGTTATCTACACTTTTGGTCTATTTACTCTATAATGAGTTTTTTAAGTACCGTGTTTTTTTTATTATTCAATCTCAATAAATACATCCCATTAGGTAAGGAAGAAATATTCACTGTAGTTTTTTCCTTATTGATGTTGATCCGCTGAGCAAAGTACCTCGCTCCTTTAGTGTCGTATAGACTCATCAGAAAGTCGTCTTTCCATTGTTCTCTATCCCAAGCAACGGTAACTGTACCTCCTTCACTTACTGGGTTGGGATATATAGTAGTCAGTACCAAAGCCCTATCTTGATCGAAACCGGATATCGTCATGGTCTCAACGATTTCGCTATATTCTGATTCAATGATTATCAAGGGATTTGAAAATGTTTGAAATGCCTTGATTCTATAAAAGTAAGTTGTCGATCCTGTCAGGTCGGTATCTATATAATTGGTTTCCTTGTTAACCAGGCCAATCACTTCTTCCCAAGGTCCATCACTACTCAAGGACCGCTCCAGTTTTATACCTGATGCATCATCTGCACTATTTTTCCATGACACTCTGATTTCCCGAAATGATATGACTTCGGCACTTAGCTCACTCGGAGGTCCAATGGTGGGTGCAGAGGTCGTCACGGCATCGGCAACATTGGAAAATTCTGAAGAGGTACTTGCATTGGTAGCCGATACTCTAAAGAAATATTTTGTACTTTCTTCAAGACCATCGTCCACAAAAGTAGTTGCATCTGCGGGCAGGTCAGCGGCCAGTTCCCATGGACCTTCACTGGCAAGGGCTCTTTCTACTCTGAACCCCGTCTCGTTGTCACTATTATCTTCCCAATCAAGGTTAATCTGATAAAAGTTTGCCGTTAGGGCATTCAGTCCTGAGGGTGTACTGATAGGGGTAGAATCTGTTACTGCCGAAGCTATTACCGTAGCGGATGATGCTATACTATTGAGAATATCTAAGGTACGTACTCTATAAAAATAAGCGGTGGCCTCTTGCAGGCCTTCATGCTGATAAGTAGTTGTGGTTATCGTTACCGTATCTATTTTTGTCCAAGGTCCGTTCCTGTTCAAAGCACTTTCTATGATAAAATCCGTTCCCAAGGCCGAAGTATTGCTCCATGAGAGTTCTATTTCGTACAATCCTCTGGTCGTGGCCACTAAACTACCAGGGACAGCCAACAAACAAAAGTCTCCTTGTACTTCTGAATCCCATGGAGAGTCACTTAGCATCAATAATTCATTTCCTTCTTTGTCGGTCAAAAATGCTGTAGGTCCTGCATCTCCTCCAGTATCTCTCAGCACAAAGGTATAACAGCCTTCTGCCAGACAGTTATCGTGTGTTGTGATGAAAGGTTCGTTTCCTTGGTAACTACCTACTACGACTTCATCGACTACGTTATCCTTGCTATCTAGAAGTTGCCAAGAAGTCTCTTGCGGGAAGAAATCTGTATTGATGTCAATGTTGACACTTGTCAACCCGTTATTTAAATCTATATCGTAATTTCCACTGATTTGATTATTGTCGATATTTTCGTCCCCAGGCATTCCATTGACCTCAATAATCTCTATTATGTATCTGTTCTCTCCTTCTTTCAGTAAAAAATCCAAATCGACTCTATCGCTTTGCCCAGCCATAAGCGCCAGGCTCGTTCGTTCAAACACCTGAAGGGGTTCCCCAACAATGCCATAAGATAATTTATAAGAGTTGACAGGAAGTGAGTTATTATTAAGTACTTCTATATTGAGCGACTGTGAATCATTGCATACATTGGTGGTGATGCCATCCACTGGAGAAGCGAGCGCAAGGTCCGGTACATTGTTATAGGGAAGTTTGAACCTGAAGCTCTGAACTCCTTCGAACTTCCCCGACACATTGGCAATCTCTACATCGCCAATATCGGGTGTATTGATGGTATACTTAAAATTACCTGGGCTTTCAAATCCATCAAAAGGTATGAAACCCAGCGGATTGAATGTGCCATCGTAAAATTGAAACTCATAGAATCCTGCGGGAAGGCACACTTTTTCCTGAAGCGTAGTACCAGGAACATTGGTCGTATAAAAATCCCCATTGTTACCACTGTAAACAGTATCTTCTTCTTGAAGTATACTCCAGGCATTATGTTCGGGGTTTTCGTCAAAAGTGATCTCAAAAGTGGCTGTATAACCTTGAATCATATCAAATCTGATATTTTTGGTATTATCCAATGGATTACCATCTTCGCCTCCGTTTATTGTACGGATAGCTACTGAAAGTTCATAGTCATTTCCGGCCGCACCGTAATCTATCATCAAGGTGCTGCTCAATGGCACTATTTCGTTGGGAGCTAGAGGGACTCCCAGGTTAAACGTTTCGTTCACATTCTGGGTTCCATTAAAAAACTCCAATACTACCTGTGATATGCTTTCCGAGCCTTGGTTTTTTATTTTTACCGTTGGACTTATGCTATAATCTGTATTACAACTGTAAACTTCATCTCCAGGATTGGGTGCTGTCACCGAGAGAATGGCAGCATCAATTTCCGGCTGCACTGCCTCATGAGTACCTGGGTCAGCGGCACTATTCTCGTAGGCACTAATGCTCCACTCTCCGATATTACTTTCCTGAAAATCACCATTATTTCCGTTAGTTATCCATTTATTTCTTATGGCCCTAGCATCTTGATAGTTCCAAAAAGCACCTGTGCCGTCCTCTCCTATCCTACCGTATGCGTCCAAAACAAACCCGGCATTATTATCATAAAGTATATAGGCGTCGTTCCCATTTCCATTAATAATGTCAGAAGTCAAATCCGGGGTTTTACTAAGGAATGCCCCTCCCCATGAGGTCTGCCATGCTTCGGGCCCTGCTATGACAAAAGCTGTTCCCGGCAAAAGGGAATTTCCATCAGGAATGGACAGGTCCATAGGAAGTAAAGTGCCGTCGTTGTAAACACGTATTATGATATCATTCAGGTTATAGGTTTCGGTGGTACTGGCATTGTATATCTCGATATATCTAGGATTTCCTCCTGCATTGGTCCCATGGACTACTTCGCTGATGATCAAACCCGGGTATTTATTGTTACTGACATTGGTCACATCCTCGATAAAATCACTGAAGGCCGATACCTTTGTATAAATACCTGGCAGATTCGATCGACCACAACCGATACCCCAACTTATGATTCCCGCTAAGATATATCCTCCTTTTGGATTAGGAACCGCAAAGGGACCTCCACTATCGCCCTGACAGGCATCCTCCCCTCCATTACCATCAGCCGATGAACAACCCTGCGCAGCGAAGTCTCCAGCAACCAATTGGTGATCAAGAAGAAATCCAGGTTCCAATTCGTCCGTAGGGGTTAACGATGCATAAGCATCATCTGCCAGAACATTGGAGACGATAGGGACAGTAACCGATTGTAATACGTCCGATACAGGAGTAGGGGCATCCTCATCCAACTGGCCCCAGCCCGACACCAACCCTTGTATACATAGGTCGACTCTGCCAGCCTGTACATCTTGCGGCATGGCATATCGTATGGGTTGTATCTTGTCAGTAAACACCAAAGGTTCGTTAAGTCTCAAAAGAGCGATGTCGTAGCCATTTTCAAGTACACCATCCCATTGTGGGTGAATCACGACCTCAGCAATGGTCCTCTTTTCTCCCACATCATTTATAATAGAGGTAATACCAAACCTTAGTTCATCTCCTATTTGAGGGCTACAATGTGCCGCAGTAATTACCCAGTTTTCAGAAAGTATCGATCCTCCACAATTGCTGCCTTCCAGCAAAACCTGCCAAGGTATGAGGGTAATATCCGTATCCCCCCCTCCTACTATGGGCTGTAGTATATCTCCTTTTCCTTTGCCTTCCGATTGCCCTTTCTGAGCGAACAATTGTCCTGAAAAAAAGACCAAAACCAGCCCTAACATAGAGGCCGTTTCTTTGAAAAGTTTAAAATTTCGATTCATATTTCGCTATTAAATTGCCAAAGCCTATGTAAAATAATTGTATTTTATCTTTATTACCAATTTAGGCATTAAATGTAACATATCTTTCTGCTGTTTTACTATATCTCTTTCGGGTCGTATGCATTTGCGTGATGTATACAATAGATATGTCATTCCACAGACGTGTTTCCAAAACGAAAGTATACTCAAGATAAAATAACCCCAAAATGTCCATTAGAAAATCTATTCCGGACTTAATACAAATTTAGGTTTTAAATGTCGTATAAGATTCCGCGGGTCATTTTGTTTCAATCAAGGCGAGAACCGCAGGAATAGCAGCGCTATCCCGAGGATGGTCAACGCAGAGTGAAGCAAAATGAACAGGAAGATAGGCGATATTTGAAAGCTAAGTTTGTATAACTGGCTTCAAATCAGTAAATGAATGCGTTTTTGAATTAACCGTAGCGGTGCTACGCTGAATGCAAAAAAACGTACTGATGTATTGCCATTTAAGTCCTCATGACGAAGTTCCAACGAACATTCTGGGATAAAGTGGGTAGCCTGTCAGATGATTCGATAGTGTCACTTTGAGAGCGCTTTGGTCAAAGTCAATAGTGAAGCGGTCTTTAGGGGTTTTCCGAGTGAGCCATTGTTTCTGCTAAGAGACTGTTTTAAACTGTATCATTTTCATTTAATCGTCGCATGGAATTCGCAGTAATGACATTTATCTTAAAAAAGTACTTCCTCGATGATGCTCATTGCTGTAGGTCATCTTTCGGCATAGGGTTTCGTTGAAATTTCCGCAGATAGCATTGCTATCTTTGTCAATGGCTCACGCAGCCGGTCCTTTCGCGAAAATGCTCTCTGAGCATTTTTCACGCTCGCACCTCTCCAAAATAAGCGACAAAAAATCCTGAAATAACAGTTATCAAAATAGTCTCTTATACTTAGGCGCAATTGGTTTGGGAGGGGATATTTTTTTAGATGGAACTGGCATCTTCAGGAAACATTCCCAGTGACCTGCTCACTGATGAGCAATGGACGATATGCTTCATTACATCTGACCGCTACTCTGAGCTTTTCCTTATTTATTTTCTCTTGAGTATGGTTCAACGTCGGAACCCTTGCATACCTACACGCAATTGATTTGGGACAAGATGATTTGTTGACTTAAGTGCCACTATTTCCTAAAGACCCTAATGGCAAGTCTACCGGTAACGGTTCTACACTATACGGATTTTTCTCTTTGGCCATTGCCTATGAGGTTTTCATTTTTTTGAGTATAAATACGGTTGGCCAGTAAAGAAGAATATTAGCTCAAGGGATTCCGAGGATAAGAAATCAGAAAAACAGGCAATTGGTTTTATCGTACATTCGCCTTTTATGACAAGGGCTGAATCAAAACTACTTGACAAGGGCTTTGATTCTTGGCTTTTTGTACAAAGGTACTGTACTACAAGGCTCTCCATACATGATGCTTGAGGTAACGGGTCGCAATAATCGCGTAATTTCCACATAGGCACTCGTAGGTACGGATAAATCCCCGCAACCTTTGACAACTACTTTAGCCCCCTCAAACTTACTGACATCAATAGTAGCGAGAGTGTTTTGGAAAATGAGCATCTCCAGTTCTTTCAACGTTGCGAAAGCAGTAAATTTCGCGAAAGGTTCCAGTTTTGTGGCCAATAACATGTAAGCCCATGTGGGTACAATAGCGTCTACACTACAGATTATAGCTACATACTTATCCTTATACTGCTCCCAATCGTATGTTTTAACGAAAGCCCTAAAGTCTTTTTCTTTCAGTATCAACCCTTGAAAAAGATTGTCTTTTATATCGTAAACGACACGCTCTTCTTTCGGGTAATAATCTTCCAAATCAAAGGATACCAAAGCACTATTGGCTACTTTATTAACTATTTCTTCCTGCATAGGTAACACGTTATGAGTGATCGATGAAGTACGCTTCCAATCTGCTTATAAAAACATATTTCAGCCGAAAAGTTCCTGAAACTCTAGAGACTATTTTGAAGGGCATCTTTTATTTTCTCATCTATGATGTTGATTTACAACCGGCATATGGGATTCGTCGGAGAACGGTATTTATCTTAAGATTCAACCCAAAATGTCCATTAGAAAATCTATTCCGGACTTAACTGGCTTCAAATCAGTAAATGAATGCGTTTTCTTGAATTCACCGTAGCGGTGCTACGCTGAATCCAAGAAAACGCTCTGATGTATTGCCATTTAAGTCCTCATGACGAAGTTCCAACGAACATTCTGGGTTGAATGCTTTCTCTTTCACGCCTATTGTTACAGGACCATTTTTGGTATGCCATTTTACCGAAAGCCCTTGAACAACGCTACTATTTTTATCGATTCTACCCGAAAATGAGTGATGACAAATTCTAAAACAATGCCCTCAAAACATCTCTTAGAGACTGTTTTAAAATGTATCTTTTTCTTTCTTATGTACTTCTTTTGGTCCCTGATTTCGTTGAAATTTCTGCTAGCTAGCGCGACAGACTATCTTTGTCAATGGCTCAGGTGGCAGACGGGCCCCTTCACTAATAATACCCTCGGGGCATTATTTTAACGCTCGGTCCTATCCAAAATAAGTGATAACAAATCTTAACTATAATATCTTCAAAACAGTCGCTTAGACTTTTAATTTTTGTTTTGCTTGTGTGGGCCGGAAGTCCTTCAGATAAAAGGGTTCGAAGTAAGCTAGGTCTTCAAACTTCCCCTCTTCGAAACGTTGTGTTGCCAGTTCTCCTATGTGGACTGCGCTAGGATGTATATCGAGAATAAAGATCGCATTCTCATTACGGATGACTTTCTCACACTTGTTCGCACCGTCACCAAAAAACAGCACTTTACTAGAAGCCAATACTTCATAAAAAGCATTTTCGTCAATTATTTTCGCTTCGGTATCCAATGTACGCACTCCTTCTACATCAAAAAGCGCGCAATAGACTTCCATTCGTCTTGCATCCAACATAGGACAGAGCAATGCCCGCTGTGTATTATAGCGTATCATGCCATGGGCCATAGCTTCAAGCGTATTTACTGCGATGAGGGGTAGTTCATGGGCAAAGCAAAGCCCCTTAGCAGTTGCAGTCCCTATCCTCAAACCTGTATATGATCCTGGGCCTTCTGATATAGCTATTGCGTCTAGGTCTTGTATGGTCAGGCTGCAATAGCTAAGTGTGTCTTCGATAAGTAATGTTAGAAGAGCTGCATGGGATTTTTCCAAATGTATGGATTGCGTCGCCTGTAGTATCCCGTCTTTATGTAATGCCAAGGAACAGACCGTTGTAGCAGTATCTATACTTAATATTATCGCCATACTTCGACTCTTTTACTTCCCTGAGAGTGTTTTTGCATACTCCGAAGGGTTATCGAACAATTCAAATGCTTTTTGAATATCTCTATCATCATCGAAAGTGGCTTCTATTCCTCCTTTCGAAAAATAATACCTAGAGCTGACCTCAGCTTCCAGTGCTTCTCTTATTTCCTCTTTGAATGTCATTAGGTCTGACTCTTTATTATGGTTCAGTTCCTTTTTCAGCGATTCTATCTGTGACTTGATTTCTGCATAATACTTTTCTTCTTTGGCAGACTCCTCTAGTGCTTCTATGGTTTTTTCGACATTTGTCACATAATCGTACTCTTTATCGCTTAACCATTTGACAAAGTCCATGTATTCTTGGTCTGTAATGGCGAATTTTTTCGAAGGTGCTATTTTATCATGATTATAGAAATACGTGGTCGCATATTCGAAAATCAAGCCTTTGGTAAGTAGGCTAATGGTTATGGGAGCGTATTTGAACTGCTCTATAGCAAAGTCAGGCTCTAACCCCCCACCGTCATATACCTGCCGTTCATTTCTGGTCTTAAAGGCTACTTTAAGCGAATCGGGTATTTTCTTCACACTACCGTCTTCATTTCTTTTCGCATAATCGATGGCCTGTATACACCTACCGCTTGGGATATAATACTTTGCCGTGGTGACCTTCAACTGTGAGTTGTAGGTAAGGGGACGTGTAGTCTGTACCAGTCCTTTACCGAAGGATCTACGCCCCACAAGTATCCCTCTATCATAGTCCTGTATAACCCCTGATACGATCTCGGCTGCCGAAGCACTGCCTCTATCCAACAATACAATCAAGGGCATTTCTGTATCCACTGGATTGTTCAGGGCTTTGTATACTTTGTTCCACTCTACTATTTTACCTTTTGTTGAGACTACCTCAGCTCCTTTGTCCACAAACACATTGGAGACATTGACGGCTTCATTCAAAAGGCCTCCGGGATTTCCCCTTAGGTCCAATATCAGTTTTTTAGCTCCTTTATCTTTTAGCTCAGCAAATGCGTTACCCACTTCTTTACCCGCGCCTGTAGTGAAATCCTCTAATTTGATGTAGCCTATATCCTCTTTCAACATACCATGGTAAGGCACATTGTCCACGGTTATTTTTTCTCTTTTGAACTTAAAGGTCATATCCTTGCTTTGACCATAACGCTTTACAGTGACTTCTACTTCCGTACGGGCCTGTCCCTTCAATAATTTGCTGATTTCTCCCGTGTTTTTGTCCTTTACATCGACACCGTTGATCGTGAGGAGCTCATCACCTATCTTCAGTCCCGCCTTCTCGGCAGCGAAGCCTTTATAAGGCATTGTTATGAGCGTCCGTCCGTTGACACGCCCTATCAGCGCACCGATACCTCCATACTGCCCCGTGGTCATCGTTCTGTAGGATTCAATCTCATCTTCGGGGATATAATTGGTATAGGGGTCCAAAGAACTCAGCATAGCATCAATACCCGTCTTTATCAAGGCATTGGGTTCAACCTCGTCTACATAATAAGCGTTGACCTCTTTGAACAAGGTCGCGAAAATGTCCAGATTTTTGGCAATCTCAAAGTACCTTTCGCCAACATTAGTATTGGCAAAAAGGGCAATGGTACCCACCAGAACGGTAAATGACAATAGACTTGTTTTTACTAATTTATGCATGGGATAGAGGTCTTATTCAAAATTATTTGATAACCGTACCAAAGTAGACTTTAATCCTTTCTCGATTTTGGCAAAGGGCAGTTTTTCCTTAGCTGTATAAATATATGCAATGAAATACTTTTTTTCGCTAACGAACTGCTGTTTATTAAGACGATATGCCTCTCTCAGTCTCCTTTTGAGGAGATTTCTGTCCACTGCTTTCTTAAAGGTTCTTTTGGGGACCGAGAAAAGACACTGATTTAAATGTGGTCCTTTTAGGGGCTTTTCCAAAAAAAAGACTTTGAACGGGTATAAATAAAAAGAGGAACCTTTGCTAAAAAGTTCCTTTATATCTTTTTTACTGGATAATCTCTCTTCTTTCAAGAAGTTATACTGCCCCATAGCTATAGTATGATTTTCACTAATTCACCTCTATCCAATGATATAAGGGCAATAGGATTTTAGGTAAGGAGAATCATGTATATCCCTGATTATTTATGGGTCTTCTGATCGGAAACGGTCAGTCTTTTTCTTCCTTTGGCCCTTCTTCTGGCCAGTACCGACCTTCCTCCTACAGATTCCATTCTGGATTTAAATCCATGTTTGTTCTTTCTTTTTCTTTGAGAGGGCTGAAATGTTCTTTTGCTCATCGTGTTTTATTTTTATTTGAATCCCAAGGAGGAGAATCGGTCTCCCTTATTTTATCTAAATTCGGCTATTCATTAAATGAGTTTCCGATAATTTGATAACAGACTCCGTAAATTCGATTAAATTTTACTGGGCTGCAAAGATAACCAGTCTGCATCAAATAACAAAACAAATATTTTTTGTTTTGTTATTTGATGCTGTTTGAACTATATCTTTTATTGAATCGGTTAAGATTTTTTCTTGTACACTTCTTTTTGAGTCATAATTTTCATTAAAATTCCAGTTGATGGCACTGCTATATTTACTTTGTACTAGACCGGTCTTTTTGCATTCAGAATAAGTGTTGATAAATTCAAACCATATTATCGGGACAGCCTCTAAAAGAATATTTACATTATGCATTATCACATTTCTTTCCAAAACCCACTAACTCACTTCATCACCATACGTCTGACCGTAGGCAGTTTAGAAGGGCATAACACGACGCTACAACTCCCCTCATGGCGTCCAGGAAGGTATGAATTGGCCAACTATGCAAAAAACATTCGTCGGTATTCCGCTTATACCGCATCAGGAGAAGGCCTGAAAGTAACGAAAATCAGTAAGGACACGTGGTCAGTAGCTCACTTTAACATTTCCGAGTTCACCTTAGAATATGAGTATTTCGCCCATCAGATGGACGCGGGAGGCTCTTGGTTGGATGAGCATCAGTTGTACCTCAATTTTGTCAATTGCATGCTTTATGTTGTAAATCGTCAACAAGAACCCTGTACTTTGGATTTTGAACTGCCCGAAGTATATAAAATCGCCTGCGGCTTAGCAAAAACGGCCAAGCATCAGTTGTATGCCAATGATTATTATAGAATGGTCGACAGTCCAATGATAGCTTCGGCCCAACTGACGTGTTATTCCTATCAAGTAGATGAGGTGCAATTATATCTTTGGATACAGGGTAAATGCAACTTGGATAAAGAGAAAACAATAGCACATTTTGAGGCTTTTACAAAATCGCAGTCCTATACTATGGGAGGGCTACCTTTTGAAGAGTATCATTTTCTATATCAAATGCTCCCCTATCGCCATTATCATGGTGTAGAGCATTTCAACTCCACAGTCATTACCCTAGGACCAAGTAAAGATATTGCCGAGCCCGAATTCTACGAAAATTTTCTCGGGGTAAGTTCCCACGAGCTTTTTCATGCCTGGAATGTCATTCGTATTCGCCCATTAGAAATGAGTCCTTATGATTTTTCTCGGGAAAACTATTTTAGAACGGGTTATGTGGCAGAGGGCTTTACCACTTATTATGGTGACCTGTTTCTCTTTAGAAGTGAAGTGTTCGACTTGAAATGGTATATCCTCGAACTGGAAAAGCTTTTTAAAAGACATTTCGATAATTATGGTCGTTTCCACTGTTCGGTCATGGAGGCATCTTTTGATCTATGGTTGGATGGATATACCAGAGGTATCCCCCATCGGAAAACGTCCATCTATACCAAAGGAGCCATTGTTGCCCTAATGCTCGACCTTCAACTACGACAGTGCAGTGACCAACGTTATAGTTTGGATGATTTGATGCGTCAACTGTGGGAAAAATATGGACTGACAGGAAAGGGGTATACCCATGAGGACATTCTTGCACTAGCCTCTGAGTTGTGTGGAGAAAGCATGGCCCCTTTCTTCACAGCGTACATAGCGGGAACGATAGATTTGGAGACTCCCTTAAGGCAGTTACTGGATACTGTCGGCTTCGAACTCACGACCGTACCCGCTGATTATTGGTGGGAGACCCTACATGGCTTCCGTTTGCTCCTCCGAGGCACTCAGTATCAGGTGTTGGACATTGCTCCGGGTTCCATCGCAGAACAAGCGCTGTCCATCGGCGATACGCTTCTCAATATCAATGGTCGGCAGCTTAAAAAAGAAATGGACCTACAATCAATTTCCATGGCT
The DNA here is from genome assembly GCA_947492745.1 of uncultured Cyclobacteriaceae bacterium. GTDB lineage: Bacteria > Bacteroidota > Bacteroidia > Cytophagales > Cyclobacteriaceae > Aurantiphycus > Aurantiphycus algarum. Next base: position 1,907 of record CANLOE010000141.1, on the reverse strand, counting down.
GAAATCGCTACCGGGAGTATCCCGAAAACGACCCTTACAATAAAGCGAAATCATGAACCTTTGGATATTGAAATACTTGGAGATAAGAATCCCCACTATCAACAGTTCAAAATAAACATTGCAGAAAAACCTAGCGAATCACAGCTTGCTGCATTCCGGCATTGGTCAGGGCAAAATCTCACTATTGATCAATAGCCTTCCTATTACGAGCATAAATTGCTTCAAAATCAGCGGTTTTACGCTGCGCAGGTTCCTCACCTTAACAATGCGCTAGGCCTCCTCTCCTAAACCGCTGATTTTATTACAATTATGTTCTCATGACGAAATCCTATTGATCAATTTGGGTTCAACCCGGATCATGCATTGAAAAATCTACCGCAGATCTAAATAGCTTAAAATCAATAAAATAAATACGTTTTTTTATATTTACTACAGCATCGCCACACTGAACTTAACAAAAAACTAATCTTTATTACAATTTATACAAACTTAGCTTTCAAATATCGCCTATCTTCCTGTTCATTTTGCTTCACTCTGCGTTGATAATCCTCGGGATAGCGCTGCTATTCCTGCGGTTCTCGCCTTGATTGAAACAAAATGACCCGCGGAATCTTATACGACATTTAAAACCTAAATTTGTATTAGACCCTTATGGCAATCATCACTTCAATACCTGGGGTCAATTGGCCCTGTTTACACAAATATATTTTTTAAAGGTAAGTTTGTGTTAGAACGAAGTGTCAGCATGGCAGACCGGTTCAGAACAAAATGACCGGCAAAACCTTATATGATACACGAAACCTAAAATTAAATAAATGCTCGATACTATTGAGAAAGTGATTGTTCATCGATTGCAGACCAGTTGTATCATCAATGTCCAAAAAAACACTTGCAATAATGAAATATATAATGTCCTATGTCAAAATCGTGTATCAACCGGTTCACTTTTTTTCTTCCCATTTCAAAAAAGGACTCATCGATGAACAGGTGCGCTGGACAGCCATGGTCATCGCATTGATCATTGTTATTCTTTACGGTCTGGAAGGGGGCATTGCCCCTTCCTTGGATAATTGGACCTATTTACAGTCTAGCTTAGACATTATCAGTTTCTCTTTGGGATTCGTTCTTGTTTTTTTCTTTAGAAGTTACTTTATGAGAATGGTACTGGAAAAAGGGGCGGGACATACCATCACCGCACTCCAGTCTATTTTCATTATCGTTGCTGCTTGGTTGCCTTTGGTAATCATGTATGTCGTAGGGCTTTTCAACAGTTTATTCCTAGACATCGACAAGGCTTATCTGTATTATTTCTTTAATGCATGGAACTTCCTTTTAATGATCATTGGTTTTCGTACGCTGACGGGTATCGGATGGTTCCGCATCACAGTGTTGGTATTCGTAATGTTAGGAATGGAATACATGGGAAGGTATTTTTTTCTGGGCGCAGGAGTACGATAAAACTTTCATTTTGTAGGTCGCATTTCTTGCGGCTCATTTTACCTTAAATCGTTGGAAAAACTCGCGATAGCGCTGTTATCATTGCGTCTTGGAGTGAAGCAAAATGATATTCTGCACAATCGCACACATCATTTATACCCGAGAGAAAATGAACTGGGAACCTGCTCAGGAGAACGATCAGATATAATGAAGCCATTGGTGCATTGGTGAACGAGTCACTGGGGACATTTCAAAAAGATACAGTTCCACCCAAAAAAAACACCCTATTTCTCCATCAATTGTGCTTGAGTATGAAATTCAAATCCGTAACAGTCCTATCGGATTTAACCCAAATTGATCAATAGGGTTTCGTCATGAGAGCATAATTGCAATAAAATTGGAATTGCAATAAAAAACTGGACAATAAGTTAAGCACATTTTGAATAATTGATTTTACTAAACTCTTCTGG
>CANLOE010000140.1 GCA_947492745.1 uncultured Cyclobacteriaceae bacterium | reverse complement strand
TGTTTTCTTCATTCTTTCTGTAAGTTAACCCTATTGAGCTTTTCTTACTGTCCAGTCAAATGTATACACTCCAAATCAATGGTTTAGGGGAGGAGACTTTTGTATCACTAAACTGTAACCCAAATTTGGGTTTCAGATGTCGTATAAGATTCCGCGGGTCATTTTAGTTTCAATCAAGGTGAGAACCGCAGGGATAGCAGCGCTATCCCGAGGGTTGTCAACGCTGAGTGAAGCATAATGAACAGGAAGATAGGCGATTTTAAAAGCTAAGTTGGTATAAAACCTGCGCAGCGTAAAACCGCTGATTTTGAAGCAATTTATGCTAGGAACAGGATGGCTATTGATCATTTGGGGATTAATTAAACCCGGATCATGCATTGGAAAATCTACTGCGAATCTAAATAGCTGCAAATCGGTCGTTGTACTACGTTTTTTGAATTCACCATAGCGGTGCTATGCCAAATCCAATAATACTCGCTGATCTATGGACATTTAAACCCTCCTTACGAAGTCCCAACGCATGATCCGGGTTAAAAACCTGCTCAACGGTGTACTTTGCATGTGCTAGAGGTTGCATGCGAATATTACTATGATATAAAACAAAACCCCCGATACGCTAAAGCGTATCGGGGGTTTATGATTGTAAGCTATTTATTAGCTCTGTTAGTCTTCTTTCTCTTCTTTTTTAGAAGGTTTCTTTTTCTTAACAGTAAGGCTCAGCTTATCACTTTTCCCATCATGGTCCGCTACGATAATCTCGCCTTCGGTAATCTCGCCTTTAAGAATTTCTTCGGCTACGGAGTCTTCTAGATAGCGTTGAATGGCTCTGTTCAATGGCCTTGCTCCATATTGAGGGTCATAGCCTTTTTCTGCAATGAAGTCCTTGGCTTTTTCTGTCAGTTCAACATCATAGCCCAGTGCTTTTATCCTAACAAATAATTTGGACAAGGTGATATCAATGATTTTGTGGATATCCTCTCTCTGCAATGAATTGAACACAATGACATCGTCCAATCGATTTAGGAACTCAGGGCTAAATGCTTTCTTCAGCGCATTTTGTATGGTGGATTTCATGAGTTCATCCAAACTATCCTCTTTGGATTTCGTGGAGAAGCCTATTCCCGCGCCGAAGTCTTTGAGATCTCTCACTCCAATGTTGGATGTCATGATAATAATGGTGTTCCTGAAATCCACTCTTCTCCCCAGACCGTCGGTCAGTATACCATCGTCCAAAACCTGTAGCAACAGATTGAATACATCCGGGTGGGCTTTCTCGATTTCATCGAGCAACACTACGCTATAAGGTCTTCTTCTTACCTTTTCGGTCAGTTGGCCCCCTTCTTCATATCCTACATATCCCGGAGGTGCCCCCACCAGTCTTGATACGGAAAATTTCTCCATATATTCACTCATGTCGATACGTATCAGACTATCTTCCTTATCAAAAAGATAGGTTGACAGTACCTTGGCCAATTCGGTCTTACCGACACCGGTAGGTCCCAAAAATATAAAACTACCTATAGGCTTCTTAGGGTCTTTCAGACCTACTCTTGTCCTTTGGATAGCTTTGGTCAATTTCACAATAGCTTCGTCCTGACCGATGACCCTGTTCTGTAGCTCTGTGTTCATCCCCAATAATTTATTGCTCTCTTTTTGAGCAATACGTTTGGTAGGAATACCCGTCATCATAGCAATAACATCGGCGACATTGTCCTCGTCCACGGTATACCTTTTGGTCTTGGTCTCGTCCTCCCACTTGGCCTTGGCTGTTTCCAAGTCTTCGATTAAGGTTTTCTCTTTATCTCTCAGACGGGCAGCTTCCTCGTATTTTTGACTTTTAACGACCTTGTTCTTTTCCTTTTTAATATCCTCGATAGCACTTTCCAGCTTAATAATGGACTCTGGAACGTGGATATTATTGATATGTACCCTTGCTCCGGCTTCATCGAGTACATCGATGGCTTTGTCCGGAAGGTAACGATCACTGATATATCTGTCGGATAACCTCACGCAGGCTTCGATAGCCTCGGGTGTGTAGTTGACATGATGATGTTCTTCGTATTTTTCTTTGATATTGTCCAGTATCTGTATGGTTTCCTCTGGAGTCGTAGCATCGACCATGACCATCTGGAACCTTCTGGCCAGTGCTCCATCTTTTTCTATATACTGACGGTATTCGTCCAAAGTCGTAGCTCCGATACATTGGATTTCACCTCTGGCCAGGGCCGGTTTGAACATATTCGAGGCATCCAGTGAACCAGAGGCTCCACCGGCCCCTACGATTGTATGCAACTCATCGATAAAAAGAATTACTTCGGGTGATTTCTCCAGTTCGTTCATCACGGCTTTCATTCTCTCTTCGAACTGGCCTCGGTATTTCGTGCCGGCTACCAAAGAGGCGAGGTCGAGTGTAACGACGCGTTTTCCAAAAAGGACTCTGGAGACCTTTTTTTGCACAATCCTCAAAGCCAGTCCTTCGGCTATTGCTGTCTTACCAACACCTGGCTCACCGATAAGGATAGGGTTGTTTTTTTTCCTTCGGCTCAGAATCTGTGCTACACGTTCTATTTCTTTTTCCCTGCCCACTATCGGGTCCATCTTATTCTCTTCCGCTAGTTTGGTCAGGTCACGGCCGAAGTTATCCAGAACAGGAGTCCGCGATTTCTCATTACCTTTTGACTTCTCTTTTCCGCCGCTTCCACCTCCTCCTCCAAAAATCTTCGACGAGTCGTCATCGTCATCAGTATCCGACGAGGAAGCCATAGGATTTTCTGTCTGGTACTCCAATAATTCTTTGACCACATCGTAATTGACATCGAATTTGTCCAAAATCTGAGTCGCGATATTATCTTCGTCCCTAAGTATGGATAGAAGTAAGTGTTCCGTACCGATAAGCTGACTTTTAAAAATCTTCGCTTCTAGGTAGGTTATCTTCAACACTTTTTCGGATTGCCTGGTCAGTGGGATATTAGCCAGATTCTTTACATCATGATTGGCTGTGCCTTTCGAGGCCTTTTCCACGGTCATTCTTAGCTCGTCCAATGATATCCCTAATTTCTTCAAAAGACCTACAGCTACCCCTTCTCCTTCACGAATCATTCCCAATAAGAGATGCTCTGTCCCGATGTAGTCATGCCCAAGTCTTAGCGCTTCTTCCCGACTAAGGGAGATGACCTCTTTTACTCTGTTAGAAAATTTTGCTTCCATATATATTCAGTAATTAAACTGTCTTTTATAAAAATATAATATTATCCCTTAAATCTCTACACGTAAGGAATTTTTATAAGGTAAAAACACCATCAGAAATCTATTTGTTCAATCTTATGGCAGTGATTGCCGAAGAATGGACATGGCATTTGGACCCTCACAAAACAATAAATCTATAATACTCAAATCTTGAACAAAATTTTTGCCAAAGATCTGTTGGTAAGGATAAGCTTGGTAAAAACCATGCCTTCGAGAGTCTTTTTTAGGGTGAATAACCGACCTATAATCCAATTTGTCTTCCAAATGACTGTGATTGTACCGTTCTGTCAGTGTAAGTTTCGGAGAAACCCGCAAAAGCTTAAGACATAATGTCAGTAAACTCCAGTTCCAATCAAACAGGTATTTGCAATCCCTTTCAAAAATATAACGAAAATCTTCGATATAATATTCAAAAAAAGGAGATTTTCCGTAGGAAGAAGTTATCGTCCGCCAATGGTTCTTTGCCCATAGCTGGCTATGATCGATTTCCACATCCTTGATTTTCTTTCTCTGACTCCCTTTCTTCACAGGTATCGATAATGGTAACACCTTGTTGGCCGATAGAATATGACAACGGTTGCGATAGCTTTGCTTCTGAAAGTTCTCTTGAACTTCGATAAATACCTCATCATACTGAAGCAGAAAATTAAAATAGGCCAATGAAGGCAGGTAATGAAGTTCTATCAGTGGAGAAGACAAATTCGGTTTTTTGTTTACTTTCGATTCCTTGAATAAAGCGTTCTATAGGCTATCTAGATAAAATCCTATACAAAACAAAACGGTAAAAGGTAATTTAGGTTACTCTTCATCGCGATATTTCGATTTGTATTCTCTTGCGTTTTACCTATAGACATCAATGTCTCCCAAGCCTTGTCTCAACACTTCTATTTCACGTTTGGTACAATCAACGACTGTTGAGGGAACATTACCCCCGTAGCCCCCATCGATAACTACATCTACCAGATTCTTGAATTCATCATAAATAAGTTCTGGGTCTGTGGTGTATTCGATAATGTCATCCACGGCTTTGATCGAGGTTGTGACGATCGGATTTCCGAGAAGTTTGACGATTTGACGCGGTATATTATTGTCCGGAATCCGGATACCTACCGTTTTCTTTTTGACGTTCAATATTTTGGGGACATGGGTATTGGATTCCAATATGAATGTAAACGGTCCTGGAAGGGTTTTCTTCAAAAGTTTGAATGTCGCTGTGTCCAAATTCTTCACATATTCGGAGATATGGCTCAAATCGTAACAGATAAAGGAGAGGTTCATTTTTTGAGGCTTGATTCCCTTTATCCAACATAACCTATCCACGGCTTTGCGATTGGATATATCGCAGCCGATACCGTATATGGTATCGGTAGGGTAAATGACGATTCCCCCTTCTTGCAATACGCGAACTACCTCCTCTAACTTTCTTTGTTCGGGATTCTCTTCATACAATTTGACGAATATTGCTTCCATAACGATAAAGGTAACCGAAATTTTATGCGCAATGAAATCAGTATCGCGAATTTATATTTGAGCAAAAAGTGAATTGGAAAATTGGCCAAGAGATGTTTGTCTTTTTATGGTCTGGAGGAAACCTCAAACTTTTTTTCATGCATTGTGGTGATAGGGACACATGAGGTCCTCCAGTGAATGGCATTGATTTTCAACGGTTACATGGAATTCTGCGGAACAACGATCACCTTAAAATCAGCGATGCCCTTATGTTCATGGCTGTCCATAATCTTTTGGTTCACAATTTCGCTGAAATCCCTGTTGATAGTGCTGTTACCTTGACAAGGCGACAGACTGCTCCCCTCGCTAAAAAAACTTTATTACCGCGCTTTCATAACATTTTGTTAATTTTGAGGTGTATTCGTCAAAACAAATATTTGAGTAGATGTTCAATAGGAAAATCGCAGCTGTATTTATTATCGTGTTTACCATATTATTATCCACCTTTTCTTTTTATGGATACCAGATGGTCAAATCCCCTAATATCTTAGTGCAGGAGGAGGATGGCGACCGGTATATTACCATACCTGAAAAAGCTACATTTCAGGATGTCCAGAATCTCATGTTCGATAGCAAAACCGTTAATGATATGGTCTCATTCAGTTTTATGGCCAAGTTGATGAAGTATGATGAAAATGTACGTTCGGGAAAATTCCTGATGAAAAAGGGGATGAGTAACGTTGAGGCCATACGTACTTTACGGATGAGTCAGCGGCGCACGGCCAAGGTTACTTTCAATAACATACGCCTGAAGGGTGAAATCGGGGAGAAAATCAGTAAAAATATTGATATGAGTGCGCAGGAATTCAGCAAGGTTCTGGAAGACTTTTCCGAAGGGAACACCTATGGCTTTAGCCCTGCCACGGTTATCAGTATGTTCATCCCCAACACCTATGAGGTATATACCACTATCGGTCCCAAGGAGTTTTTGGAGAAGATGTACCAAGAGTACCTACGTTTCTGGAACAAAGAGCGTAGGGACAAAGCTGTGGCCTTGGGCCTGAGTCCGGTAGAGGTCGCTATCTTGGCCTCCATAGTCCAGGCAGAGCAACTTATCCATGTCGATGAGCGCAGAAGAATCGCGGGTCTGTACCTCAACCGCCTACGCATAGGCATGAAGCTCGACAGTGACCCAACACTGGTCTTTGCCTTGGGTGACTTTAGCCTCAAAAGAGTACTTAACGAACATAAAAAAATAGATTCTCCCTACAATACCTATAAATATGGTGGCCTACCGCCGGGGCCTATCAATATGCCCGACATCTCTTCTATCGATGCTGTACTAAATCATGAAGAGCACCCTTATATTTATATGTGTGCCAAAGAAGATTTTTCGGGCTATCATAATTTTGCCAAAACTTTAAGTGAACATTCCAAGAACGCCCGCCGTTATCAGCAACAGTTAAGTATCGAAATACGAAAGGGTAGAGAACAGGAAAAAGAAAGTCTTTAGAGACTGTTTTAGAGCTATTATTTTGAAATTTGTATCGCCTATTTTGAGTGCGGAATCATGAGCTGGAAGTTACATCGCAATGAGCATGATGGAAAAAGTAATTAATCTAAAACAAATCTGTACATGCGCACTCCCTGTGACCATTAAAAAATCAATACCGTCCATGCGGAAATAAAGATATATTTTATACTCAAGAAAAAGTGAAATGGGAAATTCGTGTTTCAACAAAGATGGAAAAATCCTGCATTGGTACAATTTCATTGGTTGATTGGCCATTGGGGCCGTTCTGACGGTTAAAGTGCTTTCGCAATCATTTTCAGTCTGTCCCAGAACAATTTCATTTAGGTATGAAACAGTCTCTTAGTTTAATTGCCAGTGAAGGTAATACTTTCCCTCTACAGGGGTGGTACCATAGTTACTGGCTTCCATTCAGCACAATATAATTTTGAAGCTTTAATCATGTATATTTCAGAGACCACCGTGAGGGTACGCTACAGTGAGACCGACCAAATGGGATACGTTTATTATGGAAATTATGCTACTTTCTATGAAGTCGCTAGAGTAGAATGTCTACGCCAGTTGGGGCTTCCCTATAGCACACTGGAAAAACAGGGTGTCATGATGCCCGTACTGGAAAGTCGCTCACGGTTCATGGCTCCGGCCAAGTATGATGACGTGTTAAGAATCGTCACCACTATCAAAGATAAGCCCACTTCTAGGATACATTTCACCTATGAACTGTACAATGAAGAGGGGAAAAATATCCATTCAGGGGAGACCTCTTTGGTATTTGTCAATATGAAATCCGGACGTCCTCAGCGATGCCCTGAGGTGATGTTACAATTATTGGATACTTACTTCGATTGAAATGAAGAGTCGACTTCTAAAGTATATCGTGGAATCCTCCTGGTACGATAGGGGACTGGGCTTTCTGAAACGGGTTCGTTTTAAAAGTGCCGATGTAAGTCTTTTTGAGGTCATCCGCATATTTGTGGACAAACTTACCAGAGATGAAATCATCGAAAGGGCCAATGGTGTAGCTTTTAGTTTCACGCTCGCTATATTTCCTGCCATCATCTTTCTGTTCACACTGATTCCCTATATACATGCCTTCATCCCAGAAGTAAGTACAGAAAGTATCCTGTCTTTTATAGAGAGTTTCATGCCCGATAATATGTTTCCCGTAGTGGCCTCTACTATAGCGGATATTATCGGTAATACACGGGGAGGCCTGTTGACCTTTGGTGCCTTATTCTCCCTCTATATGGCCACGAATGGTATGCTTTCATTGATGAATGCACTGAATGCCTGTTATAAAACCACTGAAAAGAGAGGCTTTTTCAAAACAAGGTTCATCGCTACGGGACTCACGGTGATGCTAGCTTTTGTGTTGATACTGGCCATTGTATTATTGATAGCGGGTAATATTGCCATTGATTTTGTCCATACAAAAGTCGTTTGGCTGAACTTAGATGCTTATGACTATTTCTTTATACTCAGTTTGCGCTTTCTGGTCATCTTTATCGTTTTTTTTCTGGCTATCTCATTCATCTATTACTTCGGCCCCGCAATTCACTATAACTGGAATTTTTTCTCTATAGGCTCGGTAACTTCTACCTTATTTTGTCTGGGTGTATCCTATGGTTTTTCTTTTTATGTGACCAATTTCGCCACTTACAACAAACTGTATGGATCTATAGGTGTACTTATTGCCTTGATGATATGGTTATGGATATTGAGTATCGTGCTATTGGTCGGTTATGAGCTGAATGCGGCAGTACATCAAGCCCATCGCAATGCCCCCATCATCGGTATGGGTACCGAGTAGTATTCAGGACAAAGTGAAGTGACGATAAGCTTATTAGGGATTTACTATGGGAATGTGACTGTTGAATTTCCGACTTCCCGTCCATAGTACAAGCATAGAACCAATAGTTGAAAGTCAAGTGTGATGGCAAGAAATCAGTCCGGATGTGTTCTTGTTTTATCCCAAATTGATCGATAGGATTTCGTGATGAGGGTATAAAGCACAATAAAATCAGCGGTTTAGGTGAGGAGGCCTAATGCATCATTAAGGTAACGAACCTGCGCAGCGTAAAACGGTTGATTTTGAAGTAATTTATGCCCGTAACAGGAAGGCTATCGGTTATTTTGGGTTTATATTAGATACTTTAAAAAAAGTAAAAAAATCGCACCCCTATGCTTTGCTAATTACAGAAATTGCGCTACATTTGCATTCCAAATCGATGAAAGGTCGGTTATTAAGTAATGAAAAAATGATAGAGGAGTGGCAGAGTGGTCGAATGCGGCGGTCTTGAAAACCGTTGTACCGCGAGGTACCGGGGGTTCGAATCCCTCCTCCTCTGCATAGAAAAGTCCTTAAAACATGCGTTTTGAGAGTTTTTTTTCTACATCTATTATTTTCTGTCAGTATTAATGGCCCGTTCGTCTAGGGGTTAGGACGCCAGGTTTTCATCCTGGTAACAGGGGTTCGATTCCCCTACGGGCTACTTAAACCCTTCATGCATTACGTATGGAGGGTTTTTTGTTTCTTTAGTGCCCACATTGGTGCCTACGGAATTGAAACGAGATTATCTCAATTCAAGTTCTAAGAGCAGTAATTTTGTATCCCGTAACCAGAAAATTCGAGAAAAATCAAGTCTGAAAAACGTAGCTCGGTGATAGTTATTATAACTTGTTCTTTGCAATGCTTTTAAGAAACTGATTATTTCGGGATATTTTTCCAGTTCTACTTTCCGGTCATTAGAGCGATCTAATTCTTTAGTTGTATACTCTGAAATTACATATTTTAATCCCCGTAAATTAAAATCAAGAGCCGGTCTGTCTTCGTTACTGCTCTTTATCATATCAGAGATAAATTGCAAAGCAGGCATGTCCTGGATCAAGCAATATTTCTGTGGGTTTATTTTTTTATTCCTTTCTTTGCTGAAAAAAAGTTGCTTTGGATAAAGGGTTAATGTGCATGTTCCTTCCAGAGGGTATTCCGGACTATTTTCAATATCACGGATATTGTGAGGTCAGCCGATTCGGTGACGATCCATTTAGGGGAAGAGAACATCGCTCCCAAGGAGCACTTAGGTTCTAAACTGGCCGCGCACGGTTTCCATGAACCCAGGCCGGTCCCTGACTTCCCCGTACGGGGCAAGGCCTGTTACCTGAAGGTGAGACGGCGCAGGTGGCTCGACGAGGGTACCGGCCCGACGGTGTCCGGTCTCCCGTGACTGGGAGCCGGCGGCCAAGGGCACGCGGATGACAGGGGGATTCGCGGTTTTTTTAAAAGGGATTGCTCGATACCAACCCGATCGGCTGCAAAAGTCTTGGGACCTACTTCAATCTCAACGGCAAATTGTTGGAGGGGCATTATGCCTACCGTTTGAGCGGTTTCACCTCTTGGGACCAGCTGGACCATGCCTCTGAGTGGATACTGTTCCCCGAAAACCTGGGCGAGCAGATGAGCATCGATGAGACGGCCCTTTCCCAGGGGGGGCTCTACACAGTGGTCACCAACAAGGCCGCCAAAGGCCAGAAGGGCTGCCTTGTGGCCATGGTGAAGGACACCGACAGTGAAAAGGTGAGCAGCGTGCTGCACAGGATACCCAAGGGAAAAAGGGACAGGGTGAGGGAAGTGACCCTGGACATGGCCGCCAGTATGGAAAAGATAGTGTCCCGTTGTTTCCCCAAGGCCGCAGCGGTCACCGACCGTTTCCATGTACAGCAACTGGCCTCCGATGCCGTACAACAGATGCGCATGGAATACCGTTGGGAGGCCATAGAACAGGAGAACAGAGAAATGGAACTGGCACGGGAACACAACAGGCCCTTCACCGCCCAACGGCTCGACGACGGTGATTCCCTCAAACAGTTACCGGCAAGGGGCCGTTACCTGCTCTTCAAGGACAAGGGGAAGTGGACGCCCTCTCAGGTGCACCGCGCTGAATTGCTGTTCGAGCGCTACCCGAGGCTGGAAAAAGCCTATGAACTGTCCAGGGAGCTGGCTTACATCTATCGGGGCACCAAGAACAAGGGTGTGGTCTTCACCAGGTTGGCACGATGGTACGACAAGGTAGAAAAGGCAGGGTTCAAATCCTTCAACACCGTATCAAGGACCGTACAGAACCACTATAGGAACATCCTGAACTTCTTCGATAAAAGGAGCACCAATGCTTCTGCCGAATCTTTCAATGCAAAGATCAAGGCATTCAGGGCGCAGTTCAGGGGAGTCAGGAACGTAGAGTTCTTCCTGTTCAGACTATCAAAAATCTATGCCTGAAATTTAACTACCTACAGAAATATTGCTTGATCCATTGGAAATAGAATCTTCATAAGGCATAGGAACTGTCTTCTCCTTCATCAGAAGGTTTTCAAAACGGTTGTTATCTAAATTTCTATGTCTTGCTAATTCACTCACGTTAATAGCTGCTGAGCCACAATAAACGTTCATGGCTTCTATTCCTGCTTTCATTTGTTTAAGGTTTTGTGGATAATATTATATACTTTTCAGACGATGGAGATGTTGATTCCCCAAAAGCCGAAGCTGTTGCTCAGTGCGTATTCAATTTCCGATCCTTCGACGAGATTTTTCACCCAGTCAATCCCGTCATTGATCGAAGTTGTCAGGTTATTACTCTGGTGTAGTAAACCCGCTCTCAACTAAATGAAACTTGCGATGCTCTCTACTGTCCCCACAGCGGACAAAACATGTCCTAGGGTTTGGTACTATTTGCCTGTGCATTTCTCAGATTCAGTTCGAGCAATACCTCCACCTCCCTCCGTTTCGGTCATGTCCCCAACAATAGAGCCACTACCATGTGTGTTCGCATAAACCTATATAGTCACAGATGATTTCAGCCCGCTGTAGGGCAAGTTTCATCGATTGAAGTTCCCCTTGTTTAGAGGGGTTGGGATTTCTATTCCCATCCATACTGACACCATCTCCTGCGATGGTTCCATAGGTCTCTTTTTCCCCTATCATCGACATGTTGTCAGTATTCGTCCTTAAATAGATTTTATGGACCTCCTCTGGATCATTCACAAAATAATCATTGAACGACCCTCCGTATGGAAACCTTCGCCGGGCAGGTTGTAGCGGCTCAGTGTCCAATCAAATTTCTTCAGTTCACTGCCGGTCCGGAAGTTGGGAAGGCTGTTGTTCCCCGCCCTTTCCAAAGAGGCCATCATTTCAGTTTTACCGAACACTTGGGAAAACTCCATTCCAATGCGAACATCCGGGTCCCCATCCGGGATGGGCGGGTTCTTGATGCCCGTCTCGCCCGATTCAATGACACGTCCCAAGGTATCATAATTGGTATAGGGAAAACGACCGGATTTTCTTTGTTCCGCATTTTGCAAATTATTTTTTGACATAAATGCCACAATGAATCTTTAGATTATCGATAAATTTTCTTTCATAATTACCATAGCTTCTTCCATCATTTTAATTGCAATATTATCAGAATGACGATTTTTCCAATTTTCAAGTTCCGTACCTTTTACCCATTGATTAAAAGCACCTAAAGCTGGCCCTGTATGTACTTGAAAATTCACTTTTTCTTTTATGTTTCCTTCAAAAGACAGACGACTGCTATAGCCAAAATACCATCTAAAAATCAAAGCCATTTTTTTCTTTGGTTCGTTTTCTGCTGCTCTTATAATATCATCTGCTCCTTTTTCCTTATGGTATGCTTTGACTTCATTCCAAACACTAGCTATAGGCTTTTTAAAATATTGATTTTCTATATTCTGAATTGTCTTTTGAGGAATATTTTCTAAGTTTTCATATTGTTGATATAGTGCGTATAATTTATTGGCCCTTGTTGCAAAAAGAACCCCTTTTTTAAGCACTTGTACTTTTGCTCCAATTTCAAACATATCGCCAGCGGGAGCATAGTCAGTATCTTGTACATTAACTTTTTGTAGTAGGTCCTTAACTTCATCACTGATTCCTGCTTCAACGGTGCATTGATTTATAGAACCTGTTAAAACAAAATCAGCCCCCATAACAAAAGCACAAGCAACAGCTTGAGGTGTACCTATACCTCCAGCTAAACCTATTCGAATTGGGTTTTTATAAGAGTATTTTTCATCAATAGCATTTCTTAAACTTTGAATGGCCGGCAGTAAAACTGTTGAAACACCTCTATCTGTATGTCCTCCTGAATCTGCCCCTACACAAATATCATCGCACATAGAAATTCCTTTTGACAGAAAGGCCTGTTCTTCTGTAATCAAACCAAGGTTTAATAATTTATTCACAATCCTTTCTGGAGGTGGTTTCATAAAGGCTTCTGCAACCTCTGGCCTGGACACTTTAGCTATTATTTTATGGTTACATAAAATATTTCCTTGCTCGTCTTTTCCTAAGCCCTTTATGCGATAATAAACTATCGACATTGTCATTTGCATAAAGGCTGCCGCTTCTATGGTTTTAACTTTATATTTTAAATATAATTTTACACTATCCATTTCTTTATCCGGATCGGTAATGTTATGAATTAAGTTTACTCCATACGGTTCCTTCTCCTTTAATTCTTGTTGGATAAATTTTAAATTGTTTTCAATTTCTTGTAATGAAAGTCCGCCTGTCCCTAGGAAAGCAAGGATTTTTGCTTTCCCCATTAACACAACAAGTTCTTTAGAGGCAATACCTCTATACATCGCACCGGTAACATAGGCATACTTTACACCATAAGTTTTACGAAAAGATTCACTTCCTAAATGAATAGCCATGTTCTTATCCGGAACGTTATTCGTTTTATTTGGAATCGTCTGTTTTAAGCTTTTATTTTTTATGGATACATCTTTTTTAGGAATGGGTGTACAGTTTTTTTTAATTTCTGTAACCATTTTTGTCAACATATCACTTCCTACCTCTTCATAATCTATAATATTTTCCCCCATTAATAAACGTACTGTATCTACCCAGTTTACAGAACTCATTATTTGTTTGCTTAATATGGACGAAATATCATCATCTATATAAGGTAACGCAGTTACATTAGATATTACTTGAGTTTCTAAAGGAGAAAACTCAAAATTACTTATAAAAGTTTCAAAATCATCTGCAGCAGTTTTCATATACCTTGAATGAAATGGAGCAGATACATTTAAACGAATTATTTTTATGTTTTTTTATCAAAAAATTGAACAATATAATCAATCGCCTCTTGCTTTCCTGAAATTACAATTTGTGTAGGTGTATTGTAATTAGCAATATCTACCTCATCACAATCTATTCCATTTAGCTCCTCTTTTAACGTTTCTATGTTTAAACCCAATACGGCAGCCATACCTCCTTCTGATGCTTCTGCCATTAAAGCTCCTCTTTTTTGAACTAATTTCAATCCAGTTTGTAAATCAAAAACGCCAGCAGCATGTAGAGCATTGAACTCTCCTAAACTATGTCCAATAAAGTAATCAGGGAGCTCCCTTCCTCTTAAATCATAATATCGAAGTGCATTAACGAGGAACAAAGCCGGTTGAGTAAATTGAGTTTTTCCTAATTGCCGATTCGGGTCCCTAAGACATAATTCTTCAATATCATATCCTACTATGTCAGAGGCCATCTTAACTTCTGATTTATATTTTGGAAATAGCTTTTTTCCCATACCCCTATGTTGGAACCCTTGTCCAGGGAACATCAGTACTTTTTTCATTTGTTTCGCCTGTCTAAGATTATATTTGTTCTTTTACTTTCTGGAGTGTATACATTTGACTGGACAGTAAGAAAAGCTCAATAGGGTTAACTTACAGAAAGAATGAAGAAAAC
>CANLOE010000139.1 GCA_947492745.1 uncultured Cyclobacteriaceae bacterium | reverse complement strand
CTTGTTTTCTTCATTCTTTCTGTAAGTTAACCCTATTGAGCTTTTCTTACTGTCCAGTCAAATGTATACACTCCAGGCAGTACTTATTGCAAAACGGTACTTAAGGGGAACACCTCTTTATTTTAGTAGAGGCATAAGCGGACGCTTGTATCAGATGGTATTGCTTGAGGTCACTTGCGCAGTACAATGGTCGTAGGAGACTCAAAGAGGTCTTTCTTACGAACAATCAACTCTAGCTCTTCTTGTTGAAGCCGTATGTCCTGTGGTGATGGCCAGTGTTTTTCTGTCGTAATAAGATAGGCTTGCTGATGACGTTCCAAAAAAGAACGAACTGCTTCGATGTTTTCCAGCTTCGGTATGGTCTTATCCATATAGAATGCAAAAGCGGGGTTCATCCTACCGTAATAGGCGACAGGGTGCGGCTCCTTTTGCATGACATCGGTAGCCAGCTTTACAGGGTTCTCTTTATCGAACTGTGGGAAAAGATAGTAGTTGAACAACAACATCAGTAGGACAAAGGCTCCTCCTAAAGTGATATAAGCTTTCTCCCATTGCTGTCTCAGTGCAAATACCAGTGCTGCGATAGTACCCAAGGGCAGTATAGCGAACCAGACGCTAACCCAAGAAAGGTGGGATAGGGAAGCGTCCTGCGATACGCCGATATAAACGCCAAGGGGTATGGCCAGCGTGAGCACTACACCTATCACAAGTGCTGCTACCAAGCGATACGCCTTGGGCATGGCTTTTTTCTCGATGGTCTGTGCCAAAAAATTACCCAAAAGTAGGGCTACAAAAGGAAAGCAAGGTGCTGGATAGCTAGGAAGTTTGGTCTTCGAGAAAGAAAAGAAAACGATAAATACGGTAATTACCAGTAGTCCAAATTTCAATAGATTGTTCTCGCGCTGCTTCCATGCGTGAAAAGCGGCCTGAGGAAAGAACAGGGAGAACGGTAGGAGTCCGACCAAGACCAGTAAAGGGACCTGTAGAAAAAAACCTCCATGCCCTTCCATGGTCGATGTGTAACGGCCAAGGTTATGATGAAGGAAAAAAGCTCTCGTCCATTCCCAATCGGTGGCCACCCCCACAGACAAGTACCAGGGAGTAACGATGGCCAAGAACAATGCCAGCCCAGAAAGAGGCCGAAAATTTCTTATCCTGGCCCAGTCCCACCATTTTCCGCCCGACCACAATACATAGAGAACCATGACGAGCCCGGGCAGTGCAAGCGCCATTGGTCCTTTCGTCAAAAAAGCCAGTGCCAAAAAGGTGTAAGCACCATAATAGACGATGGTATTGCCTTCTCTGTCAGCAATGAAAAATGAGAAGAAAGCTAGGGTCAATAACAGTATCAGGTAAGGGTCGGGTACCGCCAGTTTGAACTGAAGCCCTACCTGCAATGCCGCCAAAAGTACTATCGCCGTATACAAGGCTGTACGTCGCCCCATATAACGATAGGCAAAAGCATAGCTGCTCATTACGGTGAGGATACCACAACAGGCTGAAAAAAAACGGGCCGAAAAAGGGCTGACCCCGAACAGAGTGTAGGCCAGCATCATAAAGTAATAGTGCAAGGGAGGCTTATCCGTACGGAGATCACCATTGAAAGTAGGGACTACCAAGTCCGCCTTACTCAGCATCTCCTTGGCACAGGTAGCATTTTTGGCTTCGTCCAGAATGTATATGGAGGCTCCCCAAGTATTGGCCATAAAAACCACAATACTCAAAATAAATATGTATATCCACTCTTTTTTCATATGCCCTTATGGATTGCACCACAATACTATTCACTTCACTAAGCTTCAGGGCAATCTATTGATGAAATAATTATGAAATGTATTTAATGATAACATAATGAACAGTTAACGACCGGCAGTGGATAAACTATGTAAATTTAAAAATGTCGAAAACCTATGAATAGTGAAAATGAGAAAATTATCCGTAGTAGTGACCTTATTGGATGAGGAGGATAATGTACTTCCTTTGATTACCAACATACACAATGCCCTCAACAGCGAAATATATGAAATCATACTGGTCGACGATGGTTCCACGGATGAAACACTCTTTAGAATAAAGAAGCTGGACGATCCAAAGGTCAAAACCGTCGTATTGAGTAAAAACTATGGCCAGACAGCGGCTATCGCTGCGGGATTGGACATGGCTGATGGCGACTATATCATCACTATGGATGGAGATCTTCAGAATGACCCCAGCGATATACCACTGATGTTGAACACGTTAGAAGCCAATGGCGTGGATGTTGTCATGGGTAACCGTAAAAACAGAAAGGATGGCTTTTTGTTTCGCAAAGTCCCAAGTAAGCTGGCCAATATGCTTATCCGAAAGCTGACTCAGGTCAATGTGAGTGATTATGGATGTACATTGAAGGTTTTCAAAAAGGAAATCGCCAAGCATCTCGACCTTTATGGTGAGCTTCACCGTTTTATCCCCATATTGGCAAAGTTGCAGGGAGCAAAAATCGTAGAAGTCGATGTTAAGCATCACCCTCGAATACATGGTAAAACCAAATATGGTCTCGGGAGGACTTTTAAGGTCATCAGTGATATGTTATTGATGGTGTTTTTCCAGAAGTACTTCAGAAGACCCATACATCTCTTTGGTCCTATCGGAATTCTATCTTTTTTGATGGGTGCGGGAATCAATATATACCTATTGATAGAGAAGCTAATGGGAAATGACATTTGGGGCCGTCCCTTGTTACTACTAGGTGTTTCCCTGTTATTGGCAGGTATCAACTTTATCACTTTTGGCTTGATAGCAGAGTTGATCATGCGGGTCTATTTCGAATCCCAAAGTAAAAAAACGTATCAGATTAAAGAACTTTTAATTGGAAAGTCTAACGAAAAGGAATTTTATAAAGTCGCTCATTAAGGTATCCCTTACTTTTCTTGCCCTCTACATTGTATTTAGAAAAATAGATATTCATGAAGTTATGTCTACGGTAAAGACCGTGGACATGGGCTGGTTGGCCTTGGCCCTTCTTCTATTCAACATATCCAAAGTGGCCAGTGTGTTGAGAATAGAGTATTTATTCAGCGAAATAGTGCTTTTCATCCACAGAACTGAAAACATTAAACTCTGCTATGTCAGTATGTTCTACAACCTCTTTCTTCCTGGCGGTATAGGGGGGGACGGCTATAAGGTTTATTATCTGAAAAAGAAGTACAAGAAAAAAACCAAGTCACTGCTTGGAGCAATCCTTTATGACCGTATCTGCGGGCTTGCCGCCCTACTGCTATTATTGTTGACCATGCTTGGCCTGTATCACAAAAATCTACTCCCGCCCATGTTCGAGTATCTCTCTTGGGCCAGCGTCCTATCGATATATCCTATTTTTTATGTGCTGAGTTGGATAATGTTCAAGAGGTTTCTACGGGCTTTACCGATGGCATCGCTGTATTCCGTAGCTGTTCAGATAGCCCAGATCATCTGTGCTTACTGTATACTTTTGGGATTGGGAGTATCTGCACAACAGGATATTTACATCATTCTTTTTCTTGTTTCATCCATCCTATCCGTCGTCCCCATTACTTTGGGAGGTGTAGGTATACGTGAAATGGTATTCATCTTTGCTTCCAATCACTTTGCCATAGAAAAAGATATAGCAGTAGCTTTTGGCCTTCTGTTTTTCTTATTGACGGTGAGCAGCTCCTTTATAGGCTCTTTCATAAAAATGGAAAACACCAATTATCATGAGGAGGTATGGGGCATCAGAAACCAGTGAAAACTCAGGTAAGTATTGAATACGGATTATTCGAACGACCACTGAATACAGACCAGTAAAGTGGAGCACGGCTCTGACCTTGTGTACGACCTAACGCATATCTTGAGGGGACATGGAAACAATATAAAGAAGTGATTTAGACTTTTTCTTTTACCTGCAAATTTCACATTCAGCACTCCTATTTTGTCTTTTTTAAGTTCCGTAGTTATGGCCATGCAACAGAAAAAGCCTTCATCAGGACATAAAAGCCAAAATTCTCGGTGCCAAACAAAAAATCCAAATCACTTCAAAATCAGCGTTGGGAGCATAGAAAGTCAATAGGACGGGAACCGGAATTGATAAAGCTGAGTTCGATTACCATGAAATCAATACTTTCTGCTTAAGACAATATTGAATGCCATTAGGAGCTTTAGAAAATAGTACCCTTCAACCCAAAATGATCGATAGAAATCGCGATGAGCGTATAAACAGCAAAATACCGGCCATTTGGATTCGTTCGGCATAGCACCACTATGGTGAATGAAGACCGATGGGCAAAGCTTCCGGTATGAAGCTATTTATGCGCGGAATAGGTTCTCTATTGATCATTTTGGGTTGAAGTCAACGAATCATCTTGTCCCAGATCGATTGCATTTAGGCATAAAATGAAATCAGCAAATTTGCAGCTGACGAACAACTATGGAAATCAATAGAACAGTGAAAAACACATAATTCAGATTAAAAAGCCAGATTTAATCGTCGTAGAGGGAATCCATCAAAAAGGTATTTTATTTGAACATCCGATGAGAATGGATTTGTTATTCAGGGTTTTGAATTTGGCCTTTAGTCCAGAAAAGTGGTTTGTCCACAGGGATAAAACAAATTAATGGTATATTTAAGTCATATTCGGTAATTACCGGTTTAAGTCCAGATTTTGCGTCAGAAAATTTATTGCGAAGTAAATAACTTCAAATCAATAATTGAATATGTTTTTTGAATTAACCGTAGCGGTGCTATGCCAAATCCAAGAAAATCCAAGATTTATTGCTATTTAGCCCTTCATCAAAATGTTCTAATGCATCATCCAGGTTGAATAACAGCACAACCCAAAAGCACTTTGTGAAACCATTTTAAAATCATGCTCTATAACTAACTCCATCACTTTGAACCAAGACCAGCAGGATAGTAAAGTAGTCATATTCGACTTTGACGGGACCATCGCCAATACAATGATCATTGGGCTCAATATTTCAAACAGACTGGCCAAGAAGTACGGTTACCGACATATAGAGGAATCAGAGCTTCGGTCGTTCAGAAACAAGAAGAGTCAAGAAGTACTGAAAAGTGTTAATTTAGGCTATCTGAAATTACCATTGGTCGCCAACAGTTTTAGAAAAGAGCTGAACAAGGAAATTGAAAAATTACAACCTATCCCTGGAATCAAAAAAGTCATTATCGAGCTTTTCAACATGGGACACACGCTAGCTGTGGTGACTTCCAACTCCAAAAAGAACCTGTCCCGATTTCTGGAAATTCACGAATTGCAGGAGTATTTTTCCATAAAACATGCCGGTGTTGGTCTGTTCGGAAAGAGCAAAGTGCTCAAGGGAATCATGAAAAGGCACCAGCTCAATAAAAAAAAGACCCTTCTCGTCGGAGATGAAACCCGCGATATCGATGCGGCGCACCGTACCGGACTCCCGATAGTATCGGTTACATGGGGATTCAACTCTAAAATGGTACTGAAAGCATCGAAACCCGAGTACCTTATCAGCTCTCCTGAAAAACTGGTCAAGATTGTCAATAGTAAACTCAAAACCAAAAAATGCTAAATCAAAAAAATCATTAGAATGTTTTCATCTTTTTATTGACTTATTTCATCAATAGCCTTATCATTGGCAATATTATAAAGATAAACAATTCATTTTGTTCAGGTCCAAATTCGAATAATAGAAATGAAAGAAAGATTGAAGGCATTTGGTTACTGCTCGCTTTTCTGGTTACTGTTTTTTATTGTCACCAAGGTTATCTTTTTGGGAAATCATTTCTGGAAGTTTCTTTATCTTCCTGTAGATGACTGGTTCGGCCTTTTTTTGCATGGCCTACCACTTGACCTTTATATGATGGCATGGATTATGCTGCCGGTAGGGTTGGTTCTGACCGCAAGTGCATTTATCAAGAACAATCGATGGGTTGATTATAGTCTGCTCACTTATTCGCTACTCTTGGTCATCCTCTTTGGTTTTATAGTGATCGTAGATGTAGAGTGGTACCGTCGCTGGGGAACTCATCTGGACAGCTTTGCCATAGAACAGTTCGGTCTTCTGGGACTGGCCATAGAAGAGGTAGCCCTGTACAAACTATTGCAACTAATAGCGACGTGGCTGGTCTTGTGTGTAGTCTTCTATTTTCTATATCAGGAAATCGTGGGCAGGCACCTGAAAAAGCTTCCTGATACTCCTTGGATTACGCGCTTGGCCATAGGTGTATTGACACTTGCTCTTCTAGCTCCTATCCTATGGAATCTAGGATTTCGCTCCGATAAGACTCCCACAAGTTACTTCAGTGAGGAGCCCTTTGCCAATCATGCCGCCACAAACATGTACTGGCATACTTTCGATGCTATTTTAACTGATGAGCTTGCTTATGGGGAAGGTCCCGCCCCCAGCGAAAAAGAGACCATAACCGTCGAAAAAATGTTCGGTGAACGAGGTAATAGCAAAAAACTGTTACGTGAGGAGCGCCCGAACATTATACTTTTGGTACTACGCGATTATTCCGCAAAACTGCTTTCACCACTACTGGGATTGGACAGCATCAGCCCCAACCTAAACGGGCTGGTAAAAGAAGGGGTGCTGTTCGACCATATGTATGCCAATGGCATTGCGTGGGACAAAGGACTGTCCGCAATTTTCAATGGTTACCCCTCTTTTCCCCACAGCCATAATTCCTTGGTAAAATCTGCTGACAAAGCTGCAACTCTTCCCTTCCTCGGCCAGGTAATGAAAGCACAAGGCTATACAACAGGCATAGCATATGGTTTTAAAGCTCAAGAGCTGGACTTTGAAGCTTATTTGAACATGGCCGGCTTCGATCGGATTATCAAAAAAAATGATTTCAAAAATGTACCTGCATCTTCATCCAGTGTACACGATCACTATGTATTGGATCGAATATTGGAAGAGGGCGATGCTTCCACAGCACCCTTTTTCTATACCTTTATAGGGGCGAACAACATAGACATCGAGGAAATATCCGATAGAAAAGGACCGAGACTGTCCGATATCGAAAAGAAAGTGGACCGACTCTTTCTGAATACAGCCTACCATAAAGACGAAACCTTAGGAGATTTTATAAAAAAGGCCAAGGAGAAGCAGTGGTGGGACAATACCCTGCTCGTGATCTTATCTGACCAAGGCAGTAGCTTACCCGGAAATACTGCCCACCACGAGCCTGATAGGTTCAAAATACCCATGCTTTGGCTCGGTGGGGCGCTTCGAAAAAAAGATACTATCGTACACACCTATGGGATGCAAAGTGACGTGTCCAAGACGCTGCTACGCCAGATGGGTATAGAAAGTAATGAGTTCAGGTTCAGTAATGACCTATTGTCCGAAAATCCACATTCCTTTGCCATTTACGCCTTTGGTAAGGGCTATGGTTTCGTACAGGAAGGTACCAAAATCATCTACGATGATTTTGGTAAATATCATATCGCCAAAGAAGGCGCGGTGACAGCGGAGCAGGAAACGATAGGAGTTGATCTGATGCGCTATTTCGCCAATAATTTCCATGCACGGTAGCTAAAAGTTAGGGACCGGGTTATTTTTTTGATATATCTTAGGGAATGACAGTTCCGAAAGTAAAGCTAACATACGCTAATGAAAGTGACCCTTTGATAAAACAGTTCATCATCAGCATCATTGAATATGCTACGGGGAGAGGGAAACTGGAACGGATCTACCAAGATCTCAAAAACCGGGAAAGCCAGATCGATAATATCTGGGAAGAACTACTTAACAGCCTGTCACTGAACGTAGAATGCGACACTGCCCCAATGTCCAGAATACCAAAGAACGGTCCCGTCCTACTCATTGCCAATCATCCTTTTGGCATAGTCGACGGCATTATAGCCTGTCACTTTGCCTCACAGGTACGCGAAAGGTTTTCCGTACTGGCCAATAACCTATTGTGCAATGATCCGATACTGGCGGATTACCTTCTTCCTATAAACTTCAATGAGAACAAAACGGCCATTAAGACCAATATCGAGACACGAAAACTAGCTCTACAGCGCCTACAAAAGGGAGAGGCTATCGTTATTTTTCCCGCGGGCGGAGTGGCCACTGCCCCTAACCTCTTTTCAAAAGCAGTAGATCTGGAGTGGAAGCGTTTTGTCGTCAAACTGATTCAAAAGACCGAGACTACGATCATCCCCGTTTACTTTCATGGACAGAACAGTCGCCTTTTTCAGATAGCCAGTCATATCCATTTGAGTTTACGTCTGAGTTTACTGCTCAATGAAGTACGCAATAAAATCGGGAAATCCATCAAAGTAGATATCCGAAGCCCGTTCATCAGTACCTCACTCCATTCCATAAAGGATAGGAAAAAGCTTTTGGAGTACCTTAAAAGAACGGTCTTCACTCCCATTACGATGAAAGAGAAGATGTAATGTAGGCTATTTTTAGGGTCTTCAAAATCCAACTCTGTACAGCGCTCAATCTTCAAGTACCACTACAGGGAATACTTCTTTTATGGATAGCTTTCCTTTGATCAATTTCCGAATTCCATTTGTTCGGGTGTCAATGGATAAGCCAAAATTATTGTTCGGAAACCTCCTCAGTTTTATTGGAAATACTCATTTTCATCAATAATCTCTTTAAAAGTAAGTGCAGAAGATAGAAAACAGGTAGGGCCAATAGCGCCCAAGTCAAGGCAGCTACCAGTAGTGCTTCTCCTATTTCCGCTAAAGTACGTAGGGGAGCTTCTCCCATCATTGCCGTTACCTCTTCAAGCGAGTAGGACAAAGGTTTTATCCCAAAGAGGTACTCTCCTGTTTTGATAAAGGGGATCAAGAGCAAAAACTGAAGTGGATATATACTGTAATTGGCCAGTTGTACAGCGGCAAGATTCCAACGAAAAGCTAGGGCCACCGCTGTGCAGAACAGTGTCGTAGTACCTAAAATAGGAAATACTCCGATGACGAGTCCAGCTGCAATGGCCATCGACAATTGATGAGGGCTTGCCCCTCGCAGTAAAAAGTCCTTCAGCGGAGCCAGCCAATACGTAAGGAACTGTTGCGAGTACTTCATCCTCTTTGCCATCAGGGATGAAGATAAGCATTCCTTAGAGCATCCCAAAATTATAAGCGTCAAGTCCCTGTACCCACTGCACACCTTCGACTCAAAATAATCAATGACATACTGAATTTTCCAAGCCAGGACAGATATCAAGTGTAATACAAACTTAGCTTTCAAATATCGCCTATCTTCCTGTTCATTTTGCTTCACTCTGCGTGGACAATCCTCGGGATAGCGCTGCTATCCCTGCGGTTCTCGCCTTGATTGAAACAAAATGACCCGCGGAATCTTATACGACATTTAAAACCTAAATTTGTATAAAATCCAGCAATTACAGTGAGTCAGGATTGCAACAGACTCCACGATATACAAACAAAATATGCTATACCTAAAAAAAAATAATTTAGTTTTAATAAAAACACACTATTTTAAAACAAAGTACAATTTAATACGTAAATAGTTTTGTAGATATATACATCTACCGGTTTGGTTTAGGTAAAAAAAAGAGGGGCCAGGTCCCCTCTTTTTTTGAAATAACTACAATGTTCGATATCGACTGTTTGATGTCCCTGTTCCATTCTGCATTCCAAACAAGCGATAATAGAGACTAAAGGGGTATCCTCCAATAGAGTCTCTAAAGCCTTATCAATATTTTCGAACCGAGCCTCCACTGCTGGAGTGTATATTGGATTTCGTTGCACCACCTTTGTACTTGACAGTACCCGCGCTACTGGCATGGGCATCCAGACTTTCAGTAGCATTTACGGTTACATCACCGGCGCTACTGGCATGAGCTGTTACATTATCAGCTATCAATCCGGAGGCCTTTATTTCTCCGCCACTGCTGGCATGGGCATCCAGTTCAGTGGTTTTACCCTTTAGTAGTATGTCTCCTCCACTCGAAGCCTTCACTTTTGTCCGGTCGGTTTTCAAACTCAGCTGTATGTTGCCCGCACTACTGGCACTCAGCGTTATACCATCTACTTGGAGTACTTCCTCTGCATATACATCTGCAGCAGAGCTAACTTCGATATGTTTCAGTTGTGTATAGGTAAGGTATACTTTCACATTGGTTTTTCTAAAATTCCCTCTCTTCATACCGATTTTCAGCATATCTCCTTTAACCTCCGTGATTACGTTGTCCGTAGCAATGTTCTTCGTTTCCACTACGGCTTTGGGCGAGGAGCCGGATATAAGGATGACCTCGATAGCCTGTCCCACATGTAGTTCGTCGAAGCCGTTCAATACCCTTGTCTCACTTCCTTGCCCCAAAACAGGAAGTGAGGCCATCATAAGAAGGAAGAATAGTAGAGAGAGGCTTGATCTGTTCACATTTCTTAGTGTAGTGTACATATTTCTTTTTTTGGATAATCAACAATTTTTATAGAAAAGACCGTTGCCCCAAGGAAAGGTTGCATCTCCGATGTACATAATATCGAAAGCAACGAATAAAAATGATGGTAAGAATAATTATAGATACATCTTGGCTTTGGGGAAATATCGGTTGTAAAAAAGCCCTATTGTTTCATAGATAGCTACATTACACAGCTTTGACTTCCAAAGTTGGGATTTTATACGATACGATATCTTGAAATTTTCGTAAAAGGATTCGTAAAGACCGTAATTGTTCATAAATTGTGAACACCATTCATTTGCATACGTTTAAATCTAATTTTTTTCATATATGGTAATGGAACAACTAAAAGTATTGATCCAGCTTGCGGCCAGTGACAATCAGGTAGCGGAGAAAGAAGCAAAGCTCATTTATAAAATAGGGCAAGCCAACGGTGTTACCAAGGAGGTAATAGACGAAATGCTGAAAACACCCAATGATGTTGTCTCATTGACCAATCTTACCGAGGAGCAAAAGTTCGAATATCTATACAACATCGTGCAGTTGATGAAGGTGGACGGCAAGGTATTCAAGAGTGAAATCGTCTTTTGTCAACGAATCGCTGAGAGATTGGGCTATAAAAAGGGTGTCATCGGTGAGCTCTCTCAAAAAATCTATAGTGACCCGTCCATCACTGCGGATAGGGATTACTTAAGGGATAAAATAAAAAAATACATCAAATAGAATTACACGGAATGCCTTTGGGTCGACCAAAATTATCTACTACCAATGGAGAGATATGGACCGTTCTTGGTCCATATCCCTCCACCTAAGAGATGTGGTAGTGTCAGTTGCCAGCTGAGTCGTTTTGGTAGACGACCCTGCCTCCGAGTACTGTCATTTCTACCTCAGTATCCAATAATTTTTCTTCGTCTACGGTCATAATATCCTGTGAAAATACCGTGAAGTCAGCCAATTTGCCTACTTCTATAGAACCCTTTATATTTTCTTCAAAGGCTCCATAGGCCGCATCGATGGTATAGGAGTTCAAGGCCTGCTCTCGGGTCATCCTCTGCTCACTTTCATAACCTTCCTCAGGTTGACCTTTCAGTGTCTTTCTGGTCACCGCAGCATAAAAAGACGCTATAGGATTGATCGGTTCTACGGGTACATCAGAGCCATTAACGATTTTGGCCCCGCTCTTCAAGAGTGCCTGCCACATATAAGCCCCTTCTTTGATTCGTTTTTCCCCGAGTCGGTCGATGGCCCAAGGTCTGTCCGAAGACATATGCACGCACTGCATCGCCGGAATCACTCCAAGTCCCGCAAACCTAGGGATATCTTCCGGGTGTAGGTGTTGCGCATGTTCTATTCGAAAACGGTGGTCGCTACCTTCTTTTTTCTGTTCTTTCAGCGCACTTTCATAGCGATCCAGTATTTCTCTGTTGGCGCGGTCTCCTATAGCGTGCGCGCACACTTGAAACCCATGCCGCAAACCTTTATTGGCTACCTCCTCTACAAACTCCATGGGTAGCGTCTCATGACCATAGTGGTCCGGACGGTCCGTATAGGGCTGTAATAACCAAGCCCCTCTAGAGCCCAAGGCTCCATCACAGTTCAACTTTATAGACCTAATGGTCAGCAAGTTATCTACCGTATCTACTTCCGGACCTTTTTCATACCACTCTTCCAGTAATTGCTTGTCCCAGCCCGTCAGCATTACATACAATCGAAGGTCCAGCTTATCTTCTTTTTTGAACTCCCGAAATAGGGATATGATATTACCATTGGTCCCCGCAACGTGAAATCCGGTGACCCCATGCCGATGACAGGCCGCTATAGCAGAGGATAGCGCTTTGGCATCGGTCTTTGCGTTGTTTTCAGGGATATGCCGGGTAATCAGTGTCGTTGCTCGCTCATTGAAAATACCCGTAGGATTACCGTATTCGTCCTTGATGATTTCTCCTCCTTCTACTTCACCCTTTGTCATTTTCTCCATAGTGATCTTACTCACGCCCGCCAGTTCCATGGCCTTTGCATTGGCCATGCCCGCATGACCACTGGCATGACGTAGATATACGGGATTGTCCGGTGTTATGGCACTCAGTCGGTCATGGGTCTGAAAGCCTTGGTAGGTGATCTCGGGCTTTGTGTCCCATTTGCTTTGATGCCATCCACGGCCCACGATCCACTCGCCCGGTGCCGCCGTAGCTGCGGCTTCCTTGACCTTCTCGATCAGTTCGTCATAGCTTTTCGTCTCCAAAAGGTCGATGTTGATCTCATTATAGCCCATGCCCATAATATGCCCATGTCCTTCTATCCAACCGGGCGTCATGGTTTTTCCCTGAAGGTCGATAAGTTCTGTTTGTTCTCCCGTCCATTGTTCCGTTTCGCTTATCTTTCCTGCAAATACTATTTTATCATTGACCAATGCTACAGCCTCTACTTTTGGCTGCTGAGGGTTCGCCGTATAGATGGTCCCTCCTCGGATAAGCATATCGGCTTTTGGATGTTCGCTACAGCTTGAGATACTGAGTATCAGTAAAAAAAGTAGTACAATTGTCGTTGATAGGGGTGTGTTGATTTTCTTCATGGTGTATTTTGTCATTAATTCTTTGACATTCGGCTATTATTTGATGCTCAAAGTTAGTAACATCGTGTAAGTTTGATTTTCAAGACCAAAAGACTGTTTCGGAGCTATATTTGAAATTTGTTATCACTTGTTTGGATGCTATATAGACAATGAGAGCAGCGCTATCTAAGCCGGTTTTAACAAAATCGTTTATTAAAATAAGCTCCTGAAAAATAAAAGAGATACAGTCTCCAACATCGTTTTTCCAAATTACTTTTCAAAAATGAGATTAAGAAGAAGTATATGTTGTGCGGTAACTTTTTGTTGCCTGTTCCTTTTTTTTCGTCCCTTTACTGCTACCGCTCAGGAAGTAGGACTCTCTTTTTCTTACTTCATACCTAAGAACGGTTACTTTTCCACACCTATCAGCCCATTTTCCATTCGCGGTGTTGGTGTTGAACTGGGCGATTTTTTCGCATTACAAACGGGGGCCACACTGTACCGTATGTCCGGTCTGAATATGAGTGACCTGCCTTTTGAGTCCAAAGAGCCTTTTATCGGTCCCAATTTCACTGCCATGGTACCCGTCGAATTGGTTTTGGTCCTCTCCGGAAAAAACTCGGATGTCAATTTTAAGGTCGGAGCTTTTGGATTTATCAGTTTTGACAATAAGCTCAATGAAGGCAATATTGATAGGGCATTACGGGAATGGGAGTCTTGGCAAGTGGTCAATAGTGACCTCTCCCTGAACAACAGCCCTGGGTTTGGTTATCATTTCGGTATGGAGTATATCTATTACTTCCGAAAGTTCGGTCTCTCTCTGGAGGCCAATTATTTTATAGGTGGGGCAAAAACGGGATTACAGGGTACTTATATCGGAGGAAATACCATGGGACCGCTCGAAACCAAAACCGTTGACTTCAGTGAGGCGAAAATAGACTATACCGGTCTTGAAATCGCTATGGGTATCCTTTTCGGGGGGTGATACCCACGTATACTATGGCGTATACATCTATCAGTCTGAACATCTCCAAATAGGATAATTTCACCCAGCTCCCGACTCAATGCCTTCCTGAGTAGGCTAAATGCGCTGACCGTATACTGAGGGGAACTGAAAACACAGGAGTCAAATAGTATTGATCGCATGACAGACCATAAGTAGTGGGTTCCCTTAAACCTGGATCATGCATTGAGAAATCTACTGCGGATCTAAATAGCTGCAAACCGGTCGTTGCACTACGTTTTTTGAATTCACCATAACGGTGCGATGCTAAATCCAATAAAAATCCCTGATTTATTGACATTTATACAAATTTGGGTTTCAAATGTCGTATAATATTCAGCGGGTCATTTTTTTTCAATCAAGGCGAGAACCGCAGGGATAGCAGCGCTACCCCGAGGATTGTCAACGCGGAGTGAAGCATAATGAACAGGAAGATAGGCGATATTTGAAAGCTAAGTTGGTATTAAACCCTCGTTACGAAGTTCCAACGCATGATCCGGGTTAAACCCAAAGTAATCAATAGCCTTCCTATTGCGAGCATAAATTACTTCAAAATCAGTAGTTTTACGCTGTGCATGCTCGTCACCTTAGTGATACAAAAGCCTCCTCACCTAAACCACTGATTTT